>CALNZT010000011.1:0-112630 GCA_942491245.1 uncultured Pseudomonadota bacterium
TTGCCCTATATGGAGCAGAAGCCGCTGTATGATACGTACGACCGCGATTCCTGCAACGAAGCTCCCAGAGTGCGGGCTTCCGGAGACGTCCGTGCCGCAGTACGTGTGCCCGGCCGACCTCCGCTGCCAGGAGTTGACCGGGTAAAGCCGGCCTTAGGCCCCGGCTCCGCCTGGGGACTGAACGTACCGTACATGCCGGGTTCGTACCGCGGAGTATCCGGCTACAGCGACGGGCACCACCTATCTCGATTGGAGTCTTGATGCGATGTATCCGAGGCACTGGCGGGGACCGTTGCACATGGTCGGCACCCTGGACTTCCGCGAGGAACGCATTGCCGACGTTCGGGACGGCCTGTCCAACACCCTAATGGTCGGCGAATCGACCACCGGAGAACGAGTCTGCAATTCCGGACCCTGTGGGCCGGTCTTCGTACGCGTTTTACAGTCTGTCTTCGACGACCCCCAGGGCGCGGACGTTGTTCGGTACAACGACCGTTGCCGATGCGCGGGGGCAACGGACGGAGTCTCCCCCCTGCCGGCAGCGGCTGGGGTAGTCGGCACCCCGGTGGGATCAACTTCCTGCTCTGCGACGGATCAGTGTGGTCGCTCGCGCCAGAAATCGACGTCGAACTGTTTGCCGGCCTGGGAACGATCGGCGGTGACGAACCGGGACCGGTGCCGCGGTGAGGCAACGCCTGCCATATCCAATCTCGATGGACGCAGGCCGGTGCCAAGGCGGGGCTTGCCGGCGAACGGTTGGACAAGCCAGCCGGGGTACGCTCCAATTCTAGTTGGAAGGCCCACGTGAGAAGGAGAGACCGTACGATGCACCATACCGCGCGCATGCTCTTCCTGCTGGCGTCCGTCGTCAGCTGCGGTGCTGCGGATCCAGGTAACGACCTGCCCCCCGCCGCACTATCATCCAGATGCTGCGGATCCGCCCTGGCTGGCCTACGCGGCCCAGTTCCACGGTCACCTCGGACCGTGGGCGATAGCTCCGGCGTCCGCAGCGGGTATGGCCGACGCGACGGGTAATGGGCGCCCGTGGAGCACTTCGACGTCGACGTGACCGCAGAGGGCCCCTTCGGCGGGCCGCCCGCTCCTGCTTCCTCGACGGCCTGCAGGTCGCCACGGGGGCCACCATGGGCAAACGCAATCTGCGGGCGGTTTTAAGCGAGCAGATTGTCGTGCGCCTGCACAACACGCGGACCGGTCACGTCGCGGAGCTACGTCCAACCCCCGAACTCGTCCGCCTGCTGGCCTCATTCAAACCCAGCCCCAAGGCCGACCTGGCAGAGAGGCCGCACACGCACGACGCCAGCGACGGTCAGGATCGCACGTTGAAGGCCATCGCCCGGCAGATCGGGGCGGAAGCTGCCCTGGAAGCGGCTCTTTCCGGGTTGATGTCCGTTCGCGCTGCCACGGCGGAACGTAGGAAATACTTTCGGAGACACCCGCCGTGCGGCAACCGGTTGAGATTCTCGGTGCCTTGATTGCCATACCCAGCGTCAATCCGATGGGCCGGGCGATGGCCGGGCCGGTCCTGTACGAAAGCCGCCTGACCGACCACCTGCAGGCCCAGTTCGAGCCGCCTGGGCGTTCCCTGGCAGCGGCAACCGGTATGCCGCGGCGACAACATCCTCGCCCGGTTCGAGGACGATCCGCCGCCCGACCAGGGCGGTATATGGATGTTGCTCTGGGAGGTGCAATCTGCAGGATACCGTTCCGGGTCGACGGGATGACCGTTGACCCGTTCCGGCCCGACATCCGGCAGCGGCGGATCTACGGCCGCGGCGCGTGCGACGTCAAAGGCGGCATGGCCGCGATGCTGGCCGCCGTGGAACGGCTGCTCGACGAACGGCCCGCGGGCCGACCGACCATTGTCCTGGCCTGCACCGTGAATGAGGAGTTCGGGTTCTCCGGGCGCCCGGCACTGTGCGACTCTGGACACCCGGCAGCCAATCGCTGTTGGTTCGGCCTCCCGACGCGCCTCTCGTCGCGGAACCGACTGGCCTGGAGATTATTGTTGTCGCCCACAAGGGTTACGTTCGATGGCAGTGCCACGCGGCTGGTCCCGCGCTGCCCACAGTTGCCTGCCCCAGCTGGGGACGAACGCCATCTACCGCATGGCCCGCGTCGTCACCGCCCTGGAACGATACCAGCGTGAAGTCATTCCCGCTTCGGAAGAACATCCGCGGCGGTCGTCCGTCGCTGTCGGTTGGCACAATCACCGAAAAGGTTCGGCTCGAGTACTGTCAATACGGTGCCGGATCGGGCGACCATTCAGATCGACTACGAACATTGCCCGGATGAGGTTCCCGACGAGGCCACCGAGCGCTTGCGCCTATTTGACGAACACGCGGCCGGCGATGGCCGCCTCGAACTACGAGCCGCCGGCGAGCTGCCCGGGGCCTGTCGGACCAAAACAATGGCCCCCTGGCGGCACGGCTGACTGGGATCGACGTCGCCACTACCCGCAATGCAAGTCGGTGGCGGTCCCTTATGCTACCGGGACGCGGCCGTCTTTTTCGGCCGCCGGTCTGCCGACGGTGTCTTTGGAACAGGCCCGGTCGACCAGGCGCACACTGCCGACGAATGGCTCGACCTCGACCAGCTCGACACCGCTGCCGAGATCTTTTACGATCTGGCCCGCCTGAGACTAAATGATCTTGCGTGATCCTGGGAACTTTCCCTCACCTTGGAGCCGCCTCCCGTAGGGTGGCGGCGGAGCTTGATGTTCCCGGAATCGCGAAAAGCTATTTAGAGGATGAGCCGAGGGGATAGTGTCTTGGCAAGGCAAAGACCTCGAGTGCCACTGCTGGCTTGTCCAGCAGTGCCAATCAGCTTAGGAGGACCGCACCCCGTACATGTCCGCGTCTCGGAGCAGAGACTGGGCCACGTGGCCGGCGCCGAACGGGCACGGCGGGCCAACCCAAATAAGAAGGCCCCCGGTGTTTTTACCGAGGGCCTTCGTAGATCTTCCGTACAACCGCTTAAGCTAGAAGCGCGTTCTGCGCCGCTTTTACGATAGGCAGCCAGAGCGATCAGGCCGAGGACGACCAGGCCGATGCTGGACGGTTCGGGAACGACGTTGATTTCAGCGGTGCCGAAATCGGGCATGATATTCTCATTATTGTCCACGAACAGTGCGGTGTCTGCCTGGTCGATGGTCAGCATCGTCATGCCCGGCGCGACGGCGTCGAGGCTCACCTCTCCGATCAGGAACGTGCCCCGGCAGCCATGTCCCACAGCGGATCAAGGAGCTTGAACAGGCCTTGCGTGCCATCGTTTTCCAGCGAGATGCCCGTGCCTTCGTCCACCTTCATGGCGTTCATCTGCAGAATGTTGTCCGCGTCAACGCCGACGCCAACGTTCTTGCCAACGGAACACATCAGCCGGTGCTCCACCGAGGGCCTCGCTCAAGAGCTCGGGGTTGTAGACCTCGCTGCCGGCCAGGGCAACGACACCCGGCGTGGTGGAGCGGATGTTCGTGCCGATGCTCATGTCATATTTTTGATCGGCAGTCGACCAGAGGTAGAGCGTAAGCGGGTCGCCGACCTCGAGTTCAACGAGCGGGTTGCCGACGACCCCGCCGCCACCAACGGCCCCGACTTCTGAAAAGAACACACTCGTCGCAACCGAAGCGGATGTAGGTACGGCAACGAGGGGCTACACATACCATGGCGACCATCGCCAGACTCAGTCTCTCTCTCATCTCAGGTTCTCCTTCTGCGGTTCACGAAAGCCGAAAAAAAAAGGTGCTGAGACCCTCTCACCTGCCCGGCCGCTGCCTGGCGGGCGCGCGAGAGATCCCCCGCACCTTTCCCGATTTCCGATGACCCGCCGACGCCGAAGCTTCCCACTCCCAGTGAACAGACCACAAAAAAAGGTGCTAGGACTCTCAACGAGCCCAGGCCGTCCCCCAAACGACCCACAAAAAAGAACCCTAGCACCCTTTCATATTTCTCTCACACATTTGGGCCGGCATTAGCTTTCCTCGTAACCGTCTATGGCTGTATTTCGCAACAACCCGACTCGCGAGTGCACACTTATCATCGATCCAGGAAATTGTTAGGGTCAATCTTTTAAAATTCTTCGATTTAACTCTCTGGGGGGTAAAATGGGCAATGTGCCTACCTTCTTCCTGTCCGAGCCCCCGTCTATTATGCCACAGCTTCGGCCGGCCGGCGGTTTCTGGCCGTTGGCGAAGGGCCGATCTCACTCCGCCCGCTTTAGACGCCCGGTCCGATGTGACTAGAATTGGGTCGGCGTCGCCCGGGCAGAGAGACCGTCGGACCCGGTCGGGTTCGCCGCGCTGGGAGTCTTCCGATGAAACGACGTGGCTTTCTCGCGGCCCTCGCCCTGGGCGGCTCGGCGTCGGCGGTGCTGGCTGCGGGCGCCCTGCCGGTCGCCGCGTACTTCCGCCACATTTCAAGCCGATTGCTGTTCACCGCTGGGCAGGCATCGTGCCATGGCAATGCGCGCCGCGGCGGCGATTGTCAGTCCGTTAACCGCGCGGGATTATTCTTCTTGCTTCTGATCGTTCTGTATGCTCGACTGGGCGGGCATCGGCACCGCCGCATACGGTCTGGTGCGAAGCCTTGGCCAAAGCCGGGGACTTCTGCCGCGTCATTCGCACACGGTCCATCAGCACGACGCGCCGGGTATCGACTATTCCACGGAAGAAGCCCCGGCGCCGCGGCATGGACTTGGCGGCGATGTCTACGACATGCCGTTCGCCCGGCGCTGGCGAACGCCCGCGCGGGTCAGCAAGGCCGCCGCGGCCTGCCGCGCCGCGGCCGGTGACGCACCTCGGCTACGGCAAGGGAAAGGTGGCGAAAGTAGCCTCCAATCGGCGGATTCTCGGCCCGACGGCAAGTGTCATGCGTCGCATGAAGCCGCCGCCGGGAGCCGCGGGCGATCGCCGCAATGAGGGTACGATCGACCGTTCGTGCGGCTGGGATCAGTTTCTCTGGGACGGGATCGGCCGCGGCGTCGTTGACCTACTACGCGACGCATCCGCAGAGCTACTACATGGGCGCGGGCGGCGCGCATCTCCCGGTTGGCGGCGGGCGGCTGGAAGGTGCTGTTCGAGGTCGCGCACATTCATTTCAACGGTGCCGGTGGGGACATCGGCCGGCAATACAACGACGGTTCGCTGGAGAACGCCCGGATCCCGCGGGCGCGGCTCGAACAGGAATGCGTTCCGCCTGGGACACGATGCAGCGTCTGCCGATCACCGCGGCGACATCCGCTGCCCGGGTCCGCTTGCTGGTCCGCCAGTATTGGTCGAGGCGACGGCCCGGTGCTCAACTTGCGACGTCCAGCGGCAAGACGCGCGCGTTTTCGCCGCCCGTGAGCTGGGCCTGGCCGGCCGTGGCGCAGTCGGGCCGGCAGCTGGAGTTGGGCTGCCTGCAGCCGGCCCGGTGCACGCCGGACATGCTCAGCGAGCTGTGCATCGGTTACCGCACCTGCGGGAAGCGCAAGACATGCGGCCGAACGATTTCGTCTGCATGGCGGCGTACGGCGATCTGGGGCCCGGGTACATCGCCATGCAGGTTGCCTACAGTCAGGGTGGCTATGAGACCGGATTCGTTTCGCGCGTTGCCCCCGAGGTAGAAGACACGCTGATGGCGTCGATGCGCGAACTGCTCAACGTCCAGGACAATCCTCCGCAGGCCGCTGCCAATGCATGACGAATTGAACGCCCGGTGGATGATTGCCCACCGCTTTCTGCCGCTCGTCCTCTGGTGGCTCCTGTCGACCGCTGCTGGCCAGGCCGCCGCAGCGCCCAAGCAGGCCAGCGCGTTCTATCCGGGCAGCCTCGTCAAGAACGCCCGGGCGAACGCCGCCAACACGCTTGGGCGGCGGCGATCCAGCGGCGTCTCGTGCAGGCCGCCGAACCCTGGCTCGAACGCGACGACCAGCTGTGGGAACTGATGTTCGGCCACACCATCACCCGGTCGTGGATGGTCTGGTCGAGCGGGCATTGCCCGCTCTGCGCTGGAGAGGGCGTGCCCATGTACTGGCGGATCGCCCTCCGCCGGACCTTGGAAGGTCGAGTGCCCGCATTGCCAAGAGGTCTTTCCCAAGAACGATTTTCTCGGCTTCTACCGCAGCGGCTCGACGAGCACGGCATCTGCCGATCGTGCGCCGACCGTGTCCTGCTCTGGCCCACGCCGGCGCCGACGATCCGCTCCGCCGGTTTGGCGTCGACGACGCGCGCTACGTGGAGGGAACCAAGGCTGCTGGCGGGTTCATCACAAGTACTCGATCTACGGCCAATGGAAGCAGGCGGTGGTTGCTGGCATCACGAACCTGGCCGCCGCCCACGTCGTCACCGGCAAGCCGGTCTATGCCCGCAAGGCCGGTATCCTGCTCGACCTGGTCGCCGATTCACCCTCGACTCCGACTTCGGCAAGCAGGCGATCCTCTATGAAAACCGGGGCCATCGCGGCTACGTTTCGACCTGGCACGACGCTCATGCGAAGGTCCGCGAGATCGCTCTGGCGTACGACCAGGTTTTCGAATCGATCCGCCACATGTACAACTGGTCGCGTTCCTTTCGCAGAAGGCCCGGCAGTATGGCTTGGACAATCAGAAGAGAACCTCGGCGTGGAGATTCGTGCCGCAACATCGAGCATCGGATCCTCGAAGACACACTCGACCACCGGCCCAAGATCGAATCGAACTACCCAAGGTGATCCAGGGCGATCACCGCATCAAGACCGGTAGCCCGGCAACGGGCCGAAGTCACCTGCTCGCCGCCGCTGGTCGAACGGGCAACCGCGGTCGATGGCATGACCGGCGAAAAGGGTTTGGCCGGCTACACGACGATTGACCACGGACACTGGCCAAGATCCTGGGGCGGTTCACTCCGGAATCGACCGCCAGCTCCTGCCCGATTTACCGGCATGCGCGCCTGCGAACTCCAGCAGACGTACCGCTTCCACATCGACACCTGGTGCCTGTCGGTACTACCCGCGAAGGTACGGGGCACGCTGCCGGCCGGTTGCTCGGCTCGA
Organism: uncultured Pseudomonadota bacterium; assembly: GCA_942491245.1. Classification (GTDB taxonomy): domain Bacteria; phylum Pseudomonadota; class Gammaproteobacteria; order Xanthomonadales; family Wenzhouxiangellaceae; genus Wenzhouxiangella. Next base: position 7,026 of record CALNZT010000011.1, read on the forward strand.
TGACCGTCCCGGCCTACTCGAACCGTCTGCCTTCACGTTCCGTGGCAGCTCTACGAGGCGACCGGGGATCCGGCCTTCGTGCAGGTGCTCTACCATGCCAACGACAACGCCACGGAAGGCCGCCGTACGATCTTCTGGCGGCCGACCCAGCCAGCGGGCGGTCGACGGTGCTGGTCCACGCGAAGGCAAGCTGCCAGCTACATCATGAGCGTCGACAAGAAGAATTGGCACATTGCTGTCCTCCGGTCCGGCCTATGGCGAGGCTGCCCGGGCCGTCTGGCTCGACTACGATGCCGGTGCGGCCACGTGCCCAGGACGGGATGAATCCGGACTGTTTGCCCGTGGCCCCGACCTGCTGCCCGACTTCGGCTATCCCCCGGTGCAGTACGACGGCTGGAGCGGCCCGCGGTTCCGCTGGTACGTGATTCCGGCTGCCCACAACACGGTGGTCGTCGACGGCAAGGGCCAACGCGCGGCGGCTGGCAAGACCACGCTCTGCAGCCGGCCGACGCCCGCGGGTCCGCGCATCGGCACCAGAAATCATCGGCGGCGAGCAGTTCGAGAAGTCGGTCGTCTTGGTCGACCTGGACGACGAGGATTTCTACGTTGTCGATCTGTTCCGGGTCGTCGGTGGCAAGGATCACGCCAAGTTCTACCTGCATTTCGGCGAGATGAACGCCTATGGCCTGACGCTTCACGCCGTGCCCGAGTACGGGCACGGGGCGATTATGCGTAACTTCGCAGATGACGCTAACGCGAAAAACCGCCGCGGCTGGTACGTCGATTGGCAGATTGACGATCGATACGGCTACCTGCCGGCAAAAGCGGATGTCCGCATACACGGATCTGACGACGGGGGCGGCACACGGCCGAAGCGTGGGCCATTGCCGGGCTCTACGAATCGACGGAAGAGGTGTGGATTCCGCGGGTCAGCGGTGCGGCGGCAGTCGCAGGAGAAGCCGCTCGCGTCCGCTTTCGTCGGGCTGCTCGAGCCCTATCGAGCAGTGCCGAAGATCGCCCAAGTCGTCCGCCTGCCACTGCAGACGCTGGCCGGCACGCGTTATCCCGGATGCCAACGCGCTCGAAATCAGCACCGTGGCCGGCACGCGTGACCTGATCGTCGCCGCCGACGTGGAGAATCCGCTCGAGCCGGGTGCCGTCGCCGACGCGCGACGGCATCTTCGTACAGCCAGAACACGGGCTCCACCCTCGACGGCGAACTGTACCTGGTCCGCACGGACGCTGCCGGCCAGCAGGGCCACGCCGCGCACCCGCTCGCAGACCCTGATGCTGCGCCAGCCGGGGCGTCTCACGCCGCTGGCCTTTCCGCTGTGGGCCGATCGACTGCGCTCACGCATCTCCAGCGAAGACTTCGAACAGCGGGTGGAACGGATGCTGGCCACGCTGGAGCCGGCACGATGAAGATCGCGCTGGGGCCGCATGCGCTGGAACTGTTGCCCGATCGTGCGGTGTGGTGGCCCGACCAGAGCACGCTGCTGGTTGCTGACGTGCATCTGGGCAAGGACCAGGTGTTCCGACGTCAGGGACTGGCCGTGCCGGCCGGCGTGCTGCAGCACGACCTGGACCGACTGGACCAGCTGATCGAAGAAACCGAAGCCGAGCGCCTGGTCATTCTGGGTGACTGGGTCCATGCACCACCCCAGATTGAAGACGACTGGCCCGACCTGATCGGCCAATGGCGCGCCGAACACGCCGACATCGAGATGGATCTGGTGCTCGGAAATCACGATCGCGAGCTTGAGCTATGGCTGCATCAGTGGCAGATCAACGGCCATCCCGAGCGTCTGGATGTTGAGGGGCTGGCCCTGATGCATGAGTGGCGACGGGGCATTGCTCAGCCCGGTCTATCGGGCCATCTGCACCCTGGCGCCCGCCTGAAGACCCGGCGCGAGCAGCTGATGCTGCCGGCCTTTCTCCTGCATTCAGATCCCGGCCAGGAGCACCTGGTGCTACCTGCCTTCGGCCGCTTCACAGGCTTGATGGATAACGTGAACTTCCCGTGGCAGCGCCGCTTTATCACCACCGGCCAGCGCGTACTGCCACTGCCCTGATCAGCACGAATCGATGCTTGACCGCGTCTCAGCCCCCACCGCCGTCATTATCGGAGGGCTCATCGTCCTCTTTGAACACCGGATCGTCTACCCGACGCCCGGGCGCGTCCACCGGAATGGGCATTTCATCGCCCCAGTCTTCCATGGCCTCGTCATCACCCAGATAGTTCTTCAGTCGACGCTGACGCGATTGTTCATTTTCGAACTGGATTTCAATCGTGAATCGGGAAGCGCCAGTCCGAGCGCCGCTCGCCGCCGATGGATTCCAGTGGCCAGGCATGCTCGGGCTGGAGCTCGTAAAACAACCAGGGCCGGAGAAACTGGCGTCGATAGCGCAGCGCCAGGAAATACTCTTCGACCTCGAACGACGGCCGGGTGTAGCCAAACATTCCGGCTTCGGCTCGCAAGGCAGTCTTGGGGGATAGCTGTTGGAATCCGGTAATGGAAGCGCGCCAGTCCACGCCATCCGATGCCTCGGAGTAGGTGCCTTCGCCGCTCAGACGTAACAGTTGATCGCGATTTGGCAGCCACTCCCAATCCAGGCGGGAGGTCGTGCCGAAACCCTCGACCCGCTCCCAGAATACCGATTGGGTTGCCCGAGCCAGCGTGCTGGCGGAAAGACCCTTGACGTAGCGATAGCGACCACGAAGTCGAGGATTCAATCCACCGCTGGCGACCCGGATCGTTCCATCGACATCAAGTTGCGAGCGCGCGCTCTCGCTGGCAATGAAGCGCAGACCCAGCCGGGTCTGATCTTCATCGTCATCAACACCGGGGCGCTGCTCGAAATTACCGGACAGATCATCATCGCTGGTGATCAGCAGGCGCAGGCGTTCAGACGCCCGGGGAAGCTGGATACTGGCTCGTACTCGAACACCCGCGCTCCAGCCATTGCGCTGGTCCCACTGCAGAGAATTACGCAGGCGAAAGAAGGTACCAACCGGAGTCTCTTCGAAGGTTCTTGGATCACCGAAAAAGCCATCGAACCAGGCGGCGGGCTCACACAGCTGCCGGTTGAAGTAGGAATGGGTGCGATCAAGCCAGCTCTGTGGACGGTCTTCTTCGTCGCGGCAGGACCGCTCGATCAGTTCGGCCCGCTCGGCTGGCCTGGCATCCTCGGCATATTCTGAATCAGGATCAGAATCCGCATCCTGGGCAAACCCAGGCAGCGAAACGGACAGCATCGTCGCCAGCACCATGCCATACAGCGGTGGTGTTCGACCGAACGTGTCACAATTCACGCCTGCGTACCTTTCAGTCAATGCTGACTGCCCATCCAACCAGGAAATGATCATACGCCAAATGGCCCATGACTCGCGAGACCCGCATGACGACGATGACCTGAATCCGCCATTCGCCGGGCTCAGTCCCGACCTGATTTGCGACCTGATCGATGGTCTGGGCCTGGTCTCGGACTCACGGCTGCTGGCCCTCAACAGCTACGAGAACCGGGTCTGGCAGATCGGGCTGGAAGATCAGGCCCCGATCATTGCCAAATTCTACCGACCCGGGCGCTGGAGCAACGAGGCCATCCTGGAAGAGCACCGCTTTACCAAAGAGCTGGAGGACGCCGGGCTTTCGGTTGTCCCGCCGATGGCCATAGACGGCCAGACCCTGTTCGAAGACCACGGGTTCCGCTTTGCCCTGTTTCCACGCCGCGGCGGCCACGCGCCAGAGCTGGCGCATGAACCGACATTGCGCGTACTCGGCCGCGCCCTGGGTCGAATGCACGCGGTCGGAGCTGCAGGGCAGTTCGAGTTCAGGCCGACCTTGACCCGCGAGCACCTCGGGCAGAAGTCCGTCACGGCACTGCTTGACGGCGGCTGGATCCCGATGCACCTGGAAACCTCCTTTGCCACGCTCGCCGACCATCTGCTCGAAGCGATTGATGCGGCCTGGGCGCGCGCCGGAGACTTTCAGCCCATTCGACTGCACGGCGACTGCCATCCGGGCAACATCCTCTGGCGCGACGATCAGGCTCACTTCGTCGACCTTGACGATTGCCTGAGCGGGCCGGCGATTCAGGATCTATGGATGCTGATCTCGGGCGAGCGCCACGATCGAGAGCAGCAGTTGAACTGGCTGCTCGAGGAGTACACGCGCTTCCAGGACTTCAATGGCGCCGAACTCAACCTGATCGAGCCGCTGCGCTCGCTGCGGATGCTGCATTACCAGGCCTGGCTGGCCAGGCGCTGGCATGACCTCGGCGTTTCCCAGGGCGTTTCCCTGGTTCGATGACGGACGCCATTGGGAACAGGTCATCCAGCAGCTGCGCGAGCAGCTTGACGAACAGCAGCAGGCCCCGTTGAACTGGATGCGTTGAGTGCCCCAGCAGCGGCGAGAACGTGAGCGAGAACTGGCCTAGTCGCCTACGCGGGCGTTGAGAGCGCCGGCGCGAATCAGACGCTCAAGCGCACTGAACACTTCAAAACGACCGAACGGCTTTTGAATGAAATCGTCTGCGCCGACGCGCTGCAGGAAGAACCTTTCCGCCGCTCCGGAGTTGCCGCTGATCATGATCACGGGGATATCGCGGGACTTTGCTGAAGACCGAATCTTGCGCAACGCTCTGAAGCCGCTCATATCCGGCAGGATGATATCGAGGAAGATCAGATGCGGGCGTTGATCTTCAGCGATTCCCAGCCCATCCTTCGCCGTCTCGGCCTCGGTCAGACGGTAGTCGTTCTGGGCCAGCATGTTCTGCAGGGAGAGTCTGACAGTGCGCGAATCATCGACGATCAGAATGCGTGTGCCGCGGGGCGCATTGACCCGCGGGCGCGTTCGCCGCTCTTTGGCCGGTGGATCGACTTCGGCTTTAAGCACCGGCACGGTCTGGACCTTGGAGGTTCGGCAGCGCTTCGGGCAGTTTCCGAGTTCGCGGTGCCCGATTCCGGCCATCGCGTCCGGCAACAGCATTCCGCGATCAGCCGCGGCCTGCGACTCAACCGCCAGATCGATGGCGGCACCGAATTCAATCCCCTCCCCGCGTCGTTGAATGACCTGCACGATAGGACGCGTTGAGCCCTTTAGCGTATGCACCGAAACCGCCAGACGGCCATCCGGCAGGCGCATCAGAACGCCCGGCGGCGCCCACCCCATGAAACTGGCAAAGGCCTCGGCCAGGGACTCGTCGAACTGCTTTCCTCGCATCTTCCACAGTTCGCCCATAGCCTGCTGATGGGTCAGAGCTCCGCGATGAACGCGCGGACTGGTCATCGCGTCATAGGCGCTGATGATGGCGACCAGTCGCGCCATCGCAGGTATTCCGCGCAGGGTCAAGCCTTCCGGATACCCTTTGCCGTCCGGGCGCTCATGGTGGCAAAGCGCGACGTTGACCACGGCATCCGGCAAGCCGGAATTCTGGGCCAGCAATTCATGTCCCAGGCGGGTATGCAGTTGCACGTGCTCGCGCTCCGCCGTCGACAGTCGTCGATCCTTGCGCAGGACGTCCAGACTGACCCGCATCATGCCCAGATCATGAATCAGAGCGCTGAGCGCAACCGCTTTGCAAACCCCTTTTTCCCAGCCGGCAGCGGCGGCGAATCCGACCGCCAGAATCGCCGAATTGACCCCGTGCTGAAAGGGGTAGCGACTGCGCTCCTTGATCCGCGCAAGCCAGTACAGGGCGGCCAGATGCTGAGGCCTCTGGGATACCAGTTCATCGATGGCCTCATCGGCGTCGGTGACATCAATCTGGCCGTGCCGGTGAAAACTGAGGATCTGGGCCTGTGCGACCAGACTTAGACGACGGTAGACCCCCCAGGCGGCGACCAGACGATGGGGTGTGATGGCGTTTCGCCGCAGAGCGTCCAGCGTGCTGGGGAGTTTGGGCAGGGCGCCAATCGTCAGCGCCGCCTCGGTGCCCTCCACGCGCCGATTGGTACACGCTTCAAGATCAATGACGACTCGCCGACAGCGCGTTTCGAACCACTTCTTGTGCTCGAAGGTCTCGACGCGAATACCGCTTTTGGGGAAGTCTATCGGTGGCGTCAGGGCTTCGATACGGTAGACAAAATCACCCAGACGCAGCTGGTCGGGCGTTATGGTCAGCAGGTATTCCCCCTGCTGCTGTCGTCGGAATTCATCCCAAGGAATGATCTTCACTGAATTTGCCTCAAAGCCCCCGCCTCGGCCGAGTATACCCAAGCGATGCGGGGGTTCAAGACAACGCCAGCAGCGCTGATTTCAACGTTGGAGGATTCCGTACGGCAAAAGCGGAACTCACTCAACTCGCACGACGTTGGGCCAGGGCGCCGGCGCGGATCAAGCGTTCGATCGCGCTGAACACCTCGAAGCGACCGAACGGCTTGCCGATAAAATCATCGGCGCCCACGCGCTGCAGGAAGAACTTTTCGATCGCGCCTGAATTGCCGCTGATCATGATCACCGGCAACTCCTGAGTTGACGCTTTCGAACGCAGACGGCGCAGGGCGCGGAATCCGCTCAGATCCGGCAAGACGATATCGAGAAAGATCAGATCCGGCTGCTCGGATTCAGCCATTGCCAGTCCCTGCTCACCGGTTTCAGCCACCGACACCTGATAGCCACCCTGAGAGAGCATGTGACGCAGCGTTTCTCGAATCGTCAAAGCATCATCAACAACCAGTATCCGAGTACCCTTGGGTGCATCGATTCTCGGCCGGGTTCGGCGCTCCCTGCGAGCCTGGGCCGGTTCCGACTCGTCGGCCGCTCCAGCGTGACCAGCCACAAGGGCTTTCGGAAGCAGGCGAGTCAGGTCGCGATGCTTGATGCCCGATGTTCCATCCGGCAGCAGTGTTTCTCGTTTGCCCTCGATACTGGCAGCCGCCGCGCTATCGGCCAGATCAAGCTCTACGCCGAACTCGATGCCCTCGCCCCGCTTGTGCAGCAAGCGTACAACCGGCCGGTTTTCGCCTTCCCGCGTGTGCAAGGCGACCGCGACTCGACCGTCACCCAGGCGCATCAGGGTGCCCGGCGGCGCCCAGCCCAGGAATTTCGAAAACCCATCGGCCAGCTGCTCGTCGAACTGACGTCCGCGCAGTTTCCACAGCTCACCCATGGCCTGTTGGTGTGACATGGCCTTGCGATGAAAGCGCGTGGTCATCATCGCGTCGTAGGCGCTGATGATGCCGATCAAGCGAGCCATCGCGGGAATGCCCTTGAGGGTCAGGCCGTCCGGATAACCCTTGCCATCCGGCTGCTCGTGGTGGCACAGGGCAACGCGGGCCACGGTGTCCGGCAGCCCGTCATTCTGGGCCAGCAGTTCGTGCCCCAGTCGCGTATGGAGCTGCACGTGCTCGCGCTCGGCGTCCGACAGTGGGCCTGTCTTCCGAATCACCTGCAGGCTGACCCGCATCATGCCGAGGTCATGGACCAGGGCGCTCAGCGTCACCGCAGTTCTGACCTTTTCCGGCCAGCGCGCCGCATGGGCGAAGCCTGCCGCATACAGGGCGGTGTTCAGTCCATGCTGGAAGGGATAGCGACTGGTTTCCTTGATTCGAGCCAGCCAGAGCAATTCAGACAAATGGTCGGGAACGGCCTCGACCAGCTCCTCGACCGCGTCATTGGCATCAGCGACGTCAATATGACCATGGCGATGAAAGCTGAGAATCTGGGCCTGGGCGACCAGACTGAGTCGACGATAGATCTGCCAGGCCTCGACCATGCCGCGCGCGGTGATCTTGCTGTTGCGCAAGGCATTGATGGCGTTGGGCAGTGGTGGAAGCGAACCGGCAGTCGACAAGGTAGCCTGAGTTTCGTCGGCGCGCCGATTCAGACAGCGCTCAAGATCAATGACCACCCGCCGGCAGTGATCCTTGAACCACTTCTTGCCCTGGAAAGAATCGATCCGCATGCCCTGCGGAGGAAAGGTGGTGGATTCCTCGAGCCCTTCAACTCGAGACACGAAATCGCCGAGCCGCAGTTCATCGGGGGTGATGGTGAGTTGATACTCGCCCTGCTGCTGACGTCGGAATTCATCCCAGGAAATGATGTTCATCAGGCCCCTTGCTCCGTCGCTAGGTCAGCTGAGTATAGCGAATGCACCTGATGTTGCCCAATGTGCCGTAAGCCGCGAATTTTCGATTGCGAATCAATTGACCGGTCGACCAGTTAGTTGTAGACTGCGCCCATGACAGACCCTGTAACCCGAGATTCCGATCGAACGCAGATCATGAGTGCGGCGTTCGACCTGTTCGTCGAGCATGGCTTTGCCGACGTTTCGATGCGTGAGATTGCGCTGGAAAGCGGCGTCACCAAGAGCCTGATCCATCACCACTTCGGCTCCAAGGACAGCGCTCTGGGACGCGGCCAAGGAACTGGCCCTGGGTCAGTACACCGCCGACCAGCGTGACGACTTGACCAGGCCAGAGACCTGGTCGACCGACACTGCTTCGCGACGGGGTCGTCAACTACTTCGGATTTCTGCAGGACAATCCGCAGGTCGTCCGCCTGCTTGGCCTGGACCCACATGGAAGGTGATGCGACCTGCGGCGAAATGGATGCCGAACTGGTCCGGCTCGGCGCGCAGCGTGTCCAGCAGGCCCAGGACGCCGGCATCTTCCGCGACGACGTCAACCCGGTGCACGTGGTCACCATGTTCTCATCCTGGTCTGCACGCAGTGGTTCCAAGCCACGGAAACCCATCATGGTCACTGGCCGGGGATCGGAAACGACCAGGAGTTTCTTGATGATTTCCTGCAATCTACATGAAAGGCCTGCTGCCTCGTCCAAGTTCCTCCTGACTACCCCAGGATTCTCCGCCCATGAAAAGCTCCAAACGCAAAAGCCCATCACTGCTCAGCTCAACAATTGACCGGTCGACCAATCTACCGGCCTGGATCTGGCCGCTTGTGCTGATTGTTGTGGCCATTCTTGTGCTGCGCCCCAGCCTTTACGCCAACAGCGAAGCGCTGCCCGCACCGGCCGAAGGCACCGCCGCGCATCCGGTTCAAGTCATCGCAGCCAGGATCAGCAGCGACCCCCCGGTCGTGCGCTTGCCCAGCGTGCTGCGCGCACGCGAGCGCAGTGATCTGGCCTTTCTGCATTCCGGTCGACTGGCCGAGCGGCGCGTTGAATTGGGCCAGGCAGTAGTGGCCGACGAGATTCTTGCCGTTCTGCACAACCCGACCCTGATGCCCGGCGCCGATGCGGCCGCCGCTCAAGCCCGCGAAGCCCGGTTCAATCTTGATCAGGTGGAGCGCGAAGTCGTGCGCCTGCGCGATCTGCATCAGCGCAATCTGGTGCCAACCGAAGAGCTGGAACGCATCGTTGCCCGGCGCGATGCCGCCGATGAGGCGCTCAAACAGGCCGAAGCCGCCCTGGAGGAGGCACGAGAACAACTGGATGAAGCCATGCTGCGAGCACCGTTCGCGGGCATTGTCGCTGGACTGATGGCCGAGCCCGGCCAGTTTGTTTCGGCCGGCCAAAGCGTGCTGGCTTTGGTGGGCATGCGGACGGGCTCGAAGCGGTCGTTCGCCTGCCCGTCAGCCGCGCAGCGCTCGGCGAACCGGGCGATCGCCCGGTCCGCCGCATCGACGACGAGGGCGCCGGCCAGTACGACGGAGTGATCGGGAGATCAGCGCGAGCCGACCGGGGCAAACGGTCGAGATCGTAATCAGCGTCGACTCGGTCGCTAACGAGCAGCTTCGCTCGGGTCAGGCGGTCGATGTCGACCCTGCCGCTGGATTCGGTCGACGTGCTTGGCGTACCGCTATGGCGGCCATCGTCCAGTCCAGCGCGGGTCTTGCCCGCATCTTTCGGGTCGAGAACAATCGTGCCCTGGCCGTGAATGTTCGACTCGGGCGGATGCAGGGCGGATGGATCGAAGTCGAAGGCAATCTCGCCGAAGGTGATCTGATTGTCATCGCCGGGCACGGTCGGCTGTTGCATGACGACCTGGTTCGGGTGGTGAACGAAGCTGTCAAACTGATGGATCAACGCCGCGCTCGAGCGGCGCCCCCTGGTCCTGACCGTGGTGGTGCTGCTCTCGACCGTGCGCGGTCTGGCCAGCTGGTCACGGAATGGATCGTCAGGAAGACCCATTCTTTCCGTATCGCTATGCCCAGAGTCGTGGTGCAGTGGCCCGGCGCCCAACCCGAGCGAGGTCGAACGCCAGGTGATCCAGATCATCGAAGACGAACTGGCCAAGATCGAAGAAGTCCGCGAGATTCGGGCAACGGCTCGGCTGGGCTTCGGTCATCTGATCGTGGGTCTGGAAAGCCACGTCTACGACACCGACAGTATCTGGGATCGGGTCCGTGTCGCCCTCGACGAGGCGAAGCCCGACATATTCCCGAACGACGCCGGACCGATCGAGCTCAGACGACCGATCGATGGACACGCACGGCATTGTGCTTGGCGGTGAGCGGCAGCGAATGATCTCCTGGCTCTGCTGGAAGCCGCACGATCCTTGCGGCGCGATCTTTTCAGCGTTCCCGGCATCGGTCGAATCGACATCATCGGTGATCCGGGCGAAGAACTCAGAGTGCGGGTTGATCCCGCTCAGCTGATGGCAGCCGGACTGACGCTGGATCAGCTCGCCCAGCATATTGCCGGCGCCAACGCGGTGGTCCCGGGCGGTGCCCTGATCGTCGATGAACGCAATCTGATCATTCAGCCCCTGAGTGATTTCGCAGCGCTCGACGAACTGATCGCTCTGCCCTTGATCGGCCCGGCCGGCGAGCTGATTCGCCTCGGCGATATCGCCGACGTTCAGCTTCAGGCCGCCGAACCCATGGGCGAGTACATCGAATTCAACGGCCGAGCCACGGTTGCCCTCGGCATCGTAATTCCCGAACAGCGAACCAACGCCGTACGCTTTGGCAACAATGTCATGGCGCGCATCGACGAACTGGCCGCGCAATACGCGCCACTGACTATCGAAACGCTGTTCTTCCAGCCGCGCTGGGTCGAGCAGCGCCTGCGCGAGCTCGGTCAGTCGCTGCTTCTTGGCGTGACCATTGTTGCCGTGATCCTGCTGCTTGCCATGGGCTGGCGCATGGGCGTGGTCGTTGCCGCCCTGCTGCCAATCGTCACACTTTCGGCGCTGTCGGTGTACGCCCTCGGCGGCGGCGTGCTGCATCAGATGGCCGTGGCCGGCATGGTGATCGCGCTCGGAATGCTGGTCGATAATGCCATCGTCATGGTCGAAAGCCTGCAGTGGCATCTGGATCGAGGCCGCAGCGCCAGCCAGGCCGCGCTGGCCGCGACCGCCGAGCTGGCCGGCCCACTGGCCGCCGCGACCGGCACGACACTGGCCGCCTTCCTGCCGCTGCTGCTGGCGCACGGCGATACCGCCGACTTCACCCGCGGCATCCCGATCATGGTCATGCTGGTGCTGGTGATCAGCTACGTCTACGCGGTAGTGGTCACGCCGGCCCTGGCGCCGTTTGTTCTCAAAGCCGGCAGCTCGCGCGACGCATCGCGGCTCGAGGCGCTGGGCAAGCGGCTGGGCCAGCTCAGTCATCGCCACCCCTGGGCCATCCTTGGCGGCAGCGTGCTGCTGGTCATCGTCATGGGATCAATGAGCACGTTCCTGGCCCGCGACTTCTTCCCCAGCACCGACCGCAACCAGCTGATCGTCGACCTGAATTTCCCGGAGGGCACGCGAACCGAAACCACGGCTCTGCATGCCCGCGCGATCGCCGCCGATCTGGGCGAGCTACCCAGCGTGACCGATGTGCATGTCTTCGCCGGATTCAGCGGGCCCCACTTCTACTACAACCTGATCGAGACCCCGCGCGCGCCGCATCTTGGTCGACTGGTGGTCATTACCCATTCGGACGCCGACCATCCAGCGCTGATCCAGTGGATCGATCGTTACCTGCCCGATCGTGTGCCGGAAGCCGAAATCGTGGCGCGCCGTCTTGGCCAGGGCCCGCCCGTGGATGCGCCGGTTGAAGTCCGAATCTATGGCCCCGACAACGCGGCCCTGATCCAGGCCAGTCAGCAGGTCATGGCTGCGTGTTCGAGCCACTGCGGGCACACGCAGGCGTTCGCCATCGTCTCGGCCAGGGGCTACCAACGCTGGAAATCCGCCTCGATGATGCCGAAATTGCCCGTCAGGGCGTCAGTCGGGAACAGGTTGCCGAGATCATCGCGCGCGCCACGCGCGGCCAGCACGTCTCCAACTGGCGCACCGGTCGTGAACCCATACCTATCCTGCTCGGCACCGAGGAAGGCCAGCGCCTGCCGCACGAAGCGCTCGCCGGTCTGACCGTGAACACCCCCAACGGCACTCGCCCGCTGGATCAATTCATCGAAACTGAATTGACGGTGATGCCTGCGGTCATCGAACACCGTGATCTTCAGCGCATCACCGCCGTACTTGCTGAAACCGAAGCCGGCGTGACCTACGGCCAGGTCTGGCGTGAACTGGGCCCCAGACTCGAGGCCCTGAACCTGCCCGACGGCGTGCGAGTCACGCCGGGTGGGGCAGCAGCAGAGGCCAGCAGCGCCAACAGCGCTCTGTTTGGCACCCTGCCGATCGGGGCAATCGTGCTGCTTGCCTTCCTGATGTGGCAGTTCAACAGCGTGCGCCTGACCGGACTGGTCCTGCTGACCGTACCGCTGGCCGCGGCCGGCGTGGTCCCCGGTCTGCTCCTGAGCGGTCAACCCTTCAGCTTCACCGCCATGCTCGGCGTTGTGGCGCTGGTCGGGATCGTCGTCAACAACGCCATCGTGCTGATTGATCGCATCGAGGCCGGTCACCTCGAAGGCCTGACCCTGGAGCAGTCGATCACGGCGGCCGTTGCCCGACGGATCCGGCCGATTCTACTGACCACCGCCACCACCATCGCCGGGCTGATCCCCCTGACCTGGACCCAGTCAACGCTGTGGCCACCGATGGCCTGGGCCATCATCTCGGGCCTGACCGTGGCCACCGTTCTGACCCTGCTGCTGATTCCAGCCGCCTATCGATTGACCGCCCGCGCATGACAGAAAAAGATCCATCAATCCTGATCCGTTCGAGGTCTCGATCAGGCGTCCCGGAACGATTTGCTCCGTTTGCGATTTGCCGGTATGATTGCCGCCCTTATCGGCGGGCGATTAGCTCAGCGGGAGAGCACTGCCTTCACACGGCAGGGGTCGCTGGTTCGATCCCAGCATCGCCCACCACGCCGATTTAAGCTCAAGTTTTCATGCCACACACTCAAGCTGTCATCCCGCTTACCGCCAGTGATGGCCATCGTTTCGATCTGATTCACGTCCCGGCGAACCAATCTCGGGCGGTGCTGATGTTCATCCCCGGCATGGGTTTGAGCGCGCGCCAGTACATTCCGCTGGGGCTGCAACTGGCCAGGCACGGCATCGAAACCTTCATCCACGAATGGCGCGGCCTGGGGTCGTCGAGCCTGCGCGCCAGCCGGGTCGTCGACTGGGGCTATCGTGAGCTGCTGGATGTCGACCTGGCGGCTGCCATGGATGCGGTCGAGGCGCTTGCCGGCTCCAAATCGCTGGTCATTGGCGGGCACAGCCTGGGGTCGCAGTTCTCGATGATGCTGGCCGGTCGCCGGCGCCGCAAGCCCGACGGTCTGGTGCTGGTGGCCGGTGGCAGCCCTCACTGGAAGCTGTACCCGCAACAACAGCAAAGCTTTCTGCTGCCGATCTTTTTCGGCCTGCCGCTGCTGGGCTCACTGTTCGGCCACTACCCGGGCCGCCAGGTGGGTTTTGCTGGCCGAGAGGCGCGATCGGTGATCTGGGACTGGACCTGGACGGCGCGCCATGGGCACTACGGACTTCCCGACCTGAAACCCAGCCCGACGCCGGGCATGGCCGCGCTGGATTGTCCGATTCTGGGCCTGCGCATGGCCGACGACTGGTTCGTTCCACCGGCCTCGCTGGACGGCCTGCTGGCGCTTGCGCCAAAGGCTCCAACCGAACGGGTCGTGATCAATACCCTGCCCGACGACGCACCCACTGATCACTTCGCCTGGCTCAAGTCACCTCGCCCGGTCGCCGATCGGATCGCCAGCTTCATCGCGGCCCGCCGCGATTCAGTGCCGGAGAATCAGTCGGCCTGATCAGTCGGCCTGATCAGCCAACACCGCGGCCAGCAGCCGGGCGTAGAGTCGTTCCTTGAATCCTGACGGCTGATCCAGCCCGATGCGCTCGAGCTCATCACGGAACCGATCCGGTTCACCGCGCCAGGCCGCCGCGAGCAGACTCGGCTTGGACCTGGCCAGTGCTTTGAGTGCCTGCAGGGCCCGGATCAGGGCCTGTTCGACCGCGCTGAAATCACTGCCGAAGGGATAGGCCGGGAAGCCATTGGATTCAGAAAATCGCGTATGCAGCAGATCGGGGTGATTCCGGCGCATGCCCTCGGGGATGACCCACTGAGCATCGAGCTTTCCGGCGCGCTTGGCTTGAGCGACCAGTCCGTCCTGGAAGCGCACGTCCATGATGCCGACCAGCGCCTTGATACACTCCTCGTCGGTGCGGCCGCGCAGATCGGCAATCCCGTATTCGGTCACCACTATGTCGCGCAAGTGCCGGGGTATGGTGATGTAGGGGTACTCCCAGACCACGTTCGAGCTCAGCGAATCACCTTCCCCACGCGTCGAGCGCAGCATGAGAATGGAGCGGCCGTCTTCCATGGCATGGGCCATGGCGACAAAGTTGTACTGACCGCCGACCCCGGATACCACCTGATGATCTTTCAGGCCATCCGACACCGCGCCCCCCGTGGCGGTGACCATCATGCAGGTATTGATGAATCGCGCACCGATGCGCTGCTCGATCTCGAGCGCCTCATGGCCACCGTAGAGCTGGTTGATTCGGCCCACGCCGTGCATGCGGAAGCGCGGCTGCTCTTCGGGGCTCAGATTGCGCAGGAAATCATAGAAGATCGAGGTCCCGAGAAAGAAGCCACCGTCCATCAGTGCAGCGTTTTCAGGACTGGGCTGATCACCGGCGTTGATCGCCTTCATGGTGTCGAGATCATCGACTACGCCGCGCTTGAGAATACCCGCACGATACAGATGCATGAAGCCGTCCATGAACATCTCACTGGCGCCATACAGGCCTTTCTCGAAGGGCTCATGCTGCTCGATATCGGCCGTGCGATGCGCGCTTTCGGCGACCCGCTCGCACCAGCGCGCGTTGTCAGCCTGACGCTGGATCAAACTATGCACCAGCGCATCACTGAGTGAACCGATCCCGATCTGAAGCGTGCCACCATCGCGGACCAGGCGGGAGGCATGGAATCCGACGGCGTGATCCTGCGGACTAACCGGTAACCTGGGTATGGCGAACAGTCGTTGATCCGGCGGGCTGTCGACCACCTCATCGAAGAAATCATCGGCGACTTCGGCATCGCCGTGCATATACGGCAGATCAGGATGGACCTGACCGATCACCCAGACCTCGCGATCCGGAATGGCGTCCAGGCGCCGCTTGAGATCCAGGCTGACATCCGGATTGCACGACAAGCTGTAGCGGCCGCTGGCATCCCGGGCCACGAGCTGTGCGATCAGATTGATGCCACGATCAACCAGATCACGGGCAACGTGGGTGTAGTTCGACGAGATGTAGTGCCGCTGCATGGCCGGCTTGCCCAGCGCCGCGCCGGACTGAAAGTAGAACTCGGTGACCGAAATATTCTCCGGCAAGCGGTTTTTGCGCAGATCGGCCAGGTAAGCCAGTCGCGGGTACCCCTTGCCGTAGAGGCGCTCGAGAATGGGATCCATCAGGCGCTTTTCCAGCCAGTGACTGGCGCTTGGAATATCGAGACTCAGAGCGGTGACGATGTCGAGCCGGATCGAGCTGTCCTGCTGCGCGCGATCGTAAAATGCATTGATCAGGCGATTCGGCTTGCCCAGGCCCAGGGGCAGCCCGAGAACCAGATGCGGACCGACACGGCTGATTGCGCGATCGACCACGGTTTCAAGATGATTGACGCTGGACAAGGCCCGTTCCCCGGACATGGATGGCGTGCTCAAGTTAGCAGAAACGCCGCTCGAACCGAAGCCCAACCATCAAGACCACTGCGAAGCTGGGCTGCATCAGCACGCGTGGGTAGAGCGCCGACAGCCCTAATCCTCAGGCACAAAAAAACCGGATCGCTTCAGAGAGCGACCCGGCTCTTGTTTTCAAGCTGGATTGGCAAAAATCCTAATCCTCGGACTCTTCTTCCCAGTAGTAATAACCCAGCGCAACCGATTGGTTGGAAACCCGTTTTCCGGGCGCTTGATCCGACTTGATTTCCTTGTCAGCGGCTTTCGACTGTTGGGTCACGAGCTTCTTGATCGCCGCGCGCACCTTGTCCATGTTCTCGGCCGGAATTCGGTCTGAACCGACTTCAACATGTGCCCAATCGCCCTTGACGGCTGCTGCTTCCATGTTGTGAGCGACCGTCTCGATGTGCCGACCGATGCTATCAGCCGTCGTTTCCAGCATTTTCTGCTCGTCGTCAGTGGTCGGGACGTAATTCGCGTTCAAAAGCCGAACATTGTCACCCTCGACCAGCTTGACGTTGCCGTTCTGTGCCAGGCGATCGAGGACGGTGGTGGATGTCACGTTGCGACCAGCGACGCGTGAGACCAGGGTCTGAAGGCTCACACCACGACCGTAGACCCCCAGCTCTTTCGGCTGCTTGGTCTTGCGATCACGGTAGCGGGCTTCGTTTTCCCAGGCGTGGAGCACAGCGGCTTCCGGGCAGATGTCCTTGGCCGGAATGACTTCCGGACGCTGTTGTGACTCGAGCTGCGAAATATTGCGCGTGTCGAGACCCGTCCACAGCGCGAGCGCTGATTTGGTGATGCGACGACCAGGTTGCTCACGGCGCATCTTGCGCGTGGCTTCTGCAATGTACGCTTCTTTTAATAGCGTGATGGCGACGGTGCAGCTGAGCTTGCCGACCAGCAATCGAGCGATCGGACGAAGCATCCGATCGGCGACGCGGACCAGCCAGGTCATGTCCTGTGCTGCCTTGGCGTTGTTCTGTGGCATGTAATTCTCCTTCCCAAGAGATGCGTTGGATTGATTATGTTTCTACTTTTTATTAACCGCAGCTGATTTTTTCTAAACGCTGCTTGTCAAGCCAGTGTACGCCTTTTTCAGTCGAATGTTAATTCTTTATTTCACGCGCAGCTGTCGGGGCCGTCTCGCGCTTACCAGGGAATCGGCTTTCCGTCCCAGGCGAGAAAACTTCCGGAATCCTCGGCACCCAGCGTTTCGACAATCGTCATGAATCGCTCGGCAACAAAGCTAGGCTCGAACAATTTGCCCTCCGGCACATTGGCCTGGAACGGCCGGGACAGCGCGGTATCCGTGGTGCCGGGATGCAGGCAGGTGAGTACGCAGGTCTTGAAGCGACGGCGTGCCTCGATCGCCGCAGTGCGCAGCAGTTGGTTCACCGCCGCCTTGCTTGCCCGATAGGCATACCATCCCCCAAGCCGGTTATCACTGATCGACCCGACGCGCGCCGACACCACCGCCATCACGGTCGGTCGATCACGGGCCATCAAGGGCAGAACCGCCTTGAATATCAGCGCGGGCCCGAAGGTATTGACGGCAAAAACGCGCTGCATCGCCGCCAGATCGATATCCTCGAGTCGTTTTTCCGGCTGTACCGAGTCACCGGCATGCAGCAGACCTGCACAGTAGAAGACCAGGCTCGGGCGCTGGCCATCGCCGACCAACCGTTCAGCGAGATGGTCAACCGAGTCAGCGCGGGTCACGTCCAGCGCCACAAGGTCGAGCCGTGGGTTCGCGGGCTGCAGGGAGCGCAGGGCATCACTGCGGTCAGGGTCGCGGCAGGTGGCGACAACGCGAGAGAACCTGGCATCAGCCAACAGCCGCTGAACCAGGGCCAGACCAATACCGCCACTGGCGCCAATGATCAGGGCGGTCGAATCCGATTTGAATTGCGGCATGTCTGTCCTTAAGTGTGCTTGTGGCTTGTGGATTGCTGCTCGTCGCTTGCAATCAGCTTCGGTATCATGAAGCCCCTGTCGCGAAAACACAGTCAATACCGCCATGCCCCATCGAGCACTCTGTCTTAACCGGTCGCGAACTTTCCGTTACGCCGCAGCGCTGGGCCTGTCCCTTGCCCTGGCACTGGCGCTGACAGCCTGCAATGCGCCACGCAAGGTCTCAGGGCAGGACCCGGTGCTGGCGCTGGACTCGATGCTGATCGAAGATTCACAACTGCGAGTGCGAATACGGCTGAGCAACCTGAACGATTCCGCACAGACGCTGGAACAGCTCAGCCTGGAACTGGAGCTCAGCGACTTCGAATCGATCACATCTGAAAATCGCCTGCGCACGATCACCATGGCTGCAAGAAGCCGCGAATCCCTGGAATTCGTTTTCCCCCTGAACTCGGCGCTTCGCCGATCGCTGCAGGCCCTGAGCAACGGTGAGGTGAATCGTATGCCCTGGTCCATGCAGCTGATCGAAGACGGCGATCGACAGATCAGCGTGGCTCAAGGCTTTACCTTCGCGGTGCCGGGCCAAGCGGGGCGCTTCCGTTGAAACAGGCACCGCTGATCATCCTGACCTGGCACTCGATCAAGGTGCTCGACAACAGCTACTCGGGCAATGACCCGCTTGCCTTTCAGCACGACCTCCAACTCCTGGATCGACTGGGCTGGCGGATTCAGCCCATGCGCAAAGCACTCAAGGCACTGGAAAGCGGAACGCTGAACCAGCCCACCGCCATCCTGACCGTCGACGACGGTTCGATCCTGGATTTCAGCGATTTCGAGCACCCCAGCTGTGGACGGCAGACCAGCCTGTTCAACTCGCTCGAACGCTTCGCCCGGTCCGACACGCGACACGCCCACCACGAGCCACACTTGACCTCATTCGTGATCGCCTCGCCCGAGGCGCGCGCCGAGCTGGATCGAAAAGACTACATGAGCCTGAACGTCTGGCCGGATCACTGGTGGCGAGCCGCCAACGACTCCGGCCTGCTCAGCATCGAATCCCACAGCTGGGATCATAACCACGCCTCGCTGCAGCGCAGCGTCCAGCGCGACAATCGACGCGGCGACT
Organism: uncultured Pseudomonadota bacterium; assembly: GCA_942491245.1. Classification (GTDB taxonomy): domain Bacteria; phylum Pseudomonadota; class Gammaproteobacteria; order Xanthomonadales; family Wenzhouxiangellaceae; genus Wenzhouxiangella. Next base: position 26,075 of record CALNZT010000011.1, read on the forward strand.
TCCGCTGGATCGAAACCGACGCCGAATGCCAGGCCGAAATCGATCAGGCCAGCGACTACATCGAACAGACCGCCGGGCGCCGGCCTGAGTACTTTGCCTACCCCTACGGCCAGGCCAGCGACTACCTGCGCCAGGATTACTTGCCGCGAGAGGCGGGGCGACTCGGCATCAAGGCTGCGCTGGGCTGTGAGCCTGAACCCGTGACCCTGCAGTCCGATCGCTGGTTTCTGCCGCGCTATATGTGTGGACGCGACTGGAAACAGCCCGACGACCTGGTCTATATCCTGAAAAGCGCTGGCTAAAGCGACTTAAAACGGCCCCAGTGCCGCAACACTGCGAATGAGTCGAGAACGCCGCCAGGCGCCTGGCTTGCGATTCCAGCGCACGATCAGATGAGGGTCGTCCAGACGCTGGTAGCCACATTGTTCAAGCACCGACCAGGAGCGCGCGTCACCACAATGACCAAAGGTCGCGATCGATTCTGACCGGAAGCGATCTTCACTGTAGCGCACGGCCTGGAGCATCAAGCCACCCGCCTCCCGGAGTCGCGCCTGTTCGGCAGCGGGCAATTGCGCCAGAACGCGCCCGTCCGTGCAGGCGCCACCGACCAGCATTGCACCCTGATGCGGCAGGTAGTTGATGTAGGAGGCTGGCATCCAGTTCTGATCAACCCGGACGAACACGAGAATATGGTGACCGTGAGCGGGAGCGGCGGCGCGGTACTTGCGCTGAAATATCGGTTCGGCCAATACCTGACCCTCCGCCACCTCGCTTACGAGCATCAGATCATCAAGGGCATGGATGGGTTTCACGGCAAGGGTTTCTCGGTATGGGTAGCGGTCAACAAGGCTTGCTGGGCCATGTGGCCTGGCCAGTCGTTTACAGCCCTCGGCTGGCAACTCATATTGTAAGGTAGACTTCTCGATCGTCCACGTCTACGGAACTGCCAACCATGACCCTCGCGTATTGGTGCGTACTGATTGCCGCCGTTTTCCCTGTGCTGATGGTCGGCATCGCCAAGGCCGGCCATCGCGGCTACAACAACAAGCGGCCTCGGGCCTGGGCTCAGAACCTGGACGGTTACCGTCAGCGGGCCAGCTGGGCTCAGCAGAACAGCTTTGAAATCTTCCCGTTCTTTGCCAGTGGCGTGATTATCGCCAGCGTGGTTGGCGCCGAACAAGCGACGATCGACATACTGGCGATCGCCTTCATCGCGACCCGAATCGCCTACGCCATCTGCTATCTGGCCGATCTGCACCTGTGGCGTTCTCTGGTCTGGGTCGCGGGCTATGCACTGTGCATCGCGCTATTCATTGCGGCAGTTTGACATTGACCCCCACGCTCTCGGCCTCTACGCTATAGGCCCTGTGCCGTTGTGGCCGCAGAACGAATACAATTGCAAGATAAATTGAACAAGCACACAAGGAAGCACTCATGAGCTTGCGCGTCACTCTGGAATTCACCGAAAACGATCTTGAGCATTTCCGTACGCTGGCCCGTCAGGCCGTCGACTCTACCGAGAAGCTGTCGCGCGAAGAAATCATCGCGGGCGCGCAGAACCTGCTAAAGGAAGTCGACGAAAACGTCGAAGCCGACTACATTCGGTCGCGGCTGGGCCAACTTCAGATTCTGATCGACATTCTGGAGGACGAAGGCTGGGGCATGATGGATGTGGGGCAGAAACGTGTTCTCGCCGCACTGGCTTATTTCAACAACCCGGAAGACCTGATTCCCGACCACATTCCCGGCCTGGGTTTTCTCGATGACGCGATCATGGTGGAACTGCTGTGCCGTGAACTGAAGCCGGAAATCGAAGCCTACCGGGATTTCGTCCGCTACCGTTCGGCAGCCGCCAAGCGTCGTGGCGTTCCCGAATCAGAACTCAACCGCGCCGACTTCATCAAGAACCGCGAGCAGGCCCTGCTCGGTCGCATGCGGCGGCGTCGCCGTCGCGGCGGCGGTGGAGGTGGTGGCAAATCGCCGTTTTCTCTGTTCTGAACGGCCGGCTGCCAGCCGGCGTTGCTGGCCTGAAGTCGACCTCACTGGGTTAGTCTTGTCCCCAGGAGAGTGATTTCGGCGAAATTGGAAGCGCCGTGCCGCCGCACCCTTAGCTCGCCCGCCTGGCTCAATCCGGCGGGCGAAGCATTTCAAGATGCGGGATATCGTCTTCCAGATACGGCCCGCGAATCGTTTCAAAGCCCAGATCCGAGTAGAACTCGAGCAGATACTGCTGTGCCGAAATCCGAACACCCAGCCCCGGATAACTTTGCCTGCATTCGGCAAGCGCACGTTCCATCAGAGCCCGCCCAAGGCCCCGCCCGCGCCCCGTCAGCGTGGTCAGAACCCGACCGATCGAGGGCTCGGCGTAACTGGCACCGGGCGGCAGTACGCGGGCGTAGGCGAGAATCGATCCATCGCCGTCCTCAGCCCAGACATGCGATGCCAGCGCGTCTAGCCCGTCCAGCTCCTGATAGGGGCAGGTCTGCTCTATCACGAACACCGCAACGCGCTCACGCAGCAGGCGGTAGATTCCCCACGCACCCAAGGATTCGAAATCACTGCGTTTCCAGTTTACTGAATCCAGCGTTTTCTGCTTGCCCGGTGCTTCCTGTGCTTCCGGCTTGCCTGTCACGTCTACAACCTGATCCTGAGGGACTCTGTCCGTGAATGATATCCGCCTGGTTGCGACATTCGAAGTCGACATCGTCACGAACGCCAATCGAATCCTGAGTCGAGCTGACTGCGCAACGCTGGCCGAGTCGCTCGCAACCGACCTGGTCCGTCAGGCCGAGCTGGCAGGCGAAGGTCTTCTGGTAGTCGCTGGCGCCTTGTTCGAGCCGGCCGAACTGCTACGCCCGGGTTTGCCGGCATGGGCTGCGCTGCAGGATTTTGCCAGGAATACCCCGCAAGGCCCGGACGACAGCGGACAAATCCTTGCCATCGGCGCGCATCAGGGTCGACTGCCGGATTCACGTCTCACGCCTGCGGATGCGAGCCTGAGCGGCCAGCTGCTGGCGCTGCCCATCCTGCTTCGATCCCCGGACACGGTGCACGTCCAGCTCGAGGAGCAGCTTGAATCGCTGCTGTTTGAAAAAGGCGGCCTTCATCCGCCCTCACGCGCGGCGTTCAGTCAGGCAAGCGGGCTGGATACCGGGCACGGCCAGCTGATGACACTGAACGACCTGATTGCGCTGACCCATGTGCAAATGGACACCGCCGGCCTGGGCGCATTCTGGCCCGTGGTCGAGCAGGTTCTGGTCAACCCGGATGACGATCAGACCTTTGCCCTTCCCGGACCGCTGGCGGCCCACTGGCAAGGCGCACAGCGATCGCTCACCATTGCCTTTCAGACCTTTGATGATTTCCCTGGCCCGATCGAAGGCTATGCAGTCTGGACGCGCGCCTATCGCAGTTTGTCGGCCCTGCTTTCGGTCCACGGCATTGCTCCCGAGATCCACACCACGCACACCCTGGACGAACAGCGCCGCGCGGTGGTCGAGTCTTCCGGCAAGAGCCGAGCAGCGCCCGGATTGACCGAGCAGATTCACCCCGACTGTGGCTTGTTGTGCTGGACCCTGATCGAAGACCAGCACCAGTATCATCTCTATCCGCTGGATTCAGCCGGCGTGAGCCTGCTGCAGCAGGACTTCGCCGCGCGTGGACTTAGCGCTCGCCGGCCGCCAGACGGTGTCGCACTGACAGCCGACCAGAATGCACTGCAGGCCGCCCCCGGTCATCGAAGAGAAACGTCATGAGCAATAAAAAATACGACAACAATCCCAAGGCCTATGTTGCGAACTCGGGCATCCACGGCCGAGGCCTGTTCGCCCGCCAGACCATCGCTGCAGACGAGTACATCGGCAGCTATATCGGGCCAGCCACCCAGGACGACGGCATGCACGTGCTATGGCTATGGAGCGAAGACAGCGAGCGCTGGGAAGGCATCGACGGTCAGAACGAAATGCGTTTTCTCAATCACAGCGCAGACCCCAACGCAGACTGGTGGGACACCGATCTCTACGCCACGCGCGACATTGCCAAGGATGAGGAAATCACCTTCGACTACGGATGGGATAACGATGAGGATTAAATCACCCCTGACTGACGCTGTGTGGTGCGCGTTCATGCCAGAGAAGGCGCAGGTCATCGGCTGCGTCACCTGCGACGGCAGGCCAGCATCTAGTCGCCCTGGCGGCAGAGTCATCGGAGCAACCGCCCTCCTTCTGTTCGCACTATTCAGTGCCGTGAACGTTGAAGCTCAGCCGGTAGCGCTTGAAGCCTCGACGCTGCCGATCGAATTACCTGCCAACGACAGCTTCGGCCTGAACTACCGACCGCTGGACAGCGCCACACTGAGCTTCCAGATTCGCTACAGCGACAACGACAATGGGGCCTTCGGCCTGAGCGGGAACTTCTTTGGTGTGAGTGAAACCACCCAGTTCCTGAGCTGCCTTGACCCCAGCCCGGATCCGGGCGAACCCGCGATCGCGATTCTGGAGATTCCAGCCGGCTCAACCATCGATGGGTCACTGGACGATGGCGGCATCTGCAGTTACAGCAATGACAGCAGCTCCGGACGCTTCAGCGCAGACAGCTTCACGGGCAGCAACGGCTTTGTCGCGCTTAGAACCCGGACGGCGGGCGATACCTTCTACGGCTATCTGCAGATCCAGATCGCTGATGATCAGACGCTGACGCTTCTGGGAGGTGCCATTCAGAGCACACCGGATGCATCGATCATCACCCGCAATCAATCGGACACGGTGTTTGCCGATCGCTACGAGTCCAGCAGCACTCGAGGCATCCCGCCCTTTGGTCTGCCCGTCACGCTTCCACATTCACCGCGCTTCTCGATCAGCGTCTGGTTGCGCAATGAGGTCAACGAAGACTTCATCTTTTCTGCAGGGCCAGGCCTCGGAAACTATCTGATAGATCCGGGTGAGAGCCCGGGCTTCAAACGTGTTCTGGTCGATACTGGTGGGTCGGATACCGCGGTGCCCGTGCCCGCCGGGACGCTGGTCAGCAACGCGCTGGTCGATGGCGTGCCCGATCGCGCCTGGGACCCCACCGCGCAGCTGCTGGGGGCAGACTTTTCTTCGCCTGACCGGTTCCTTCCCGTTCGTTTCACGATCGTCAGCGAAAGTTTCCGTTTTGGCTATCTGGGCCTGCAGGTATCCGGGGATGGAGCCCTGCTGGTCAAGGCCGGCGATTGGGAAATGACAGAAAACCAGCCCATTCTGATTCCCTGAATCAAAGGCAGGCCCACTCGACAAGCTCTCGATCAGAGCGCAGACTGGGAGCATTAGCATCGGAATTGCTTGAACACAGTGCCCCAAGCCACAGCAGACATGTCGTTATCCAGCGCTGCGATCCAGAAGGAGCGCAGTGCATTCGGTGGCGCCATTCTGCTGACCGTGGTCGGAATTGCCGTCACGATGTGGGCGACGCTGTGGCTGATCTCAGCCGAAACCGATCGCCAGTTGGCACAACTCGGTCGGCAGGCCGAGCAGGCCGCGAGCTTGATCAGCGATCGTTTCGCACAATACGAGACCCTGATCAATGCCGGGCGCGCCCTGTTCGCAGGATCAAGAGACGTTTCGCGCACTGAGTGGCAGCGTTTCGCCCAGGGCCTGCTCCAGCAGCAGGATTTTGTCGGCCTGGCCGGTCTGGGTCGCGTGTTGCGAATTCCCGCCGGTCAACTCGGGGTGCTGCAGGCACAAATCCGCGACGAAGGTCTGGACGCCGCAGACGTCAATTTGTTTGACCAGCAGTGGATATGCCCGATTCTGTTCAATGAGCCGATGCCTCGCAACCGGCCCTCGATCGGTCTGGATATCTGTCAGGTTCAAAGTCTTTCAAGTGCGCTGGAAACAAGCCTTCAGCGTGACGACATCATCCTGTCTCAGCGCCTTGATATGGTTTCACCCGATGACCAACGCCAGCCGGGTTATGTGATGCTGGCATGGACCTCGGAGTCCCAGATTGAAGACCCGCTTTTCCGCGACGGCTGGATCAGTGTCTCGATCATGGCGGATGCACTGTTCGCCCTGCCCTTGCTTGAGGACCAGTCACTGAAGCTGGAGATCTTCGATCTGGAGGATCCGGCCGACGTTCCGGCCTATCAGAGCGAGCCGAAGACAGCGGCCGGGCACGAAACGGAAGACCAGCGCATCACTCATGAGCAGCGCTTTTTCGCCGGAGGCCGCGAATGGCGACTCGACATCAGCAAGCCGCTGCGAACTGGCTCAAGTCCATGGCTGGCCCTGGCCTTTGGATTGGCCGCCACCGTTCTGACCGCAATCACCTTGTTTCTGCTGCTGTCCCATCGCTCACGTGCTGAACTCCTCGCCGAACAGATGAGTCAGGCATTCAGAGAAAGTGAAGATCTGCTGTCATCGATCACCAACAACATCTTTGAAGGCATCTACCGCGGCGATCTGGAAAGTGGACTGATATATGTCAATCGAGCGCTGACAGAAATGTTTCACTACGACAGCCCGGAACAGATGATAGCCGCTGCAGGCCCCATGCTTTACGCCAAACCCGAGCAGCGCGAGGAATTGCTTCGTCTGCTTGAACATGACGGCTACTACAGTGATGCAGAAGTGGAATTCGTGCGCGCCGACGGCAGCCGTTTCATCGGCATCAACAACGCCGTTGCCAGCCTTGACGACAACGGCAGGATTCGCTATTTCGACGGTGCGATCTATGACATCACCGCGCGCAAGATCGCGGAGCGCGAAGTCTTCAAGCTGGCCCACTATGACGCGCTGACCGGCCTGCCCAATCGGACCATGCTCAATGACCATCTGACAACCGGCATTTCCATGGCACAACGATCAGGCACCGGGCTGGCGGTCCTGTTCGTCGACCTGGACCATTTCAAGACCATCAATGACTCGCTCGGCCATGACCTCGGGGATCAGCTCTTGAGCCAGGTCGCACAGCGAATGCGCGAAGACCTGCGCGAAAGCGACCTGATCAGTCGTCAGGGCGGGGATGAATTTCTGATCGCATTGAGTCCTGCCAACGCCACCGAGGCCAGCCATGCAGCGCAGCGATTGCTGGATCTGCTGGAACAACCTTTCATCATCGACACGCACGAACTCAACATTTCCAGCAGCGTCGGTATTGCGCTGTATCCTGACGATGGCGAGACCGGCGCTGAACTGATCCGGAATGCCGATGCCGCCATGTACCTGGCCAAGGACAAGGGTCGATCGAACTTCCAGTTCTTTACGCCAGATCTCAACCAACGCGCGCATGACCGCCTGGTCCTTGAAAAAGACATGCGCGAAGCGCTTATGCGCGATGATTTCCAGCTCCACTACCAGCCGCAGCTGGATCTGAACAGCGGCAAGATCATCGGCGTCGAAGCGCTGCTGCGCTGGACCCACCCCTCGCGCGGCGCCATTTCACCTGAGGTATTCATACCGGTGGCCGAACAGGGGGCCTTGATCGTCAGCATCGGCGAATGGGTGATCGAACAGGCCTGCCGACAACTGGCGGCCTGGCGCGACACACCGCTCGCCAACACGCCGATCTCGATCAACGTTTCGGCCGTGCAGCTGTGGCGAGGCACCTTGCTCGAAACCCTGAACCAGGCGCGGAAACGCCACGATGTACCCGCTGCCCTCCTGGCCATCGAGTTGACCGAAAGCGCGTTGATGGAAGATGCCGAACATGCCGGCACCATCATCGACGAAATCAACCAGACGGGCATCCGGGTCACCATCGATGACTTCGGCACCGGCTACTCGAGCCTGGCCTACCTCAAACGCTTCCGCATTGCCGGGTTGAAGGTGGACCGTTCTTTCGTATCCGATATTGCCACCGACCCCGACGATGCCGCCATCGTTGCCGCGATCCTGAGCATGGCCGACGACCTGAAGCTCAACGTCATTGCCGAGGGCGTCGATGATGAAGCGCAGATACCCATCCTCAAGGCACACGGTTGTCGCTGGGCGCAGGGCTTCCTGTTCAGTGCGGCCCTCCCACCTGATGCCTTGATCGACTGGATGGTCGAACGAGCGTCGGAAGCTTGATTCAGCGCAAGTCCTGCCTTCTAGGGCTCGGCCACAATGGCTGAGTACCACCCAACAGACGACTCGGGAGTAGAGCATGAGCCAGATCGCAATCGTTACCGGCGGCACCCGCGGCATCGGCGAAGCAATTTCCAGATCATTGATCGACGCAGGCTACACGGTTGCGGCCAGCTACGGTGGCGATCACGAATCCGCCCGGGCCTTCGCGGCGGCCACCGGTGCGCACACGTATCAATGGGACGTCAGTGATTTCGCCGCCTGTGCCGAGGGTGTTTCCAGGATTCAGCACGAACTCGGTCCGGTCGACATACTGATCAACACTGCCGGCATCACCCGCGACGGCACCTTGCACAAGATGACGCCCGAGCGCTGGCAGGAGGTCATCCAGACCAACCTGAGCTCCTGTTTCAACATGTGCCACGCCGTCATAACGGGCATGCGCGAGCGCAAATACGGCCGCATCGTCAATATTGGCTCGATCAACGGTCAGGCCGGACAATATGGCCAGGTCAACTACGCTGCTGCCAAATCCGGCATCCACGGCTTCACCAAAGCGCTGGCCCAGGAAGGCGCGCCCTTTGGCATCACCGTCAACGCCATCGCCCCGGGCTACATCGAAACCAGCATGGTTGCCAAAGTCCCCGACCGAGTCCTCGAGAAGATCATTGCCGGCATACCCGTTGGCCGCCTCGGCCAGCCGGAAGAAATCGCGCGGGCCGTCGAATTTCTGGTCAGCAGAGACGCCGGCTTCATCACCGGCTCGACGCTGTCAATCAACGGCGGACAGCATATGTATTAGCAGGTTTCAGGAGTTTGGTGCGCCTGAGGCAGGGATTGAGCGACGTATTGCTTTCCTGAGTCTTCTTGCGCTGCACAAACGATCACAGTAGAATTGTGCACCGCACAAAACACGCTCGGCTACTCAAGGACCAGACCATGAGCAATACGCTTTTTGACGACCTCAAGAAAGCCCAGAACATCTGGATGGACACCATCGATCGCTCGGCTCGCGCCAATCTCGACACGATGGAAAAGATGTTGGAAATGAACAAGCAGCGCTACTCGGCCAGCGCCGACGTTGCCAGCCCCAGTGATTTCCTCGCCTCGCAGGCAGGCGTTTTCAAGGACTATATCGAAGCCGCCAGCGCGCATTTCGAAGCCCTGACCGTGATCGGCACCGAGTCTCGCGAACGGCTCACCGCACTCTCCCAGGACGTTTCCAGGGGCATGGATTTTTCATCGTTCTTCCCCTTTGCCGCAAGCAGTAAAGCGAAGACTTCCGGCAGCACGGAATCCTGAGCCCGAGCTCGCGCCAATCGCTGGAAACCGGCGGTCTACGCGAGCATATCTGCAGTAATGCACTTCGTTTCAGCAGCTGATTCAGAGCCGACCAGCCCGACACAGCGCCCCATGCCTAAATCGCCAAGAATCATCAAGAAATACGCCAATCGACGGCTTTATGATACCCAGACCAGTCAGTCCATAACCCTGCAGGATGTGCGCGATCTGATTGCATCCGGTGAGTGCATTGAAGTGCTGGAGGCCAGGACTGGCAAGAACGTTACTCGCTCGGTTCTGATCCAGATCGTCGCCGATCAGGAAATGCTCGGCCAGGCGGTGCTGAGCAATGCGTTTCTCGAGAGCCTGATTCGGGTTGACTCCAATCCGATGCGCCAACTCAGCCGGGATTATCTGGAACGGGTCATGGCTCACCTGGAGGCCAATCAGGAAGAGGTCAAAACTGCCTGGTCCTCCAGCTTTTCCGGCGCTGGCATCGACGAACTGACCCCGGCCTTGATGGAACCCCTGCGCCAGTTCCAGCACAGAATCTTTTCCCTTTGGACCGACGCCCTGAAACCCGCCCGTCCAAAGAAAACCCAAAGCTGAAACCAATCAACCAAACCGACCAAACCAACCAAACGAAATGAACATAGCAAGCTCACGCATCATCATCACCGGCGGCGCACGCGGACTGGGCAGGGCCATGGCCATCAGCCTGGCTGAACGCGGCGCACGCGTCGGTCTGATCGACCTGGATCAGTCGGCCCTGGATGAAACCCGCAGACAGCTGGCTGGAAACGGTCATGCGACTGCACTCGCCAATGTCGCTGATGAGGACGATGTCGATCGCGCTTTCAAGGCACTGATCGAGGGCCTCGGCGGCCTGGATGTGCTGATCAACAACGCCGGCATCACGCGCGATGGTCTGCTGGTCAAGGCGCGTGACGGCCAGGTCACCGAGCGCATGTCGCTGAGCGCCTGGCAACAGGTGATTGACGTCAACCTGACCGGGGTTTTCCTGTGCGCACGTGCCGCGGCCACGCATCTGATCGAAGCCGGCAACGGCGGCCTGATCATCAACGTCTCGAGCATTTCCAAAGCCGGAAATTTCGGCCAGACCAACTACTCGGCCAGCAAGGCCGGCGTGGCTGCGATGAGCGTGACCTGGGCCAGCGAACTGGCACGCTACGGCGTGCGTTCGGTATCGCTATCGCCAGGATTCACCGGTACCGAAATGGTCAACGCCATGCCGGAAAAAGCGATTGAGCGAATCACCTCCAGAATTCCAAGCGGGCGATTGGCCAGGCCTGCAGAAATGGCCTCTACCGTCTGCTTCATCATAGAAAACGATTACATCAACGGCCGCGATATCGCGGTTGACGGCGGGCTGCGACTGTAAGGTCATGCCCTTGCCCCACCTTTGATCAGGAAAACCACGCGCATGTCCGATCAACCACGCCAAGCCCAGACTCGCGATCTGCTCGAGACCGGCCAGGAACTGACCCGCATCTCCGGGCTGTCGGCCGCGCTGCTGCTCAAGCTGGCACGGCGCTGGGAGCTGCCCAATCTGGACCCCTTGAACCTGCGGCGGCCGACCCTGGCCGCCATCGCCAGCACCCTGCGCAATCCGCGAACTATTGTTGTCGCACAATGGGACTTGAGCCGCCGCTACCTGGGTCTGATGAAGTACCTGGGTTTGAAGATCATCGGCCGTGACCCGGAGCCGACAATCAGCCCGCCACGCGGCGACCGGCGTTTTCGTTCCGAGGCCTGGGACGAGCAGCTGATCTTCGATCTGCTGCGCCAGGCCTACCTCCTGACCGCCGACTGGATGCTCGACAACGTCGCGCGCATGCAGGATGTCGCGCCGGCTGATCGCATGCGTATACGTTTCTACACCCGCCAATTCGCCGACGCACTGTCGCCGTCGAATTTCATCCTGACCAATCCCGAGGTTCTGAAAGCCACGCGCGAGCAGCGCGGTGTGAACCTGCTCAGAGGCTTCCGCCAGCTGCTCGAAGACGTGCAGCAGGGCGATGGCCAACTGCTGATCTCGATGACCGACAAGCAGGCGTTCGAGGTTGGCAAGAACATCGCCACTACCGAAGGCGCGGTGGTGTTCGAAAATGACATGATGCAGCTGATCCAGTATGCGCCGCGAACCCGAACCGTCTACACCAGGCCGCTGCTGATCGTGCCACCCTGGATCAACAAGTTCTACATCCTGGATCTGCAGCCGAAGAACTCGTTCATTCGCTGGGCCGTGGATCAGGGTTACACGGTGTTCGTCGTGTCCTGGGTCAATCCGGACGAAAAGCTGCGCTACAAGCGTTTCGAAGACTATATGCACGACGGCATCCTGGCCGCCCTCGATGCCGTCGAACAAGCCACCGGTCAGCGCCAGGTCAACGCAATCGGCTACTGCATCGGTGGCACGCTGCTGGCCGCGACCCTGGCCTACATGAAAGCCAAAGACGACGACCGGATCGCCTCGGCCACCTTCTTCACCACGCAAGTCGATTTTACCGAGGCCGGTGAGCTGAACGTCTTCATCGACGACAAACAGCTCCAAAGCCTGGAGAAGACGATGAAGGCACAGGGCTATCTGGACGGCGAGTCGATGGCCATGACTTTCAACATGCTGCGCGCCAATGATCTGATCTGGAGCTTCGTGGTCAACAACTACCTGCTCGGTCGAAAGCCGGCCAGCTTCGATCTGCTGTACTGGAACTCGGACTTCACCCGCCTGCCCGAGACCATGCACACTTTCTATCTGCGTGAGATGTATCTGGAGAATCGGCTGGTCGAGCCCGGCGGCATCGAGATGGACGGCGTGCCGATCGATCTGACAACGATCGACCTGCCGATCTACATCCAGTCCAGCCGTGAAGACCACATCGCACCCTACCCGTCGGTGTACAAGGCCACACGGTTGTACTCGGGTGATGTCACCTTCATGCTGGCCGGCTCCGGTCACATCGCCGGCGTGGTCAACCCGCCTGAAGCCCACAAGTACGGCTACTGGACCAACAGCGAGCTACCCGATGATCCGGAAGACTGGATTGCCGGCGCTACCAGCCATGAAGGCTCGTGGTGGCCGCATTGGCATGACTGGCTGAAGCGTCGCTCCGGTCGCAGGATCAAGGCCCGAGTCCCGGGCGCTGGCAAACTGGCGGTCATCGAGCCAGCACCTGGACGCTACGTTGCAAACCAGGCCTTGACCAGGTAGAGCGTCATGGATTGCGCAAAACCTTCGCACCCCAGCGGTGACAATGAGCGCGCAATGGTTCCGAGACTGACAGGCTGACTCGATGAATGACCCGAACGCCAACCCGAACACCGACATGAACGCCAGCCCGAGCGCCAGAGCACGCTCCATGATCGGGCTGGTCGATCTGACCCGCCTCGAAGATCCAGGCGGTGAGAGCGAATCCGAAGCCCAGGCCATTCGATCGCTGTGCCTGAAGGCGGGCACGGTCATGGGGCCGGTGGCCGCAGTCTGCGTTCATCCGGCCTGGGTAGGGCTGGCTGATCAGGCCCTGAGCGATGCCGGACTGCGCGCCGAGATCCGACTGGCGACCGTAGCCAACTTTCCCGACGGCACCGGCACGGTCGAAGCCACCGTGGATGAAATCAGGACCGCCGTGGCCGCTGGCGCTGATGAAATCGACGTGGTATTCCCCTGGAAAGCCCTGTGTGAGGGCCACAGCGAAGATGCCCAGATCCTGCTGTCGGCCAGCCGCATGGCCTGTCCCAATCAGACCATGAAAGTCATCCTCGAAAGCGGCGAGCTGGACGAGCCGGCTCTGATTCGCCAGGCCGCCGAGATAGCCATCGCCTGCGGTGCAGACTTTCTCAAGACCTCGACCGGCAATGTCAAGGTCAATGCCACTCTGCCGGCTGCGACGGTGATGCTGGAGACGATTCGCGACTGCGGCCGCGACGTAGGCTTCAAGGCATCGGGCGGCCTGCGCAGCACCGATGACGCCGCCCGTTATCTGGCGCTGGCCGAACAGATGATGGGGCCGGAATGGATCGGCGCGAATCATCTGCGCTTTGGTGCCTCCAGCCTGCTTGATGATCTGCTGACGCGGGCCGGCGCCCCGAATCCGCCGGCATGATGCAAGCACGCGAACTGCTGCTCGCCAAGCGCAAGGGCCAGGCCTGGCGCCGCGAAGACATCGACTTTCTGGTCGGTGGCATGGCCGATGGGAGCCTGGGTGATGAACAGCTGGGGGCCTTTGCCATGGCCGTTGCCCTGCAAGGCATGACCGAGGATGAACGCGTTGCACTGACCCTGGCCATGCGCGATTCCGGCCGGGTGATGCAGTGGACAGGCCTTGACGGCCCCGTCCTGGACAAGCACTCCACCGGCGGCATTGGTGATTCCACCTCGCTGCTGATCGGACCCTGGGTAGCAGCCTGCGGCGGCTTCGTGCCGATGATCACCGGTCGCGGCCTGGGCCACACCGGTGGCACCTGCGACAAACTGGAAAGCATCCCCGGCTATGTCACCGCACCCGATCCGGCGCTGCTGGAATCGATCGTGCGTAAGCTCGGCGTGGCGATCATTGGCCAGACCCACGATCTGGCGCCGGCCGATCGCCGCCTGTACGCCGTGCGCGATGTCACCGGCACGGTCGACTGTCTGCCGCTGATCGTGGCCTCCATTCTGAGCAAGAAACTGGCCGAAGGCCTGGATGGCCTGGTACTGGACGTAAAATTCGGCTCCGGCGCGGTCATGCAGGACCTGCCGTCTGCCAGCACGCTGGCTCGGACCCTCGCCGAGACCGCGTCCTCGGCCGGCACCGTCACCCGTGCCCTGCTCACCGACATGAACCAGAGCCTGGGCCGCTGCGCCGGCAACGCGCTTGAGATTCGCGAGATCGTCGATCTGCTGACCGGCGAACTCAAAGGCGGTCGATTATTCGAACTCAGCCGCCTGCTCTCGGCCGAGCTGCTGTGCATCGGTGGCCTGGCAGAATCCCGGCACGATGCGTTCAGGCAACTCGATGTCGCCTGGCAAAGCGGCCAGGCCTGCGATCGCTTCGCACGCATGGTCGCAGCCCTCGGTGGGCCCAGCGACCTGATCGAGCGACCCGCGACACATCTGCCGTCCGCAGCCATCGTGGCCGACCTGTTTCCGGTTTCGCCGGGCATCGTTCAGCGCATTGACGTTCGCGCACTGGGACTGGCCGTGATCGAACTTGGCGGCGGGCGCCACCAGGCCAGCGACTCGATCGACTTCAGCGTCGGGCTGAGTGAGCTGGCCGGCATCGGCGATCGTGCCGACGCCGAGCAGCCGCTGCTGCGCGTTCATACCCGCACGCAAGCCGATCTGGACCGCATCACACCAGCGTTGCGCGACTGCTTCATGCTTGGCGATGATGCTGTCGAGCCCCCGCCCCTGACCCAAGCCCTCTAGAGTCTGCCCATGCCGCGCGCTATTGTCATCGTCCTGGATTCCTTCGGTATCGGCTCGGCCCCCGACGCGGCCCGCTTCGGCGATCAGGGCGCCGATACCCTGGGCAGTATCGCCAGGGCCTGCGCGGAAGGACGCGCCGATACGGATCGACGCCAGGGGCCGCTCAGGCTACCCCAGCTGGCCAGTTTGGGCCTGTTTCATGCGCATCATGAGGCGACAGGGGCCTGGGCCGCGGGACAGGAACCCGACGCAAACCCCCTCGGTCGCTGGGCCCATGCGGCTGAACGCTCGACCGGCAAGGACACCCCGTCCGGGCACTGGGAACTGGCCGGCGTGCCCATGCTCGAGGAATTCGGCTACTTCCGCGACCGCGAAAACAGCTTTCCGCCGGCACTGCTCGATCAGCTGCTCGAGCGCGCCGGGGTTCCTGGATTCCTGGGAAACTGTCACGCCTCCGGCACCGAAATCATCGAACGTCTGGGCACTGAACACATCGAAAGCGGCAAGCCCATCGTCTACACCTCAGCAGACTCAGTGTTCCAGATCGCGGCCCATGAAGGCGCGTTCGGGCTGGAACCGCTCTATCGGCTGTGCGCCATCGCTCGCGACGCCCTGATGCCCTACAACATTGGCCGCGTCATCGCCCGCCCCTTCGACGGCTCGGCAGAAACCGGCTTTCATCGCACCGGCAATCGCCGCGATTACAGCCTGGCACCGCCGGCAGCCACCGTGCTGGATCACTTGACCGACGCCGGTGGTGAGGTGCTGTCTGTCGGGAAGATCGCCGACATCTATGCTCATCGCGGCATCTCCCGAAGCTACAAGGCGCACGGCAACGATGCCCTGTTCGACGCCACCCTGCAGGCCATGGCTGATGCCAAGGATCGATCGCTGGTGTTCGCCAACTTCGTCGATTTCGACATGCTCTACGGCCACCGCCGCAACGTCGCCGGCTACGCGCAGGCCCTGGAAGACTTCGACCAGCGCCTGCCGGAACTGCTCGGCCGTCTGCATCCCGATGATCTGCTCATCCTGACCGCCGACCACGGCTGCGACCCGACCTTCGAGGGCAGCGACCATACCCGCGAATTCATTCCCGTACTGGCCTTCGGCGCCGGACTGGAGCCTGGCTCAATGGGACGACGGGCAAGCTTTGCCGACGTCGGCCAGAGCCTGGCTGAGTTCTTCGGGCTGGAAAAGATGGGCGCTGGCAGCAGTTTTCTCCCGCTCGCAAGCGAGCGGTTGAATCAACTCAAACAGCTGCGCGAACGCGCCTACGTGCCCTACTCGAACCATCCGGTGGCCGTGCTGATTCAGACCTCCAGCGGCCGCTGGTTCGGCGGCTGCAATGTCGAGACCGCGCACTACAAGAGCGTGTGCGCCGAAGCTTCAGCGATTTCAGCGATGATCAGCGCCGGTGAGCGCGAGATCGAATCGGTGTGCATTCTGGGCCCCAATGGCACGGCCTGCGCCCCCTGCGGTGATTGCCGACAGCGCATGAAAGAGTTCGCGGCCGAGAATTTCCAGGCTCACCTGATCAGCAGCACGGGCCATAAGCTGAAAAGCTATTCGATCGAAGACCTGCTGCCGGATGCCTTCGGGCCGCAGGATCTCGCCCAGGAAGGTGCTTGATAACTCGACACGGCGCGATTTTCAGCCCGAATCGCTCATGACCACTCGATTCCGCCCGGATCGCTTGGCCTGATAGAGCGACTGATCGGCGCGTTGCATCGCCTGATCAAACGCCTCGTCGGGATGGCACAGCGTCACGCCGATACTCACCGTAACCGTGATCGGCCCGACGGGACTCTCGAGCGAGATGTCCGCCAGCTCCGCGCGCAGTGCCTCAGCCAGCGCCTCGGCCGCAGCGTGCGGTACGTCGGGTCTGAAAAACAGGAATTCCTCGCCGCCCGTGCGGGGCCACCAGGTCATCCGGACCAGCATGGCGCTCGAGCCCTTCAGCGAGCTTCTGGAGCAGACGATCACCGCTTGCGTGACCGTGCTGATCATTGACCGTTTTGAAGTTGTCGGCATCGATCGCCAGCACCGCCGATTCCGATGACGTCTTCGGCCCGGCCTCGCGCTCGGCCAGGGCCTGCAGCAGACCGCGTCGATTGAGCAGACCGGTCAACCAGTCCCGACGAGCCTGATCGGCGTGGCGACAGGCCATATCGGCGTACTGAAGGGCCAGAAAACCGACCGCCAGAGAAAGCATGAACAGCATCGATCCGACGCTGAACAGGATGCCGTGATAGTCCGGTGGTACCCGCGCCGTCGTCGGCAACAAGCCACCAACGCTGCCGTAGGCCCAGATCATCAGCAGGGTGTAGGCCATCACGATCCAGCGCAGGGAACGATAGATCCCCAGCATTTCGCGACGCGGCGCGCTGGCCAGGATCGCTTGCAGCGCCAGCAGGTAGATCACCTGCCCGCTGGCCGTGGTGAGAATGCGATAGCGGGCATTGGGCGCCCACCATTCCCAAAGCAGTAGGCTGAGCACAGAAATACCGACGATCAACAGCACCAGCACGCTCCGAACCGGCAGGCGTGCAAAGCGCCAGAACCCGATCAGAATAAACGCCGAGCTGAGCCCGAAACCGAGATGATTGATCGCCACAGACACTGTTTCCAGCGGGGCATAACGGTAGGTGAACGCCAGCAGCGCCAGACCGTGCAACCCCAGACCCATGGCCCACCAGCGCGCACCCGCTCGCTGCTGCTGACGATTACCGGTCCAGATAATCAGGCCGGCCAGCGTCATCTGAATGATCGCCCGCGCCACCGCCAGGGTCGGGATGTCGATACTTGGAAAGATCAGCTCGGATGAGTCGATCTGCGACCAGTTTACAAATCAATCGCGAAATATACTCGAGACCAGAGGGACTGCAAATGAAATCGCTGGTTTCAGTACGCAAGCAGAATTGAGAACCCAAACTCCCCGACCCTGGACCTGAACCCATCCCTTGAAAACAAAGATCCCGTTCAGAAAATCGACGCCCGCAGAAGCATCGAGGCCATTCCCGAAGCTCGCGGTTTGTGGGTGAATCTCAGACGAACGGCTCGCTGGACTCCACCTGCACTTCAATTCTTAAACAGCGCCAGTTCCGTTGAAATCATCCGTTTCCGATTAATTCAATCAGCCGGCCCGGCAGCTTGCCCGCCCTATGGCCCGCGTTGATCCCTACACCCCCTTTGCAGCCAGTCACGCAGCATCGAATGAAGGGACTGGCTGTGCCGATGCCGTATGAGTGAGGTAGACGACCTTTTCTGGAGTTACTCCGATGAAAGCCGCCGAGCTGTCCCGTTCTTGCCATGATTTCTTCCTCAAGCGCTGGCGCGGAACGGCAGCGCTTGGGTGCTGCCTGTGCTTCGCCTCGCTGGCCAGCGCTCAGGAACCATTTGTCCAGATCGTTGACCTCAACGCTCAGAACGTTGCCCTGAGCACATCGCAGCTGGAAACCGCAAGCTATTGGGCGGGGCGAGTCTACTTTCAGGGGACACTGGATGATGGGCGCGAGCTATACAGCTCGGATGGCACCACGACCGGGACCTTTCAGCTTGCGGATCTGCTGCCCGGCCCGGCAAGTTCATTTCCCAGCCGATTCACTCGGGTCGGGGGCATCGAGAGCAGCAGCGCGCGCGTCTTTTTTGTCGCCGAAGACCTGATCGCCGGCGAGGAGCTTTGGGTCACAGGCGGGGACCTGGCGTCGACCGGCCTGGCCGTGGACTTCGCGCCCGGGCCAGACTCCAGCGATCCCAGAAGCCTGACGGCCTGGGACGGTGCACTCTATCTGACCGCAGAAGTCAGCACCGAGCGCAACCTCTACCACGTCGATCGCTCCACGCTGCTGGCAACGCCGCTTGGGCTCGGCGAGTTCGAACTCGAGCCAGACGCCGAGCTGGCAGGCACCACTGCCGCCCTGTACTTCGCGGCGACCTCGACCGCAACGAATGCTTGGGAGATCTGGTCAAGCGACGGCAGCACCGCAACCGAGGAGACCAGCACCGGATGCGAGGACATCGCCGACCTGCACGTGGTCGGTGACTTCGTCTTTTTTGTCTGCCAGCGTGCATCGTCAATGGATGTTCTGCGTGTCGATGCAAGCCAGCCCGATGGCATCACCACAATCCACTCGCACACGGGCAGCGTTAGCGTGAACCAGCTGGCGAATGCCGGTGGCCTGCTGTACTGGAGTCTTGACGGACAACAACTGTGGGCCTATCAGGCCTCGACGCAGCAGGTTGGCATTGCCGCCACCTATGCCGCCGGCGCCAGCATAGGCCAGCTGACCAGGCTCGGCTCGCGTCTGCTGTTTCGCGCCAACTCCGGCGACGGCTTCGAACCGCACGTTGCCGACGGGTTCTCCGCCTCCCAGCTGCGAGACGTGCTTGCCGGGCCAAGCGGCGGCATGGACTTTCTGGCTCGCTTCGAGATCTACGACGGGCTGGCCTACTTTCGTGCTGATAACGGCGTGCTTGGCAGCGAGCTTTGGCGCACCGATGGCACGGCTGCCGGCACAGCGCTGGCTATTGATATCGAACCCGGCAGCGCCAGTTCGGGGCCTCAGGGCTTTCTCGCGACACCGCTTGGCCTGTTTTGGGCGCAGCAATGGTGGTGGGTTGTGGATCAGCGACGGTGCGGCCGCGGTTCGAGTCGACAACCTCCAGAGCTCGTCCACTTTTCCGCAAGAGGTGTTCTACGACAACATTGGTGATCGGCTGTTCTTCGGCGCAAATTTCCAGGGCCTGGGCATCGAACCCTGGGTCTCTGACGGCACCGAGTCGGGCAGCTTCTTATTGCGCGATATTCAGGTCGGCGAGTCCAGTTCCGGCAATCATGAATTCCTTGCCGCCTTTCCAGGGAACGGTGGTGGGCAGCCGTCGCTCGTGGTATTCGAGGCTAATGACGGGGTCCAGAACCGGCAGCTCTGGCAGTCGGACGGCACGCCTGCCGGCACCGAGCTGTTCTCGATCATCAACCCGCTCGGCAGCGCATCGACGAGCCCCGGTGCATTCCTGCAGGACGATTATTACTTCATCGCCACCGACGGCATCACCGGCCGCGAACTCTGGCGCAGCGACGGCACGCCCGGCGGCACCCAGCGCTTGACGGATCTCGACGCTAGCGGCGACAGCTTCTCGTCTTCGGCCGAGTTCGCCGTCTTTGCTGACCGCCTGTTCTTCGTTGCCGATGATGGCATCACCGGCCGTGAACTCTGGTCGACCGATGGCGCGACCGCTCCGAGCCAGCTCGCCGATCTCTCGCCTGGCGCTGACAGTTCCAGCCCGAACCAGCTTCGAGTCACAGCGTCACGATTCTGGTTCGTGGCCGATGACGGCAACGAAACCTTTCTCTGGCGTAGCGACGGCACAGAAGCAGGTACCGAGCCCGTCCTGCAGACCTCGGCATTCAGTCTGACTGCCGTGGGCGACGCGGTCTACTTTCGACACGACGATAACGTCAGTGGCGAAGAGCTCTGGCGCGCCGACACCACCTCGGTGGCCCGGGTCGTGGACCTGACGCCCGGCCCGAACGGCTCCATCATCCGGATTTTCGGCAGCATCGCGGACCGACTGGTGTTCAGCAACGACAGTGGCTCAGGGCCCGATCTCTGGTCCACGGACGGCACAGCAGGCGACCTCATGCTTCTCGGCGCGCTGGAGAGTGCGAGCTGGAGCAGCACCGCAGCTTTGACAGACCACCTTTACTTTTCGGCCTCGGTAGACGGTGAAGGAACCGAGCTATGGCGCACGACCGGTTCGAACCTGGAAATGATCGATCTCGAACCCGGCCCCATACCGTCCAATCCCAACAAGCTGGTCGCGGCTGGCGACCGCCTGTTCTTTTTCGCCTACGACAGCACGCTGAAGAACGAGCTGCACGTGCTCATCACAAACCCGGCCTCTTCTCCGACCGCTTTGAATCAGCCCTGCGGGACACCGGCAATCGATGACCGAGCCGCCGTCGATCACGCGCGGCGCATCAACGCTGCCCGCTTCAGGTGACCTTGATGGCCATGTCCTCAAGGGTATTGGCGGCGACATGAATACGCTTGGCGATTTCCTTGAGCTGCATCAGGATATCCTTGTGCCGCAGGATGCGCTTGATCTCGCCTTGCGCTATCAATTGCGCGCTGGCAATGGCACATAGACCAACAACCTCGTCGTACTGGTCGTGAATGCTGGCAGCACTCCGACCAACGGGCAGCAGCTGCTTCTCGGGCAGCGAAACGATCCCCGCTTCCAATGCGGTAACCATATCCACGAGACGTGTCATGACAGGTTTGTATTCAGCGAGCGACTTCAGCTGATAGACCTGCGTTTCCAGCTGGAAATGCTTGATGCTGAGCGTGACCCAGTCAAGCTCCGTAATCATCCTGTAAATCGATTCCTTGTCATACGGTGTGATGAATACATCCAGCAGGAGCTGCATATTCCGGTCTTTGAGCTCATGCCCTTGTTGCGCCGTTGCGGGTGCGGGGTTCGAGTAACGAAAACTCTTGAACCCACAACGAATTCGGGGCTGACCCTGAAGCGCCCAGGCTCTCGAACCAGCCCCCTACAAGGCAAACCCCAGCAACATCAGCCCAAGCACCACGCGGTAAATCACGAACGGCAGCATACCGATGCGTTTGATGAAGGCCAGGAAGAAGTGGATGCAGGCATAGGTGCTGATGGCCGCGGCCAGGAAGCCGATGAACAGCACACCGAAGCCGGACTCGAATCCCGATTCGGCCAGGTCCAGGGCGGCGAGCAGGCCGGCGGCGGCGATGATGGGGATGGAGAGCAGGAAAGAGAATCGTGACGCCGATTCGCGGTTGAGCCCGAGGAAAAGCGCTGCGGTGATGGTGATGCCGGAACGTGATGTGCCGGGAATCAGGGCCAACGCCTGGGCAAAGCCGATGATCAGCACATCCTTCAGGCCAAGCGTGTACTCATCACGCTGGCCGCGATGACGCCAATCGCCCCAGCCCAGCAAAAGACCAAACCCGATCAGGGCCGCAGCCATGATCAGCGGACTGCGCAAGGCAGCTTCAGCGTGGTCCTTGAACAGCAGACCCGCGATACCTGCAGGAATGGTGGCAAGGATGATCCACCAGGCCAGCGTCGAGTCCGGCGTCTTCGCACCGCCAGCGAGCGAGCGCAGCCAGTCGCCGGCCATGGTGATCAGCTCATGGCGAAAATACAGCACCACTGCCACCAGCGAGCCTGCGTGCAGCACGATGTCGAAATCGATGCCCTGATAGACCTCACCGGAAATCAGCGAATACAGCACCAGGTGGGCCTGGCTGGACACCGGGAGAAATTCGGTCAAGCCCTGAACCAGGGCGAGCAGTAGGGCTTGGATCCAATCCATGGCGAGATTCTACCGTGGTAAGCCGCTGATTCCGGCGCTCATTTGGGCTTCAGGTCCAGCTCCACCGGGTGGACGCCGGCATCAGGAGGCCCCAGCTTGAACCCCAGCTCCCGCGCCAGCGACAGCATACGGGTATTGTTCTGCATGACCTGTCCGATCAGTCGTTCGGCACCGGCGCGTCGACAATAGTCGATCAACTTGAGCAATAGAAGTCGACCCAGGCCGCCACCCTTGATGGATGAACGCACGATCACCGCGAACTCGGCAGTGCAATGGGCACGGTCAAACACCGCACGCACCACGCCAAGCGTTCGATGCGGCGGCTCCTGCTCGGTGGCGATGAAAGCGATTTCACGGTCGTAGTCGATCTGGGTGAAGCGGGCAATCTGGCCGTGCTCAGGATGGCGAATCACGCCGAAGAAACGAAAGCGTATATCTTCGGTATCCAGACTGTCGAAAAACTCCGAATGCGCCGGCTCGTCCTCGGGCCGGATCGGTCGAATCTCGACAGATCGGCCCTGAAATTCAATGGTCTCGCGCTCACCGCCGGGATAAGGCGCGATCGCCGGGCGCGGGCGCGGGCTATCGCCCAGACGAAGCTCGATACGTGCATCCAGGGCAACAATGCCGTTGGAGTCGACCAGCAAGGGGTTGATGTCGAGCGACTCGATGCGCGGTTCGGCCAGGATCAGGGCCGAGAGCCGAAGCAGCGAGTCGATCACGCCCTCGCGATCGACCGGCGGCGTATCGCGATAGCCGGCCATCAGCCGGGCCACACGGGTCTGATCGATCAACTCTCCAGCCAGCTTGCGATTGAGCGGCGGCAGGGCCAGGGCATGGTCGGCCAGTACCTCGACCGCGGTGCCGCCCTGACCGAACATCAGCACCGGTCCGAAAATGGGGTCGGTGCTGGCGCCGAGGATCAGTTCCAACGCATCGGGCCGTCGTATCATCGGCTGGACGGCAAAGCCCTCGGGCTTATCGAACCCGGCCCGCCGGACCAGACGCTGAATGCGGCGAACCGCGTCTCGAACCGCCTCGCCGTCTTCCAGGTCCAGGGCCACCCCGCCGACGTCGGACTTGTGGGTGATCTTTGAGGAGACCACCTTGACCGCGACCGGAAAACCGATCTCGGCAGCCTCGGCGGCGGCATCCTCCGCGCTCGCCACGATCCGGGTCTCGACTACCGGAATACCGATTGCATTCAGCACGCCTTTGGCTTCGGCTTCGCTGAGCCAGCGGCGGCCCTGTTCATGCACACAACCGATGCGCTCGGCGACGCCGGCCAGATCAATCTCGAAGTCCTCGGGCCGACTGTCGGGAGTCTCGGTCAGACTGGCCTGATTGCGGTGGTAGGCGTCGAGCTGGAGAAAGGCCTTGATCGCATCCTCAGGTGAGAAGAAGCTGGCCAGTCCTGCCGAGCTGAAGTGCCGAGCAGCCCGACGAGCCGACTCACCACCAAGAAAACAGGCCAGCATGGCCGGACGCGCTTTTGAAACCGCAGGCACCAGTGCCTCGGCGAGAGCCTCGCTCTTGATCATCGCGGTCGGCGCATGCACCAGCAGGATCGCATCGACGCCCTTGTCGGCCGCCAGGCAATCGAAGGCTTCGAGATAGCGATCACTGCTTGCATCACCGATGATGTCGACCGGGTTGGCCCGCGACCAGTTGGACGGCAGCAGGGCGTCCAGACGTTCGAGCGTTGTTTCAGAGAGTTCGGCCAGGTGACCGCCGCCGAGGATCAGCGCGTCGGTGGCCAGAATGCCGGCGCCGCCGGTGTTGGTCAGGATAGCCAGGCGTGATCCGGACAGGCGCTGGGCATGGGCCAGCAATTCGGCGGCGCTGAACAGATCTTCGATCCCGTAGACGCGAAGCGCGCCGGAGCGCCGCAGCGCCGTGTCGAAGACATCATCGCGTCCGGTCATCGATCCGGTGTGCGACATCGCCGCCTTTGCGCCCTCGGCCACGCGCCCGGCCTTGACCACGATCATCGGCTTGTTGCGAGCCGCCGCGCGCGCGGCCGACAGAAACTTGCGGCCATCCCCGACGGATTCGAGGTACAGCAGGATTGCCCGCGTCCCGGTATCTGCGGCAAAGAAGTCGACAACATCTGGAATATCGATATCCAGGCAATTGCCCATCGACACGAACGCCGAAAAGCCAATATTCCGGCTGGCGGCCCAGTCCAGAATAGAGGTCGCAAGCCCACCGGATTGGGCAATGCAGGCAATGCCACCCGGCTGGGCGTTTTCAGGCGCGAAGCTGGCATTCAGCCCTATCCCGGGCCGCAGCAGGCCGACGCAGTTCGGACCCAGCAGCCGCAGGCCGTGTCGGCCAGCCGCCTCCAGCATGGCCTGGCGCTGCTCGGGACCACCCTCCGCGTCGACCGAAAACCCTGCGCTGATCACCACCGCCGCCCGGCAGCCGGCCACGCCGAGTTCTTCGATGATGGCCGGCACCGTCCGCGCCGGCGTGCAGATCACCGCCAGATCCGGCACCGCGTCGAGCTCCGACATGCTGTGATGGCACGGCCGGCCCTGTACTTCGCGATATTTTGGATTGATCGCAAAGATCGTGCCCTGAAAATCGGCAGCGAGAAGATTGGCATAGACTGCCCGCCCCACGCTATCGGGGCGCTCGGACGCACCGAAGACAAGCACCGAGCGCGGGCCGAACAGATCGTCAAGATGACGGATCGACATGGAAACCCCTCACTGTCACAGTGAGTGCAGCATGCCAGACCGGGCGATCCATCGCGAGCCATGCACCCCGATCCGCTACACTTTCGCCGTATGAAAATAGCAAGCTGGAACGTCAACTCACTCAAGGTGCGCCTGGATCAGGTCATCGACTGGCTGGAACACACGGGCACCGACGTGCTCGGGCTGCAGGAAACCAAGCTGGTCGACGACAATTTCCCGACCGAGGCCCTGGCCGAGGCCGGATACCAGGTGATCTACAGCGGTCAAGCCACCTACAACGGCGTGGCCCTGATCTCTCGGCACGAGCTGGTCGATCCGGTGCTTGCAATTCCGAATTTCGAAGACGACCAGAAGCGTGCCATTGCCGCGACCGTCAATGGCGTGCGGGTGATCAATCTCTACGTGGTCAACGGCCAGGAAGTCGGCTCGGACAAGTTCGCCTACAAGCTGCGCTGGTTCGAGGCGATGACCGCCTGGGTCAAGGACGAGCTGTCACGCCATGACAGGGTCGTGGTGATGGGCGATTTCAACATCGCCCCGGATGATCGCGACGTCTACGACCCTGAAGCCTGGCGGGAGAAGATCCTGTGCTCGACCCCGGAACGCGACGCGCTCAAGGGCCTGCTAGACCTCGGCCTGCACGACAGCTTCCGGCTGTTCGACCAACCCGAAAAAACCTGGTCCTGGTGGGATTACCGCGCCGCCATGTTCCGCCGCGGCCTGGGCTTGCGAATCGATCTGGTGCTGGTCTCCGAGGCCCTCAAAGGCCACTGCACGACCAGCTTCGTCGACAAGGAGCCGCGCAAGAGCGAGCGGCCTTCTGATCACGCGCCTGTGGTCGCTGAGTTCAAACTCTGAGCGTCACAACTGCACGTCAATAGCGTTGGATCAAGCCGCAGCGAAGGATTTTAAAGAAAAGCCTTTATATCCTTTGCTGCTTCGCTACCTTGCGACCAGAAGATTCCCCGTTCGAATCAAGCCTGACCCAGTAGCGCGTTGGCGCCACCTTCCAGATTGTAGACCTGGGCAAAGCCCTGCTTGCGATAGTGCTCGGCTACCGCCCGGCTGGAAATGCCGTGGGCGCAGACGAATACCAGCGGCATCATCGTGTCGGCATCCTTGAGCTCGGCCATCAGCTCGGCGTCAAGACCGCGCGCGAAATCCAGCGGCTGGGCCCGACGATCAGGCTCGGATCGGGTATCGACCACCATCATGCGTTCGCCGGCGTTCATGCGCGTCTGCAGCTCGTCCGGCGTCATGTCCTTGACTGGCGCGGGAGCGCCGGGCAGATCCAGCGACAGACCTTCGCCCTGCATGCTCACGGTCCAGTCGATCTTCGCCCCGCGCGCGCGATCGGCAGTGGCCAGGTCCATCAGCACGGTCAGACCGTTGCTGCTGGATTCGATTTCATGACCGGCTTTGGGGCCGACCTGGAACTGGGCCTGCCAGTCGGAGCCGACCGAGAAATGCAGATGCTGGCCAGGATAGTTGGCCAGGAATTCGCCGATCTTGGTCGCCGCCAGATCGGTAATTTCGATTTCCGGCGGCGTACGGTCAGGGGCTTCCATGCCCAGCAGCTCATGCAGCTCGCCGGCGTTGTACATCTCGGTGATGATGTCGCAGCCACCGACCAGCTCGCCTTTCACGTAGAGCTGGGGGATGGTCGGCCAGTCGCCAAACACCTTGATGCCTTCACGTATGGCTTCATCTTCGAGCACGTTGAAGGAGGCGTAGTTACCGTCCAGCAGGCTGTCGAGCATTCCGGCAGTCTTGGCAGAAAATCCGCACTGCGGCATTTTCGGCGAGCCTTTCATGTAGAGAAAGACATCGTGGGAGGCGAGGTGTTGTTCGATGCGTTCGCGAACGGCTGGGTCAAGCGACATGGATTGATCTCGGTGTAGGTGTCAATGGTCTTAATGTTAGGGGTTCCTGAATGATCTTCAAGTCAAAAACCGGGGTCACCACAAAAGGCACGGAGCTCACTGAGGAAGACAATGATCCATGAATTTGTCTTCTCTGGGTCCTCTGTGCCTCCGTGGTGAACCGATCTTGTGCACTCGAAGCCCAGGAATTCGAAAAGCAAGGGTTCGATGGCCACGCGGTTCCGTTTATCATTCACCACCATGAAACCTAACTTCCAAACGGCCAGCCGGGTGCACGAGGTGCGCTACGAGATTCGCGGAGCGCTGGCGCGACGAGCACGCGAGCTGGAGCAGCAGGGTAACGATGTGCTGCAACTCAACATCGGCAATCCGGGCGCGTTCGGCCTGCGAACGCCTGAAACCATGCGCCGAGCAGTGGTTCGCAACCTGCACCACAGCGAAGCCTATGGGCCGCAGACCGGAATCTTCCCGGCGCGCGAGGCCA
Source organism: uncultured Pseudomonadota bacterium (assembly GCA_942491245.1). GTDB lineage: Bacteria > Pseudomonadota > Gammaproteobacteria > Xanthomonadales > Wenzhouxiangellaceae > Wenzhouxiangella. The sequence continues at coordinate 53,252 of CALNZT010000011.1, forward strand.
TTGCCATGCAGTTTCAAGGGCGTGGCATGACCGACACCAAGTATGACCAGGTCGTGATCGGCAACGGGGTGTCGGAGCTGGTCGATCTGGTGCTGCGCTCGCTGCTCGAACCCGGTGACGAAGTGCTGGTGCCGGCGCCGGACTACCCGCTGTGGACCGCCGCAGTCGTACTCAACGGCGGCAAGGCCGTGCATTACCGCTGCCAGGCCGAGAATGGTTTCATCCCCGATGTCGATGCCTTGCGCGCGCAGATCACGCCCAGAACCCGGGCGCTGGTGGTCATCAACCCGAACAACCCGACCGGCGCGGTCTACCCGGAATCGGTGCTGCAGGCGCTCGCCGACCTGGCGGCCGAGCACAACCTGATTCTGTTCTCCGATGAAATCTACGACGCCATCTGTTTCGACGATGCGCACTTCGTGCCGATGGCACCGCTGGCCAAGGACACGCTGTGCGTCACCTTCGGCGGCCTGTCGAAAGTCTATCGAGCCTGCGGCTGGCGGGTCGGCTGGGCGGTGTTTACCGGGCAACTCGAACGCGCGGACGACTATCGACTGGCGGTCGAAAAGCTGGCCGCGCTTCGGCTCTCGGCCAACGTGCCGGGTCAGTGGGCGGTGCAGACGGCCCTGGGCGGATATCAATCGATTGCCGACCTGGTCGCCCGGGGCGGTCGCCTGCACGATTCACGCCAGGCCGTGATCGATGCGGTCAGCAGCAGCCGGTTTCTCGATCTGGTCACCCCGATGGGCGCGATGTATGCCTTCCCCAGCGTGCGGCCGGAGGTGTTTCCCGAGTTTGATGACCACCGCTTCGCCTCCGAGTTGCTCGAACACAAGCACATCCTGATCGTGCCTGGCTCGAGCTTCAACATTTCCGAACGCAATCATTTCAGAATCACGCTGCTGCCCGAGGCTGAAGACCTTGAAGCCGCCTTTGCCAAGATCGATGACCTGCTCAACGAGCTGGCCGATGAACCGGAACGAGTACAAGCCCGCTGATGACATCAGACACTGACGCCAACCCCTTGTTGTTTGCGGGACTGCCCCGGTTCAGCGCGATTCGAGCCGAACACGCCTTGCCGGCCATCGAGCAACGCCTGGCGGCCTATCGGCAGGTCATTCAAGCGATCGAGAACGACCCCACCGAGGCCAGCTACGAGCGCGTGGTCGATGCCGAAACCCTGGCAGACACCGCCTTGTCGGATGTCTGGTCAAGCATTTCGAATCTGCACAGCGTCAACAGCACACCCGAGTGGCGCGAGGCCTACAGCCGCTGTCTCGAACCGCTGACCCGGTTTTCCAGCGAGCGCGGACAGAACCGAGCGCTGTACGAGGCCTACCAGGCGCTCGCCGATCGCGCCGACTTCATTGATCAGACGCCTGAGCTACGAGCCACGATCGAACACGAGCTGCGCGCATTCCAGCTGGCCGGCGTTGCCCTGCCCGATTCGCAGCGCGAGCGCTTCGCCGAGATCGATCTGCGCCTGTCAGCGCTGGGCAATGCCTTCGGCAATCAGGTCATGGACGCCACCGAAGCCTATCGCGAGCACTTTTCATCGGTCGATGAACTGCAGGGTCTGCCCGACAGCGATCTGGCGCTGCTCGCCGGTCTGGCCGAGCAGGCAGGCGAAGACGGCTGGGCGGCCAACCTGTCCTTCCCCGCCTACCGCGCCATCATCACCTATGCCGATGATCGCCAACTGCGCGAGCGCTTTCACCGGGCCTATGCCACGCGGGCATCCGACCAGGGACCGCAGGCCGGTGAGTTCGACAACGGCCCGCGGGTTGGCGAAATGCTGGCGCTGCGCGCCGAACAGTCCAGCCTGCTCGGCTTTGATCATTTCGCCGCCATGCGCTTGTCCACGCGCATGGCCGATTCGGCCGAGCAGATCGAAGACTTCCTGACCGAGCTCGCCGAGCACGCGCGCCCGCTGGCTGCCCAGCAGATGGCCGAACTGGCGGATTTCGCCTCCGGCCTGGGCGCCTCGGTACCGCTGGCCGCCTGGGACATCCCCTACTACGCCGAGAAACTGCGCGAGCACCAGCTCGGCATCAGCAAGGAGCGGCTCAAGCCCTGGTTCGAGCCGCAGCGCTGCTTCGATGGTCTGTTTGAAGTTGCCGGGGAACTGTTCGGTCTGAGCTTCGCGGTCGATCGCTCGGTCGAGACCTGGCACGATGATGTGCACTACTACCGCGTGATGAACGCCGCTGGCGAGAACATTGCCGGGCTGTTTCTCGACCTGTACGCGCGCGAGCGCAAGCAGGGCGGCGCCTGGATGGGCGTGTGCCGCTCGAAACTGCAGCTCGGCGATCAGCAACAGACACCGGTGGCCTACCTGACCTGCAACTTTGCGCCGCCTGCGAAGGATCACCCCAGCCTGCTGACCCACGATGATCTGGTCACCCTGTTCCACGAGTTCGGCCACTGCCTGCACCACCTGCTGACCCGAATCAAGCGCCCCGGCGTGGGCGGCATCAGCGGGGTCGAGTGGGACGCGGTCGAGCTGCCCAGCCAGCTGCTGGAAAGCTGGGCCTGGGATGCGGAAGCGCTGAACCGTTATGCGCGCCATATCGACACCAACCAGACCCTGCCCGCCGACATGCTCGAAGGTCTGCTGGCCGATCGCCAGTTCCACGGCGCCATGGCCCTGCTGCGACAGATCGAATTTGCCCTGACCGACCTTCGCCTGCACACCGGCACGGCCGTCGACCCGGTCAAGACCATGCGCGAGGTCAACCAGCAGGTCGCGGTCATTCCCATGGCCGAGGAGAACCGCTACATCATGAGCTTCTCCCACCTGTTCAACGGCGGCTATGCGGCAGGCTATTACAGCTACCTGTGGGCCGAACGGCTGGCGCGCGACGCCTTCCATGTCTTTCGCGAACACGGCGTGTTCGATCGCGCGACCGGCAAGAAACTCGCCGACGAAATTCTTGAAGTCGGCGCCAGTCGCCCCATGGCCGAGTCCTGGCGCGCGTTTCGTGGACAAGACGCCGCGCTGGAACCCCTGCTCGAGGCTTACGGCGTCAGCGCCGAGAGCGCCTGAACGCAATGAGCGGGCCATCGACCAGCAAGGACAGCGACAACGGAGCTTCACCCGAGCCGCAGGTATTCAAGCCCGGCGCGCCCAGCAATGAACTCAAGCGCTGGCTGTTTGCCACCGGCAACTCGCTAAAAGGTTATCGGGCGGTCTGGCGCGATGAAGCGGCCTTCCGCGCCGAGCTGGTGGTGCTGGTGCTGCTGATCGGACCGGCCTGGTGGCTGGCCGACAGCTGGACGCGCTTTGCCCTGCTGATCGGCGTCTGGATTCTGGTGATTGCCGGCGAACTGGTGAACTCGGCAATCGAAGCCTCGATTGATCGTATCGGCCCTGAAATGCATCGGCTGTCGGGCAAGGCAAAGGATGCCGGCTCAGCCCTGGTATTGACCCTGATGACGCTGGCCGCGCTGGTCTGGCTGGCCGTGATCGCCGACCGCTTCCTGTGACCTGCTCCGAGACCGAGGACAGATCAGTCGGCTGCGGCTGAATTCAATCCGGAGAGCTGACCGCTTTCTTCGACTCGGATATTCGGTCGCCAGCCGCCAACATCCAGCCGAGCGGCGAATCGATAGTCGAAGGTCTCGGTGGGATTGGCCATCAGATCGCCGAGCAAGCGCAGGCCGCCGATCAGATCGGGACTCAGATCGACCGTGAACTCGGCGCTGCCATAGGCCGGAACCACCGGCAGATCGGACGCCGCACCGGTCAACAGACGCTGGCCCTGCAGGTCCACACGATAGCTCATGCCGACCAGCGGGAGGTCCATCCGATTCGGATTGGTGACGCGCAGGCCGACCCGGAACACCGGACCGGTCGATGTGCCTTCCGGTGCCATGCCGAAGCTGGTCACGGTCACCGCCGGCGCTTCGGCATACGGTGACAAGGCGGCACAGGCGGACAATACAGCCGCCATACTCAGAACACCCACGATTTGCAGCAGCCTTTTCATCAACCCGGAATCCTTGTCCATTAACGTGATGGAAGAAGCATACCGCGCGGCTGGCCTCAGCTCCATTGCTTTATGACCCGGCGTGCTGGCATGCTGACCACCGGCCTCAACCGTGCGCGGATCAAACGCTCGCCTTCATGCCTGACACTGTACATCTGATCTGGATCGGTTCGGCCATGCTGGTCGCCCTGGCGGCGCAAAGCCTGGCTCGCCGGGTGCATGTGCCTCGCGTGTCCCTGTTGCTGGTACTCGGTGCTGTTGCCGGACCGGAGCTTATGAATCTGCTGCCGGTGGAGGCCAGCGAGAGTTTTGGCTTGATCACCCAGCTGACCCTGGCCATGATCGGTTTCCTGCTCGGCGAACGTATGTCCTTCAAGGATCTGCGCGAGGCCCGTGAATCGCTGATCGTCAGCCTGGTCGTCACCCTGCTGACCGGCCTGGTGGTCGGCCTTGCCGTATGGTGGGTCACTGGCAACATTGCTGCAGCGCTTCTGTTGGGTGCGATTTCTACCGCAACCGACCCGGCCGCAAGCATGGATGTCATGCGCGAATCCGGCGCCGACGGGCCGCTGTCGCGCCTGCTCTATCAAGTGGTTGCCATCGACGATGCCTGGTGCGCCATTCTGTTCAGCATCGCGCTGGTTTGCCTGGCCTTGATTTCCGGCAGCAGTGGCGACGGCTGGATAGCGCTGGGTCACGGCCTGACCGAACTGTTCGGCTCCATCGCGCTGGGCCTGGTGATGGGCTTCCCGATGGCCTGGTTGACCGGCCGCCTGTTACCGGGTGAGCCGATGTTGCTGGAGTCGATCGGCTTCGTTCTACTGGCCGCCGGCCTGGCCCACCTGTTCGGCCTGTCCTATCTGTTGACCTGCATGACGCTGGGCGTGGTCGTGGCCAACGTGGCGCGTCATCACGTTCGGCCATTCCGCTCGATCCAGGGCATCGCCTTTCCCTTCCTCGCCCTGTTCTTCTTCATGGCCGGCTATCAGCTTCAGTGGTCGGCGCTGCCCAACCTTGGTCTGCTGGGTATGGTCTACATTGCCGCGCGCGTCGCCGGTCGACTGTCAGGCGGTTACCTGGGTGGCCGAATGGCCGGCTCCGAACCCCTCAACCGCAATCGTATCGGGGCCTGCATGATGCCCCAGGCCGGGGTCGCCATCGGCCTGGCACTGGTCGCCTCCGAACGCTTCCCGGAGCTCGGCTATCTACTACCCCTGGTGGTCGCAGCTACCGTGATCTTCGAATTGATCGGTCCACCCGTCACACTACATCAACTCAAGCGCGCTCACGAAATCCGACTGGAATAAGCGCTCAAATGTCGCCTTCGAATCGATCGTCGAAAACGGCATCCAGCGCGGCAACATCCAGCCACAGGGTATTGTCTTCGACCCGGAGCGCGAATTCTCTGCCTGCCAGCAGATCGCCCGCCTCCAGGACATAGTCCGCTGCACTGCTCATACCATTGACATAGGTGATCAAGGGATAGCTTGCAGCAGAAAAGCTGATCATTGAATCATCCTGAAGCGTGATGTTCAGGACCGGCCCAGCGCCACTGAGTAATTCCGTGACGGCGAGAGTTGACGAGTCCATGACCGTGGCGGAGGCACTGAGGGTGAAGGCAAGTGTCGATCCAGCAGTCCATTCCAGACTGGCCACGCTGTTGCTACCTGCTGCCAGTACAAGCTGGCTTGAAGACAGTGACAGAGCCGAGTTAGGCAACCCACCCTCAAGTCGTAACGTTCCACCAGATTCGACCTCGGTCGGGCCGCTGTAGCTGAACGACCCTACCAGGCTCTGGCGCCCGATACCCGTCACACTTAGCGACAAGGGAATCGCTCCGTCGTTCATGCTGCCGCTGAATTCGAAAGATGATCCGGACGGCTGCACGAGCCTGAGTTGACCTCCGCCGATGATCGAGCCAGCACCTGAAAGCCCCCTGATGGTTTCAGTCGATTGCGAGAGATCCAGCGTGCCTGGAATCAGCTGGAGCTCGCTACGATCCGAAAGCTGCTCATCATTTTCGATGAACAGCGTTGCCCCAGCTTCAACGCGTACAAAGGACGAATTGAAGCCGCCAAGCCAATTGAGCTGAGCGCTCTGCAGTCGAACCTGACCGTCCGCGATCGTGAAGTCGGTATTTGAGGGCGTATTCACGGCGCCAGAACCGGTTTCATAGATCAAATCGCCGGCGCCGGTTTTGAAGATGAAACCGATGGAGGGCCAGGACATCTGGGTTGAGCGAAAAGTCAACGTTCGTCCACTGTCGACCCGGAAAATTGTCGGGATGCCCACCAGGTTCAGGGTGTTATTGCTCAAACGCAGATCAAAGTTGATCACCTCGATACCTGCAACCTCGACGCCGGAACCCATATTGGCCTGCAAACCAAAGGTCCCGATGCCATCAGATCCCGCGGCAATGACCGCGGTCCGCCCGTTGATCCACGGCTGACTGGCTGCCGTTCCGGTCGAACTGCTTGACCAGAATGAGGGCGAGGAACTCCAGGCAAATCCAACCCCGCCAGGATTGACGCCCGAACCGGGGGCCGAATCATTGAAGTCCCAGTACAGCCGACTCTGCGCCTGCAGACTGGAAGCAAAAAAAACTAAGGCGAAGATGGCGAACAGCTGAAAGAACGATTTATGGAAGTTGCATTGCATAGGTAAGTCTCGCTTATGAGCGGCTTGCTCAGGACAAATTAGGGGTTTGACTAATCACTGATAGCGATGAAATGCCAGGTCACAGCACACCGTGCCTGGAAAAGATTCACTGTGTGCCACATTGGCAACGCTATCTCTGCAGTTTATTTCGTACGTCCGAACTTTATCTGACGGAAAACAACCAGAGCGCCGTGGTTTTTCCGTACCCGCTGGTTTATTCAGTAGTCTGATCGGCAAGGAGATCGATCAGCGTGTCGTCTGAATCAACGCGGGCGGTCAGACTCTGGAAGGTCCAGACACCGTTGTTTTCCTCAGCCACAATAAACAGACGAGCGCCGCCCTGCGGGCCCTGAAGATAGGTTTTCAGGTCGGCTTGCCCTCCCGAACCCGAGGTTGAAATGCTCCCGGTCGTAATGAAGCTGTCTTCGATGGGCTCACCGAGGGCTTCAATCAATTCCGGATGCGTTCGGGCCTGCTCGAGCGCGAGCTGATAAACGTCACTGCTCTGAATCCAGCCCATGATCAGAAAGAAAAACCCGACCAGCGCGGCGGCCGCCAGCGCGAGCAAGCTCAGGCAGCCGACCGGGACAAACCATTTCCAGTTGCGCTGCATCCAGTGCGGCTGTTTGACGTCACTCATGGTTTCAGGCTCCATCCGAGGGTCAGTGTTGATTCATGAATTGCCGGCATGATCATGCATTGTCCCGGGTATTCAATCAAATAAGCTGGTGCTGGAATGCGCTGAGCTGCGGACGCCTTGATCGGGTTCGAACGATCGAATCAAGCAAGCAAGGCGATCGCCCTGCTTGCTCGCCTGAACGCCCCGCTGGCATTACGATTCAGACCCACTACAATCCCTTCTATGTCTTACGGAACAATACCCATGCGTCTGCTTACCCTTCTGATCCTGCTGTTCGCTGCAATCAATCCGAATCAATCCGCCCTGGCCTGGAGCCAGACCGGCCATCGCGCCGCCGCCGAAGTCGGCGATCACTTCCTCAGCCCCCAGGCCCGGCTCGCGGTTGAAGCCATCCTTGGCCGCGAGGACCTGGCCCGGGCCTCGACCTGGCCGGATTTCATGCGCGCCGATCCCTCGGAATTCTGGCAGGACCACGCCGGGCCGTGGCACTACGTAACCGTGCCGCCGGGTAAACGCTACGACGACATCGAGGCGCCTGCGCAAGGCGATGCCTATACCGCGCTGATAGCGTTTTCAGCGACCGTCAAGGATGAATCAGCCAGTCGCGACGAGCGCGCGCTGGCGCTGCGCTTCATTGTCCACATCATCGGCGACCTGCATCAGCCGCTGCACGTGGGCAATGGTGAAGACCGGGGCGGCAATGATTTCGCGGTCAGCTTCTTCGGCGAGCCGAGCAATCTGCACCGGGTCTGGGACGGCCAGCTGATCGATCGTTGGGATCTGTCCTACACCGAACTTGCCCAGTGGCTGATCGACGACATCAGCGCAGCGAACTTCAGCGCCTGGAACACCGCCGACCCGATGGTCTGGATGGCAGAGAGCGCTGAACTGCGTGATCGTATCTATCCCGAAGAGCGCGAGCTGTTCTGGACCTACAACTTCGAGTGGAAAGCGGCCATCGAGCAGCGGCTCGCCCAGGCCGGCGTTCGAACGGCGGCCTATCTGAACCAGTTGTTTGCCCACTGAGGCTGGCGCGAGACATCTGCGCCAGCCGCTTGGTGAGGCTCTGAACAAGGCAGTCCGGAGCCTCGCTAGCGTCGCATTACGGACTGACTGGCATGCTCGGGTCTCCAAACAGGGTCAGGCCCCTGATGATGTCGAGGTACTGCGGACCGTCCTCCAGCAGCTCGGCCTTGGCCTCGATGAAGGCATCACCGATTCGCACCCCTGGCTGCTGCAGCTTCGGCAACAGCACGCTGGCCATCTGGTGGTCACTGCTGTGCTCGGTCAGACCCGGATGAGGCCAGCATGGCAACGGCGCCACCGGAGGCCGGAGTCAGCCAACCGTGCGACATGCTATTGAACTGTGGCGCTACGAAATAGCCGCCCCAGCAGCCGAACTCTGTCACGATCGGATGGTTCGAAACGGCGCCCAACAGCGCTTCGATCTGACTGCTCTGGAGCAGTTGCTCTCTGGACCACAGCGTTGGCGCCCCGTGACCGAAGTAGGACACCAGCGCAGCTCCCGCCGCAATGTCGTTGACCAGATCGGTGCGAGCCTGCTCGGTACCGGTAGCGGTAGACGGGTAATCATCAAGAAATACCCGGCTCACGCCCTGCTGCCACTCCGGAAGCATCTGAGCGATGATCTCTTCGACCTCAGCAGAATAGTCAGAACCCTCCGCCGGTATCGAGCGTTCGGCGGCAAACACCAGGCCGGCCGACAGGTCAGTTGTACGGTTCAGAATACGTTCGATAAGTCGATCCAGCTCAGCGCTCGTTCTCACCGGCAGCCGGCCCACGGCCAACTCGGCGTCGCCATCATCATCGAGATCGGAATAACGATGGTCCAGCGGTGCATGACGAACGACATTGTGCACTTCACCGTAGAAGGTCGGCACATCGCTGACGCTGCCAAGCCCCAGACGGTCGAAATAGTCGTAGCTGTCGCCGCCGACCAGCAGCACGTACCTTGTACCCCACTGCTGATGAGCATCCTTCAGGAACGACCGAATGGCTTCGGGGTCGACAATGCCATCGTTATAGTGGCGATACAGTTCCTCTACATCAAACACGCGCGCGCTGATCCCTTGATCGCGCCGCGCCTGCAGCAGCGGCTCGATCTCAGCCATGAAGCGGTACGGCGCGATGGCCACCAGTTCAGCCGCCTCACCACTCATGGGATGGTCAGACACCGAGATCAGAGACAACTCAGGCGTGTGCGCGGACTCAGTCTCGATCACCACGATCTGCTCGGCAGAGGCCCCGTCGTTATCCGCAGCGCCATACAAGCGCCCGATCGGCAGGATCGCGCTGTAGCGCCCGCGTCCGTCGTTGATCAGCGGGAAGTCCGCGAAGGCATTGACTGCGTTTCCGCTAACGTGGATCGCGATCAGGTCAGTCTGCTCGAGGCCCTGAATCTCGACCTGCTCGCACGCCATCCCGCACTGGACACTCTCATCCACAGATTCGAATGACAACAGGCTGATGCCGTCGAAGCGGTACTGAAGGTTACCCGGCGTGAATCCCTCCGCTGCCATTTCGGCATCGATCGGCACTACGGTCGAAACCTCGATCGATTCAACCCGAACCACATCGGCAAAGAAGCCTGTGTCCAGCAGCTCAATGCGAACCTCATTGGCACCGGCCTTGAGCAGGCGATCACCGAGGGAGAAATTGAAACGCTGGGCGCTCAAGCCGTCAAAGCTGCGCTCGCCGAGCTTGACGCCGTTGAACCAGACGGCAAAGCGGTGATCGTCCGCCTCACCCGGGTAATCCAGGCCGCCCCAGAGCTCGAGAACAAGCCGGCTCTCGCCTTCTGGAACCGAAGTTAGCACCATGGGCCACTGCTTGGCTCCGACCGATGAACTGGTGCGCCGCAGGCTATCGAAATACCAGGGGTCATCAGTGGGGGAAGAGAAGCTGTAGAAACGATCCTCATCCAGTCGGATCGTGTGCCGGACCCGGTCGACGGAATGCTCCGAATAATCCTCTGAAGTCCTGGTGACCCAGCGCCGCTGACCACCGGCCAGGTCCAGGCGATAGAGCCGAGCACGCGTATACAGGCTACCGCTCAATGCCTGCCCGAAGAACAGAAGATGGTTGTCCGGGCTAAGCGTGCCATCGCCGTCAATCCAGAGCGGGACCTCGTCATCACCGAGCTGAAGCCGGAGCTGCATCGGATCAACCGCGCCGAGCTGGAGACCCGCATCCTGCAGTGCGCTGATGGCAATCCGCTGAATACCGGTCTGTGACACCCTGAGCTCGATGGCCGAATCTGCACCGCCCGCGCTGCGCGCGCGAATTATCGACTGCTGCTGTTGACGAGCAAGGCTGAGTTCGCGCGTGGCATCTGCCCAGGGTTGGGCACGATAATCGGGCATGGCACCAAAGCTCGAACCGACGTCAAAAGGCCCGAAGCGTTCAGTTCGACCTGCGCTCGAAAGCTCTTCGAGAATCAGGGGTCCATCACTCTCGCTGGCGATCTGAACCTCATAATCGAGGGCCACGACCGAATCCCCGGCCTGGGCTGGAACCAGGCTGGTCGTGACCGCTTGCACGCCCTTGGCGCCGAGGTCCTGGAACACCCGGTAACCCACGGTGCCTGCTTCGGTAGCAACCGTCCATGCCACGGCAATCTGGTCAGGACTGACGCGCTCGGCGCTGAATCCGGCCAGGGTCACCGGCAGCGTATTGATCGGAATGGAGTGATCCTGAATCTCACCATCGCTGGCTTCACCCAAATACGACGGCGGCGTGGCGTCACTGAAAAATGCCGGGTCGGTGGTCAATCGCAGACGAGCCATACTCGGCGTGGCATTGTTCGGAATCGGCGTGGCTGGATTGAATACCAGAACCGCCTGGAAATTCGTCGATCCGCTTGGGATGTTGCCGTCAGCAAAACCTTCCGGTGGTCGCCAGTGACTGCAATTCCGGCAGCGAGCGTTCACCGGGGTCGAAACTGACCGTTGGTATTGAAATCGATCCAATCGACCAGCTGGGCATCAGTTCCGGTCAGGTTGGTGACGGTGACCGTAACGCAGTACTCATTGGTGTTGGGATCGGTGGTGTAGCCACCGCAGACCCAGCCCCCGCTGGGCAGGCGCTTGTGCAGGAGCAGGTGATCGACGTTGTCTCATCAGCGTTCAGGCTGTTGTCGTCGCCGTCTGCTGCCGCTGGAAAACTGAGGTGCGGTCTCCCCATCCGCAGGCAGATTACCAATGAACAGACGGGTGCGCTCGACCAAGCCCGTGACGCGGACAATCTGCCGCGACGCCATCGCAGTAGGACAGCGGTGAATCGCCGTAGTCATATGCGCAGAATTCGAAGTCGCTGATTCCGATGATCTGGAACACCGAGTCAATGTTGGGCTCGTTGCCCTGTGCGCACTCGATCACGCACCTCAGCTCACCGCGCCATCGAAGGTGTAGCTGAGGTTGCTGTCCGTTGTGGTTGGGTCAGCAGAAAGATCGGCTCGATCCAGGCCGGCAAAGGAGTGGTTGCCGGTATTGTCCACCACCTGGTATACAGCCACGACCCCAAGCGGCCCAATTGCTCTCACCTGAACGTAGTCCTCCCAGGTCGTGGTTCCGCCACCCTTGTCGACGTCAAGCAGCGAGAAAGCGAGCTGGGTCACCAGCGCCCGAACCCGAACATGGCAGTTTCCACGGTGATTTCGGTATCGCCCGCCGGTGTCCATGGTCAGTGCGTAGAAGCTCGGGTGGTTACCCTGAGTGCCGGTGCGCGTGACGATGCTTGGAACCCAGACCCAATATCTGACGGCGCCTCGCCGGATGTCGTTATCTGGGTCAGGGTGATGTCATCCGGCGCGACGCTGGTCGCGACAAAGGCCACCGTCACCGTTGGCTGCCCCAGTCGAGACTCGAGGTCGCTGGACAGACCTGCGGAGGCGGAGACGGATTGGGTGTCGATCAGAACAAGTTCGGCGCGCTGCAGCGTTCCGGTATCTCCAGCCGCGTTATCGCAGATTCGCAGCGTCCAGGTGCCCGGCAGAGGTGCCGTTGTGGAAGCTATCCAGCCCGGACTCCCCGATCAGGCGGCGGTAGTGAACCGTTCCACCGGCCACGCCCAGCGGGTCGGCACCGCCATCGCTCACGTATTGCCCGGATCCACGTTGGAACGGATAGGTGGCGTTGAGGTTGGCCAACGACCCACTGGCGGTGCCCTGGCGCACCTGCGTACTGCCGTCGGGTCACCTCCAGCGTCAGGATCAGTTCACTGCGATCCGGATGGATCATCACCACGCCGACCGAAATCGTGCCGAAGCCGCTGACGTTGAAGGCTTCAGTGACATCGAAGCTGCGAGTGACCTCAGCCGGGCAACCGTTGTCGGGAATAGCGAGTGACTGCTCGTGTTCTCGAAGACATGAACCATGCCTTCGGACAGCAAGGTTCCTCCCGGCGCGAGGATTCACCGTCAGAGTGAAGTTCTGGGTGTCATCCGGCACCGTCCCGTTGCTGGCCGTGATGATCAGCGGATATACCCCGGCACTGCCCAACACCGGGGTTCCCGACAACAGCCCGGTGATCGCCCATCGAAGCGGTACTCCCGCAGGCAACGCACCCGAAACACTGTAGCTGATCGGCAGGTCCCGATGGGGGTCACGCTGAAACTTCCGGGGACCAGCTCGTTGGCAACGTGGTGGTGTCCGCACTTGTTATCAGCGGCGCTACGGCAGGTCACTCCAGGTCAATCAGCGTGCCGCTGTGAAACGCTGATGTCGGCACCCGCGTTCCAACTGTCACGGAAACGCAGGGTCCACGTCCCGTTTGTCTGAGCCGGCGTCAAGCCCCCGAAGGCGGTAAGCCTCAGTGCCTGGTATCCGCCGCAGGCGCAGTGGTTGGCCCCGGGAGAGAGGTGCGGTAAGCAGTCCTGCAGGAACGATCCGCCGCTCGAAGCACGGCTGCGGCAGTCCAGAAATTGGCAATGGCCGAGTCGGAAAACACATAGGTGCCCCCGATATCACTTCCCGAACCGAAGGATCCTGCAGCCGTTGCGCCGACTCGACTAAAAATCACCAGGCTTCCCGCGGCGCCCGGCGTCACGCCAGGCGGTGCCAGCACCACGTCCAGATCACCGACCCAGGTATGGCCTGCAGTGATCGACAAGCGAAATATCAGTCAGCGAACCGGTGATACCGGACACGTTGAAGGTCACATCCAGCGGCGCACCGTAGTTGGCCGGGCCGCCACCTGCCCCATCGGGACTGGGACCCGTGCCAGCACCGGGAAATGTCTGCGCGAAGAGGCTACCCGAAAGCAGGAACAGCCCGATGACAAGCGCAAGGCCCGCAAGCTGGAAGCACATGGTCCAGGACTGCAACGATTGACTGACGATGATCTGGACAAGCCCAGATCGCTAAGCGCCCAGCTCGACTGCTGGCGACGCTCCCCCGATTGGTGATCCTGCATTCAACTCAAACTCCGTTACCGCAAGCCCATTTCCGTTGATCCCCCGATCAAACGCTAGTTTAGGTGCTTATGCCACGTGGATCAATTGATTTGATGGCGTGTGATTCGCGCACGCCGAGCCGGTCGACGCGCAGTCGATATGGTCGACTGCCGCGCCAGAGGTCATTATCCGAAAGCGATTCAGCGATGCCCGTTGCCCGCTTCGATCCGCACCAACCTCAGCTCGATGCGCTTGAGCTCTCGCAACACCCGGTTGGCCTCGAAATGGTCGCCCATGAAGCCGCGCAGAAAGGTCACCAGCTGAACGCCGATGACCGCCGCGATGCCCCAGCGAACGGTCATGATCAGGTCCTCGGCGGTCATCGCCTGCCAGACGCTCCAGATGGCGAAAACTCCGATCAGTACATTGCAGCTCATCACCAGCCACATGACCCAGCTCAAGGGGCCGCGGAACAGCCCGAAGGCCTGCCGGAAATAGCCGGGCTCCGAACCGTAGTCGGCCAGCAGCCGTTCGTCTTCTTCGGTCAAGGTTTCCTGGATCAGATCATCAATCTTGCTCATGGTGTTCTCCTTCGAGTAAATCACGCAGTTTTTCGCGTGCGTGCATCAAACGGGTTTTGACCGTGCCGACTGGGATATCCAGGGCTACGGCAATTTCAGCCACGCGCAGCCCCTCCAGGTAGAACAGGGCCAGCGCGGCACGGTGCGGTCCGGGTAGCTGCTTGATCGCGGCTCGAACCCGTCCACGTTCGGCCGCGTCTTCCTGGGTCGCGTCAACCTGGAGTTCCGCTTCACGGGCCACCGCCTGTTCGCCGGCGCGCCGGCGCGTCAGGGATCGAATAGATCGAGCATATCGATGGGTGACAATCCGGAAGGCCCAGGACGCGAAGGCATTGGCATCATCGAGCGACGAGAGATTCTTCAGGATCTCGGACCAGGCGTCCTGGGTAATATCCGCCGCCAGTTCCGGCTCACTGCTGAGTCGATGCGCATGGGCCAGAAGCCGGGGGTACCAGCGCCGGGCCAGTTGCTCCATCGCCGCGTCATCGCCGCTGCGCGCAGCCGCCGCAAGATAGGCATCAAAGGCACGTTCCTTGTCACTTCGCAGGGGCATCCGTTTCCTGATCAACTGCAGGTTTCTGCCCATACAGTGCCCGCAAAACCCGTTTCGGTTCAATCGTTCGCTCGAACACGTGAGCGCAGGGCGAACTGATCTTCATACCCCGACGGCTGCGATCAAGACGCATCGGGTGAGGTTGAAGTATCTCGACCCGGACCCTCCGCGACTTTCAAATACAACACCCGAGCCGTCATCGCCAGCAAACCGATTGAACCTGTGGCCAGCACCAACAGCACCCAGAACAGCGGGCGCATGCCCAGGCGCCGAGCTTCGGGGACCAGAAAGGCGAGTGCCACGCTGGCGGCCAGCAGCAGATCAAACCAGATCTGATTGTCCCAGGCCGTCGTACTGATCGCCGGGATGATCCGCCAGCAGGCCCTGCTCCATGAAGCACCAGAGCGTCCAGACCAATAAAAGCACGCCGGCCGAGGCTGGAAGACACCAGGCGCGGGGATTGGGTCTGGCTGCCATATCCAGACCGGAGAGTGTCGCCAGAATGATCCAGAAAAAAACCAGTCCGCCAACGGCCAGAGCCGTGATTTCTAAAAACGTCATGATCGATGCCTCCGATGAATGTAGCAGTCGCTACATTACCAGACTGTAGCACTCGCTACAATGACCGTATGGAATCCAGTGAAAGCAAACGCGAACGCATGGTTTTAGCCATAGCCGAATACGTTCTTCATCGCGGATTTTGCATACGCCAGCCTACGCCCGTTGGCGAAGGCGGCAGGGACGAGCGATCGCATGCTGATCTATCACTTCGGCTCCAGAGAACAATTAATGGAGACGCTGCTGCAGCACCTGTCCGAACGGTTGAAAATCGGTCTTGAGCAATCGCTGCCGCCCATACCCATGGGCGATCGCGACGAGTGTGTTGCCCGCATTATGGCAATGCTGCGCACGCCGGCGTTCCGGCGCTTCAATGCCGTGTGGTTCGAAATCCTGGCCTCGGCTGCGGCCGGACAGAAAAGCTATCGAGATACCGGCCAAAGCATCCTGGCCGGATTTGCCGAGTGGCTCGAAGCGCGAGTGCCGGCCAATGAATCGAACCGAAGCGAGGCGGCCTGGGCCCTGCTTTCAGTCATCGAGGGCCTGGTGATCATGGATGCCCGGTCGGCTATGAGCGCGTCGCTGCAATCGAGTGGCGAGCTCATCACCAGCGAATCAACCAGCTGACCGTTGGTCTGGACGACTTTCTGGTTGATCCGGTCGCGGCTCCGTAGGGTGGGTTCAGGTGCGGAGCAAGACCACGCCTGGGGACTTAGGGCAGCATTCCCCACTCGGCAGCCAGTTCACGGGCCGCCACGACATGCACGTAGTCAGGATCAGCCGAGGACCACAACTCAAGCAGGGCTTCAAGCTGGGTCTCGGCCTCGTCGCGACGACCCAGCGCATCAAGTGCCCTGACGCGAATGAACTGACCCATGCCCGAGTTCGGATGCACCCGCAACAAGTCCTCCGTCGATTCCAGTGCTGAATCAGCCTGGCCAGCCCCCAGGTGATATTCCGCCTCCTGGACTGAAATCGGATCGACGAAATCACTCAGCAGACTGAACGAGGTTCCGCGCAGCAGTTCACGCGCCTCCTCAAGCCGGGCCAGTGCAGCTTGATAGTCATTCTGCATGGCCAGCACGCGAGCCGTGTTGGTCAGCAGCTGGACCTCCTGCCCTGGCATCTCATAGCCTTGGGTGAATTCACGCAGAACGTCGAGCGCGCCTACAGCCGCGTCGACATCGCCGGCGAGCTCGTAGATGGGAATACGACCAACCGCCAGCAGGCTGCCAAAGGGCGCCGGGATCTGGGTTTCAGCATCGGCCAGGATGGTCAGCGCGCGATCAACCTGGCCGAGGTTGGCCAAGGCCCCAGCCCGCAAGCCCTCGATAGTCAGTAGCCGCGCCAGCGGCGGCAGGGATTGATTGATCGCTGACTGGTGGGCATCAATCAGTCCGATCAGATCTCGCATGCGTCCCAGATGAGCCAGCAAGGTGCTGAATTCACGCGCAAGGTTGGCTTCTTCGGTCGGCTGCAGGAGCTGGTCAAGCGCTCTCTGGTAATCCCTTGTTGCCCGCTCGGGATCGCCAGTGCGGCCTTCCAGCCGCAACAACCGCTCATTGGCGCTGAAATCATTGCTGGCCACGAAGCTGGCCCGTTCGTAGGCTTCGCGCGCACCGTCAGCATCTCCGGCACGTTCGCGCACACCGCCAAGCGAAATCCAGGCGGTATCATCCTGCGGCTCGGCGTCGAGGTAGTCCATCAACAGTTGATCGGCCAGCGCGTAGTTGCCGGCGAGCTCCTCGATGTTGGCACGCGCCCGGTCCAGCGATGCCCTGTCCGGGTCGATCTCCCGGGCCTTCTCATTGGATGCACGAGCCTCGTCAAGCTCGCCAATCAGCAAGAGATTGCGGGTCAAGGTTGTCCAGGCCAGCAAATTGAAGGGTTGCACTTCCGTCCACATGCGAATGACGCGAATAGCGCGATCAATATCGCCGGCAATTGCGTATTGATTGGCCCGCAGCGTGAAGCGCATATCGGTTCCCAGCTTGTAGTCATGCGCCAGCGCCTGCTCGATCGAGGCGTTGGCCCCCGCCATGTCGCCGGCCTGTCGCTGGGCCTGCTGCAGCCAGGACCAGCCGTGCGCAAAGGTCGGGTCGATACTCACCGCCTCGTTCATGGCGGCAATCCCGGCGTCAAAATCCGATTCGAACATCAGCGCGTTGACGCCGCGTATGAACGGCGCCAGCGCCGCCTGATTGGTGGTCGTGGCCTCGGCCAGACTGGTCGGTCGGAAGGTCGCTTCCCCGCGATCCAGGTCACCGACCAGCCGCGTCCCCAGGCGTTCGCTCAATCCATCAACTGCGGCAATCAGGTCCTCACCCTCGACGCGAAAGCTGTCGAGCAGCGCGCCGTCGCCCACGGCGTATAGATCAGCGCGCAGCGCGTAGCCGGTATCGGTCCGCGCGTAGTCGCCCCGAATCAGAAAATCGGCGCCGTAGTCGGCCGCGATGTCCAGGCCCAGCGAAAGCGGTTCGCCCAGACCCTGTTTAAACCCGGCGGCCAACAAACGCTCGATTACTGAGCGATCGTAAGCCAGGCCACCGTTGATCAAGGGGTCTTGATTGAGATCCACGCCGAGCAACCAGGGCGCGGCGTAACTTTCCCAGGAGACTTCGTCGGCGGCCTCGTCGGCGTTCGGCCAGAACAGCGTCAGGGCGGCCACGCCGTAACCCTCGCGGGCCACCTGAAACACCTGCTCCTGCCCGGTTTCATCGATCAGCGTGCGTTCGATGACGGCCGATTCCACACTCACCGCGGGCACGTCCGAGCCCGGCGGGCGAATCTGAACGATCACGACCAGCAAACCCAGCGCCACAAGCACGTTGGTCGGCACGATCAGCTTTTCCATCCTACCCCAGTCGTCCGGCCCCGGGGCACCGTGGCGCCAGGCCAGGACGATCACGCTGGGCAGGAAGGCAATCATCAGAACAAACAGATAGAGCGCGTAGGATGACGGCAGACCCATCTGTTCTGTCACCCAACCACCGATTTCAACGGCCAGCCAAAGGGTCGCGATATAGGCGCCGACAATCTGCGGCACCCGACGACGCATCAACTGCTTGATCAAACTGTCAGACTCGCTCACTCGCGGATTCTCCGGGGGTTGAATACAAACCACTCTTCGTCGGATTATACAGAGCGGCCCGCAGGGAACCGATGAACCGACGACAGGCCAGGATCGTGGTCGTATAGTGGCCATGCGCGAATTCATCGGACCACACGATCATGAAATATTTCTCCGCTCTGCCCGTTGCCATCCTGCTGCTACTCGCAAGCGCAAGCGCCTCAAGCCAGGACGCGGCGCTGGACACCACCAGTCGGGACAATGCAGGTTCAAC
Source organism: uncultured Pseudomonadota bacterium (assembly GCA_942491245.1). Taxonomy (GTDB): domain Bacteria; phylum Pseudomonadota; class Gammaproteobacteria; order Xanthomonadales; family Wenzhouxiangellaceae; genus Wenzhouxiangella. The sequence goes on from CALNZT010000011.1 coordinate 71,987, forward strand.
TGGCGGCGTCCTATCTTGGCCGGCATCGTCGATGCGGTGATGACTGAGCGTGACCTGCCAGGCCGGTGAGCGTCGCGACCCACCAGCGGCGAGCGCGTCCGCATGCTGAAGGGCTATAGCCAGGCCGACGCAAACGGCCTTCGGGAAGTCGATCCATCCGATACGCTGTTTCGCATCGGCTCGATCTCCAAGACCTTCACCTGGACGGCGGTGATGATGCTGCTTGATCGCGGACAGCTGGATCTGAATGCTGACGTCAACGACTACCTCAATGACTTTCAGATTCAAGACGCCTTCGACGCGCCGGTCACCATGGCCGACCTGATGGCCCATCGCGCCGGCTTCGAGGACACGCTGAAAGTCTTCCAGCCCAACGACGACGACCCCAGATCGCTGGGTCAGATCCTGGCTCAGACCCAGCCGGCCCGTGTGTTTCCACCGGGCAGCCGGACGTCCTACTCGAACTGGGGATCGGCGCTGGCCGCGCATATCGTGGAAGCCGTCGACGGGCGTCCTTATAACGACTTCCTGGACCAGGAGATTCTGACTCCGCTCGGCATGCGCTCGACCACAATCGTCCAGCCCACAAGGCTCGAGGCCAAGTGGGCAGAACGCATGGCCGAGGGTCTACGTCGATCGGCTGGCCGATTCGAACTGGGCGACCAGATGCAGATCGGCCCCTTTGCGCCGGCCGGTGGTATCGCATCCACGGCGCAGGACATGGCGCGCTGGATGCGTTTTCATCTCGACAATGGCGCCCTGGACGGCGTTCGGCTGATGTCGGAAGCGACTCATGCGCAGATGCTGACGCGGCAATTCGAGGATCGCCTGGGTGCGGCAGATCTGGCCCACGGCTTCCAGAACTACCCGCTGCGTGGCGTCAATGTCTTCGGCCACGGTGGCTCGACAGGTAACTTCCAGTCGCTGATGCTGTTCATTCCTGATTTGGACTTCGGCGTCTTCGCCTCTCAGAACTCGGGCAGCGGCGGCTACAGCACGGTCAACACCCTGACTCGCCTGCTGATCGAGCGCGAAATCGAAGCCTCGGGCGGCTCCACCGATGTCGAGTTGGATACATCAAGCACACATGGCGACTTGAGCGAATTCTCGGGCAGCTACCGTAACAACCGACGCTCGTTTTCAACCTTCACCGCAGCGTTCGCCATTGCACACCATCTCTGTGCAGGCCGCTGATGATGGCGCCCTGGTCGTTCCGCCGAGCGGCGATGCAGTTCGCTTTTATCCCAAAGCCGGGTTCGATGACCTATTCATCAACGCGCTGGGGCAGACGGTGCACTTCCAGCGCGATCAGGCCGGGACCATTGTCGCGCTCAATGAAGGCAGCGGCGTGCACTCGCACGAACGGGTCTCCACGCGCGGGATGCCTTGGGCGCTAATTGTCCCGGCCTTGCTCGTGCTGACCCTGACCATCACCACGCTGCTGGGCTTCTGGAAACGCTGGCGACAGCAAAAAGATGCCACCGCCGCCGGGCGCCGTGCTGCCCGACGAGCGCTGATTTCAGCCACGGGCCTGCTTGTCTATGGCGCGCTCACGATCATTGCCGTGATCGCGGTTTCGGAGATCAATGCTGGAAATATCGGCGATTTTCCGCCGACCGCACTCAAGCTCTTCAGCTATGCCGGATGGGGCCTGTTGATCCTGGCGGCCTTGCTGTTGAGTGGCCTGGTTCCCGCATGGCGCGGCTCCGATTGGGGAATCTTGCGCCGTCTGCACTACACGGCTTTTGCGCTGGCCCTGCCTGTGCTCTGCGCCCAACTCTGGTACTGGAACCTGTTCGGCGCCAGATTGATCTGATTCGCCTCATGAACCCACGGAGGATTCACGCATGAAAACTCGCCTTATCATTCTGTCCTTCACCCTTGCGCTGCTGGTGGCCTGCGGAGGCGAAGCCCCGGACACCTTGTCCGAGTCGGCGCCGGCCGATACCGATCATCCAATCCAGGCCTACGATCAGGCGCTGGACCGGGCGCGGGATGTCAATCAGGACGTGCTCGATGCTGCGCAACGCCAGCGCGAGGCGATCGAAGAACAGGAGGGCGGCGGCTGAAGCAGAAGCGCCTAGGGGCCGTCACCCGCCCAGCGCGCAAAGTTCAGGAACTCGCGTCTTGAGCTTGGACCAAAGGTGCGGAAGTGGGGATCTGCCATCTGGCGGTATTCCGCGCGCGTCAGCTGAACCGCGTCATTGCCGAGGTGGTGTTCGATCACGTCGCGTTCCAGCCGATAGGGCTTGAGTGCGTTCAAGCCCAGGATCTTGCGCTTGATCGCCGGGGTCAGCCGGATAACCGAAGCGTTCCTGGAATTCCTCGCTGATCTGGAAAGCCCGGAAGGCCTGGATCTGGTCCTGCGGCGAGCCGTACCAGATCGAATCCGTGCCCCAGAGAATGTTGTCCTCACCCAGATGCAGCAGCATCTTGCCCAGGGCGTGGGCCGCTGAATCCAGATCACGCATCAGAAAGCGCCAGGTCGAGCCCAGCTCGGCATAGACGTTGGACCCATGCCCGAGATCATTCTCGACCACGGTCTGGATCAGCGAGTCGATGCCCTCCCCGCGCATCGGGTCATATTCACCCTCGGCCTGCCCCGGCACAAAGCCGGAGTGATAGATCAGAAAACTGAGCTCCGGATACCGCTGAGCCGCTGGGCCCACATCAGTGCACAGCGAATTCTCGTAACTCCGCTCGCCGAAAGGTATGCCCTTGTGGATGGCAATCACCGGCACGTCCAGACGCCTGGCTTCATCAAGAAATCGAATGCCCGTGGCCTCGTCAGTGAGCGCATAACCCTCGCCCTCAGGTCCCCACTGGGTGTAGGTCTTCCAGGCCTGGATGCCGAAATCATCGCGCAGGCGCTGCATGTCTTCGACATCGCCGGCCTGATTGGGATTGACCCGGCCATGCAGCAGCAGGCGATGGGTTCCTTCCAGCTGATCGACAATGGCGCGCGCGGCCGCGGCTCTTCGATAGTCAGCGGTTCGCCCTCGCGAGTCGACGGCACGAACGAAAGCACCATGATGTCGGTATCGGAGTCCATGAACACGTCCTTGACGAAGGCGTCCGGTCCGAAGCACTGCAGATAGGCTCTCGGCGCATCGCCTGTGCCCAGCGTGCAGCCGGCATTCTCGAAGCCCGACAAGGGGCGCGCCTCGCCCGGCAGGCGATCCAGCCAGGCCCCGTTGGGGTTGACGAAATGGCCCTGAACATCAACGATGAATTCATCGCCGGCGAGCACGGCCTCTGCGGCCTCTTCTTCCAGCGCCGCCTCCGGGGCCAGCGCGTAGGTGCCCCCGCTGCGGCCCATGGCCGCTTGCGCCGCATTGAAGGCAAGCAAGGTGGAGGCCGCGCCACAGGCCGAGACCAGAAACTTGCGCCGCGACTGCCCCAGACGTTTTGCATTGGCCGTGGCAGCCTCATGGGCAAGGGCATTACCGATCTGTTCGGCTTTGCCGAGCGGTATCGGCTCGAACTCGCCGTTGGAGGTGGAATCCATCTTGATCGGCAGTCGTCTACCGTCCGGATCGTGAATCGAGGTCATCGCAGGGTCCCGGCGCGTGAATGTCATCCGATTGGATCAGATGTCAGCGGCCGATGCAATCCGCCACGGGTCGGATATGCGAAGACCCACAGCGATTGTCGAATAAATCGTCAAATCAATCGTCAAATCAATCGTCAAATCGATCGTTATGACCCAGATCCAGCGTCTCGGGCACCACGGAATCCATCACCGCCTGTCGATCGGTAGCGAGCTGGGTCTGTTCAAATTGCCGTTCCAGCCTCGCTTGGTCGGCGTCCCGCGTGCGCTGCACGACCGATTGCAATTCCGCCTCGTCACGACCGATCAGTCGCAGTGCTTCAGCGCCCATCTCCAGCCCGCCAGACGCGGTTTCACGGACAACGGCATCAGCTTGCTGCGCCATCAAGGCCAAAGCGTGGAGACGGTCATAAGCGCGCACAACGACTTTGGCCTCGCGGAAATTGCGGCTGGCCACTTTGAACACCTCGTCAATCACGTCGTGGTCATCAACACAAACCAGAATCAGTCGGGCCTCGTCGGCGCCAGCGGCCTTGAGCACGTCTCGCCGCCGCCCATCGCCGAAATGAACTCGATTGCCGAAGCGTTTGGCCGCGATGATGCGGTCTGCATCGTGATCAATCAGTGTCAGGGGCACACCCCCCATGCGCAAGACCTGGGCTGCCATTTGGCCGACGCGGCCAAAACCGATCACAATGGCGCTGCCTGAAACATCGGAGAAATCCTCATCCATGGTTTTGCGCTCGGGCTTGCCGGCCAACAGGCGATAGACGCGATCTGACTGCGATGACAGCGCCATCGACAGGGTCACGATGGTGACCACGACCGAGGCCGTTTCCGAGTCCAGTACCGCCGCAGCAACGGCAGCCGAGAACAGCACAAAGCCGAACTCCCCGTGCTGGGCCATGGCCAGGGAGATACGCAAGGCCAACCGATGCGCACTGCCGAACAGCCGCGAAACCAGATAGATCACCAGCCCCTTGATGATAATCAGGCAGGGCACGGCCAGCACAATCAGCTGCCAATTCTCTGCCACAGCCGCCAGATCGAGTGCCAACCCCACTGCGACAAAGAACAAGCCCATGAACAGCGCCCGGAAAGGTTCGATGTCCGCTTCGACTTCGTGCCGGTAAGACGATTCAGCCAGCATCACCCCGGCCACGAACGCGCCCATGGCATAAGACAGATCGGCCAGGGCCATGATCAACGAGGCAAATATCACCACCCCCAATGCGGCTGCCGTCATCAGTTCTGGCGTTCGCGTGCGCGCCAGAATAGAGAACATTCGGTCCAGACCATAGCGACCGATGAAAATCAGGAAAGTGATCGCCGCAAGCGCCTTGCCGATGGCGATCAGAGTTTCGGTCATCGTGGCATCACCGCCGCTGGGTGCCAGCAGCGCGACCATGATCAGCAGCGGTACGATGGCCAGGTCTTCAAACAGCAGCACGGCGATCGCGGTTTCGCCGAATTCGCTTCGGCGTTCGCCGCCCTCGTCGATCTCGCGCATGACCAGCGCGGTCGAGGACAGCGCCAGACCCAGACCAATCACCACGCAAGCGCGCCAGTCCAGGCCATAGAACCAGAACGGCATGGCCAGCACCGCACCGCAGGCGAGCACCTGAACCAGGCCGCGCCCAAAAATGGTTCCACGCAATTCCCATAATCGACGGGGCTGGAATTCAAGACCGATCACAAACAGAAACAGAACCACGCCAAACTCAGCAAAGTGGAGCAGGTCTTCCGGGTGTTCGGAATACGACATGCTGACTAGCGCGCCAGCCAGCACGCCAGCGCAGAGATACCCGATCACCGAGCCCAAACCCAATCGCCGCGAGATTGGAATCAGAAGACAGGCGAAGGTGATCAGCACCAAGGCCTCGAAAAACGAGGTCTCAAGCATGCTCAAGCCGAACGGCCCTTCGGCACCATCGGCCGCCCCGACGGCATCGACTACCGCCAGCCCGAAGATCAGAACCAAGAACTTCAATACCGCTATCAATCGCATCGGTTTTCCCTTCTTAAGCGAAAAGGCAATCCATTCAAACCATCTATACATGGGCTCCACCGACTAAAGTGGCGCAGATGGTCGGTCAATGTTTGTCGCGGAGATTTGAAGTTCCCAGACAACACTATCGTGCTCGATCCGAATCCCGATTGCACTGACCTTACGCCTTCCTTCACACCCGAGGAGGCCTCTGATAGTAGTCGACCGGCCAGTAGAGTCGAGTGCGACGAAATAAAAAAGCGATGTGCCCACTTTGCCCATGCATTCGACAAGCGCCGTCAGTCAGTGGTAACCAACTTACCGTTGGATCAGCTTGATTCGGTTCAACGTTCCAGCACGATATCGTCACGGTGTACAACCGCACCGCGACCCGCCTCGCCGAGCACCTCACTGATCTGCTCGGACTGACAGCCGGCAATCCGGCGGGCATGGCCCGCGCTGTAGGCTGATAGACCGCGGCCGACCACATTGCCCTGCTCGCCGAGAATCCTGACCAGATCACCGCGGTCGAATTCGCCGTCGACGCGCAGAATGCCGACCGCCAGCAGGCTGCCTCCCGCTTGCAGCGCGCGCTGTGCACCGGCATCGACGTGAAGACTTCCGCCCGTTTGCTGGAGAGCGGATAACCACTGTTTGCGCTGAACCAGAGCCGGGGCGCTGGCCTTGAATCGGGTATGGCGAGCGCCGTTGAGCAGATCGGTCAATGGATCGTCGCTCAATCCCGAGGCCAGCCAGACCGGCACACCGGCGCTGATTGCGATCCGCGCCGCGGCTACCTTGCTCGACATCCCGCCCGTACCCACACCCCGTCTACCGGCATCGCCGGCCATGGCTTCGATCACTGAGTCGATGGACGCGACCTCCGGAACGTGTCGCGCATCAGGATGCAGCCCGGGATCCCGGTCGTAGAGGCCATTGACATCGCTCAGCAACAGCAGGCCATCGGCGCCGATCAGCTGAGCAACGCGCGCGGCCAGGCGATCGTTATCGCCGAAACGGATTTCTTCGGTGGCGACGGTGTCGTTCTCGTTGACCACGGGCACGATGCCGCGCTCGATCAAGGTCTCCAGCGTGGCGCGTGCATTCAGATACTGGCGGCGCTGCTCCAAGTCGTTCAAGGTCAGCAGGATCTGAGCCGCCACCCGACCCTGACCCTGCCAGCACTTCGACCAGGCCTCGGCCAGATGAATCTGCCCCACGGCGGCCGCCGCCTGGGCCTGGGCCAGGAGGCGTGGCCGGGCCTCCAGACCGAGTGCCGATCGGCCCAGCGCGATCGCACCCGAAGAGACCAGCACCACCGGCCCGGCACGCGGACTCAGGCGCTCGCAAAGGGTAGCCATCCAATCACGCCGCAGTCCGCCTTGCGCATCGATCAGCAGTGACGAGCCAATCTTGACGACCAGCGTGCCCGGCCCCTGCAGCAAGGATTGAATCGTCTGCTCCGCAGTCATGTCGGCTTGCCGAATCGACGCCTGGCGGCACGGCGCGCGATGCGATCGTTGATCGGAATGAACAGGGCCATGAAAAAGAACAGGAACGGGACCATCGCGACCAAGTCATCCGAGAACACCCACATCAACGCCACAACGACGCTCGAGAACAGCACCGGAAACAGCCACCGGACCATTTCGCTCAGCGTGTCGAAGGCTTCTTCCTCGCCCATGCTCAGCGCATTCCGCAGTCGCCAGGCGTGCCAGTACAGGCCCGCCATGATCAGACACAAGAAAATGAAGCCGACACCGTAGAGCGACACCAGCACGCGAAACTGATAAAAGGTCTCGAACTCGAACTCCGAAGGCAACCAACCGCCGCTGAGGAGGGCAAAGCCGCTGGCCATCAGGATCTTGAGCGGATAGACGTAGATCATGACCATCATGATCAGAGCAAAGGTCAGATACACCGACGGCGTGTCCTCAAGACCATAGCGATCGCTCCAGCGCTGGTGACCGTGCCAGAAGAACAGAATGATCAACAGGCTGGCCGCAAAGGCCGGCGCGCCCTGCAGCGCCAGAACCAGCTCCTCGTAGCTGGACGGAACCTCGTCGATCGAGATCGCCAGCAGCGCGGCAGAGAAGGCAAAGGCCGCATCGGCGAAAGTCTCGAGCCGGGTCATCTGCGCCCCGGCGTGGGAATCTGGAAGCATTCATGCTCGCCATTCTGGCAGCTCAGCCCGATCAGGCCAAGGTGCCACAAGTCAATCGTTCACGCTATGTCTTGATTATTGATCCGCAAACCTTGAACCGCTGACCGACGCTAGCTTTCATTCTTCACAACCACCCTTGATCGCGCGCAATTCGATAGGCCTCGATCCGATTCTCCGCATGCAGCTTACTCATCGCCTCAGACAGGTAATTGCGCACCGTGCCCTCGGCCAGATGCAGTCTTTTTGCGATCTCGGCATTGCTCGATCCCTCGCCGGCCAGGCGCAGGGCCTGGCGCTCGCGTTCGCTCAAGGGGTCCTTGCTGTCAAAGGCCGTCAAGGCCAGCTCGGGGGCAATTACGCGCTCGCCGGCCACGACCCGTCGAATGGCATCGGCCAGCTCTTCGGCCGGTGTTTCCTTGAGCAGGTAGGCGCGCACGCCGGCATCCAGCGCCCGGCGCAGATAACCGGGCCGGGCAAAGGTGGTCAGAATCACGACGCGAACCTCAGGGTGATCTGCCTTGAGCCATTCGGCCAGCTCCAGACCTGTCATTCCGGGCATTTCGATATCGGTCAGAACCACATCGGGGGCCAGCGCCGTCAGCTGCTCGCGAGCCGTCTGACCATCGCTGTAGCGCGCGATCACTTCAATATCGTCCTCAAGCTCCAGCAACGAGGCGATCGCGCTGAGCAGCAGGCGCTGGTCTTCGGCCAATGCCAATCGAATCATGCCGGATCCCCCGGCAGCTCGGCGCGCAGTCGACGACCGTCATCAGCAGAAATATCCAGCCGACCGCCCAACGCTTCGATGCGCGCAAACATCCCCTGTATGCCGCCACCATCCGGCTTGATTCGCCCCTGGCCATTGTCGGCAATATCCAGCAGCACCTCGCCGTTGGGCTGCTGGTGCAATTCGATTCGGCACACGCTGGCCCTGGCGTGGCGGATGACGTTGGTGGTGGCTTCACGAATCACCAGGGCCAGCATGGCTTCGCGCTGAGGTGTCAGCACCAGATCAGGGTCACGTTCGAAGATCAACTCGACATTGGCCGCGCGCAGTCCGCTGCGGACCTGCTCGATGGCTTCGTCAAGCGCCTGGGTCCGAATGCCACCGATGGCCTCGCGCACGTCGGCCAGCGCCTGGCGAGCGGTCTCCTGCACCGAGCGCATTTCTTCACCGGCCCGCTGAGGATCCTTCTCGATCAGTCGAGCGGCCAGCTCGCTCTTGACCGCAATCACCGACAGGGTGTGCCCGAGCACATCGTGCAGATCGCGGGCAATGCGCTCGCGTTCGGCCACGCGAGCCAGGCGACGGACTTCGGCCTGGGTCAGCCTAAGCTCCGCATTGCGCCGCTCCTGCTCGCCCATGACGATATTGGCGATGCCGATGATGACGCTGATCACCACACCGGGGATCCAGTAGAACAGAAAGGGCTGGGTCAACCACGCCGTCAGCAGTGCCGTCAGGGCAATGCCGAACACCACCAGCAGACTGTAGCGCGGTCGACCGACCAGATGGGCAAAGCTCGCAGCATAGATGAAGAACACGCTGGAGCCCGAATTGGACCCGGCCCAGAGCACCGACAACGTCGCGATTCCGACCACATGGGCCAAAGCCACCCATCCGCGGCGCCGGAAGGCGCTGAAATAGAAGGCGAGAAACAGACCCACGGTCGACAGGGCCAAGCCGACCTCGAGGTTTTCGACCGGCCGGAAGAACCACTCGATGAAGAAGAAACTCAGATAGACCAGCCACAGATAGGTCAGCAATCCCATGCCGCTCTCGGGCCGGATCAGCCAATCGTGCAGTCGACGCAGGTGGTTGGAATTCATTGCAGGCTTGCGTCCTTGATAGCGAATTGAACCTCCGACGCCCCGCCGATGGCGTAGATCCCGATGGCGCGCAGGCGCGAGCGATCCAGACTGCTGTAACCCGACAGATCAATGGTCGTCTTTTCGCCCGGAATGAGATCAATTCGAATCGGAGGTGCCATGGCGTTCTCGCCACTGAACAGCATCACCTGATAGCTGCCTTGCTCCGCCTCAAGACGCAGTTCGAGGGTTTCGGCCTGACCCATGTTAACCGCAGCCATTATTACCTCTCCGAGGTACCACATGACGCCAGCATACGGGAACGCGAAGCCCGGGTTGAGACGGCCGCTGACCAGGAGGCGGTCGGCATCCTCGACCGCCTCGAACTGGACCGTGGACTTTCCACCCATGAACTCATCGGTTGACGGCAGCCAGCGTCCCTGAGCGTGCATGTTCATCGGCAGGTCTGCTGCTTCGCCGACGACCGAAGCGGTGTCGGTCGGCTCGGTTTCGAGTTCGACCCGAACGCCGTTCTTCCAGACCGCCCGAACCCGTCGCAGCTCGTCGATATCGGCAAGCGGGTTGCCGGCGATCCAGACCAGATCGGCGCGACAGCCCGGCTGTAGACAGCCTCGGCCCTCGAGACTGAAGCGTGCCGCAGGCAGGGACGTTGCCGCGCGCAGCGCCTCTAGCGTTGTCAGACCAGCCTCATGGAGCAGCTTTAGCTCGTGCAGAAGACTTGCCCCATGGGCCGTGGCCGGATTGGGCGCATCGCTGCCGGCCAGCAGTGTCACACCGGCCTCGTGCAGCGCACTGATGATCATCGGGACGCCCGGCCAGCGAGCTGCCCGAAGCGCGCTGCCCGGAAAGCTCTGTTCCAGGGTCTGATTCTGTTCGGCACTCAATCTTTCCGCCAGGCTCGTTCCCGCCACGATCCAGTCGCGGCCCGATTGGCCGTGAGAGCCGGCCAGCACCGTCGTAGTCGGAATAATGAACACATCCTGCTCGGCAATCCGACGAACCAAGGCCGGATCCAGGGCCTCATCGACGAAGACGTGCACGAGACCGTCCACGCCCGCTTCAACCGCCAGCCGCGCATCAGCCTGCGTGGAGACGTGCGCCACGGCCATGGCATCGCGGGCATGCGCGGCTCGGACCAGCGCTTGAACCGTGGCGGCATCGAGCGTGGGCATCTGACCGCCCCAGGCCGCTCCACTCTCAAGCACGATCTTGATGTAGTCCGAACCCTCGGCCAGCCGGGCTCCGACCCATGCATCGGCCTCGCCAGCATCGGACAACGTGGGCACGGCAATGCCGTATTGGGTGCCGTGACCGCCCTCCACAGTGGCCAGGAAACCGGCCGAAAACAGATCGGCCTGGGCAGTAGGCGCGAGCGACTCACGTTGTGCATGCACCTGGTCGAAATCGAAGGGCGGGCGGAACATATCAAGCAAGGTGGTCACACCAAAGCGCAGGGCATCCGAGCGCGCTGAGTTAAAGGAATGCACGTGCGCATCGATCAGGCCGGGCAGCAAGGTCTGGCCTTCGATATCGATCTGATCGTAGCCAGGCGGCAGCTCGCCATCGGTCAGCAGCCTTTCGACCAGGCCGTCGCGGATCAGCAGGGTGGCCTGCTCATGCACCACCTGGCCGTCGAAGATCCGGGCATTGGTCAGCGCGAGGCCAGGGCTCGACTGATCGTCGGACTGGGAGGCCATTACCGACGAGCCGGCCTGATCGAGGGGCCCCGGCAGGGCCAGCATGGCAATGACCATAACCACGATCAAGGCAATCAGTCCAAGCGTGGACGAGTTCATTTTCATCGGTTCAGCTCCATTGGAATCGTGTCGGTGTGCGGGCAGATCACGGTGGATTGGACAGCCTTCATTTCGGTTGAGCCAGCATCCGGCGCCAGCCCTGGGCCACCAGGCCGGCAAACAAAAGGGAGAACAGCAGCAACGCCAGCACGTGTGGCCAGGGATCCGCAGGCTCGACGCCGGTGACGTGCAGAGCCAGGGCCGCGAGATGGTAAGGCGGCAACCAGGGTGCAACGGCCTGCAGCCAGCCCGGGAACTGCGACAGCGGAATCCACAGCCCCGACAGAAAGCCCATCGGCAGATAGATCATATTGATCACGGCCGGGGCCGCGTTGGGTGAGAGCATCAGCCCCAGACCCAGGCCCAGAAGACAGAACGGCAAGGTCCCCAGCATCATCACGCCCAAAAGCCCCCACCACTGCGACTGCAGCATGCGCACCTCGCCGAAGGCGGCGGCCAGCACGCTCAGGCTGACTACGATGATGGCGCCGAACAGGGCCGCGCCAAACCATTTGCCGAGTACAACGCCCATCAGCGGCGCCGGGGTCGCGCGGATCAGGCTGAACCAGCCCTGAGCGCGCTCAGTGGCCACGTTGACCCCAAACGCGAACAGCGCGGCTCCCAATACACCAAAGGTCGAATAGGTGGCCAGGAGATAGCCCGCCAGACCGGGGATCATCAGCAGGCCGAAGAACGCGTAGAACATGAGCGGAAACAGCAGTGTGGGCAAGGTGTAGGCCGGCACGCGGAGCAGGTTCAGCCACTGGCAGTGCATGAACTGCCAGTAGCTGTGCAGACGGCGGGTCATTGACAACGTTTCGGCAGTCATACTCGCGGCCTCCTTTGGCGTGTCGGCAGTCAAGTTGAGAAAGGCAGTCTCGAGATCGGCGCTGCGCACATCGAGATCGCGGAGCGCCGGGTCGGCGTCCAGCCAGGCCCGCAGCGTGGTCGGCGCGTCCGAGGTCAACACCGCCCAGCGTCGATCCCGATGCTCGACCCGCTGCACGCCGGGCAGCGCGCGCAGATGAGATTCCTCCAGGTCAGAGTCGGCCTGGATCTGCGCGCTCGGCATACGGGTCTTGACCGAATCAATTGAACCGTGGGCCAGCACCCGACCGTGATTGAGCACGATGACCTGATCGGCCAGGACCTCGGCCTCGTCGAGATAATGTGTGCAGAGCAGAATCGAGAGCCCTTGCTCGCGCCGGCGCTCGATCGCGCGCCACAGGCCGCGCCGGGCTGCAGGGTCTAGCCCTGTGGTGGGTTCGTCGAGAATCAGGAGCCGGGGCTGCCCGACCAGGGCCAGGGCGAACATCACCCGCTGTTTCTGACCGCCCGAGAGGCGATCGAAGCGAGTGCGTTCCAAACCTTGCAGGCCGGCCTCGTCGATCAGGACATCGATATCGGCAGGTTCGGAATAGAGGCTGCCGAACAGATGCAGCAGCTCGACCACGGTGAGGGTATCCTGCACCCCGCTGGACTGGAGCATGGCCCCCCACTGCCCGGCCCTGGATGCCTCGGAAGGCTTTCGGCCCAGCACTTCAACCTGCCCGGCCTGGACAGGCAGCAAGCCCAGCAGCAGGTGGATCAAGGTGCTTTTGCCGGCACCGTTCGGGCCCAGCAAAGCGGTTACCTGGCCGGCCTGCATCGAGAGTGACATCGCATCCAGGGCACGCGTCTTGCCGTAGTGATGGGTCACATCCGAACAACGGATTACTGTCGAACTCATGGTCTTTTTCTCGCGTATTCGTGGTGTGCGTTCATTGTCCATTCGGGCAGCGCATCGAACAACAGTGAACCCAGCCATGAGTTGCAGGTGACGATTGTCATATCCAGTCATGATCCAAAGCCTGGATCCTTGGTGAAGATATCTGCGCATCTTTCACTCGAATTGCACGGCGGGGGGCGTACCTTCTGCGGCGTCCAATAGAAAACAAATCCACACATTGGATTCATTCTGATGTCCCCTGTTTTTGAGGGAGTCGACGGGAAGCATCAGTCCTTCGACTGAAAAACCGGGAGATTAGAAACATGGACGGATTGACATTCGGGCAATACGAGTTGATCTACAACTCGTTTTCCTTCGGGGTTGCCACCTTCTTCGCAGCAACGTTGTTCTTCTGGCTTGGACTGCCTCAAGTCAACAAACAATATCGAACCGCGGTCATCATCACCGGTCTGGTGACGTTCATCGCCGGGTATCACTATTTCCGAATATTCGAAAGCTGGGATGCCGCGTACTCTGCGGTCGATGGCGTAGTGACGGCAACCGGTGTGACCTTCAATGTCGCCTACCGCTACGTTGACTGGCTGCTGACGGTTCCGCTTCTGCTTATCGAGCTCATTCTGGTGATGAGCCTTAGCCGTACGGAAACACTCAAGAAGGGTGTAACGCTCGGTGGTGCAGCCGCACTGATGATCATTCTCGGCTACCCGGGTGAGGTCTCGGGTGGGATCGATGGAACCCGCCTGCTCTGGGGCGCGCTGTCGATGATCCCGTTCCTTTATATCGTGTACAGCTTGTTTGTCGGACTTTCGAGCTCGATCAACAGTCAGCCTGCGGAAGTACGCGGACTGGTCAACCTGGCGCGCTGGGTTGTGGTCCTGTCGTGGAGCTTTTACCCGATCGTGTACTTCCTTCCGTTCGTCATTCCAATGGACGGCGGCACGGCCAAGGCGGTGATTGAAGTCGGGTACACTATTTCCGATATTGTTGCGAAGGCGTTCTTCGGTGTGCTGATCTTCATGATCGCGTACCGCAAGTCCAATCCTTCTGCCGCCTGACCGCGGAAGAAACACATCAAGGAACGTGATATGAGCAGCAGCCTCCGATTCGAAACTGAATCCGGGGGCTGTTTGCCCATTGGCCTAATGGCGTCTGATTCTCCGTTGTCAGCCCAAGCAGACAGCGGCACAATCCAGGCCTCACAATATGATGTCGAATCAGGAGGCAGCGACCTCCGCGCTTGCTTGTCACGCAGGGCAAGTTTTACCAATCCATCTTTGAGGTAGCACGAGTGCTCGGCACTCGGCTACGACAGCAGGAAAGCAGATGAGTCATGCACTAGTTATCGGCGGAGGCTTCGGTGGCATTGCCGCAGCACTTCGCGCTCGCGCCAAAGGCCACGACGTTACCCTGGTCGATCGCTGCGAACGGCTCGGTGGCCGCGCACAAGTGTTCGAGCGCGAAGGCTTCCGTCATGATGCCGGACCCACCGTACTCACCGCACCGTTTCTGTTCGAAGAGCTGTTCGAGCTTTTCGACCGCAAGCTGTCCGACTATGTCGAGATCGTGCCACTCGACACCTGGTACCGCTTTGAATTTCGCGACGGGACACGATTCAACTACGGCGGCACGCTGGAAGACACGCTGCGCGAAATCGAGGCCATCGAGCCGGCCGACGTAGCGGGCTATCAGCGACTGCTTGAAGACTCACGCAGGATCTTCGACGTCGGGTTCACGCAGTTGTCCGACGTGCCTTTCCACAAGTTTTCTTTCATGCTCAAGCAGGTGCCGCATCTGGTTCGTCTGGGCGCCTGGCGAACGGTATGGCAAATGGTCTGCCGGCGTCTCAAGTCCGATCATCTGCGCCAGGCGTTTTCGATTCAGCCCTTGCTGGTCGGGGGAAACCCTTTCGATACAACGAGCATTTATGGGCTGATCCACTTTCTCGAGCGCGCCCACGGCGTGCACTTCGCCATGGGTGGCACCGGTGCGCTGGTCGACGGGCTTGAACGTCTGATGCAGGAAGTGGGTATTGAGGTTCGGCTCAACACCACAGTCGAGAAGCTCGAAACCCACAATGGCCGGGTCACCGCAGCCCGGCTTTCGGACCAGTCGCGCCTGAAGCTCGATCTCGCCATCAGCAACGCGGACCCGGCCTATCTGTATAACGAGCTGCTCGATCAATCGGACTGCAAGTCAGCCGCGCGGGTCAAAGCGCGTCACAGCAAGAAGTCGATGGGCCTGTTCGTGCTGTTCTTCGGCGCACGCAAGAAATACGACGACGTTGAGCACCACACGATCTGGATGGGTCCAAGGTACCGCTCGCTGCTCAACGACATCTTCAATCGCAAGGTGCTGGCCGACGATTTCTCGATCTACCTGCATCGACCAACCGCCACCGACCCAAGCTTTGCGCCCGAAGGCTGCGACAGTTTCTACGCGCTGGTGCCCGTACCCAATCTGCAGGCCGGTATCGATTGGGAAATCGAAGGCCCCAGCTTGTCCGAGCGCATCGTCAAGGCACTGAACGATACGATCCTGCCGGGCCTGGATGAGTCGATCTGCGCCCAGTTCCACATGACCCCGGAAGACTTCAAGGAGCGCTACCTCTCACCCGAGGGCGCGGGGTTCTCGATCGCACCGATCTTTCGTCAGTCGGCCTGGTTCCGTTTTCACAACAAGGCCGAGGGTCCCGAGAATCTCTACCTGGTTGGTGCGGGCACCCATCCCGGCGCCGGTTTACCCGGGGTGCTGTGCTCGGCCAAAGTCATTGATCGACTGCTACCGCAGGGCGAGCAGTCCCCACACGCCGATCGCACGCCAGCGCTGGCCGACGGGGCATGATCCAGGCCGACGCCCACGCAATTCAGTGCAGCTGGCTCGACCCGGTCAGCCTTTCAGACCGCGAGCCTGAGCGCGCGCGTCAACGGCCTCCGACGGGCCTCGCCGATTTCCATCACGCCCCCATATGAGCCCGCCAGGCGCGGTTGATCTTTTGATCCTCGGCGGCGGATGCGCCGGCCTCAGCCTGGCCTGCGAGCTTTGTCGACTCGACTATCCCGGCCGAGTCATCATTCTTGAAGCGCGCAAGGAATACAGCAACGATCGAAGCTGGTCATTCTGGTCGAATCCAGACCGACCCATCGTCCGCCTGGCCGCCGCCAGCTGGTCGAAGTGGCGGTTCTCGTCGCTTGATGGCGCGACAGATACTCATGCTATGCCCGGCGTTCAGTACCACTACCTGCCGTCTGATCGCTTCTACTCGCAGGCCTGTCAGACCCTGGACCGGCATCCGAACATCGAGCTGCGGATGAACGCTGCAGTCGATCAGCTTCGAACAGTGGGCCAGCAGTTCGAGGTCGACTGCAAGGGCGAAAACATCGCAGCGCATGCCGTGGTCGACTGCCGCCCGCCGGACAGAAGCCGGGCCGAACAGGCCACACTGTTCCAGTGTTTTTCCGGCCGCATCATTCAACTGCAAAACCCCATGGATGCCGCAGCGGACGCGGTCGACCTGATGACCGGGATGCGCGTGGATGAAGGTGGCTTCATTTTCGACTACCTGCTGCCGATCTCAGCCGACCGCATCCTGGTCGAAGCCACCCGGTTTTCTGCACAGGTGGACAGCAGGGCTCGCATGAATGCGGACCTTGACGCGGTGATCAAGCGCCGCTCCCTTGAACCGCTCAAGGTCGAGCACGAGGAATATGGCGTGCTACCCATGGGATTACCCGCAAGCGATGCCACGACGGTTCCCAATCTTGTTCACGCCGGCACCAGCGCAGGCGCGCTCAGGCCCTCCACCGGCTATGCTTTCCTTCGTATCCAGCGTTGGGCTCGCGCCTGTGCTCATCAGATCAATCAGGGTCGCGGGCCCTGCCCGCATCCGAAAGACCCCTGGCTGCAGGGCTGGATGGATTCAATGTTTCTCAAGGTCATGAAGAATCATCCGTCTCGCACACCGGAATTGTTCATGGCCTTGGCCACTCAGACGCCGCCCGACGCACTGTGTCGATTCATGAGTGACAAAGCCCGATTCACCGACCATCTGCGGGTGATGAAGAGCCTGCCGCTGGGACTGTTCCTCAAGGAGCTGATTCGTCGATGAACCCGCTCACCGACCATCGCACCATCTGGCCGCCGGAAACGCTTGGCTTCCTGATCGCTGCAGGCCTGGCCATTTTGCTGACGCTTGCACTGCCCGACGGCGGGGGAACCTTCCAGGTGGTCGTGCTGGCAATTGCCGTCGTGGTGCTGGGGCTGCCGCATGGCGCGCTGGACCCCTGGATCGCTCGTCAGCACGGCTTGATGAGATCCGAAGCGGCTTTCCAGGGCCAGTACCTTGGACTTGCCCTGCTGGTCATTGCGACCTGGTGGGCACTACCGGGCATCAGCCTGCTGCTGTTTCTTGCTTTCAGCGCCTGGCACTTCGGTCAGGACTGGCGCCGGGTCAGCCGGCCTGGGTTCGCGCGACGCTGGGACTTTCACTGCTGGCCCTGCCTGCTGCCGCCCATCCGGCGCAGGTCGAACAGCTGTTCTTCATGATTTCGGGAACCTCGGGCCAGCGCCTGGCCAACCCAATGCATCAGCTTGGCCTGGTCGCCACGCCGGTAATGCTCCTGATCGCCCTGGTCTTTGCTACGCGTCGCCAGTGGCGCAGCGCTGCCGAATTGATCGGCCTGGTGGTGCTGGCCTGGCTGACGCTACCGCTGGTCTACTTCCTGGTCTATTTCTGCTTTCTGCACTCACCTCGCCACCTGCGCCTGGCATTGAACTCGGTACAGGGTCCGGCGCGCCGCAGTGCCTTGAAAAGTGCCGCCTTCAACACCCTCATAACCCTGCTGCTCGCGCTTCCGTTCGGTCTGTACCTGTTTTACACCAGCAGTCTTGAGCAGTCCTTACTCCAGCTGGTATTCATTGGCCTGGCCGCGCTGACCGTACCGCACATGCTGCTGATGGCGCGCGCCGAATTCGACTGAACGCGGCATAATGCAGGCTGTTTCTACCCCGATGGGTCTTCATGGATCCGGTCATTCTGTTTTTCCTGTTCGGCCTGGCGGCCGGCTTGATGAGATCCGAGCTACGCCTGCCCACGGCCGTCTACGATGCCGTCAGCATGCTGCTACTGCTGACCATCGGCATGAAGGGCGGCGTCGAGCTGGCCCGACAGCCCTTCCTGAGCCTGGTGCCCGACATCCTCGGTGCGCTGATGCTGGGGCTGACCCTGCCGTTGATCGCCTATCCGGTGCTGCTCAAGCTGGGACGGTTCAAGCGCGTGGATGCAGCCTCGATCGCCGCCCACTACGGCTCGGTCAGCGTCGGCACCTTCGCCGTCGGCATTTCCTGGCTGGAATCCCGCGGCATTCCCTGGGATGCCCAGATGGCGCTGCTGCTTGTGGTCATGGAAGTGCCGGCAATCCTGGTCGGCCTGCTGCTGGCGCGCGGCCTCAGTCGCGAGACACGCTGGAGCGAGGTCAGCCGGGAAGTGTTTCTCGGCAAGGGCATTCTGCTCTTGCTCGGCGGCTTGTTGATCGGCTGGCTTTCAGATCCGGAAGGCCTGGAGGCCATCCGCCCGCTGTTCTTTGATCTGTTCAAGGGCGTGCTGGCGATCTTCCTGCTGGAAATGGGCCTGATCACGGCCACCCAGGCCGGCAGCCTCAAGCGCTACGGCCTGTTCCTGATCGCTTTTGGAATCGTCATGCCGCTGTTCTCCTCGGTACTTGGGACGCTGCTGGGCCTGGCCCTGGGGCTGACGCCCGGCGGCGTGCTGCTGCTTGCCCTGCTGGCCGCGAGTGCATCCTATATTGCGGTTCCGGCGGCGATGCGTATTTCCCTGCCCCAGGCCAACCCGACCCTGTCACTGGCCGCATCCCTGGGGGTGACCTTCCCGTTCAATGTTCTGGTCGGTGTGCCGATGTACTGGCAGCTGTCTGAATTCCTGCGTCGTATCCTGACTGGAGGCTGAGATGAACCCTGAAAACACGCCAAGCATCAAACTCCTGACCGTGGTCACCGAAGCGGCGCTGGAAAAGCCGCTGCAGCGTGATCTGAAACAGCTGGAAGCGCGTGGCTACACCATCAGCAGCGCCAGCGGCCGAGGCAGCCGCGGTGCCCGCAACGCCGACTGGGAAGCCAGCGGCAATATCCGGGTCGAAGTCGTGGGCAGCGAAGCAAAAGTCCGGCGCATCGCCGAGCACCTGCAGCAGCGCTACTACGAGAACTACGCCATGATCATCTGGCTGAGCGACGTGGAAGTGCTGCGTCCGGGCAAGTTCGGCGACTGAAACACCGCCCTAGTGGTCGCAGAAGCTTCGATCCGACTTTAGATCGAAATCCAGCCTACTCGAGGGTTTCGAGGAAATCCCGCGCTTCGCTGATCGAGGCATTCATTGCGCTGATCAATTCATTCGTGGCTTCCTCGATGGTGCCGAGTTCTTCGCGGATAGCGGCAATCGCCATGGAATTGAGATTGTGCTTGAGAAACAGCACCTGATCGCGGAACACATTGAGCACCGGATCCATCGACGCTTCAGCCCGGTCCATGGCGCGCATCATGCTGGTGTAGCGCGTGCGGGTGTCGCGCAGGATGGCTTCACTGCGCCGGCGTAGTGAGGCATCGGTGTACTGTTCGAGTTCGTCTTCCCATTCCTCGAACAGGTCTTCAGCCACGTCTTCGATGGCGTCGATGCGCTCGGCGACCTCGGCCGCACGCGCTTCGGAACGCTCGAATTCACGATTCAGGCGATCGTAGGTGTCTTCCAGCGCTCCGCCGTTGATTTCCACCGTCGCCCGGAACTGCTCCAGCGCCGAAGCAAACTGTTCGGCCGCTTCGTCCTGGGCCTCGGCCGCATCTTCAACCCGGTTGGAGAGTACATCACGCTTTTCGATACCGATCGATTCGAGCGCACGGTATTTGACCGACGAACAGCCGGCCAGGGCCAGCGAGAGTGCAGTGAGGACAACGATGTGGGCGCGCATCCTGGTCACCTTTTGTCTGAATTGGAATTGCGAGTATCCTACTCCACCAGTGGTTTCGAGAGTGGACGAACGAATGAAATGGCAGCGAGCTCGCAAGAGCGGCAACGTAGACGATCGACGGGGACGGCGGGTTGCGCGCGCCGGCGGCGGCCTTGGCCTGGGTGGCATTGCCATCGTGGTCATCGTCAGCCTGGTCCTCGGCAAGAATCCGATGGAAATGCTCGGCCTGGTCAATCAGGTCACCGGCCTGGCCACATCGAGCACCGGCAGTCAGAGCTCGGCACCGCCGGTCAATGATGAAGCCTCGCAGTTTGTTGCCAGCATTCTTGGCGAGACCGAAGACGTCTGGTCAGCGCTCTTTCAGCAGACTGGCCAGCGCTACCAGCCGGCCCGACTGGTCCTGTTCAGCGACCGGGTCCAGTCAGCCTGCGGTGCAGCCAGTTCCGCCATGGGGCCGTTCTACTGCCCCGGTGACCAGCAAATCTATATCGACTTGAGCTTTTTCGAGCAGATGCGCACGCGTCTGGGCGGCGGCGGTGACTTTGCTGAAGCCTACGTGATTGCCCACGAGGTCGGCCACCACATCCAGAATCTGACCGGGGTCTTGAGTCAGGTCAACGATGCGCGACGGCGCGGGCAGGACATCGAAGGCGACGGCGGCCTGGCCGTGCGCCAGGAGCTGCAGGCCGATTGCTACTCCGGCGTCTGGGCCCACCACGCCCAGGCCCGCCACGACTGGCTGGAGCCGGGCGACATCGAAGAGGCGCTGAACACTGCAGCGGCCATCGGCGATGACCGCCTGCAGCGCCAGTCGCGCGGCACCGTGGTCCCCGACTCCTTCACCCACGGCACCTCTGAACAGCGCGTTCGCTGGTTCAAGATCGGCTTCGAAGGTGGTCAGTACCAGCGCTGCGATACCTTTGCCGCGCGCCAGCTTTGATCAAAGGCCATAGCCCGTCCCATCGTGATCAGTCCCTGTTCGCGATGACGGCCTGCCCGCTCGGCGCCGCGCGCGCTATCGTGATCCTGGCGAGCCTGCTCCTTGTTATCCCGTCGGGGTGGTCAAACGAGGCCTGGGTCGAGCGCGCTGACATCAGTGACATCTTTGCCGCGCAGAACGTGACGGGCAGCCTGCTGATTCTTGATGCGCGCAGGGACGAGCGCTGGGCACACGACCTCGATCGCGCCGAGCAGCGCTTCGGCCCGGCCTCGACCTTCAAGATCCCGCACATGCTCTTTGCGCTGGACGCCGGCCTGGTCAAAGACGAGTTCGATCATTTCGAATGGGATGGCGTGGAACGCTCGATCGCGAGCTGGAACCGCGATCAGGACCCGCGCTCCTCGATGCGCAACTCGGTGGTCTGGGTTTATCAGGGCTTCGCCCGCGCCCTGGGCGAAGACCGTGAGCGGGCCTATCTGGAGTCCATCGACTACGGCAACGCCAACCCCGGCGGCGGCATCGATCGCTTCTGGCTGGACGGCGACCTGGCGATCTCACCAATGGAGCAGATCGCCTTTCTGCAGCGCCTGTACCGGAATGAACTGCCGTTCAGCCAAGCTCATCAGCGTCTGGTCAAGGACTTCATGATCGTTGAAGCCGGGCGCAACTGGATCCTGCGCGCCAAGACCGGCTGGCAGGTGCTCGAAGACCGGCAATACGGCTGGTGGGTCGGCTGGATCGAGTTCCCCGACGGCCCGGTCTTCTTCGCCAACCACATCGATATGGCGAACGGGAGTTCAGATGCGCCAAAGCGTCAGGCCGTGACACGCGCCGCGCTGGAGCGACTTGGAATCTGGCCCGGATAATGAACGCGAACAGCTACGCGGTTATTGATTTCGAGACCACCGGCCTGTCGCCGGCCCATGGCGCGCGGCCAACCGAGATTGCCGTGGTGCTGGTCAGGGGCTCGGAGATTGTCGACCGCTACCAGAGCCTGATGAACCCCGGCGTGCCGATTCCCGGCGATATTCAGGCCTTTACCGGCATCACTAACGCGATGGTGCGCCAGGCCCCTGCAATTCGCGAGGTGATGGGCAAGGCGATCGAGTTCACGGCCGGTCATCCCATCGTTGCCCACAACGCCGCCTTCGACCGCAAATTCTGGGAGCACGAGGCCTCGGCCCTGCCGGCACGTGGCAGCGCAACCTTCATCTGCTCGCTTCTGCTGGCCCGCCGCCTGTTTCCCGGCGCGCCCAATCACAAACTCGCCACCCTGGTCAGCGCGCTTCGCCTTCCTGCCGCCAGTCGCTACCATCGCGCCCTGGCCGACGCCGAGTGCACCGCCCACCTGTTCATTCGCCTGCAGCAGGAAATCACGCAGCGGTTCGGGATCGGCGACTTCGACTGCAGCCTGCTTGAGAAACTGCAGAAGACCAATCGACACAAGCTGGCCGATTGCGTGCGCAGATACGACGGCCAGACGGTGGCCGGTTAAGTCGGCCCCCCTCTGTGACCCTGTGCGGCCTGCGTTCATGTGGAAAGGCTGCAAATCGATAAAGGCATTCGCTAGTAAAGAACCTCAGAATGCCCGCTGGAACGACGCCCAGGACAGGCCATTGCCCACAAGCAGAAACAGCACCACGAGGTTGGCGATCACGGTCAGCCAGAACAGCAGCTGGAAGCCTTTTTTGCGGGTCTTGTGGCGCAGGCGATACTGGGCCAGCAGGGCACCCGGCCAGCCGCCGGCCAGCGAAAGCCCGAGCAGATTGACTTCCGGCACGCGCCAGCGACCTGCCCGCGCCGCCGATTTATCCGCCCAGTAGAGCACGAAGGTGACCGCACTGAGAGCGACGTACCAGCCTGGCAACCAGCCCTGAATCCGATCCAGTCCAGAGGCAGCGAACAGCAGCAAAACAAAGCCCACGCCGGCCCACGGCAACCAGGCGCCGGTCGCCTGACGCGCGGTACGCGAGCCTGGCCGATGACGCTGCGGTTGTGCGCTCAACGGTCTGACATCCACGGCCCGCCGCCGTCCTCTGTTATCGGTTTCGATCCGGAATGACAAGCGCTCCGAGATCCTGGGTCGTTGCGATGGATCGACAAATTGCTTGATGTGGACGAAGACATCTTCTTCCGCGCCATCGGGCCGGATAAAGCCGAACCCTCGATCATCCTTCCAGCTCACCAGCTTGCCGCGCAGCATCGAAATCTCGATATCAATCTGTTGCCATGAATTCTAAATGAGAGTCTGATCCCTTGCTCCGTTAGAATCATCTGCTGATGCACGTCGGAATGGACTTATGGCACGTCGATCAAAAACGCAGTCGCAGCAGAATACACTTTATGGCGACACGCCGAATGGCGATGGTCGGCAGGATGCCGCACCCAGCAAAACCGCACTGAAGCGCGATGCCGAGGACTTGAGAAAGCTCGGCGTGGCGATCAGTGAACTCCCGGCCAGCCGACGCAAGAAGGTGGATATGCCGGATGACCTGCGCGAGGCCATCGAGGCCTACGTCCGGATGACCGCGCATGGCGCCAAGAAGCGCCAGATGCAGTACGTGGGCAAGCTGCTGCGCGGCGTCGATGCCGAACCGCTGCGCCAGGCGATCGAAGACTTTGCCGCCGGCCGCGCCGCCGACGCCCGGCGCCTGCACGACATCGAGCGCTGGCGCGAACGGATGATCAGTGACGATGATGCGGTCACCGAATGGATGGGACTGTATCCAGAGACCGATGTGCAGCGACTGCGCTCGCTGATTCGTGCCGCCCGGCGCGACCGCAAGGAGGAAAGCCCAGGCAGCGGCATGAGCACGACGGCAACACGCAGCTTTCGCGCGCTGTTCCAGTTCCTCGCCGACTCCTGACTGATCATTAAATCGCAGGCGCCTGCTGACACGCGAATCACGACGCTGCGCCTGCATCAGCGTTCAGCCCATTGCCTGTGTTTTCAGCCCGTCATGACGCTGCCTGTGGCCTACGCAGTATTTGTTGTACTCTGCCCGCTCGCGAAATGAGCCCTTGCCATGACCATTGAAATCGCCATTGTCTTTCTCGTCATTGCCGGCGCGCTGTACCTGTTCGCGACCGAAAAACTGCCGCTGGATGTCACCGCCTTTCTGATTCTGATCACCCTGATGGTGATTCCGCTGATCGGCCACTCGCAGTGGCTGCTCGACCGCGGGGTCAACCTGAGGGATGCGTTTCCGACCGTCAGTGAGGGCCTGAGCGGCCTGTCCAGCACCGCGACGGTGACGGTGCTTGCGATGTTCATTCTCTCGGCCGGCATTCAGCGCTCGGGGCTGATTCACGTGCTGGGCAAGAAGCTGTTCCCGCTGGTCGGCAACTCCGAGCTGCGCATGATGCTGATCGTGGCGCTGCTCGTGGGCCTGATCTCGGGCTTCATCAACAACACCGCTGCGGTGGCGGTTGCCATCCCGCTGGTGCTCGATATGTGCCGACGCCTCAAGATGCAGGCCTCGCGCCTGCTGATTCCGGTCAGCTTCTTCGGCATGCTCGGCGGCACCCTGACCCTGATCGGCACCTCGACCAATATCCTGGCGTCAGCCATCCTCAAGGACCGCCCGGAGTTCGGACGTGAGATCGGCATGTTCGAATTCACCCATCTGGGGCTGATCGTGCTGGGCGTTGGCCTGGTTTACTTCCTGACCATCGGGCGCTTTCTGCTGCCCAAGAAGGATCGCATCCGCCTTC
Organism: uncultured Pseudomonadota bacterium; assembly: GCA_942491245.1. Classification (GTDB taxonomy): domain Bacteria; phylum Pseudomonadota; class Gammaproteobacteria; order Xanthomonadales; family Wenzhouxiangellaceae; genus Wenzhouxiangella. Next base: position 96,672 of record CALNZT010000011.1, read on the forward strand.
AGCATGAGGAGGAAGGCCAGTTCGTGATCGAGCTCAGCGTGCCCGAAGGCAGCACCCTGATCGACAAGTCGCTGGAGGAATCGGATTTTGCCAAGCAGATGCATGTCGAGGTATTGAAACTTGCACGCGAGCAGAGCACGCACATCAAGCGGGCGCAGTCATTGTCAATACGTGCGGGTGACATCATCCAGGTGCGTGCGCGCATGCGCCAGATCATGGACCTGATCAAGGCCGAGCAGGTTCAGGTCCTGTCTGACATGGGCCAGCCCAGAGAAGCCCGCAGCGACGGTCAGCTGGTCCGGGTTCTGCTCCGGGACCGCCAGCGGTTCAGCGGCCGAAAAGCCGCCGAAGCGGACTTCTGGAAGCGCTATCAGGCGCGCCTGATCGGACTGGAAACCGACCGGCTTGATGGCCGGCGGCTCGGCGACGAAAAGCTGCATGTGGGAGAAATCGCCTTGCTTCAGCTTTCCAAAACGGCACTGGCCAAATTGCGGCGACAGCCCGACCTCATCCTGCTCGAAGAACACCTGGATGAATTCGATCGCAAGCGCATGTTCTGGGCCGGTGGCATCGTGGCCGCTGTCGTGCTCGGCGCCGCCCTGACGCCTCTGCCGATCGTGGTCACCGCCTTGATCGGCATCATTGCCATGGTGTTCAGCGGCTGCATTGGCAAGGACGACCTTTATTCCGGCGTGTCCTGGGACGTGATCTTCCTGCTCGCCGGGGTGATTCCCCTGGGCATCGCCATGACCAAGTCCGGTGGCGCTGAATGGCTGGGCGGCTTGCTGGCGGTGTTCGCTTCTGGCTGGCACCCCATCTTCGTCCTGATGGCGCTGTATGCGGTCACCACCCTGCTCACCGAAATGGTCAGCAACAACGCCTCCGTAGTGATTCTGGTGCCGGTCGCCATCGCGCTGGGCGACAGCCTGGGCATCGATATCTTCGCGATGGTGCTGGCGGTGATGTTCGCCGCCTCGACCAGCTTCCTGTCGCCGATCGGTTATCAGACCAACACCATGATCTATGGCACCGGCCTGTACAAATTTACCGACTTCGCCAAAGTGGGCGCGCCGCTGAACGCGATTCTGATGATCGTCACCAGCCTGGGTCTGTATTTCTTCTGGATTGTCTGATGGCCTGGTGATCGATTTGTTCGCCTGCAAGCAGGCGCCTACGGTTCGAGGTCTAGCCGCGACTGTGGCCGCCTCACCCTGTAGGAGCTTGCTCGCAAGCGAACGCTTGGGCTGAAGAAACCGCATTACCATCATTCCCCAAAAGATTCGCCTGCAAGCAGGCTCCTACGGTTCGAGGTCTAGCCGCGACTGTGGCCGCCTCACCCCCTGTAGCAGGAGCTTGCTCGCAAGCGAACCTTGGATCCCGAAACCGCAGTACCATCATTCCCCGAAAGATTCGCCTGCAAGCAGGCGCCTACGGTTCGAGGTCTAGCCGCGACTGTGGCCGCGTCACCCTGTAGGAGCTTGCTGGCAGCGAACGCTTGGTCTGAATAGTCCTGGCGGCTATCATTCCCCAATCCATTCGCCTGCAAGCAGGCTCCTACAGTTCGAGGCGTAGCCGCGGTTTTGTTTTGTAGGAGCCTGCTTGCAGGCGAAGCGGTTGGCTCAAGGCCACGCTACACCCTCAATCCCAATCCATCGCCAGGTTCACGAACAGGCTGCGGCCGGCGCCCGGGAAGTAGCGGTAGTTGCCGAAGGCGAAATCAGCGCGTTCGGCATAGCGTTTGCCGGTCAGATTGCGTGCCCGGATTCCGATCTGCCAGTTGGCATCCAGCTGGTAATCAAGCGCGGCGTGCAGCAGGGTGTGCCCGCCGTAGCGTCTGGTATTGGCCGCATCCAGGTAGTAGCGACCGGTAGACTCGACGGCCAGCTGCGTCCTGACCCTCTCATTCGGCGTCCAGTTAAGGTCCGCGCTCCACAGGCGACGCGGCGCTGAGCTGATATCACGCCCCGATACGATCACCTCCCCGCTGGCGTCACGATCGAACTCGTAGCTATGCCTGGCCCAGGTGCCGCGAAAACCGAGACTCAGCGTGTCGGTCCAGACCCAGCTAGTGTCGAACTCCAGCCCAAGGTGTGAGGTTTTCCCATCGCTGACGTTGAAGCCCTCTGAATCGCGGAAGATGAAATTGTCCTTGCGTTGCGCGAAGGCCACCAGCTCCCAGCTGAAACGACCGTCACCACGCAGCCCCAGCTCGATAGCGTCAAGCACTTCGGACTCCAGATCAGCAACCGTCTGGCCACTCTGCAAGCGATAGAGCTCCGTGGCCTGCGGGGCGCGCAGCCCCCGAGCCAGCCGGATCCAGAACAGCCCCCGGTCGAGTTCACGGCTAAGCGTCGCTTCCGGCGCGATATCGAAGAAGCTGTCGTTGCGGTCAGCGGGCCGGGTGTAGAGACAGCCCCCGAAACCGCAGGGCTGGCCGCTGTCGGTCAGATTGCCTGGCGCAAGGAAATTGTTGTAGTCGTAGCGCAGCGCATCGGCGCTCAAGCCCGCGCGCCAGCGCCAGGCCGCGGGCAGCGTGCCCGATAGCGCCAGGTAACCGCCAATGCGCTGCCCATCGACCTCATAGTCATAGTGCTGACCAACCGGTCGGGTCGCCACCAGAAACGGCGAACCCTCGGTAGGCTGGAACTGCTCCTGGCTCAGATTCCCGCGAAACCACTCGACGTCCAGCCCCCAATCCAGATCGATTCCGGCAGTCGGCGCGTCGAAGCGCTGCTGATCAAACTGCAGACCCACCGACACCTGCGCGTTGCGCTCCAGCGGCTTGCCGGGCAGAAAATGCTGAAGAAAGGTCATGCGCGAGCGCCGCGCAAACGCGGTCAAGCGGCTTTCAGCGCCCGCATCGAACCAGCTCGCGCGCGACATGAAGCGGGCTGCGGTGGCACGACGATAGGCCTCGGGATTCAGGTTTCCACGGCGCAGGACCGGATCCTTGAAACTGTCCTCGCCGAGGATGAAGCCGGCAGTATCCTGATCCAGTCGGGCCAGGTTCAGACGCGTCTCGAGCTGGCCCCAGCTGGTCGAGGTCTGATGCGCCAGATTGAGGAATTGATGCTCATAGCCCTCGTCTTCGCGAAAACTGCCCGACTCCACTGCATTGGCATCCAGCCCGACCTGTCCGTCACCCAGCGCACCCGTGAGCGACAAGGCGGCGCGACGGTAGTCTTCACCGCCGGCCTCCAGCGTGACGCGCTTGAGCGGATTGAACAGCGGCGAGCGAGAGCGTATGTCAATCACGCCATGCAGCCCGCCCGAGGCGTGCCCCAGCCCGCCCGGCCCGCGCAGCACGCGCAGGCTCTCGGCCTGCAGCAGGTTGACCTCGAACAGGTTGTTGACGTTGCAAAAGCCCGGCGGGCGCACGGGAATCCCATCTTCGAGAATCAGCAGCGCCCCGCAGCCGCCCGCCCCCGTCAGCAAGGGTGACCGAACCGCGCTCAGATGCTCCTGGCCCGAGCCACGCGTGATCCAGGTGCCCGGCAGGCGGCTGAACAGCTCGGCGGGGTGGGTCGGGCGAATCATCTCGATATCGGCCTGATCGAGCTCGGCCGTGGCTTCAGGCGCACCCGGATCGAGGTCTCGTCCGCTGATCTCCAGGGTGGTCAGCTCCACGGGATCGGTACTACCGATAACAACGGCGAGCAAGATAGGCAAAGGCGCGGTGATCATGATCAGCTACAGCGAAAAATCAGCGCGCAGGATAGCGGTACCGCGCCATCAAGACATAAAGACCTCAAATCAGGGCTGAAAGCGATCGCTGAAGATCGAGTCGACAAAACCCGGGAACTCGACGGCACCGGCATCGCAGCGATCGCCGCCTTGCTCCGGCCCGCCGGCTCTGAGCTGACCGAGCTGATCACGCACGCCGAGCGGACAGAAGATAAAGAGCGCAGGATTATCAACCGCCGGACCACTGCCAAGAAGCGGGTAGTGGTCAACATCGCGAACCAGATCGATCACGGTCGAGAGATCGGCGACCATGGCATCGGAGCCGAACGTCGTGCAGTTGTCGTCCGGATCGAGGATATTGCCATCCAGCGAGAAGAAATCCTGACTCGGAAAGTTGCTCTGGCAGTCCGTCCCGATCGTCTGGTCCAGGACCATACGGCCGTTGCCGTGGATGATGCTGCCGTTGTATTGAATAACGCCGGCGTTGCCCGCGGTCTCCTGGATATAGAGCCCATCGCCAAGGCCGCAGGCCGACTGATTACGCACCACGGTCGAGCGCACCAGTTCAACCAGCACGTCCGGCGTTTCACCGGTGTCACTGATTGCCACGACGTGCACCGCGCCACCGGAACGCGCGATGTTGTCGGCAAGGGTCGAGTCCTCGAAGCGCGCCTGAGTCAGGGTACCGATCCCTTCGACTCGCAAGGCGCCACCGGTCGACACTATCGGGTCAGGGTTCATGGGATCACAGACCTGGTCGGCCGCGTTGAGGATCAAGGCCGAACGGACGACCTCCAGCGTACCGTCGAACAATGCGATCGCTCCACCGCCGGTCTCGGGCGACGTGGATTGGGCTCGGTTGCCATTCATGACGCTGTCTTCGATTCGCACCGTACTGTCATCGATCCTCAGTCCGCCGCCGAAGGCAAAGATGCCATTCGCTTCATTGTTCGTGAAGCGAACGTTGCTGAAGGTGACATCGGCACCCCCACGCACCCAGGCGCCGGCGCCGCCGGCCATCGTTCCGTTCGACCAGCCGTTGCGAAAGGTCAGGTCCTGCACCCGCACAACGGCACCGACGATGCTCAGGAGGCGGAGCGGACCTGGGCCACCGCGTGTTGAGGTCGAGCCATTGCCGAGGAAGGTTGATCCATTGCCGAAAATTTCGATCGGCGTGGTGATTTCCGGCAGCCCGTTACCCGCAGCGTCCAGCGCGTTCGCAATCCGATACACATAGGTCCCGGTCATCACCAGTCGATCAGCGCCGCTGCCGGCCGCACAGTCGGGATAGGTTGCCGCATCGTCCTGCGCGTTGATCAAGGCCTCGATCAGTCCACACTGACCATCCGTGATGGCCTGGACCGCATCATCGACCTGGATATCGATGGCATGAGACGTGCTGGCAACAGCAAACACTAAGATCAAGGCAAAGCGCTTCATGGCGAACTCCGGTACCGTTTCCTGAACCGAACCATAGCGCTCGGAAACGCCCTGAAAACGAAATCAGTTTGAAATCTTTGTGAAAATGCGGTCACTCGATGCCGGCCAGCCGCCTGCGCAAGCGCGCCAGAAAAACAAAGGTGATGGCAGCACCCAGCGTCAGGCTGAAAGGAAACAGCAGCACCCAGCGCCCGAAACCATCGCCGATGGTCTCAAGCCATTGATAAACCATCACGCCCGACAATGGCGCAATCAGGCCGCGAATGCCGGTCAGGGTGACGTGGATGCCCATGTAGAGGGTGGACTGTTCGTCGGAAGCGAAATCGTTGTGGCCCAGATTCCAGCCCAGCTTGCCGCCGGCAAACGCGGCACCCAGCGCAACCGCACCAACCCAGAACAACCAGGCCAGAGAAAAGATCGTCGCGGTGGCAAACAGACCGATGGCGAGCACGAAGCTCCAGGCCTGGCGCGCCCGGTAGTCCAGGATGTGGGCGGCGTCCAGTCGACGCGCCCAGATCGGCGTGAACACCGCCACGCCGATCAGCGGGAGCGACGTGGTGATCAGCATCTGTGACAGCTTGGCAAAGCCGAACTGGTCGTTGAGGATAATCACCAGCAGCGCGATCACCATCAGATTGCCCGACCCGAAGGCAAACATGGTCAGCATGTAGCGTCGGTACCAGGTGTCGGTCTTCAGGATTCCGAAAGCGGCGCGAAACTGACCACCAAGGCGCGTCTGCCGCTGGGCGAGCTCATGGCGCCGCAGCCGCGCACCCCGTCGGATGCGCATGCGCTGATAGCGAAAAGCCGCCAGCAGGCCGAGCACGCCGGCAATCGGAAACATGATCCGCCAGGATTCCGGCCAGATCGACATGACGCTGCCCAGCGCGGCTGCCGTCAGGGCGATGATCATCGAGTAGATCACGGTGATTCGGCCGGTGATCTGGGCGCGGACGTGACGCGGTAAATTCGCCCGCCAGATCGCCGCGCGCAGGGTAATCACGCCGGCCCAGGCCAGGCGTGCCGCAATCATGGCCAGGGTCAGGCCAAGCAGCCCCCAGACGCTGTAGGGCATCATCGCCATCACGATCAGCGCTACGGCCGTAAGCAGCATCAAGGCCGACACCCAGGCGGTCTTGTCGCGACCCTCGGCCAGCCCGGAAATCGACAGCGACACCATGTTGGCAAAGGCCGGCGCACCGGCGACCAGGGCGACCGCCAGATTGACCCAGGCCGTGGGGGCGACCCCGTCGAACTGGGTCTTGACCAGCACGCCCACCACCCCGCCTTCCAGCGCGCCCAGAGCCACCGCCATGGTCGCGTTGGCCCAGATCTCGCGCGGCATCAAGGTCCGGGCAATAAACGGCAGCGACTGGCGTGGGGTGGAGGACAGCATGCCGGGCATTGTACTGGGCCGGAGTAAGGCTCAAGGCTGGTCGGCTTTCAAAAACGCAACTTATTTGCTGATTGGCGGCGAACGCCGGGGGCTCTGGCGCAATTGGGAATTCGCCTGCAAGCAGGCTCCTACAGTTCAAGTTGTAGCAGCGAATCTGCCCGGCCCCACCCTGTAGGAGCTTGCTTGCAAGCGAAAGCCTGGGCTGACGAAATCGATACAGCAACGATTATTGAGACATTCGCCTGCAAGCAGGCTCCTACAGGTTCGGGGGGCACCAGGACATTTGGGGGGCAACTCGACCCTGTAGGAGCTTGCTTGCAAGCGAAAGCCTGGGCTCCCGAAATCGAACGCATCCCACCTGCTACCCAGCACCAGAGGCCGATCGCCATCGCGCAAGGCTTGCAGAATACCGGCCCTGTAGGAGCTTGCTTGCAAGCGAAAGTGTGCGCTGATCAGCTGGCGATACAGCATGCCGATTATCGACACCATTCGCCTGCAAGCAGGCTCCTACAGCTCCGAGCGGCAGCTGCCCGCTCTGCCCGGCTCCCGCCCTGTAGGAGCTTGCTTGCAAGCGAACGCCTGGGCTGACGAAATCGATACAGCAACGATTATTGAGACATTCGCCTGCAAGCAGGCTCCTACGGTTCGTGGAATAGCAGCGAATCTGCCCGGCCCCACCCTGTAGGAGCTTGCTTGCAAGCGAATGACTTTGCTGGATTCAAGATCAAGGCTTCTGCAACGGCACGCACCCTCACGAACCCGTTTTTGACTAGACTTGCGCCATGACACCCGATTTCATCGAAGAAACACGCTGGTTGACCGACACCCTCACCCGCCAGATTCCGCTGGGCGCAGCCATGGGTCTGAGCATCGAGCGCCTGGATGCCTCGGGTCTGGTGCTGGATCTGCCGCTGGCGCCCAACATCAACGACAAGGGCACGGCCTTCGGCGGCGCGATGAGCAGCGCTCTGATCCTCGCCGGCTGGTCACTGCCTCGCTTGATCCTGCGCCGCGAACAGCGCTCGGCCAATCTGGTGATCGGTCGCTGCGAGCTGCGTTTTTTAAGCCCGGTCGAGAGCGGGTTCAAAGCGGTCTGCCAATGGCCCGAGGAAGCAGCGATTCAAGACTTTCTCGCCTGCCTGGACGAGCGCGGTAAAGCCGCGCTGGAGATGCGCCCGGAAATCAGAGTGGGCGATTCAGTGGCAGCGAGCCTGAGCGCCCGGTATGCTGCGTTGAACAAGTCCGCCACCCCATGAGGTCCGACGTGCATCGAATCCTGTTACTCAGCCTTCTCTCTGTGCTCATGCTGTCCGGCTGTGGCAGCGGACCGCCCGAACGCGAAAAGCAGGACCGGATCATGGCCTGGGAGAGCGCCGTTCGCTGGAGTGAGCACAAGGATGCGCTGCTCGATTTCATCCATCCCGAATGGCTGGCTGAACACCCCGTTTCACCGCTGGATATCGATCGGCTGGAACAATTCAGAGTGACCGAATACCGCGTGCGACAAGTCATCGCCAACCCCAACGGTCTGGAAATCGAGCGTCGCGTTCAGCTTCGCCTGTATCACGTTCACACCGCTCGCGAGCGCGTGATCGACCATCGCGAAATCTGGCGCTATGATGAGGAGTCAGAGGTCTGGTTGATGCATTCCGGCATACCGGATCCCCGCCGCTTCTGACGATCCTTAGAGAATTCGGCGACAGCAAGAGGCTTATGCAAGGCATTCGGAGGAACGCATGACGACGCGAACAATCGCGGTAATCAACGCCAAGGGCGGCTGCGGAAAAACCACCATCGCCACCAATCTGGCTTCAGCGCTGGCCTGGGAGGGCCATTCGGTCGCGCTGGCCGATATGGACCCGCAGCAGTCGTCCAACGACTGGCTGACCCAGCGCGGCGATCGGGCGCCTGAAATCATCGAGGTCAACCGAACAGGCGGCCCCCTGCGCACCCCATCGGGTGTCGACACCCTGATTCTGGACACACCCGCCGGTCTGCACGGCACGGAGCTCAGCCACATTCTGCGCCGCGCCGAGACCGTGCTCATTCCGGTCATGCCGTCACCGGTCGACATGCGCGCGGCCTGGCGATTTTTGAACGACCTGCTTGAACTCAAGCCGGTCAAGGAACGCCAGACCGTCGTTGGCCTGATTGCCAACCGGGTGCGCCCGCAAACCATCATCTATCGCGAGCTGACCGGGTTTCTCGACGATTTTCGCGTTCCGGTGGTCGGTCAGCTGCGCGACTCGATGAACTACGTGCGAGCCTTCGAAGATGGGCGGGCCGTCGCCGATCTGCCACCGTCAATGGCCTGGCAGGACTGGGAAGAATGGGAACCCATCCTGGGCTGGATCAGAAGTCGCAAATCACGGGGAAAGCGCTGACGGATCTGCTCGGCGCGGCACTGTCGCGATGGGTAGGTCCGGGGTAGAAGACCGGTTTCATTAGTTAGGTTGGTTAGGTTGGTTTTGTTAGTTAGGTTGTTAGTTAGGTTGGTTTTGTTAGTTAGGTTGGTTTTGTTGGTTGAAGTCGTTTCCCGGGCTGAGAGTGTCCGCAAACCCAACCAACTAAACCAACTAAACCAACTAAACCAACTAAACCAACTAAACCAACTAAACCAACCTAACTAACTGAACCAACCAAACCAACCAAACCAACTAAACCAACTAAACCAACACGTTGTCGATCAACCTCGCCTTGCCCAGATGCGCCGCGGCGAACAGGCGCTGGGGCTGACCCTCGATCGGCTCGCCTAGCGTCTGGGCCGACCGCCATTCAAAATACTGCGGTCGAAAGCCTGCCAACTGTAGCGTCTCCAGCGCGCTCGACTGCAGATCGGTCCATGGCTCGCCAGACCGCAAGCAGCCCGCCACATCCTGCATCACGGCGTGAAGCTTGCCGGCCAGCTGGCGCTCCGATGGCGCCAGGTACTGATTGCGCGAACTCATGGCCAGACCGTCGTCCTCGCGCACGGTTTCCAGCGCCTGCACCTCAATACCCAGCGCGTAATCCAGCACTAACTGGCGCAGCACCAGCAGCTGCTGGAAATCCTTCTCGCCAAAAATCGCGGCATCGGGCTGAACCTGCAAGAACAAGCGCAGCACCACGCTGGCGACGCCGTCGAAATGTCCGGGGCGGTAGTGACCACACAAGGTATCGGCGAGGGCGGCAGGCACTTTGACCATGAAGGCATCGGTCAACGGGTACATGACCTCGACGCTCGGCGTCCAGGCCAGATCCACGCCGCGCGCAGCCAGTGCGCTCAGATCCTCGTCCAGCGTGCGCGGGTAGGCGGCGAAGTCTTCCCTGGGTCCGAACTGCGTCGGATTGACAAAAATACTTGCCACGATCCGATCGCAAGAGGCCCGGAGGCGGTCGATCAGGGCGAGATGCCCCGCGTGCAGATTGCCCATGGTCGGCACCAGGCCGACGCGTTCACCGCGTGCCTTCCACGGCGCCAGGCTGGCTCGAAGCTCCGCCAGCGTACCGGCAACCGCCATGCTCAGTGGCAGCTCTTCATTCATAGCTCTCTTCCGGACCCGGAAACTGGCGCGTACGCACGGCATCCACATACGCGGCAAGGGCCGAGGGCACGTCCGCGGCACCGGTCATGAAGTCGCGAACAAAACGTGGCAAGGGCCCGGAACTGATCCCCAGCATGTCGTAGCTCACCAGGACCTGGCCATCGACATCAACGCCGGCCCCGATGCCGATCACCGGAATTTCCAGCGCCCTGGCAACGCGCACGGCGAGCGCATTCGGGATGCACTCGACGACCAGCAGAGCAGCACCCCGCCGTGCGAGTTCGCCAGCGCATCCTCGACCAGGGCATCGTGGCCGCGCGCTCCTCGCGACCCTGCACCTTGTAGCCGCCCAGGCGGTGCACGGACTGCGGCGTCAGACCCAGGTGCGCGCAGACCGGAATCCCGCGCTCGACCAGCGAAGCGGATCGACCACCGGCGCACCGCCTTCTTCGAGCTTGACCATCGCCGCGCCCGCCTGCAGGCAGGCGCGGACGCGTCGAGCCCGCGCATGTCCGGCGTGGCATCGGCCTGGAACGGCAGGTCGGCGATCAGCAGCGCGCGACAGGCCGCGGCGACGCAGCGCGGTGTGATAGACGATGTCGTCGACCGTCACCGGCACCGTGGTGTCGTACCCCTGGATCACCATGCCCAGCGAATCGCCGACCAGCACGCAGTCCACGCCGGCGTCGTCCAGCACGCGAGCGAAGCCGGCGTCGTAGGCGGTCAGCATCGCGATGGGCTTGCGGCCGTCGCGCTTGGCGTCGGGCAGCATCGGCACGGTCCAGGGCTTGGCGTCGGTTGGTGTTCGCGTACATGCGTGTCGACCCGAGTGTCGCGGAAGGCGCCTGGATGTCGCCGGTGGCCATCGCGGCCGAGCGTTTCGCGCAATCGACCCGGCCATGCTCCGGCATGACGATGCATCCGGTGCGAGCTCGACCAGCGGCAGCAGCACGAAGGCGCGTTCGTGCAGGTGCGGATGCGGCATCGAAGGCCGGGTTCGTCGATCGCGTCGCCGTACAGCAGCAGGTCCAGATCCAGCGTCGCGCGGCGCCCCAACGCTCGCTCCGTGGGCACGCGGTCAGCGGCCGAAGTCCAGCGTTCGATGCAGCAGTGCGTCGAGCAGTTCGCGCGCCGGCAGCGCGGTCTCCAGATGGCTGCGGCATTGACGAAATCGGGCTGTTCGGTCAACGCCCCAGGCCGGCGTGCGATAGAGCCGCGGAGCGCACCAAATGCGTCGAGGGCAAGCCCGTCCAGGGCATGCAATGGCGCGTCGAACGGCTGGCGACCGCGTCGCCGAGGTTGCTACCGAGACCGATGCAGGCGTGCATGGCCGGGTTCTGCGGCTGGGCGCCAGGGCCTGCGTTGCGACGGGCGGCGCGCTTCGCGTCTTGCGCCGGCTTCGCCCTCGGAGATCATTTCGTTGCGCGGACTCTCGGACGTCGCAGCTCCTGCACGTTGGTCCAGAACGCCAGTCGGCGTGCTCCTTCAGCGGAGGATCCTCGATGGCGCGCAGCAGCAGGAAGTCGTAGGCCGCCCGAAACCGTTTTTCGCTCAGCAACCGCGCGGCACGTTTGCCGCGGCGGCGCTCGAAGCGCGGCTGGAACATCCAGATTTCCTTGGCCATGGTCGAAAACCGACGATGGACCGCCACGGTCCGGGTGTAGCGATCGAAGGCCTTGTCCCCGGCAGTGGCCAGCGCTTCGACCGGCGGCTGGCCCTGCTCGATCCGTTGATCAGCATCGGCATTACGGTCGGCCAGAGCAGCACGCGAACAGGAAAGCCGGCGTCACCGGTTGCCTTCGGCGACGCGCTCGTCGGTGTTGTGCAGGCCTCTCGATCAGCATCTGACGCCGGATCGGTGCGGGTCGATGCGAGCGATCGGGACAGCGGCTCCCACAGCATGCCGTGGCGTTCCAGGCCTCGATAGCCTCGCCAGCGCATGGCCGGCCAGGAACAGCTTGAGCATTCGTCGAACAGGCGTGCCGGCGGCATATCGCGCAGCAGCGGCGCCAGCCTCGGCGATCGGCGCCGCGGTGGCCGGGTCGATCTCGAAGTCCAGCTTGGCCGCGAAGCGCACCGCGCGCAGCATCCGCACCGGGTCCTCGCGGTAGCGCGTCGACCGGATCGCCGATCAGGCGCAGCAGATTGGCGCTGGACGTCTTCGATAGCCGCCGGTGTAGTCACGCACCGAGAATCCTCGCTCGGGTCGTACATACAGCGCGTTGGCGGTGAAGTCGCGGCGCAGCGCATCCTCGTCCTCGATCTGCCGTAGACGTTGTCGCGCAGCACGCGGCTCGACCGGCCTCGACCGTTCGCGGTCGCCGTCTTCGCCGTCGTCGGTCAGGCCGCGGAAGGTCGCGACCTCGATGATTTCGCGGCCGAACCGGACATGCGCCAGCCGGAAGCGGCGGCCGATCAGGCGGGCACTGCGGAACAGGCCGCGGACTTCCTCGGGCGTGGCGTTGGTGGCGACGTCGAAGTCCGTCGGGCGCAAGCCGACGAGCAGATCGCGCACCGCGCCGCCGACGATGTAGGCCTCGAAACCCGCATTCGCATGCAGGCGCTCGAGCACCCTCAGCGCGTTGCGGCTGATGTCCTTGCGGGCTAGATGCCGTGCTCGGCGGCGAGCGAATTTCTCTGAGCTTCGTTGCGTGAATGGGTATACTGCGTTGTGTCGGGACGGAAGCACGCCGAGGGGGGGTCCGGATACGGACTCATGGGGGCTGGCTATAGCAGCGCCGCTTAGTCTACCACCGGGCAGGGGGGCTTCCCTCTCGGTCACGGCGGAATCACCCGCAATTCCAGACCGACTGCGAGCCGCCATGACCTTCGTTGTTGCCGAAAACTGCATCAAGTGCAAGTACACCGATTGCGTGGAGGTCTGTCCGGTGGACTGTTTTCACGAGGGGCCGAATTTCCTGGTGATCGATCCGGAAGAGTGCATCGACTGCACCCTGTGCGAGCCCGAATGCCCCGCGCAAGCCATCTACCCCGAAGACGACCTGCCGGCCGACCAGCAGGAGATCCTGAAACTCAACGCCGAACTCTCGCTCGAATGGCCGGTGAACAACGAGCGCAAGGTCCAGCCGGCCGACGCCGACGAGTGGGACGGCAAACCGGCAAGCAGGAATTGCTGGAGCGGTAGGGTTGGATTTTGCTGCGCTTGACTTGAAGGTCAAAGGGCTTGAACGTCAAAGGCGCTTTGTTCAATTCACGCGCCACGCCTGCACTCCAGGGCTTGTTGTGCCTTCGGCCCAAAACCGCCCTTGCGTTCCCGACTGCGCTTTGCGAATAAAGATCAAAGGCGTTTCGCTCACGCGCGTTCCGCGCTTTCTGAGCGAGGTACTTTTGTCAAACGATACAAAAGTACCCAAAAGATCTGGACGCCCACGAAAGCGCCGGCTACGCCGGTCCCCTGCACGCGCTGATCGGTTCTCCGGCGCTTCTTTGCTCGGTCCAAGCGGGCGGTTTCGAACTCGCTTCGCTACGCTCCACTCAAACAGGCGAAACCGCTTATCCGCCTGGCCCTCCGCTTCTCGGCGCCTCCGAGGGCTAAATAAAAGTCAAAAGCAGAAAAGCAAAGGCAAAGGCAAAGCCCACATTCATCCGAAGTCGTTAACCACCGGAACTCTGAAGGTGCAGCCTCCAGAGCGCAGCGTGCCTTTGACCTTGATCTTGACCTTTCTTTAGCCCTTGACGCTCGCCGAGCAGTGCCGGCTAAGACCGCATGGCGGTTTTGCGCAGCAAAGAAGCCTTGCGGTTGTGCCGACAAGCACGTGCAGGGCTGATCGGATAAGAAGTTTCGTTGTCTGACCGTAGCGTAGCGAAGGGAGTTTAGAAACTTCCCGATCAGACTGAGAAGCGCCGGCAACGAGTGCTTGGCGGTTTTGCGCAGCAAAGAAGCCAAGTAGGAGTGCCGATCAGCGCGTACAGGGGACCGGCGCAGCCGGCGAGGTCTCGGGCGTAAAGATCTTTTGGTTTCTTTTGGATCGCCTGCCAAAAGAAACTCGCCCTGCAAGCCCGCAAGCGTGGGCGAAACGCCTTTGACCTTCATTCGCAAAGCGAATTAGATCAAGCGTTCTTGACTTCGAATTTTCCTTAGCCCTTGACGCTCGCCGAGCAGTGCCGGCTAAGACCGCATGGCGGTTTTGCGAAGCAAATCAATCAAGCGTTTGGAAAGCAAAGCCGCCAGGCGCGCCCAAAAAATCCAAGCGCAGCGTCACAGACCTACCCCAATCGCTCCCGCAAAACCGCCAGAACATATTCAGCGCGATCCATCTGCAGCACGTCACCCGCGCTGCCGAGCAGGACGATACGGGTGTTGTCGCCATCGTCCTGCACCTGGACCTGATATTCGCCGCTGTAGTCCATGTATTCGTCCGAGCGCCAGAACGCCAGTCTGGACAAACGGCCGCGCTCGACCTCGATCGGCTCGTGGCTGAAATCAAAGCGGTAGCGCCGGTCAGCTTCTTCGACCTGGCGTACGTTCATTCCACCCCGATTCAGGGTAAAGCCCAGGCGGCGCCAGACGCTGTCCGGCTCGTCTTCGACTTCCAGATACAGCCCGGTGGGCCCGAAACGAATGTGCGAGCGCGACGCTTCGGCCTCGGCGCTGGACAGCACCACGGGCGGGCGGGCCTCGTCACCGACGGCCGCGAGTTCCGGCAGGTAGGTGCCGGGAATGTCATAGGTGCGACGAACGTCCGGCAGGGACAGATCATCGGGAACCTCGATCTCCTGCACCTCTTCACTCTCGACATAGATCGGCTGACGATCCCGATTGAAACAAGCGGTCAACATCAGTGCCGCCAGGGCGATCAGAAACAAACGATAAGAATTCATTGACCCCTTGGTCCTATTGATCTTCATGAACAGTCTTCGAATGACAAGGCCGCAACTATGCGACCCCCCAGTTTAGGCAACATCTTGCACCGCGTCCAGTTGCAGGCGATGAATCAGTTCGTCAGCTCGAGTGTGAAATGCGGCCGCCAGTGGCGTCAGCGGCAGGCGTAGACCTGACCCGATCCAACCCATGCGATGCAGCAGCCACTTGGCGGGAATCGGATTCGACTCGACGCCAAGAAAGTCATACAGCGGGGCCAGTTCACGGTCGATAACGCGCGCGCTTTCCTGCTCGCCGGCTATGGCCAGTTCGCACATGCGCGCAAACGGTTCTGGAATGACGTTGGCGGCCACAGAAATCACGCCGCTCGCGCCGGCCAGCAATCGTTCGCAACAGGTCGGATCATCGCCGCTGAGCACGATCAGGCCCGTTTCGATCAGGGCCTGCACGCGCTGCGCATCAGCGACGGCTTCCTTGATGGCCACAATCGAGGCGTGGGAGGCCAGGCGAGCAACGGTCTCCGGCAGCAGATCGCAGGCCGTGCGGCTCGGCACGTTGTAGAGCACGACCGGAATGTCGGCCGCATCCGCCACCGCCCGGTAATGGGCTTCCAGACCACGCTGAGTGGGTCGGTTGTAGGCGGGCGTTACCACCAGCGCCGCATGGGCACCGAGTTCGGCCGCCAGCCGGGTGCGATGGATGGTGTCAGCGGTCGACGGCCAGCACCGTCATCGACCCACCCACGCGCTCCACCGCCAGGACCAGGAGTCGCGCAAACTCGCTTTCGCTCAGGCTGACGGATTCTCCGGTTGTGCCGGCGACCACAATGCCGCGCGTGCCGGAACGCTGGTGCCAGCTCAGCAGATTCAGCCAGGCGGCTTCATCGATGGCGCCATCATTCTGGAACGGAGTGATAAGTGCTGCTAGGGATCCTGAAAACATGCCTTTCTCGTGACTGAACGGACGCTTGAATTTTGCCGCCCGTTATGAAGTGATTGTGCTACCTTGAACCCGTCATTCTAACCGAATGCTGGACCGTTAGAGACCCAGACTTCGACCCAAGTTCCTGAAT
>CALNZT010000012.1:0-27455 GCA_942491245.1 uncultured Pseudomonadota bacterium
CTGCCCAAGCATCTGGATGAGAAGGTTGCTCGCTTGCATCTTGACCGTATCGGTGCCCGTTTGACCGAACTGAGACAGGCGCAGGCCGACTACATCGGTGTTGCTGTTGAAGGTCCTTACAAGCCTGATCATTACCGCTATTGATCAGTACGTTGCAAGCGCCAGTCTCGCCCCGGCGCTTGTCTGATATCGGCTGATCCCGCGCTGCCCGGCGTCGTGCCGGGCAGCGCGTAACAGCACCCAGGACTTCCTACTCAAAAACCGGTATGGCTGACGCGCTTCCCAAACTGAGCTTCGAGTTCTTTCCGCCCAGAAACGACGAGGCGGCTGTTGCGTTTCGAGCAGCCCGCGATCGGCTTGCGGCGCTTGAGCCGGAATACATGTCGGTCACCTTCGGCGCCGGCGGATCCACGCGCAGCAGAACGCGCGCTACCGTGCTCGAGATTCAGGCCGAAACATCCGTTTCAGCCGCGCCGCATATTTCCTGCATGGCCGAAGATGAAGAAAGCCTGCGCGATCTGATCGATGATTATCGCGGCGCCGGCATTCGGCGTCTGGTGGTGCTGCGTGGCGATCGTCCCTCCGGGGGTGGTGCTGGCGTTCTGAATCATGCCGTTGATCTGGTTCGATTCATCCGAGAGCATGCCGGCGATCATTTTCACCTCGAAGTCGCCGGCTACCCCGAGTCCCACCCCGAATCACCATCGCCTGCGCATGATCTCGCGTACCTCCGGGAAAAAGTCATGGCGGGTGCAGACGGGATCATCACCCAGTATTTTTTCAACGCGGATGCCTACTTTCGCTTTGTGGATGACGCCCAGCGCGCGGGCATCGAGGTTCCCATCGTTCCTGGCATCATGCCGATCACCAACTATGGTCGACTGGCGCGCTTTTCGAAACTTTGCGGGGCCGAAATACCGCTCTGGATTTCCAAGCGACTGGAAGCCTGGGAGGCGGCGAACGATCGCGAATCCATTCGCGCGTTCGGCGAAGATACGGTCGCTGATATGGCGCAGAAACTGATTGACGGTGGCGCGCCCGGGCTGCACTTCTACACCCTCAATCGGGCCCGACCAACCCTTGCCCTGTGCAAGCGTCTGGGCTGGTCGCCCAAGGTCTAGCGGCAGGTTCTCGCAAGCCTGGCCCTCTGGCGCAGGATCGCTATGTGCCTGGCCCTCGAGTCCGAATCAGCACGATCCGCTGCCCTTGTGGATCATCAAACGCGGAATCACGTTTGTTCAGGCGGTCTCGGCATCGTCTCACTCGCCTTCGCGGGCAATCACCGGTGCTTCATCTGCAAACAGCGGAAGGCTGATGTCGATTGGCGCACAGCAGACCACGCAATCCTGGACCACGCGTTGTCCCGCCTCCTCGGGTTCCAGCGCCACCTGATTGGCTTCGCCGCACCACGGGCAGGCGAATTCATGGGAGTCCAGAAGCATCAGTGCGGTGAGGTGGCCGGGCGTTGTTGTCTGCCCTCGTCATCATAGATCGACACTTCCAGCTCACCATCGCGATAGATCGCTGCTCGATACATGCCGGGCGTGTTGAACGGCATGGTGATCCGGCCAAATCGATCAATCGCAATGACCCCACCGTCACCGCCAGCCGCTTTCAGAACCTGGTTGACCACGATATCGGCGGTCTGGGCCAGCGGTTGGGCGGTATAGGCCATGCGCGCGCAGATGTCGTAGGCCACAACATGACGAATGAAATATTCACCGTGTCCGGTCGCCGACACCGCGCAGGTCCCGATTGTTGGCATAGGTGCCGGCACCTATGATCGGCGAGTCGCCGACCCGTCCCCAGCGCTTGTTGGTCATGCCGCCGGTCGAGGTGGCGGCCGCCAGGTCGCCGTTTCGATCAATTGCCACTGCCCCGACGGTTGAGTACCAGGGCGAAGGCTCGGCCAGGGCGGCTGTTTCATCGGCCTGAATCCGGCGCAGCTGCTCGCGCCGAAAGTCAGTGATAAACCAGTCTTCATCCATGATTTCAAGGTCGAACTGACGAGCAAAGCCCTCAGCGCCCTCACCAATCAGCATCACGTGCGGAGAGTCTGTCATCACCCGCCGCGCGGCCTCGATCGGATGGCGCAGTCCAGTGACGCTGGCCACGGCGCCCGCAGCAAGCGTGCGGCCGTCCATGATTGATGCATCCATTTCGACCCGGCCGGCCTGGGTTAGGACCGCGCCGCGCCCGGCATTGAACTGCGGCGCATCTTCGAGCAGGCGGATCGCTGCCGCCACCGCGTCCAGGCTGCTGCCACCGGCGGCCAGTACGCTGTGTCCGGCCTCGACCGCTTGCTTCAGTTCGGCGCGAATCGCGGCTTCGCGTTCAGGGCTCATCTCGCTGCGACTGATGGTCCCTGCGCCGCCATGGATGGCAATGGCGATCGGGCCATCGTCGGCCTGCAGGGCGCGCGGCATTGCCGAGGCGAAAACAAGGCCTGATGAGACGCCGAGCCAAAGGGCGATCGAGAAGAGAGAGCGTTTGTTCATGATGAATTCCGGGGGGGTGACTGTAGGTCAAGCTGGAGCGAGTCTAGCACGCAGGTATACTGGCCCGAATCGACGCTGGGAGTGCCGAAATGGCTTTTACTGTTTCCTTGTTTTACGGAGGTCTTCTGGGCCTGATTCTGGTTGCGCTTTCGGTGCGTGTGGTCATGCTGCGCCGGCGGCTGCGTGTCGGCATCGGCTCAGGCGATCAGCCCGAGCTGGAGCTTGCCATCCGCTCTCACGCCAATTTTTGCGAGTATGCGCCGCTGGGCATGCTGTTGCTGGTCATTCTGGAAGGCTCCGCTGCGCTCGGTGTGATCTTCCTCCACGTCCTTGGCGCAGCGCTGGTGCTTGGGCGCGTGCTGCATGGCTTCATGGGCCTGAACCGCTCGGCGGGAACCTCTTCGGGTCGATTCATGGGCACGCTGCTGACCTGGCTGATGATCCTGTTTTCCTCCGGGCTGGCGGTGGGTATTGCCGTCGGGCGCTGGACCGTGATCTGAATCGATCAGCGGCCTGACGCAGTCGCGATACGGCTGCGCTCAGCGCGGCTGTGCCCAGAACAGGGCGGCGTAGATCTTAGGGTCCAGATATTTTCCGGCATCACGCTGAGCGTCAAGCCAGGGCTGAATTCGATCGCGGTGAATAGCGTGCACGGTGATATTTTCCGACGGTGTGCCGCCGCCTTCGCCAACCCGAAGCAGCTCTTCACAACGGATGAAAACCGCGATTTCATCGCTCATGCCGGCCGAGGTGGGGCAGCGCATGATTTCAGATAGTCTGCCCGCCCGCCAGCCGGTTTCCTCTTCCAGTTCGCGCGCTGCGGCGACCTGCAGATCCTCGCCGTGGGTGCCGTCTTCATCACCGACCAGGCCGGCGGGAAGTTCGATGGTGTGGCATTGCAGCGGTTCGCGGTATTGTTCGACCAGAAGCAATTCCTGGTCGGGTGTCCACGCGATCATGACCACCACCGGGTGTTGACGATGAATGAATTCCCACCCTCGGCGCTCACGCAGGGTCAGGTAACGACCTTTGTGGAGTTCCATGGATTGTTCTTCCGTGATGTGATCTTCTGATAGCATGCGGCGGTTTTCAATGTCGATGGGCGTTGAACGAATCCGTATCTGGACAGTCCCAATCCCCGTCGATTTTCAATTATCAACTTCAAAGCATACAGGACACACCATGATGCTCAAGACGCTAGGTCTCTTGCTAGGGGCGTTTCTTGCCGTTTCGGCAACGTCCCTACCGCTGCAGGCCCAAGAGGTCTCAGACCAGACATCCTCAACGCAAACCGAACGTCCGCCGCTTGAGGAAATGCCGCAATCCTTTCAGATTGCGTTCTGGCTCAATCAGGCGGCACTGGCCTTTGATGATCTTGATTACGAGGACTGGTCCACTGCGACGGAACGCTTGCATGCCTTGCGTCCCTACAATCAGGATTTCATGACCCACCTGGTCCGTGCCTATGCGCATCAGGAGCGCTTCAGCGAAGCGTACAGCATGATGCTGTCCATGCAGCAGCAAGGGTTGGCTCAGGACTGGTCTGAATTCGAAGAGCTTGAGCCGATGCATGAGCACCGACTCTATCAGCACCTCAACCAGATGATGACGGATGCTCGGCAGTCCTTCGGTGACGCCCGCACGCTGACGCTTCTGGAAGGCGTCGAGATGCCCGAGGCTCTGGCCTTCGATCCTGAAACCGACCGCTATTTTCTCGGCACGGTTCGGGAAGGCCAGATTCAGGTCTCCGAGGACGGCGAGAATTTTTCGGTTTTCGCCGATCGAGACGATATCGATGAGCTGATGGCGGTGCTGGACATCGAAGTCGACGCCCAACGACGTCATCTGTGGGTCGCAACGGCCGCCCTGACCCAGTGGAAAGGCTATCGTGATGCCGTTCGGGGGCGCACGCTGTTACTCAAGCTTGATCTGGACAGCGGGGAACTCCTGGCCACCCATCGCTTGATCCCTGATCGTCGCCCGCATGCTTTCGGGGCGCTGGCGATTGCCGATGACGGCACCGTGTTCGCCTCCGATACGGCGACCCCGGGCATTTACCGCCTCGCCCCCGGCGATCAGTATCCGGAGCTCTACTTCAGTCACCCCAACTTCTCCAGCATGCGCGGCATAGCGCTGTCGGCTGACGACAGCAAGCTTTACCTGGCGGACTATGAGATCGGTATCTTTGTCGTCGACACGCAGGATGCGAGCAAGGCCTGGAAGTTGTTCACGCCGGAAAACCTGAATGAAGGGGGCATTGACGGTCTGTACTTCTGGGACGGCTATCTGATTGCCATCCAGAATGCGGTCAGCCCCCAGCGGGTTCTGCGCATGAAGCTCGGTGATGACGGCCTCGGTGTGGTGGAAGTCGCGCCCCTTGTTGCATCATTACCTCAGTTCGATACGCCTACTTATGGCGTGCTGGTCGATAACGAACTGGTCTTTCTGGCCGGCAGTCACTGGCACCATGTCGATCCGCGCGGGCGGCGCACAGGCACCCAGCTTCCCGCTGTTGCGCTGATGGCCACCGAAGTGGTTTCGGCCAAGGTTCTCGGCGTCGGTCAGGAGATGCTTGAGGAACTGCTTCGGCGTCAGCAGGAGGGTGCGACCAGTCCGGCAGCCAATCCGCCCGACGAGGGCTAACGATGCGTCAGCGCAGTCCCCGACTGCGCTGTCGATGGAGTCGCTCGCGCAGCGGGCGACCGAAATTCAAGCCGTCGAGCAGGGCATCGAGCAGGTCACCGTTGCCGGCATTTCGCGTCACCATTGGCGCCTCGCCCAGCTCGTCGATGGCTTCTTCGAGGCCGGTCAGCTGACGCGCCAGTCGCGCGGCTGATTCATGTTCGCGCAGCTTGGCCCCGAGGGATTTTGCGCCCCGCAGGGTCAGCCAGGCGATCTCCTCCAGGCGAGCGTAGATCGCATCCAGGCTGCCGAAATGGCCGAGCAGGGCTGCCGCCGTTTTCGGGCCCACGCCGGGCACACCGGGAATGTTGTCCACCGCATCGCCAGTCAGCGCCAGGTAGTCGGCGATCTGATCAGGCCGCACGCCGAAATGCCCGAGCACGCCCTCTGAGTCGAAGCGTCTGTTGCGCGCAAAGTCCCACCAGTGATCACCGTCATGAACCAGCTGGGCCAGGTCCTTGTCGCCAGTCACCACGCAGACGTTCTGTCCTCTCGCCCGGCTGGTCGTTGCCAGGGTGGCGATCAGGTCGTCGGCTTCATAGCGCTCATGCGCATAGATCGGTAGCCCCATGAGGCGGGCCAGGTCCTTGCACCAGGCGAACTGACGCTTGAGATCGTCCGGGGCCGGGTCGCGGTTGGCCTTGTAGTCCGGGTAGATCTCGTTTCTGAACGAGCTGGTCAGCGATTCATCGAAGGCAACGGCAATGTCCGAGGCTTCGGTCTGCTCGATCAGCTCGCACAGGAATCGGGCAAAGCCGTATACCGCATTGGTCGGACGTCCGGCCGCATCTTCGAAGCGATCAGGCATCGAGAACCAGGCGCGAAACACGTAGACGCTGGCATCAACTAGATAGACCTGCTGGTGACGATTCGGGGTTGCGTTGCTCATGGCAAGTGGATCATCCGACACAGAACGAAGGGTCAGTCTACACGCCGACGGCCAAGCTCAGGCCCAGCGTTTCTCAGTCGCCCAGCGCGGCCCGGTCCCGGCTCAAGCGTTGGCGCAGAATCGAATGTCGGGGGAAGTGGGCGACCAGGAAATCCATCTGATCGGCAAGAATACGGCGGCCCTGCAGGTACACATACTCGGCATGGGTCGGCGCGAAGGGGATGGCGATCAACTGCATGCCGGCCTGCTCGGGCGTGCGCGCGGCCTTGTGATTATTGCAGCGCTTGCAGGAGGTGACGACGTTTTCCCAGCTGTCGACACCGCCCTGCGAGAGCGGGTTGACGTGATCGCGTGAAAGATCACGCTCCAGAAACTGATTGCCGCAGTAGAGGCAGAGGTGTTCGTCGCGTCTGAACAGCGCGCGGTTGGACAATGGCGGGGTATAGCGGTCGTAGAACTTGTGCGAGTTGGGATGGGCGCCGCGCGTAGCCAGAATGGCGTTGACCGAGATTTCGGTCTGGCATCCGGACAGCGCATTGGTGCCGCCGTGCAAGCGATAGAGTTCCTTGCCGAGGGAATAGCAGACCTGATTCAGAACGATCAGTTTGACGGCATCCTGATACCCGATCCATTCCAGCGGCATGCCGGTAGCATCGGTTCGCAGGACTTGCTGATCCAGACTCAACATCTAGTGCTCCGTATCTTCCAATGACCCAATATCTTGGGTGGACTTCCGGTGGCTGTTCGTATATGACCATCGTTTTGAGGCAATTGCAAGTCATCCTCATGATCGTTCGATGACCGTTGCCATCTGCCGCAGGAGGAAATTGAATGGAAACCTGAGGGCGGCTTCTGCTGTCATACGCGGAGTCTTGAACGAACGAGCAACGAGTGTTTTGATGAGATCACGTGTCAAACGGTCTTTTTCTGACCCTCTTACTGAGTGCGGCCGCCCTGCCTGTCAGCGCAGCTTTGCCGGCCGAGGTTAACGGTCAACCCCTGCCATCGCTGGCACCGGTGCTTGAGGGGGTGACTCCAGCTGTCGTCAATATTTCGACCCGGACTCGGGTTCAGGTGCGTACCAGCCCGTTTTTCGATGACCCGTTCTTCCGCCGTTTCTTCGAGCGCCCGAGCATGCCGAGAGAGCGGATACAGCAGTCCCTGGGCTCAGGCGTCATCGTCGATGCGCAGGCCGGCTACATCCTGACCAACAATCACGTCATTGATGGCGCGGACGACATTGCAGTCACCCTGCAGGATGGACGCGAATTTTCGGCCGAGTTCATTGGTTCGGATCGCGATACCGATCTGGCCGTGGTTCGGATCGAGGCAGAGGAGCTGGCTGAACTGCCGCTGCACGATGACGGTCTTCGCGTGGGTGATTTCGTGGTTGCCGTGGGCAACCCGTTCGGCCTCGGCCAGACCGTCACCTCCGGCATCGTCTCGGCCCTGGGTCGATCGGGACTGCGTGGTCTCGAATATCAGAATTTCATCCAGACCGATGCATCGATCAACCCTGGGAATTCGGGCGGGGCACTGATTGATCTGGCCGGTCGATTGATTGGTATCAACACTGCCATTTTTACCCCGTCAGGCGGGAATGTCGGAATCGGTTTTGCTATCCCAGCCAGCACCGCCGACTACGTGATGCAGCAATTGATCGCATTTGGCGAAGTGCGCCGCGGTTCCCTGGGGGTGGATGTGCAGGACCTGAGTGCGGAATTGCGTGAAGCATTGGAGCTGGAGCGCCAGGGTGGTGTGGTCATCACCCGGCTGGCGGAGAATTCTGCGCTGGCTGATGCGGGCGTGCGCCTGGGTGATGTGATCATCGAGATCGACCAGCGACCGGTCAGCGACAGTCAGGGCCTGCGCAATATCGAGGGTTTGCTGGGAATCGACCGTCGTATCGACGTGCTCACTATTCGCGAAGGCCAGGAACGCCCGGTCAGCGTTCGAATCGAAGAAGACCTGAATGCCCGCATTTCCGGCCGTCGCCTTGACCCGCGTCTTGATGGTGTGGTGCTGGTTCGCGTGCCCGAACGAAGCCCCATTCCCGGGGCGTTGATCGAAGAGGTTCGACGGAATTCGCCGGCCTGGGAGGCGGGTCTGCGAAGCGCGGACGTGATTGTTGCGATCAATCGCGAGGCTGTCCGTTCGCTGAGCGAGCTGCGCGGCGAATTTCCGATGCCCGAATCGCGCGAGCTGGCCCTGGAAATCCGTCGACGCGGGCGTGCTTACCTCGCAGTACTTGAGTAGGTCTTTGACACTAGATCTTTGACAGTGGATCTTTGACGGTGCAGCGGTAAGCCGGCCCCGCTCGATCCCGGCACGCCGTGACCTATACTGATTTCCTGCGTACCCAGGTCACAGCGTCGAGGAAATATTCGGAGTGTCGACCCACAAATGAAGCCCTCCTGTCATCGAAAGCGAGGGAAAAATCTCGGTGTGCCCGAGCTGATCGCTATCGCGCTCGGCGGCATGGTGGGGGGCGGAATCTTCACGATTCTGGGCATCTCGGTGGCAATGGTCGGCGTCTACACGCCGCTGGTGATCGTCATTGGCGGCCTGATCGCGATGCTGGCCGCCTACTCCTATGTCAAGCTTGGCGTCTACTATCGGGACGAGGGGGCGACCTATTCCTTCTACAAGAAGACCTATCCGGATTCGCCGTTTGCGGCATCACTGATTGGCTGGTGGGTCGTTTTCGGCTACATCAGCACGCTGGCCCTGTATGCCTATACCTTCGCTTCGTATGCCATCAGCAGCTTCGATTTTGCCGACAATGAGAGTATTCGCAAGGCCGTAGCGGGCGCGATCATTCTGCTCTTCACGCTGATCAATGCCTGGAGCGTGAGCGGCATGGGCAAGATCGAAGATCTGATGGTCTACACCAAGCTCCTTATCCTGGTCATCGTCAGCGTTGTGCTGATCAGTAGCAGCCAGACCGCTCTGCCGGTGTTGATCGAGGGTCAGGCCAATGTGGGCCTGCTGGCCATTCTGACGGTGGCCTCGCTGACCTTCGTTGCCTATGAGGGTTTTCAGCTCGTCATCAATGCCGTCAACGAGATGGAGGATCCGGAGAAAAACATTCCCAGAGCGATCTATTCCGCCATTGTCCTGGCCATGCTGATCTACGTCGTGATCAGTCTGGGCGCCATTCTGGCGATCCCCTTCGAGGCGCTGATCGCCAATCGGGAATATGCGCTGGCGGCGGGCGCAGAGGCCGCCATCGGTCCCTGGGGCACCAATCTGGTTATCGCTGGTGCGCTGCTGGCAACCAGCAGCGCGATCAGTGGAACCGTGTTCGGTGCCTCGCGGCAGATGGCAGCGATCGCTCAGGACGGATATCTTCCTGCCATTCTCGCCCGCCGCCGCGAGCGAATTCCCATCCATGCCATTGTCTGTATGTCGACCATGGCTTTTCTGCTGGTCCTCGCCGGCAGTCTGGAGCTGATTCTCGAGTTCGGCAGCGTGACCTTTCTGCTGGTGTCCTTGCTCATGGCCCGAGCCAATCTGAAGATTCGCGATCGCACCCGGTCTTCGCTGGTCCTCACGTCGCTTGCGGTGATCGGGCTGGCATTGGGTACCGGGATGATCCTGTACTACGAGCTGGCCGAGCAGCCGCGTCAGTTGTTGTTTATCGTCGGGCTCTACGCCGTGCTGACCGCTGGGGCCTATCTGTACTCGAAAGCCCGGACCTGGCGAATGCGCTCATGAGCCGCTTGCAGCAGGCCTGGCCAGATGCAGCGGGTGGGAGTCGAGCTGGCGTCGCTCAGCCTCCGTAGCCAAAGCATTGGCTACCGTTTCGATTGCAGCAAGACGAGCGTGGCGTTTGGAATTGGCCGCGATCAGGGTCCAGGGCGCGTGCGGGGTATCGGTGCGCTCGAACATGTCCTCGGCAGCCTGGATGTAGTCGTCCCACTTATCCCGATTGCGCCAGTCCTCGTCGGTCATCTTCCAGGCCTTGTACGGGTCGTCCAGTCGGGCCTTGAAGCGCTTGAGCTGCTCGTCAGGGTCGACGTGGAACCAGAGCTTGCGCAGGATCACGCCGTCGTTGACCAGGCTGGATTCGAAATCATTGATTTCGCGATAGGCCTGCTGCCAGCGCTCGCGGTTTGCGAAGCCCTCGATGCGTTCGACCAGCACGCGCCCGTACCAGGAGCGGTCGAAGATCACCAGTTCGCCGGGCGAGGGCACTTTGGTCCAGAACCGGTAGAGGTAGTGTTTGTCCTGTTCCCAGCGCTCCGGCGCGCTGATCCGGTAGACCTTGTAGCCGCGTGGATCGAGCCGCTTTACCAGCCGACGGATCGCGCCACCCTTGCCGGCGGCATCCATGCCCTCGATGTTGACGATCATTCGCCCGCCCTGGCGCAGCACCGATTGCTGCAGACTCAACAGGTCGTATTGCCAGGCCTTGATGTCCAGGGTGTAGCGCTCTTTCGAGATGTCCTGGTCGAGTGGCAGTTGCTTGAGGCGGTTCATGGGCGGCAAAATTCCAAAACAAGACATCAAAACGCGCAGCGCAACCCGATCGTAATACGTTGCCGCTACACTAGCGCGCTTTATCGCAGTACCTGCCCCAACCACAGAACGGAATGATGCCAATGTTCTCAACATTATCTCGAGCCTTACTGGTTCTCACGCTGCTTGTTTGCGCCAGCATCGCCTACCCCGTCGGCGCGGTATCACTGATCGATGAGGACTTCAGCGGGTTTGCCGGTGACGGTTTCTCCGCAACGCCTGCGCCAGGGCAGCTGGATTCGGCGATCTGGCGCGTCGAGGGACTCTCCGACACCGATGGCACGTTCGGTGGCGAACATGTGTCCGGCGACTTCGCCCGTGGTGTTTCCAATGGCGGCACAGGCGGTGGTGGTGTCTATGCATTCAACACCGGGGCTGGCATTGCTCTGGGTGTTCAACCCACCGCTGGTGATTTCACGCCGGGGAATATCGCCCTCCGCCTCAGCAATACCAGCGCGGCTGTGGCTCAGGCCGTGGCCATCAGCTACACCATCCGGGTGTTCAATGATCAGCCAAGAAGCAATTCGCTTAACCTGGAGTTCTCCCTCGACGACGTCACCTGGACGCCAATCCCGGCGCTCGACTTCCTGCATCGCGGAAGCCGCCGACAACGGCCGGCATGGGGCAGCGTGGAGCGGTCGCTGACGCTGTCCGGCCTGTCGATTGCGATCGATGATCCGCTGTATTTGCGCTGGGTCAGCGACGATGTCTCGGGTTCGGGCTCGCGCGATGAATTCGGTATCAGCGACGTCCGTGCCGATATCGTGCCGCCCGACCTGGTGATCGAGAAAACCGGTCCGGCTTTTGCCGTCGCAGGTGAGCAGATCATCTATCGGATTGATGTAGATAACTTCAGCATCAGCGACACGGTCACGAACCTGGTCGTGACCGACACGCTGCCGCCCAATGTGACCTACGTCAGCGATACCAGCGGCGCGGTACTCAATCCGTCCGGGGCAGGCACTCTGGAATGGAGCCTTTCCGATATTGCCGCAGGCGCAAGTTTCGGTTTCGACCTCGTGGTGGAGGTCGATGCTGCCACCCCGCCCGGCGACCTGGTCAATGACGTGGTTGCGATCGCTCAGATCAATGGTTCACCTGTCCAGGACGATTCAACGTGGACGACAAGCGTGGTGGAAGCGGTCTCGATCTATCAGATCCAGACCGTCGCTGATCCGGACATCGATGATGCTTCACCGCTTGCGGGCCAGACGGTATCTGTCGACGGCATTGTGACGGCCGCGCCGGGCGAGCTTGAAGATGAGACCTTCGCGGTCATCCAGGAATCAGCCGGTGGTCCGTTCAGTGGCGTTGTTCTTAACGGTGATTTTTCCGGTCTTGGCCTGAGCCGCGGTGACGAGATCCGCGTGATTGGCGAGATTAGCGAATTCTTTTCCCAGACCCAGATCAATGTCGCGACGGTGGAGTTCCTCCAGGCGGCGGCCGAACCCTTGCCCGAACTCCTTAACACTGCGGATCTGGCACCCGGAGCGGCCCTGGGCTCCGAACAGTGGGAAGGCGTCCTGATCGAATTCGGCGCGGTCGATGTGAGCGATGACGCACTGGGTTTCGGGGAATGGCTGTTTGATGACGGCAGCGGCGATGCGCGGGGCGACGACCTGAGCACGGCCTCGACGGTGGTGCCAGCGCTGGGGGATAGTTACACCTTCCTGCGCGGCATCGGCTGGTTCTCGTTCGGAAATTACAAGGTGCAGCCGCGCGATAATGGCGATTTCGGCATCATCCCTGACCTGTTCACGATCGAAGAGATTCAAGGTTCGGGTCTGCGCTCACCGCTTGCGCCACCCTCAGGAAATGATCCAGGACAGATTGTTCGCACCGAAGGCAATATCGTAACTGCTGTCGGCAGCAACTTCTTCGTCATGCAGTCGCCGGATCCTGTCGCGCCACGTGGCGCCAGCGCCTCCAGCGGTCTTTATGTGTTCACCGGGACAGCGCCGACTGTCAGTGTTGGAGACGAAGTCGATGTGCAAGGCACAGTATTCGAGTTTTTCGATCTGACCCAGATCGGCAACCCCGAGATTGTCGATATTGTGAGCAGCGGCAATGTACTCCCGGCACCTGTGGTTTTTGATCAATCTCGCCCCTCGGCTGACCCTGATGCACCGTCCTGCGGCGTGAACAACTTCGAGTGTTATGAATCGATGCGGATCAGCGTGGCCGAGGGCTTTGTCACCGCACCCAGTCAGCGCTTCGGTAGTGATCCGGTCGCAGAGGCGGTGGTCAGTGCCAGCGGCAGTCGTACCTTGCGAGGTCCCGGCGTGGAATTTCCTGGCCTTGGCGGCACCTGCCCGAACTGCCCGGTCTGGTCGGGTGCGCCCGAACAGTTCGAGCTGGATCCGGACCGACTCGGCCTGGCCAACGTCACCCTGGCCGGCGGTACGACCTTCTCGGCCACCGGCATCCTGGGTTTCGAATTCGGTGACTATGAAGTCTGGCCGACCGAGCTGACCCTGAATTCCGTTCCGGATCTGCCGCTACCTGCGCCGGCCGGTGGTGCAAACGAGTTGACGATCGCCTCGCTCAACGCGCTCGATCTGTTCGACACGGTTCAGAACGGGCCGCGCCCGATTCCGGCCTGCGATGCCGGCTATATCGCAGAGGATCGCGAAGTTCTGACGCCGGCCGACTATCAGCTCAAGCTCGACAAGCTGAGTGGAACCATCATCGATGCCCTGCAGTTGCCGGATGTGATCGGCTTCCAGGAAGTGGAGAGTCTGGCCACCTTGCAGGATCTGTCCGATCGGGTCGCTGCGCTGTCCAAGGGGTCCGTGGTCTACACCCCGTATCTGGAATTCGGCAATGATCGTGGCAACATCAACAACGGCTTCTTGATCAACCAGGCCCGGGTGGCCGTGGATGCGGTGATTCTCGAAGGCGCTGATGAATGTTTGAGTCTCGACAACACGCCGCTGCATGACCGTCCGACCCTGACGCTGGAAGCTCGCTTCATTGCCGGTGGTGCTGACTGGCCATTCGTGGTGATGAACAACCATTTCCGTTCGCTGAGCAACGTCGACACCAGCTCACGCACCCGCCTCAAGCGCCATGAGCAGGCCCAGTCCGTGGCGTCCAGGCTACAGGCCCGCCAGCAGGCCGATTCGAACCTGCCCATCATCCTGATCGGCGACAAGAATTCCTTCCAGTTCACCGACGGCTATGTCGATGTCATCGGGCTGCTCAGCGGCACGTCTGTCGTCGATGAGAATCTGGTCAACATCGAGAACGCCGGAACGCCAGGCTTTGATCCGAATAGCCAGGTCTCACCCGGCCTGGTCAACGCCTTGGACACCTTATCGCCAGACCAGCGCTATTCGTTCATTTTCGGTGGCGTTGCCCAGGCCCTGGATCACGCCCTGCTCAATCGCGCAGCCAATCGTTTTGTCGGCGCCTTCGGCTACATGCGCGGCAATGCTGACTACTGGGTTGGTTTTGAAGACGATGCGGGCAGTCTGGCCCGTTCCGCTGATCATGACGGCTTCGTGCTGGTGCTGGAGCCGGGCCGGGATGTTGATGCGCTGTTCCGGGATCGTTTCCAAGCCCAGCCCTGAACGTTGCCAAGCAGGTCATGAAGATGACGGCCCGGGACTCCCGGGCCGTTTTTTTGGGAATCTGGGCATATCGAACGGGAAAAGCATCGGGATTGCGGTAGGCTTCGGGCGTGGAATCTGGAGGTCAGAGATTGATGGATGAGCAGAAAAAAGCAGTCGTGTTGTTGTCGGGTGGTCTGGATTCGGCCACGGTGCTGGCCATGGCCGTTGATCAGGGCTTTGAGTGTCACACCCTCGCGGTCGACTATGGGCAGCGCCACGCCTCTGAGCTCAATGCCAGCCAGTCGCTGAGTCACGCACTGGGGGCGACCCCTCACACCGCGTGGTCGCTGTGGATCTGCGCGCGATCGGTGGTTCCGCGCTGACGGCCGATATCGACGTGCCGGTCGAAGCCGGCGAGGGCATTCCAGTCACCTATGTGCCGGCACGCAATACCTTGATGCTCGCGCTCGCCCTCGGCCATGCCGAAGTGCAGGGCGCGCTGGATCTGTTCATCGGCGTCAACGCCGTGGATTATTCCGGGTATCCAGACTGTCGACCTCAGTTCATCGCCGCGTTCGAAGATCTTTGCAGCCTGGCAACCAAGGTCGGCGATGAAGGCGGGCGTTTCACGATCCACACTCCCTTGATTCATTTGAGCAAAGCCGAAATCATCCAGCGCGGCACAGCTCTTGGCGTCGACTATGCGCAAACGGTTTCCTGTTATCAGGCCGATGAATCAGGCCAGGCCTGCGGGATGTGTGATTCCTGTCGCTTGCGGCGCATCGGCTTTGAAGATGCGGGCCTGCCGGATCCTACCCGCTACCGCAACTGATCCTCATCGCGCTCCACCATGCCAAGCTGATTCAGGGTTCAGCAAGCGGACTTGCATGCGGATCGGGCCGTGTGCTGGACGGCTTCTGTCCAGCGGGGTTAATCTCCTACCGTCGATCCACGTTGCCAATGTCATAGGTGGCCAGGGCAGTGCTCGCCGATTCATGGACTCTCAAGGACTATTCGTTTGAACAAGCGAGCGTTTGCATTTCGATGCCGTTTTAGCCTGACAGGTTCCTGTGGGGCTCTTTTTGATGCTCCTTTTGCTGACCTTCAGTGTCTCGGTTTCGGCCCAGGACGAGCGGGCCGAGACCCAGCTGCTTCGCGAGCAGATTGCCAGTCATGAGGAGAGCAGCGCCTACGCGGACATGATTCTTGCCGCAGCACAGTTGCGCGATTCAGCACGCAGTGTGGAAGACCGGGTTTTTGCCCTTCGCTCCCTTGGCCGAGCCTACGCCTTGTTGAGCGATCACGATCGGGCGCTGGAAGCGATGAATGCGGCTGTCGAGCTGGTCGAGGCTGATATGGCAGCCACGTCATTTGCTGAGATCTATCGAGACACAGCAGGACTTCTGGGCGAGCTCGGGCGATTCGAGCAGGCCCTGGCCTTGATCGACCGAGGTCTGGTGGCAATCGATAGTGAACCCGAATCCGAACTTCGAGGCAGCTTGCTGGTGATGAAGGGGCGATGCTCGGCGCGCTGGGACGTCTCGACGAGGCGCTCGCCACGATTCAAGTGGCCATGGCCTTGCCCTTGCCTACCGAACGACAGCGGATTATGCGCCAGAACAATCTGGGCATGATTCTGAAGTGGCGGAATGAGATTGACGCAGCGCTGGCCGTTTTTCAGGACGTTCTCGACATGGCACGTACTCAAGATAGCGAGCAGCTGCTCGTCTATGCGCTTCTCGAGCTTGGAGACGTCAATCGAATCAACGGTGATTTCGAGCTTGGACGGCAGTACCTTGAAGAGGCTCTCGCGCGATCTGACGCCGCTCAACAGAACCGCTGGCAAGTGTTCGCCCATACCTATCTGGCGGAGCTGGAAGAGGGCGTGGGGAATGCCGGCGCAGCCAGATCGCATCGGGATTCAGTGGCTGAGATTCAGGCACAAATGCAGGACGAAGTCGTCGAGAACCGGGCGACCGTCCTGGAAGTCACGTTGGAGCTGTTGGAGCGCGAAAAGAGCATCGATCGACTTGAGATGGAAGGCGAGCTGCAGGCGGTTCGCCTGGATCGCAGCCGGAAATTGTCCTGGCTGGCCGGCGTGGCCTCGGCCCTGTTGCTGGTGGCCCTGTGGTTGGCCATACAGCAAGTTCGGATTCGGGCTGCCGCGAACAGAAAGCTTGACAAGCTGGCCAACACGGACACATTGACCGGCTTGTTCAATCGCCGGTTTCTGATTTCCAGGGCCCATGACGTCTTGTCCGAGGCATGCAATGATCAAAGCGCGGGCCTGATTCTGATCGATCTGGATCATTTCAAACAGATCAATGACGTGCATGGCCATGAGCATGGCGATGCCGTGCTGGTCGAGATCGCTCATCGCATTCAGGCCATGATGCGCAATCAGGACGTGGTGGCTCGATGGGGCGGCGAAGAATTTCTCGCGTTTCTACCGGGCTGCGATGAAAAGACGGCAGTGCAGGTGGCCGAGCGACTTCGCGCGGTGATCAAGGACAAGCCGATCTGCCATCAGGGCGTGGCGCATCAGGTCACCGCGACCATTGGTGTGGCGCTGGCTCGAGCTGAAGATCGGTTTGAACACGCCCTGCAGCGGGCCGATGTCGCGCTGTACGACGGAAAACAGCAGGGGCGCAATTGCGTGCGCATCAGCGACTGAGCCTTGCGCCGGAAATCGAGACCAGGGATGCAATGAGTCGACCGGATCTGAGTTTCGAGGTTCGCTATGGGCTCTGACCTGGGATCAAAGGCGCTCAGCGCAGAACATGCCGAGGCGTTGGCGCAGGCGCGAGACCTGCTCGAAAATCCCGGCCTGATTGCGCGTTTCTCAAGTACGCTGGCCACGCCAATCGATCGCGGCATGGACAGGCTGCCGCAAGCCGCTCGGGCTCGAATTCTTGCCATTGCGAACACCTCCCTGCAGACGGCATTGAAGACCGCCCTCTGGACCCTGGATAACGAAGGTGGGGTGCCGGCGTCCAACTTAAGGCATAAAGCCGGGGGCGCTTTCTCGGGCGCCTTGGGCGGTGCCTTCGGTCTGCCTGCGCTGGCCATCGAGCTGCCGATATCCACCTCGATCATGCTGCGCTCGATTGCTGACATTGCCCGCAGTGAAGGTGAAGATCTGCAAAATCGAGGAACGCAGATGGCGTGCCTTGAAGTCTTTGCCCTTGGTGGCGCCTCGTCGGTTGATGATGCAGCAGAGACCGGCTACTTCGGAATCCGTGCCGCTATGGCCAAGGCCGTGAGCGAGGCGGCGAGCTATGCTGCGACGGCGGCAACGGTGCGTGATTCGGCGCCGGCGCTGGTCCGTCTGGTCAGCCAGATAGCATCGCGCTTCAGTATTCCGGTTTCCCAGAAGACAGCCGCTCAATCCGTACCGATTATCGGCGCGGCAGGCGGCGCTTTGATCAACGTACTGTTCATGGATCACTTTCAGAATGCGGCTCGAGGCCACTTCATCATTCGGCGTCTGGAGCGTCTGTACGGCGAAAAGACGGTGAAATTGGCGTATGAACTGTGCGGTGAGCACGGGCAGGCGGCGCTGATTGAAGGCGAGAAAAGTGGAGATCGGAGTGAAGATCAGACAAGCAGTGATCCGGCGGGATCAAGCCCTCTTGCGGTTCGACGGGTCCGGGATCGGACCTGCCCGGGATTGAATCAATAGTCCCGGTTGACCAGTTTGCGCCCCAGCCAGAGCAGGGCCGAGGTGTCGCCGGATAATTTCCCCAGCGCCCTGGCGGCGACGGTGCTGAGTTCGTCAATTCGCTCTTCTGCGGCGTCCAGGCCGAACAGTCCAGGCCAGCTGGCCTTGTCGTGGGCTTGATCAGCGCCGGTGGCCTTGCCGAGCACCCCGGCCTGGCCCTCGATGTCGAGCATGTCGTCGCGAATCTGAAAGGCCAGGCCGACGGATTCGGCGAAGTCGCTCAGGGCCTGAATATCGGCCGCCGACTGTTCGGGGCAGCATGCTGCGGGCATCATCACCGAGGCTCGAATCAGGGCGCCGGTCTTGAGTTCGAACATGCGCTCGACCTGGGCCCGATCTGGTCGTGTGCCCTCCATCGCCAGATCAATCGCCTGGCCACCGGCCATGCCTTCAGCGCCGCAGGCGTGGGCGAGCATCTGAATCATGTCCAGGCGAACCTGCGGACGATGCGTCCAGGCCGGGTCCTGCGCCAGGCATTCAAAGGCCAGGGCCTGCAGGGCATCGCCGGCAAGAATGGCCAGCGCTTCATCGAAGGCCAGATGGGTCGTTGGGCGGCCGCGACGGAGGTCGTCATCATCCATCGCCGGCAGATCGTCATGGACCAGTGAGTAGCAGTGGATCAATTCAACAGCGCAGGCTGGCGCGTCAAGCTGTTCAGGCGCCAGGCCCAGGCATTGGCCGCTGGCATAGACCAGAAGCGGTCGCAGCCGTTTGCCACCGTTGAACACCGAATAGTGCATGGCCTTGCGCAATCGTTCGTCACCCTTGGCGGCGTCGAGGGTGAGTGCCAATTGATCATTGGCCCGCTGAATCAGTGCAGCGGCGCGCTGATCCATGTCAGTCGCCGAGTCAGACGCTGTGACCATGCTCAGTGCGGATCAGTCGAAGGGCCAGAGACGGCCCAACCAGCTTGGCTGCTCGTCTTCGAGCTGCTGCAGCTCATCGGCATAGTTGAGTTCGAGGATGCGCCGGGTATCCGCGGCCAGTTCGGGCAGGTCCATCTTTCGATAGGAGCGCTCGAGCAGGTCCAGCGCATTGACATTGGCCGGTGCGCCAGAGTAGTTCTCGATGACGTAGCGCGCACGGCCGATGGATGCGATGTAGGCCTGGCGGCGGAAGTAATATTCGCCCACCGTGATTTCGTACTCGGCCAGGACGTTGCGCAGGAAGACCATGCGCTGACGGGCATCGGCGACGTAGCGACTCTGCGGGTAGCGCTGGATCAGCTCCTGGAAATCCTGGAAGGCCAGACGTGCGCTTTCCTGATCGCGATCAACCACTTGCCCCGGGAACAGCGTGCGCAGCATGCCCATGGCTTCGCCATAGTGCACCAGGCCTTTGAGGTACCAGGCGTAGTCGATATTCGGGTGCGTCGGATAGGTGCGGATGAAGCGGTCCAGCGTGGTCAGCGCATCTTCGGGTCGCCGAGCCTGCTGCAGGGCATAGGCCACGTCCAGCTGAGCCTGTTCGGCGTGGCGGCCGAAGGGGTACAGCGTGGTCAGGCGACGGTACCGGTCGATGGCGGTCTGAAAGCTGCGACCGTCCAGCGAGGCCTTGGCTTCTGCATACAGCTCTTCGGCGCTGCGGCCAGCATCACGTTCTTCTCTGCTGCTGCAGGCCGTCAAGGCCAGGCTCAATACGATGGCGACGAGACCGAGTCGGCCAAATGACCGTCGGAGGAGTGAATGTTTTTGCATAATAGGGCGCATGCGCCGAATTCTAGCAGTTGAGGGACCCCGTAGGATGCCAGAGCGTGGGCTAAATGTCTGTTAAAGACGCCGAAAAGGCCGCAGGACGCCCTGTGCACCGGGAATGGACCGTGCCGTTCGACGCGTCCGGGCGGCGAATCGACCAGTTGCTTTCCGAGCTATGGGATGACTTTTCTCGCAGCCGGATTGCCGAATGGATTCGATCAGGCGAGCTGACCGTGGATGGGAAAAGCGTCAAACCGCGCCATGCGGTCAGCCCGGGCGAGTGCGTGATTCTCGACTGTTTGCTGGCGACGCATCCTGACAATCCCCAGCCTGAAGCGATGGCGCTCGATATTCTGTTCGAAGATCCGTCGCTGTTCGTGGTCAACAAGCCGGCGGGACTGGTGGTCCATCCGGGGTCCGGGAATCCGGACGGCACGCTGGTCAATGCGCTGCTTCATCTGGATCCGGAGCTCTCGCCCTTGCCCCGCGCCGGGCTGGTTCATCGCCTCGACAAGGACACCAGTGGATGTCTGGTGGTTGCCCGGACCTTGAAAGCCCACCGCTTCCTGGTCAATGCGATGAAGCAGCGAGCGATCAAACGCCATTACCAGGCGCTGGTCTGGGGTGAGGTAATTGCCGGCGGGTCCGTGGATCAACCGCTTGGACGTCATCCCGTGGACCGTCGCCGACAGGTCATCCGGCCCGATGGTCGTCGTGCGGTCACCCACTATCGCGTCGCGCAACGGTTCGAGGCCGCGACCCTGGTCGATGTGGAGCTGGAAACCGGCCGCACCCATCAGATCCGCGTCCACATGCAGTATCTCCAGCATCCGATCGTTGGCGATCCGATGTATGGCCGCCGCGGCCTGCCCGGTGGCTTGAGTGATGCCCAGCGCGCGGCGATTCAGGCCTTCAAGCGCCAGGCGCTGCACGCGCGTCGAATCCGGCTACCGCACCCGGAAGGTCTTGATGACGTTCAGGCCGAGGCCGCCATGCCGGATGATTTTCGCCAGCTGCTCGACGTTTTTGCCGAGTGAGCGACGACGACAGAATCACTCCCGCCTGGGCTGCGCCAGACCGGGTGAGGGCATTTTCCAGTACGCGCAATGGCGGCGTCAGCCAGGGCGCCTGGCGCAGCTTCAATCTGGGTGCCGGGTGCGGTGATGATCCAGCGGCGGTGGCCGAGAACCGCAGGCACCTCAGCCTCGGGCTGCCGTCGGAGCCGCGCTGGTTGCAGCAGGTGCACGGCAAGCGATTGGTTCATCTGGATGACTGGTTGCCCGGGATAGAGGCTGATGCAGCCTGGACTGACCGTCCGGGCCAGGTCTGCGCCATTCTGAGCGCCGATTGCCTGCCCGTTCTTCTGGCCGACAAGCATGGTCGTTGGGTTGCTGCTATCCATGCCGGCTGGCGTGGTCTCGCAGACGGCATCCTCGAACATGTGGTGCACGCGATGCCGGCGGAGGCACGCGACCTGCTGGCCTGGATCGGGCCTGCTATCGGGCCGGAAAGCTACGAGGTGGATGCCACGGTGCGCGATGCCATGCTGCAGCTGGGCGACAGCCTTGCGGATTGTTTCCAGCCCACGCGCTGCGGCCACTGGCTGGCCGATCTCAAGACGATTGCGATGCGTCGCCTGCGCGATGCAGGTGTCGTGGACGTCGTCGATGCTAAGCTCTGCACGGCGGCGAATCCGCAGCGTTTCTTTTCTCATCGTCGCGACCAAGGTCGCAGTGGCCGCCAGGTCAGTCTGATCTGGATCGACCCCGTAGCCGGGACATGATTTGGCATGAATGAATTGTTCGAACTGGTGGTGCCGATACTGGAGTTCATGGCGGCCCTCTTTGTGCTTCTCGTCGGCATTGCTGTACTGTTGGTCCTGGTGTTCTGGATCGTGGATCGCAATCAGACCCAGCACGCCATCCGTCGAAACTATCCGGTCATTGGTCGTTTCCGCTACGTTTTCGAACATCTGGGTGAATTCTTCCGGCAGTATTTCTTTGCGCAGGATCGCGAGGAGCTTCCGTTCAATCGCGCCCAGCGGTCCTGGGTCTATCGAGCGGCCAAGAATCTCAATCACACCGCGGCCTTTGGTTCGACCCGGGATCTTCGTCCGGAAGGCACGGTCATTTTTCTCAACGGGGCGTTTCCGAAGCTTTCCGAGGAATCGGTAGCGCCTGCCGAGCTGACCTTCGGGCCGTATTGCCGAGCGCCCTACACCACGGCCAGCTTCTTCAATATTTCTGGCATGAGTTATGGCGCACTCTCAAAACCGGCCATCCGGGCGCTGTCGTCAGGCGCGGCCAAGGCCGGCATCTGGCTGAACACCGGCGAGGGTGGCTTGAGCCAGTGGCATCTGGAAGGCGGCTGTGGATCTGGTGTTCCAGATCGGCACGGCGAAATTCGGCGTGCGCAACAGCGATGGCAGTCTGTCTGACGCTGCTCTGGCCCAGGTCGCCAGCCTGGACCAGATCAAGATGTTCGAGCTCAAGCTGGCCCAGGGCGCGAAGCCCGGGAAGGGTGGCATTCTGCCCAAGGAAAAGATTTCCGACGAGGTGGCAAGCATTCGTCTGATCAGCAAGGACGAGGACGCGATTTCGCCCAATCGCCACCGTGAAATCAGCAACGTAGAAGAGCTGCTCGACATGATCGAGCGTGTCCGCTCGGTGACCGGCAAGCCCTGTGGCATGAAGATGGTGCTGGGGCAGGCCGGGGTGCTCGATGAGCTTTGCCTCGCCATTCATCAACGTGGCCTTGAATCGGCGCCGGATTTCATCACCATCGATTCAGGAGATGGCGGCAGTGGTGCGGCGCCGATGACCTTGATGGACGACGTTGGCCTGCCGCTCAACGAGGCGCTGCCGATGCTGGTCGACAAGCTGAACGAATATGGTCTTAAGTCACGCATTCCGGTGATTGCCTCGGGCAAGCGGATCAATCCGGTGGACGTGGCCTGGGCCTTGTGTGCCGGTGCTGATGTGATTCAGGCCGGGCGCGGCTTCATGTTTGCGCTGGGCTGCATTCAGGCGCTTCAGTGCAACAAGAACACCTGCCCGACAGGGGTTACCACGCACGACAAGCGGCTGCAGCGAGGGCTGGTGCCTGAAGACAAGGCCGAACGCGTGGCCTGGTATGCCCGCCATATGGTCAAGGAAGTGACGCTCATCTCCAATTCCTGCGGCGTGGACCGACCCCGGCTCCTGAACCGCCAGCATGCGCGCGTGGTTTCAGGCACCGGACGCTCGGTGTTGCTCAGTGAGCTCTGGCCGCAGCCGGAAACGCGTGCCGCCTATCGGGGGCCTGACGATGCCTAAGCGGCTGTCGATCACGCTGCAGATTCTGTTGCTGAGCCTGATTGGCACGCCGGCGCTGGCCGAGTGGGCCGGCTCGGATACCTGCCACACCTGTCATCGGGATCGCTATTCGACATGGCATCAAACCTATCACCGCTCGATGACCCAGGAGGCCACGCCCGAAAACGTGCAAGGGCGCTTTGATGGCCAGCGCATCCAGGCCTGGGGCATGGAAGTGCGTCCGGTGCGCCGGGGTGATCGGTTCTATTTCGACTACCACACGCCGGGTTCGAACGAGCCCGTGGCCAGCTATCAGATCGAACGTCTGGTGGGCTCGCATCGCTATCAGCAATACCTGACCCGCGAACAAGGCGAGGGCGGAACCTTCTACCGGCTGCACATTCTCTGGCACAACGAAGATCAGCGCTGGGTGCACATGAATGCAGCCTTTCTGGGGCCTGATGACCAGCACTTCGACGCCAACGTGTCGGTCTGGAACCACAACTGCATCTTCTGCCACAACACCGGCCCGCAGCCGGGCGTGGTCAACTACGAGGACATGCAGGCCCGTGCGGCCGCTGGCCTTGCGGTGGATTCAGCCACCGAGGCGCGTTATCAGTCCGAAGTCTCCGAGCTCGGGATTGCCTGCGAGGCCTGTCACGGCCCGGGCGAGGACCATGTCCAGCGCCAGTCCAACTGGTTTACCCGTCTGAGCCACACCCTGACCGGCAAGATCGACGACACCATGGTGATGCCAACGCGACTGGATCAGGATCGCGCCAACATGGTGTGTGGCCAGTGTCACGGGCAGCGTCTGCCGATTGATGGCGACATGCTGCGCCGATTCATCAGTGACGGGCCGGTCTATCGAGCCGGCGACGATCTGTTCGAATCGGTCGAGCTGGTGTGGCCGGAAACGCCCAACCCGATGACCGGTCACCCGGACGATCTTTTCGGACTGCGCTTCTGGCCTGACCGGACGCCTCGCCTG
Organism: uncultured Pseudomonadota bacterium; assembly: GCA_942491245.1. Taxonomy (GTDB): domain Bacteria; phylum Pseudomonadota; class Gammaproteobacteria; order Xanthomonadales; family Wenzhouxiangellaceae; genus Wenzhouxiangella. The sequence continues at coordinate 23,844 of CALNZT010000012.1, forward strand.
ACCGCGTACGAATATCAGGGGCTCAAGCAATCCAAGTGTCATGACGACACCGAGTTGACCTGCATGACCTGCCACAGCATGCACAGCGGCGATCGCCACGGCATGATCACCGAGGAAGCCCGCGGCAACGGGCCGTGCCTGACCTGCCACATGGATCTGGCCGACGATCTTGAGGCGCATACCTTTCATCCGGCCGAAAGCGCCGGTTCGAACTGCTACTCCTGCCACATGCCCGAGATTGTCTATGGCGTGATGGAGATTCATCGATCGCATCGGATCGAAGTGCCTGACCCGGCCGCCAATGCGGCCGATGGTCGACCCAACGCCTGCAATATCTGCCACCTGGATCAGTCAGTCGCTTGGGCCGAGAATGAAACGGCGAGACTGTGGGGGCGTGAGGCGCGCGCCGTGGTGCGTGCTGACGGCGTGGATCCGGAGGTGCCGGATGGCATCGCGCGCCTGTTCGCGGGTGACCCGGTGGAGCGGGCGGTAACCGCGACCGCGATCGGCCGATCGATCGAGCGCGGCCAGCTCGAACACCCGGAAGCCTGGCAGCCCTTTCTGATCGAGGCGCTGAAGGATGATTATCCGGCGGTCCGTCGTTTTGCCCGCCGCTCACTCGAGCAGACTGCGGCTGCAGCACCGAGGACGGCGGTGACCATCGAGCGCTTTACCTCGCAATACGACTTCATCGGGCCGATTGAATCCAGAACTGCTGCGCTGGCTGATCTGATGCTGCGCTATTCGATGCTGGACATGCGCTCCGAGGGCGGGCCTGCGCTCGATCCGACCCAGGTGGCCCGTTTGCGCCAGATCGGGATCGAGCGTTCCGACGCCATCAATATCGGCGAGTGAGCAGCCTTCTGATGTCCGGGGTTCTGATCTGTCCCTGGAATCGATCAGCACGCCATTCAAATCGAGCGAAGCGCCGAGCCCGGGCTTGAGCTACAATGCCATCCCGGACTTGTTCTCTTGGAATCCGGGCATGACTTCTCTCATATTCGTCACCGGCGGCGTTGTCTCGTCACTCGGTAAAGGCATTGCTGCTGCATCGCTCGGCTCGATTCTCGAGGCGCGCGGCTTGCGGGTGACGCTGCTCAAACTCGACCCCTACATCAACGTTGACCCGGGCACGATGAGCCCGTTTCAGCATGGCGAAGTCTTCGTCACCGAAGACGGCGCTGAAACCGATCTTGATCTCGGTCACTACGAACGCTTCGTGCGCTCGCGCATGACCCAGCGCAACAATTTCACCACCGGCCGAATCTACGCCAACGTGATTGCCAAGGAGCGGCGCGGCGATTACCTCGGTTCCACCGTTCAGGTTATCCCGCACATCACCGAACGAGATCAAAAGGGACGTTCGGTCAAGAGTGCGGTGGAAGGGCTACGACGTGGACGTCGTCATCGTCGAGATCGGCGGCACGGTCGGCGATATCGAATCCCTGCCGTTCCTGGAAGCGATACGTCAGCTGCGGCTTGGAGTACGGTCGCGAGAACGCCCTGTTCATGCACCTGACCCTGGTTCCCGTATCCTGCGCGCGGCCAACGAGATCAAGACCAAGCCGACCCAGCATTCGGTGAAAGAGCTGCGCTCGATCGGTATCCAGCCCGACGTGTTGCTGTGCCGCTGCGAGCGCATGCTGTCGGACGAAGAGCGCAAGAAGATCGCTCTGTTCACCAACGTGTCTCCCGAAGCCGTGGTCTCGGCGGTCGACGTCGACAACATCTACAAGATTCCACTGTTCTATCAGCGTCAGGGCCTGGATCGCACGGTGCTCGATCGTCTCGGTCTGAAATCGAACGCCGCCGATCTGTCCGACTGGGAAGATGTGGTCGAGCGCGCCGCCCGGCCCAAGTACGACGTCACCGTGGCCATGGTCGGTAAGTACGTCGAACATGCCGATGCCTACAAGTCGCTGAATGAAGCGCTGACCTCCGGCGGTCTGCCTGATCGGGTGCATGTCACCATCAAGCCGGTGGAGTCCGAAGCCATCGAGCAGAAGGGCGGCGAGGAACTCGTCTGGAGGGCGTCGACGGCATCCTCGTGCCGGGCGGCTTCGGCGAGCGCGGCATCGAGGGCAAGCTCCGGCCATCCGCTATGCGCGCGCGAGCATAGGGTGCCGTTCTTGGGCATCTGCCTGGGCATGCAGCTGCGCCGTGGTCGAATTCGCCCGCAACGTGTGCCGGACTGAGCGACGCGAACTCCACGGAGTTCGACCCGGACACCGCGCCACCCCGTGATCGGCCTGATCACCGAGCAGCTGGATGAAAAAGGTCAGCGACAATGGGCGGCGACGATGCGCACCTGGGCGCAGCTATGCCATCTGGTCTCGAAGGCAGCCCTGGCGCGCAAACTCTACGGCAAGGACGATCCGCGAACGTCATCGCCACCGGTACGAGTTCAACAACAACTACCGCGGCAGAGCCCTGGAACCGAACACGGCCTGGTCTCTCGGGGTCTCGCCGACGGGAGCCTGGTCGAAATCATCGAGCTGCCGGACCATCCGTGGTTCGTGGCTGCCAGTTCCACCCCGAGTTCACCTCGACCCCGCGCGATGGGCATCCGCTGTTCACCGGCTTCATTCGCGCAGCGCTGAAGCGTCATCAGGAACAGCACGATCAAGCCGCCAAGGAGGTCAAGGCATGATCGCTCACACGCGCGCAGGATCGTGCGCGATCGTCGGAGGCGAGCGCCTGCTCGCGCTGATCGCCGGTCCGTGCGTCATCGAGGACGAGGACCTCGCTGAGGCTGATGGGTGAACGCTCCAGAGCATCGCCGGCGACGCGGCGTGCCAATTCGTGTTCAAGCGTCCTTCGACAAGGCCAATCAGATCGTCCCACTCCTATCGCTGGCCCGGGTCTGAAGGACGGGCTAAGCGCATCCTGCGGGCGTGAAGCGAACGGGCTCCGGTCCTGTCGGACGTGCACGAAGTGGCGGAGGTCAGGCTGAACCAGCCGCCGAGGTGCTCGACGTCACTGCAGATACCCACCTTCCTGTGCCGGCAGACCGATCTCGTCCGGATCGCGTGCGCGAGGACCGGTCAAGCCGGTCAACATCAAGAAGGGCCAGTTCGTTCGCCGCGCGAAATGAGCACAGCGTGGCCGAGAAGATCACGCGCCACGGGCAACGAGCCAGCTGCTGCTCACCGAGCGAGGAACATCTTCGGCTACAACAATCTGGTCGTGGACATGCGCGGCTGCTGGCGATCATGCGCGGACCAGCGGCTGCCCCGTCGTCTTCGACGCCACCCACTCGGTGCAGCTTCCGGGCGGGCAGGGTGAGTCCTCGGGCGGTGCGCGTGAATTCATCCCGGTGCTGGCTAGAGCAGCGGTCGGTGTCGGAGTATCGGGCATCTTCTGCGAGACCCATCCGGTCCCCGAAAAAGCGCTCTGCGACGGCCCCAATTCCATGCGCTTGAGCGACATGGAGGGCCTGCTGGAGACGCTGCTTGCCATCGATCAGGCCGTCAAGCCGGGCACGCCTCGGTAGCAGGGTTTCCTGGTTCGCTAAAAAAGCCAGGTAAGTCAGATGCAGAGCCGATGCCCCAGCATTCCTTTCGTGACGTGCCCTGCGCGCGTCGTTGTTGTCGCGACCATGCAACGAACCAG
>CALNZT010000013.1:0-55936 GCA_942491245.1 uncultured Pseudomonadota bacterium
CATTGGTCGATTACATCGGATCGACGCCGATCCTTACCGGCACCGACAACATCGGCACACCCAACTACGAGATGATCGCGATCTGCGAGCAGGACGGCTACTACCGCGATGCTGACGTACACCCTGGTGATCGTCGAGTACTTCACTGATCGCCACCGGCACGATCCACAAGTTCGGCCTGCTCGTTCGACTCGGCCCGGACGTGAATGACGTTCTTGGCAATCAATTTTTCGCCTGGCAAGATGCTTTCCAGCGCGGCACCATAGACTTCAACAATCAGTCACCGACGGCTGGCGTCGATCGCGCATTGACCGGCATCGACAGCGAAGTGATCATCCACGTGCTCGCCAACGAGATGGCGACCTGATCGACCTTCACCACTTTTTCCGCCACCAGCAGCGGCATCGCCACCGCACGCCTGGTCATCGACCGACTCGACTTCGATGGCGGTCGATCAAGCCGCTACTACAAGGAGATGGTGGTCACTTCGCCGCTGCCGATGCATTGTGCGTCAGCGACGACTTCGTCTTTGTCGATCGATTCGAGTAGCCTGCTTAAAAAAAAGCCTCCCCACAGGAGAGACGCGCCCGGAACCATAGCCCGAAGCCACCTGTAGGAGCCTCGCAGGTGAACACATAAAGGCTGGGAAACGTGGTGTGGATTCAATCAGGCATCAGCAATCTTGCTGCCGGGTCGCAGCACTACTGATAAAACATTTCGCTGCGCGTTCTACAGGGAGACGTAACCAACCCAGAGCCTGAAGCCACCGTAGGAGCCTGCTTCGTGGCGAAAACCACGCAAGCACCCCGAATGCATCCCAGGCCACCGTCCGCCTCGATCAAAACAATCACAACATCCATCGGCTAGAGGGCGCCAACGGCCTGAATCAACCAGACCTTGGCGAACAGCTGATGCCATTGACGCTTCGCAACACCGCCACCCGCTATGGCCTGATTGCTCAGGCCCTGCACTGGACAATTCTCATCGGCATCGTCCTGCAGTTCATCTGGGCCTGGCGGATCGACGAGGCCGAATCGATCCGGCAGCAGTTTGCGCTGGTCAATCAGCACAAATCGATCGGGGTAAGCGTACTGATGCTGGTGTTGATTCGGATTGTCTGGCGGCTGTTGAATCGTCCACCGCCCTGCCCGACACGATGAAGTCATGAGCGCATCGCTGCGCTAGCATGCGTCAGGCCTATATGGCGCTGATGCCACCGCTGGTCAGCGGCTGGGCCTACAGCGCGGCGGCCGGCTACGGGCCGGAGTGGTTCGGGTGGGTGGATCTGCCGTCGATCTTTCCGGTCAGTGAACGGCTGGAGGATGTGATGCATGAGGTCCACGAAATCCTCGGGAAGGTCCTGCTGGCCCTGGTCGCCGTGCACGTGCTGGCCGCGCTGCGCCATCAGTTCGTGCTGGGCGATCGCCTGCTGCGCCGAATGTGGGGAAGCGGCAGCTGAGTTGATCGGCGATGCTTCAAACGACCCGCTGTTTTGCAGCCCTCAGGGTTTAGCGGTTTATTCTTCCACCGGCTCGGCTTCGACTGCACCGGTCTGCAGCGTCCACCGAACCAGCCCGTCGAGCAGCTCGCTCAGCGCTGATTCAAATGCGGTGATGGTCGCTTCGATGCCGGTGGTTTCGACGCTACGCTGGTCCGGAACGTGCGAGAGCCGACGCTCTGAACGCTGCGCTGATGGATCAGATTGGCGCTGACGACCAGCTCCACGCGCTGTCCATCGACGTCATCCACAAGCTCGAAACGCAGCCCGCCGCCAGCGCGCGGGCGCGCAGGCCCGCGTACTTCGACGCCGGCAAACTTTTCGCCGTCGATCAGGGCCCGGACCAGCAGGGTCTGCAACATTTCGGGTACCGAATCCGCCACGACACCGGGATAAACCTGCAGACGCGCGCCGTCGCGACGCACCATCAGGCGATCGGAATCGCGCGTCTGATCGGTGATCGGACGCGGCACCTGCACCGACCAGCCCACCGCCGCCAGTCCGGCAGCATCGACCGGACCCAGCTGTGGCTCGATAACGCTCAGCGGTACGGCTTTTCCGCCCAGGGTGCAGGCCGACAGAATCAGCACCACGCTCAGGCCCACAAGAGCTTTGATTGCCTGTTTTGCCATCATTCGGGCTGATACCCCGGTTGCTCGCCACCCAGAATGAACTGGGCGGGGTTACGTGACAGTGCTGATCACCACACTGAGATAGATCACTCAGCAGAACTCGGAGCTCTTGAAGCGCCGGGCCGACCTGGCCCAGCCCTTCGGCAGTGCCGAAGTCAACGAAGGCCTGTTCGTTATCGGCGATCACCCGATCGAGTCGGCTGGACATCGACGCCAGACTGCTCCAGAGTCTCGGCGATATCGGCGCTGATTTCAGGAACCTCATCGATCAAACCCGCTTCCACCACGGCAAGCACCGCGTTGAGCTGGTCCAAGGTCCGACCGGCCTGATCGAGCACGCCAACCAGCGACTCGCTGCCGGCTCGGGCATTTGCTAAGGTGTCGCTTGATCAGATCCTCGTCCTGTGTCAACGCCTGAGTCAGCCAGTCAAGATTGCTCAGGGTGCCGGCTACCCGCTCGGCGTTCTCCTCGCTCAGCAGATCCTCGATCACGCAGCATGACCTGACTGGCGGTAGTCGCGATATCTTCTGAGGCACCGAACAGGCGCTCGCCACTCCGACAGTTCCGAGGTGATGATCGGAAGTCCACCATCGGACCCTGTCCGCCAGCAGCAAGGCCTCGGCTGCCGCCGCTGAGCTGGACGAATGCGACACCGGTCAACCCTCGACGTGGTCAACCGCGCGACGGTCACCTGGCGAATCGTACGGTCGACCTCGATCTCGCGAACGAGTACGCGCTGGATGTCGGGTCAAGGTAGAGTCGAACGAGATGCCGGTCACCGCCCGCTGTACTGCACGGGCGAGCCCACCGACAGGCCGGTGACCGCCGAGCGGAACTCGACCTCGTACACTGTTCCACGGAGCGGTCGTCTTCGAACTGTGCGCTCCAGAGCCCGAACAGCACGCGATCCGAGGCCCAGCCCAGAACGAAAAGGCCGATCAGGACGATGGCTGGCACGGGTTTCCATGGCTCAGCGCTCCTCATCGGCGGTGATCGCGCGGCGCGCGCGGCCCACCAAAATACTCGCGTAGCCACGGCTCGTCGCGTTGCCGCAGCTCGGCCAGGGTGGCGACGATGCAGCGACGTTTTGCTCCAGCACGGCGATGCGGTCGGTGATCCGCACCAGGCTGTCGACGTCGTGGGTGATCATCACGACCGTGAGCCCCAACGCATCGCGGAGCGTCGCGACCAGCTCGTCGAACGCCGCGGCGCCGATCGGATCGAGCCCGGCGGTCGGTTCATCGAGCAGCACGATGTCGGGATCGAGGGCCAGCGCGCGGGCGAGGCCGGCGCGCTTGCGCATGCCTCCGGAGAGCTCCGAGGGCAGCTTGTCGGCGGCATCCGCCGGCAGGCCGACGAGCCCGAGCTTGACCGCCGGCGAGCTCGTCCATGAGGCGCTGGTCGAGGCGGAGGCGCTCGCGCAGGGGCACCTGGATGTTCTCGCGCACCGTCAGCGAGCTGAACAGCGCGCCGTCCTGGAACAGCACGCCGCTGGACTGGCGAAGATGATGATCGCGGTCCGGAATGCCGGTCACCGGACGATCAAGCACCTCGATCGCACCCCCCTGAGGCGGACGCAGACCGAGAATAGCGCGCATCAGCACCGACTTTCCCGACCCGGACCCGCCGACAATCCCGACGATCTGGCCGCGCGGAACATCCAGATCGAGGCCATCGTGCATGTCTGGTGGAACCAAATCGTTCCAGACCAGTCCGCGCACTGATCGCGATACGTCGCTCACCAGCCGATCTGCCATGAAGAACACGGCGGAGACGGCATCGATGACGATCACCATGGCAATCGACTGGACTACCGCCGAGGTCGTGCGCTCGCCCACCGACTGCGCCGTCCCGCCGACCTTGAAGCCTTCCATGCAGCCGACCAGCGCGATCACCAGGGCAAACAACGGCGCCTTGACCATGCCGACCAGAAAGTGACGAAGCTCGACCGTGGCGTTCATGCGTTCGATGAACAGATCACTGGGTATGCCCAGAGACAAGGACGAAACCATCATGCCGCCGAGCAGACCGGCGACCATTGCAGCCATGGCCAGAATCGGCAGCGCAATCAGCAGCGCCATCAGCCGCGGCAGCACCAGCAGCACGAACGGGTCCAGGCCGATGGTGCGTATGGCATCGATCTCTTCGCGACTTTTCATCGTCCCGATCTGCGCGGTAAAGGCGCTGGCTGTGCGTCCAGCCATGATGATGGCGGTCAACAAGACCCCGAACTCGCGCAGAAAGGCGTAGGTGGTCAGGTCGACCACAAACAACTCGGCACCAAAATCTTTCAGAACCGTGGCGCCGAGAAAAGCGACCACGGCGCCAACCAGAAAACTCAGCAGGAAGACCAGGGGCAAGGCATTCAGGCCGGTCTGCTGAATATGGTGTACGGTCGAGGTCAGCGGCCACTGGCGCGGATGAAACAGAATCAGGACCCCGGTGGCAATGGTCTGACCGAGAAAACCGAGCAGCGCCTTGAGCTGATCGATCAGCGCGAGCGTGGATCGCCCGACGCCCTCGAACCAGTCCAGCAGCGCGCTGGACTTGACCACCTGATCAAGCGGCTGGCGATCTGCCTCCATGACCGAATCGAACAGGGCGCGATAGTCCGACTTGAGCTCGATATGCCGCGCTTCGATGCCGGCCCGTCGGGCGATACGCCCCAGCAAGAGCGCGCCGGCCGTGTCGAGCCGTTCGATGCCGCTTGCATCGATCGCCTTGGCGATCATGTCCCAGTCCTCGAGGGTGTTGTTCAGCGTCTCGGCATGGTCAACGGTCCAGAACCCGCTGGCAGCCAGCTGCTCGGGATGTTCGGGGGTGGGCTGGAGACGCGGTGAAGAACTCAATAGCGATAGTTGCTCTTGGGCGAGGACGTGGTGATCGACAAGGTACCAAAAATACGCCGGCGCTGAAATGGAGGGTTGAGCGAAGCCCATGACTCCGGCGGAAAGGACATCCTCGCGCTGGGTGCGCATCACAGGCTTCGGAAGTCGGCGGATCCGGATCAGCCGATCATCACGGACAGCGGCCGGATAGGTCCGGGCGGCCTGCGCTTGCTACTATCCCAAGTTTGTAGCGCAAGTCTGTAGCGCAAGTCTGCCAGCCAGGAGAACCCGATCATGAGCGAGTCAAAGGTCTACCCCGTTCCCGCATCGTTCAAGGACGCCCACATCACGCCTGAACGCTACGAGGCCATGTATCGCGCCTCTATCGACGATCCGGAGGGCTTCTGGGCCGAACAGGCCCGCGCGCGACTGGACTGGATGCAGCCGTTTACCAAGGTCAAGGACGTGTCGTTTGCCAAGGACGATCTGCACATACGCTGGTTCGAGGACGGCGTGTTGAACGTGTCCTGGAACTGCATCGATCGCCACCTCGCTGAGCACGCCGAGCAGACCGCCATCATCTGGGAAGGCGACGATCCGAGCGTCTCCGAACACATCAGCTATCGCGAGCTGCACGAAAACGTCTGCCGCATGGCCAACGTGCTCAAGGCCCAGGGCGTGGTCAAGGGCGACCGCATCACCCTCTACCTGCCGATGATTCCCGAAGCGGCCTACGCCATGCTGGCCTGTGCCCGGATTGGCGCAATCCATTCGGTGGTGTTCGGCGGCTTCTCACCGGGCGCGCTGGCCAATCGAATTTCGGATTGCGCGTCCAAGCTGGTGATCACGGCCGATGAAAGCGTGCGCGGCGGCAGGACCGTACCGCTGAAGCGCAACGTTGATGAAGCGCTGAGCGCCGATGCAGTGACCACGGTCGAGCATGTGATCGTGATCAAGCGCACCGGCGCTGAGATTGCCTGGGTGCCCGAGCGCGACGTGTGGCTGGATGAAGCAGCGGCCAGGGTCAGCGACGAGTGTGAGCCCGAACCCATGAACGCAGAGGATCCGCTGTTCATTCTCTACACCTCAGGCTCCACCGGCAGCCCCAAGGGCGTGCTGCACACCACCGGCGGCTACCTGCTGTTTGCGGCCATGACTCACGAGCTGGTGTTCGACTATCGCCCGGGCGAGGTCTACTGGTGCACGGCCGATGTCGGCTGGGTCACCGGCCACAGCTACATCGTCTATGGCCCGCTCGCCAATCGCGCCACAACAGTGATGTTCGAGGGAGTGCCCAATTACCCGAGCAATTCACGGTTCTGGGAGGTGATCGACAAGCACAAGGTCAACTCTTTCTACACCGCTCCGACCGCTATTCGCGCGCTGATGCGCGACGGCGATGCGCCGGTCAAGACGACGTCGAGAGCCAGCCTGCGCCTACTGGGCAGCGTTGGCGAGCCGATCAATCCACAGGCCTGGGAGTGGTACTACCACGTGGTTGGCGACGGCCGCTGTCCGATCGTCGATACCTGGTGGCAGACCGAAACCGGCGGCATCCTGATCACCCCCCTGCCCGGCGCCACCGACCTCAAGCCGGGGTCGGCCTCGAAGCCCTTCTTCGGCGTCCAGCCGGCGCTGGTCGACTCGGAGGGCAATGAGCTGGACGGGGCGACCAACGGGGCCCTGATCATCAAGGACTCCTGGCCAGGCCAGATGCGCACCGTCTATGGTGATCACGAGCGTTTCTACCAGACCTACTTCGCCACCTTCGATGAGGTCTACTTCACCGGCGACGGTGCGCGACGCGACGAGGACGGCTACTGGTGGATCACCGGGCGCATGGACGATGTCTTGAACGTCTCCGGTCATCGCATGGGCACGGCCGAGATCGAATCGGCCCTGGTCGCTCACCCCGCCGTCTCCGAAGCGGCGGTCGTCGGCTATCCACACGAGGTCAAGGGCCAGGGCATCTATGCCTACGTCACGCTCACCGCCGGTATCGAGGACAGTGAGGCGCTGATGAGCGAGCTCGCGCAATGGGTTCGAAGCGAGATCGGCCCGATCGCCAGGCCCGATCATCTGCAGTTCGCGCCCGGTCTGCCGAAAACTCGTTCCGGCAAGATCATGCGAAGAATCCTGCGCAAGATTGCCGAGAACGATTTCTCCAGCCTGGGCGACACCTCGACCCTGGCCGAACCGGCCGTGGTCGATGATCTGATCGACAAGCGCAAGAATCGATAAGCTGGGCTAGCGGCAATTGATTTATCCAGGGCCGGGCGCGAGGGCGCCGGGACCTGCGGCATGCCGCCACCACCCCAGCTGCGCTAAGCTGTCTCGCTTGATCACAACGTGAGCCTTGTCCATGCACCTTGCTTCTGCCCGTTTCCTGACCCTGCTGCTGATCACTTGCGGCCTCTCATTGAACATGATCGCGACCGGGACCGCGAACGCTCAGGCGCTGAACCAACAGGACTGGTTCGGCCACAGCGAGTTCGACAACAGCGTTCCCACGCAAGCAGAGGTGCTGGGCCATGCCCCGGGTGAGCGCATCAGTACACCGGAGCAGATTCGCGCGTACTTCGACGCCCTGGCCGCGGCCCGTCCGGACCAGATCCGCCTAGTCGATTACGCCACCAGCTGGCAAGGCCGACCGCTGTATTACGCGATCATCGGCACGCCGCAGCGGATCGCTGATCTGGACTCGATTCAGGATGACATTCAGATCATCGCGCACCCGGATCAGCACGCAGACGCGGCCGTTGAAGCAGCCCTCGAGCGCGTTCCTTCGACGGCCTGGCTTTCGTACTCGGTGCACGGCAATGAAATTTCGCCGGCTGACGCCGCCATGGTCACGGCCTGGTATCTGCTGGCTGCGCGGAACAGCGAACTTGCCAGCACCATCCTGGCCAACAGCCTGGTGTTCATCAATCCGCTGCAGAACCCCGACGGGCGCGCGCGTTTCGTGCACGAGTTCAACTCGACGCTGGGTCTGCAGCCCGACCCCAGCCGCCTGGCCGCAGAGCATGACGAGCGCTGGCCCAGCGGACGCGTCAATCACTACCTGTTCGACCTCAACCGCGACTGGCTGCCGCTGACCCAGCCCGAGACCCAGGGCCATGTCGCCGCCCTGCTCGACTGGTATCCGCTGGCCGTCGTCGATGCCCACGAGATGGGATCGGACAGCACCTTTTTCTTCGCCCCCGAGGCCGAACCCTACAACCCGCTGCTGACCGCCTCGCAGCGCAGCAGCCTGACGGCGTTCGGCCAGAACAACGCGCGCTGGTTCGATCGCTACGGCTATGCCTATTTCACGCGCGAAATCTTCGATGCCTTCTATCCGGGCTACGGCGCGAGCTGGCCTTCGTACTACGGCGGCATCGCCATGACCTATGAGCAGGCTTCGGCGCGCGGGCTGATCGTTCGCAAGCGTCATGGCGAAGAAGTGACCTACGCTCAAACCGTCACCGAATACGTGGCGGCATCACTGGCAACGCTTGAAACCGTGGCCAAGCGACGCGATGCCCTGTGGCGCGATTTCGCCACCTATCGTCGCTCGGCGATCGATCAGGCCCGCCGTGAAGGACCCGCAGCCTGGGTCATTCCGGCCCAGACTGACCAGGGCGGCGCAGATCGTCTCGGGCATCTGATCGCCCGTCACGGATCGGATGTGTTCCGCAGCGAGACCGCGATGGACGCCTGTGGCCTTGAACTGGGTGCCGGCAGCTATGTCATTCCGGCCGGCCAGCCCAGCTATCGCCAGCTGCGCGTGCTGCTTGATCAACAGATCGACATGGACGACGCCTTTCTCGAAGAGCAGGAACGTCGCCGGGCCCGCGGCCAAGCCGATCAGATCTACGATGTGACCGGCTGGTCGCTGCCGGTCATGTTCAACGTCGATATCGAGACCTGCCGCCGGGCGCCCGCCCTGGATGGACTGGTCCGGATCGACGGCACGCAGGCACAGCCCGGCCGCATTGTCCCGTCCGCGGCACCAGTTGCCTTCGTCGCGCCCGGCGGCTCATCGGCCACCCTGCGGCTGCTGGCCGCCGCGCTGCGCGCGGGACTGGCCGTGGATCGCTCGGAACAGGGCTTTGAATTGAACGGCGACAGCTACCCGGCGGGCAGCCTGATCTTCCAGCGCGCGGACAACCCCGACAATCTCGCAGAAACCCTGACTGAGCTTGCCCGAACCAGCGGTGCAGCGGTGACCGGCAGCGACAGCAGCTGGATCATGAGCGGCCCCAGCTTCGGCAGCAGCAACGTCCGTCGCCTGCACGCCCCGCGTGTCGCCCTGGCCTGGGATCAACCCACCAGCGTCTATTCTCCGGGGGCCGTGCGCTTCGTGCTCGAGCGCCAGATCGGTTATCCGGTCACCATCATTCGCGCCGAGACCTTGCGGTCGGCCGACATCAACCGTTTCGATGTCGTGATTCTTCCCGATTCATCAAACCGCTTCGGCGGCGGCTATGCCGGCGTGCTGGGCGCATCGGGCGCCAGCCATCTGCGCGCCTGGGTCGAGGGTGGCGGAACCCTGGTCACGCTGGCCGGAGCCACCGCCTGGGCAGCCCACCCGGACGTCGACCTGCTGGCCAGTCGCCTGGAAAACAGCAGTCAGAGCGACGATATCGATCTGGTCGATTCAAGCGAGGCACGAGTCAGCGGTCAGGAACTTCAATCGCTGGATGACCTGGAGCAGCGAATCCGCGCTGGCGATCGGGAGCCTGACAGCGTTGCCGGCGTGCTGGTCAACACCGAGGTCGACGCTGACCATTGGCTGGCCGCCGGCGCAGCCGAATCGATCCCGGCCCTGGTTCGCGGTAGCCGGGTTTTCACCCCGCCGGGCCGTGATCAGGGCGACATCGTCGCCCGCTATGCCGGTCCCGACGAGCTTGTCGCCAGCGGCTACCTGTGGGAAGACAATCGCCGCCAGCTGGCCTACAAACCCTTTCTGATGACCCAGAACCACGGTCGCGGCCAGATCGTCGCCTTCAGCGAAGACCCGGCGGTGCGCGCCTACCTCGACGGGCTCAACAGCCTGCTGGTCAACGCCGTGCTGGTCGCCCCGGCCTACAGTCGCAAGCTGCGATAACTCGATGCGGGAACTGAATATGTAACGGATATCTCTGGGTTACGCTCAGACGTCTTACGTCCAGCAACTTCTTGCCTTAGGCAAAGCGTTGCTGGACGTAAAACGGCCGAGCGTGATTCAAGGATTTCGACTTCGATCGTTATCCCGGCAACCCGGGCCGGGCAATCAGTCGTCTTCCGGTATCCGCAGAACCTGACCGGGATAGATCTTGTTGGGGTCTTCGAGCATCGGGCGGTTGGCCTCGAAGATCACCATGTATTTGCCGGCACTGCCGTAGAAGCGCTTGGCGATGGCGCCCAGGGTGTCGCCGGATTCAACCGTGTAGAACTGTGAGTTCGGCGTTTCTTCTTCCGGCGGTTCGGGGGCGTTATCCACATCATCGGCAGGCGGCGTCGCGGCGGGCGCAGCGGCTTCGGGCGCGTCTGCGACCGGCGCCTCGACGCGCAGGCGATCATCGACCTGCTCGACCCCGCTGACATTACCCGCAGCAACGATCAGCTTTTCCTTGTCTGCAACCGACTCCACCTTGCCGACCAGGGCAACCTTCTTTTCATCCTGAAAAGCAATGACCGACAAAGCCTTGACCTTCAAGCCCAGTGTCAGCAGATGCTCACGCACGGCATTCTCGTCAATCTTTCCACCGCCAAACAGTTTCTTGCCGGCGCTACCAACAAAATCAAACAGTCCCATCGTATCCATTCCTCCGTGTTCAAAAATGCGGCCGGGTCGGCACTGCCCCCAGCCCTGCGAATTCAGATAGTAGCAGAGCGACCCGGCCTGCGATGGCCTGCTGACACTGGCAGCATGAAGAGGTCGCCCACCTTCCAGCCATGCTCGATTACAAACGGGGCGAAGCGCGCATAACGCAGTTCGCCAGGACAATCAGAGATTCAGATTGAACAGGCCGACGATACCGAACGCGATCAGGTAGATAGCAACGATGTAGCGCAGAAGCTTGGGTGCAAGCAGAATCAGGATGCCGGCAATCAAGGCCAGCAAGGGCATCAGGGTGATATGCAGGGTCATGCTTGGATCCTCTTTGAAATCAACGTGGAAAGGGCAATCAGATCAAGGCCCGGAAGCATCGCCCTGGAAGTGGCATTCGTCAAGCCGGGGGCGGACATCGGACGAATCACGCTGGATCGAGCCCTCAGGCGCTCAGGACCCGGGGAAGATCAGGCACACTCCGAGGCCGGACCAGCGCCGGGGTCAGCCTGCGAATCGAAAAGCACGGACCGTACCACGTGACAAATATCGCGCTTGACGCCGATTTCCTTTCAGGCGGCAGTCGGGTCAGATACTCGCTGTGTCGCTGTGGTCTTTCGAAAAACAAACCGTTCCGCGATGGCTCGCACCATGAGGCCGGATGGTCCGATGAAAGCAGATTAGGCAAGCCTGTTTGACCGAAAACGCTGCGCGCCATCGCGATTGCCTGCAGCCAGGGAACGACGATCACCGCCGCACGAATAGCCGCTGGATAATTAAGCTTTATTCGGATATTATTTGGACTGGCAAATGCGGGCGACAGTCGTGAAGCACGCAAACAACACAAGCAGATCCTGGGCCCACTCGATTCTGGTCGGCTTGTTGGTTCTTGCGCTACTCGGGCTATTCGGACCAACTTCGTCCTACCGTTCGGATCCTCAGGCCGGCGTCTCGTCGAGAACCCTGGGCCTCGGATTCAGCTATTCCCAATGGCTGATCTGGACTCGGGAAAGCACTGATTGGGTGACCGGACAAGGCACGACACAGACCAGTATCGAATTGCACCCAAGGCCCCTGGCCATTCTCAGTGCCTTGTATCTTCTGGCTTACCTCAGCGCGCCGTTGCTCTGCCGCCGACTCTTCGGACGCACTATCGACGACATCTGGACGGACTACCTCAACAGACCATTCAATCAACGAATCGCTGGACGACTGGTCGAGAGCCGGTACTTTGAGGCCGAACGACGACTGCTCTGGCGGTCCTTGATGGTGGCCGGCGGAGTGGCGCTAGCGGTCAATATGATCCTGGCCACGCCGTATCGTTACACCATCGAATTCCTGGACGAGAGCGGTGCAGCGGATGCTCAGGCCGTGATCGCCGAAGCGCTGGCTTCCACGGGCCGCAAAGCAGACATCCGCGTGATTGATTCCGGTCCCGGCAGTCTGCTGGTGATCGAGGGCCGGGAACACGGCTGGTTATGGGCTCCGGCCATCGCCACCTGGATCGCACAGAACGATCGCGTTTCGGGTAGCCAGTACACATTCGGTCATCGTCTGCACCCCTGGACACTCTGGGCGGCTGGCCTGGCGTTTCTTCTTGCGCTGGCCCTGGGAAGGAATCGGCGAAAGAACGGATCAGGTCAGCCGCTTTCAGCCTGATTCTTTTGCCCGAGGTGACGACGAGGCCGGCAAGCACGCCGGCCTCGATCTCAATTCACTGGGCGCTCAGTCTTCGTCCTGCAGATGCTCGGCCAGCCAGGTATGCACTTCGTCCCAGAAATAGCGCGCTTCCTTGCCGTTCATGATCCAGTGATTGGCGTCGTGGAAGACCAGCAGGCGCGACGGCACCTGCATGCGCTGGAGATAGCTCCAGGCCGCCACGGTCTGGTTGACCGGCACGCGGAAGTCCTTCTCGCCGATGGTCAGCATGGTGGGGGTGCTGAAATTTCCGACATAGCTCGACGGACTCTGCTCGGTCCAGACCGGGCTGTCGCCCCAGAACGGACCGCCGTTCATGCGCTCGCGATGGTAGATGACGTCGCTGGTCGAATACTGACCCTCCAGGTCGACCAGGCCGGCATGGCCAACCAGGGCGTCGAATCGGTCGGTGGTGGCCAGCAGCCAGTTGACCAGATGCCCGCCGTAGCTGGCCCCGGTCGCGGCCTGGCGCTCGGCGTCGATGAAGGGGAAGCGCTCGATGGCAGCGTCGGCCGCTTCGATCAGCTCCTCGCCCGGCGTGGCCAGCGGGTCGCCCTCGATATTGCGCGAGAACTCGGCCCCATAGCCGACCGAGCCGGTGTAGTCGGTCAGCAGCACCACGTAGCCGGGCGAGGCCAGCAGATGCGGGCTCCAGCGCACGTGATCGGAGTCCAGCGATGAGGAGAACGGCCCGCCGTGGATGAACAGCACCAGCGGGTACTTCTCGTTCTCATCGAAGTTCGGCGGCAGGGCCAGCCAGCTGTGGATGCGTCGTCCCTTGGAACTGGTGAACCAGAAGCTGCGGAAGGCCGGCCGATCCAGGCCGGCCGCGCGTTCGGTGTTGAATTTGGTCAGAGCCTCGTGCTCGCCTCCCGCCGGGTCGATCCGGACCAGCTCGGCCGGCGTCGTCGAACTCTCCCAGGTCACGATCAGCTGGGCCCCGGCCAGCTCCGGTCCGCCATAGACGCCCGTGCTGGTTTCGTTCAGGACGCGAACCTCGCGTGAGTCGGTGTCGAGCGCGAACAAGCGACCGCGGCCCTGATCATGGGCATTGAAAAAAACCGTAGCGGCATCGTCCGTCACCGTGAAGCTGTTGACCGAACGATCGAAGCCTGCACTCAACACCTCGAGCGGGCTATCCAGCCCCCGCCCACCCCATGGTGCGCGGGCGATTTCGGTGTGGTTGTAGACGTGGGCGTTGATCGGCGCATAGCTGCAGAACAACTGCTCACCGTCGGCAGAGAATGTCGCCCCCGTACAGCTGTAGTCGTTGCTTTGAGTGACTGCGCTGATCGGCCCACCGCCCACCGGCACGCGATAGAGGTGATAGCGGACCTCTGAATGGGCTGCTTCATGAAGGTTTTCCGTAGCACTCACGATCAGCGCGTTGCCGTCCGGCGCCCAGACAGCGTGCAGGCTGTCGCCACTCAGCGACGGCACGCCGGAATAGCCCGGCGAGGCGACCAGCTCGGATTCCACCATCAGGTCCTTGGCCTCCGCACCGGGGCGGGCCGTCTGAATGAACAGGCGAGTCTGCAGATCATCCCGCCAGCGGTCCCACTGACGAATCGGGAAGATTTCGTAGCGCGAGACGTTGATTCCGCGCTCTTCCAGGGCAGACTGTTCGGCCTGGTTGGCGGCATCGTCCACGGCATCGCGAAAGACCCGGCTCTCGAACGCGATCAGCGTGCCGTCCGGGCTCCACTGGGGATTCGAGGCACCGGTGGACAGCGTCGTCAGCTGTTCCGCCTCGCCCGGCCCGTCCATGCTCAGCAGGTAGATCTGGGCAGGCTCGTCCTCGACCCGAGCCGCGCTGAAGGCCAGGCGCGCGCCGTCCGGGCTCCAGACCGGACCGCTCTCGCCGCCGGGCGTCGAGGTCAATCGTCGAGGCTTCATGCTGCCGTCAAGCGTGATCAGCCACAGGTCGGAGACCGCGCCCTCGTCCTCGTAGGACGGTTCCGTGACCGAAATTACCGCCTGACCACCATCGGGGCTCACCACCGGCGAGCCGATCCGGTTCATCAACCAGACCTCTTCGTGGGTGACGGGGCGAAGCTCGTTGCCCTGGGCGAACAGCAAAGGACACATCAGGGTCAAGGCCAGACCGAAAGCAAGCATCACACGCGACATCGACAGTCTCCGGGGAAAAGTTGACGTTCATCTTACAAAGCTTGCGTGGTGGATGGGCAAGTAGACGATCGAAGGTGACAAATGAACGAGCTCTTGCTTACCAGCATTGCACCGATTGCACGGTGCTCGGGCCGAACTCAGGTTCGATTCCGTCGACGACGTTGCCAGAAATGAAAAGACCTCCACGAGGGAGGTCATTTCACGTCTGGCGCGCCCGAGAGGATTCGAACCTCTGACCCCTGCCTTCGGAGGGCAGTACTCTATCCAGCTGAGCTACGGGCGCTGAGAACTTGAATTGTAGTCGATCTTTGAGCTGCGAGTCCTGTCGGACTCGGCCCGGCAGGATGACTGCAGCGCGTTTCGCCCTGAATTGTAATCGAATTCCTGTCATTGAGCCGGGCAACGAGCCGTGGTTCGAGTTGCGAAACTGTAGCCGAACGGGTTCGGGGTTTGAATGGCGGCTCTTTAGAGGTTTAAAAAAGAAGGCCGGCATCCCAGTGCAGGGAGGGATCGGATGCCGGCCTCGAGCGGTAATTGAATCGCTCTACTTGGTTAATACGCAAAACGATCTCGATTTAGGTCACAGGTCGGCAGAATTCATCAAAGACTGCCACGTCGTGCCCTCTACCAGCAGCTGCTCGATGGCATCCGGTTCGAGTGCCTGCGAGAACAGAAAGCCCTGGGCATAGGTGCAGTTGAACGTTCGCAGCAGCTGCAGCTGATCGACACTCTCGACGCCTTCTGCAACCGTGGTCATACCGAGGTCGCGGCTGAGACTACAGATGGTGCGGGTGATCGCCTGGTCCTCGGCGTCGTGGGCCAGATCCTGGATGAATCCGCGATCAATCTTGACCGCCGACACCGGGAAATTCTTCAGGTAAGCCAGAGAGGAGTAGCCGACGCCGAAATCATCGACCACGATCTGCATGCCGATGTCATTGAGCTTTTGCAGCGCACGCCGGTTCCGCATCAGGTTTTCGATCAATATTTCTTCGGTGATTTCCAGGTGCAGCAATGAGGGATGGATTCTGTATTCATGCAGCAGAACGCTGATCTGATCGGCAAAATCCGCCTCGAGGATCTGAGCGCCCGAGATATTGACGGCCATCCAGGGCGGCTTGCCGGTCACCGCCTGCCAGCGACCGAGATCACTGAGCGCCTGACCCAGGACGAATCGCCCCAGTCGGCTGATCATGCCGGTTTCTTCGGCAACGCGAATGAAGTCCTGTGGCGGCACCATGAATCCACGCTCATGCGGCCAGCGCAACAGCGCTTCCAGGCCATGCAACTGCATTGAGCCGACATCGATGATCGGCTGATAGACGACCTTGAAATGCCCTGCTTCCAAGGCCTGACGGATGTCGCGGCTCAAATTCAGGCGGTGCTGGGCCTGATCGAACATCTCGCTGGTAAACACCGCGAACTGATTGCGGCCAGCATGCTTGGCCTTGAACAAGGCGGTGTCGGCATTCTGGATCAGTTCACTCACGCTGCGACCCGATTCAGGGTAGTAGGCAATGCCGATGCTGGCGGAGATGAAGAACTGATTTCCGTCGATCTTGAACGCTTCATCGAAGGCGTGAAGCACGTCGGCCGCGGCCTGCTCGATCTGTGAGCGTCTGGGCCGATACAGGGCGATCAGGAATTCATCACCGCCATGACGCCCGACAAAATCGGTTTCCAGCAGTACTGAATTGAGCCGGCTGGGAATCTGGCATAGCAGCTGGTCGCCGAACTGATGTCCGAGCGAATCGTTGATGTCCTTGAACTGGTCCAGATCCAGAAACATCAGCGCCAGATATTCCTCGCTGGCCAGCGATGCCGTGAGCATACGCTCGAGGTGGCGACTCGCGCCGCTTCGATTCGGCAGCCCGGTCAATGGGTCATGGGTGGCCAGAAACTCGAGCTCCTGTTCGGCCAGCGTCCGCTCTCGCATCTCTCGCTCCAGCCGCCGATTGCTGGCGCCGGTCTGCTCGGCCTGGCGCGCCGCCGTCAGGCCAAGGTAGGTGATGCTGGCCAGCAGCACCGACAAGGCGATGCCGCCGATCAGGACTGCTGTAGGCACCCTGGAGTCGGCGACCCCAGGATCGGCCGGGTTGAACGCAAACTGAAAATACAGTCCGCGCGAAACACCAATGGCATCCAGATAAAACCCGGGGTTCCATTGATAGGTCTCCGGCCATGGCTCGATCGGCACGGGATAGACCTGGCGCCCTTCCACCATCACCCGCAGATGCAGGTCTTCTCGAACGATGTCGGAGATCAACGCATCAATCGCATCAGGCACCGACAGCACGGCAGCAAGAAAGCCCAGCATCTCATCGCCCTGCCCGATCGGGCTGATAAAAGTGATCCCCGCGCGACCATCGGCCAGCTCGAACGGTTCGCTGACGACCAGGTCGCCGGTTTGTGCCGCAGCGCGCATCAGCGCCTGGGTCTCGTCACCCAGCACCAAAGGATCTCCGGGCGTCGGCGGCAGTTGACCAAACGCTTGCACCCAGACCCGTTGAAAGGCGTTATCCAGAACGGACAGCGCTCGATAATAGGGGTGGTCCTGCTGATATCTCCGCGCGTCCTCGCGCCATTCGCCCTCCGCAGCCAGCCCGGACTGAAACAGGCGCGACGCCATCCGTTGCTGCGCCTGAATTTCAGCATTGATGTTGGCCAGCAGGTCCGACCGAACATAGCGCGCGCGATCAGTCAGCGAACGTTCATTGGCGGCGGCCTCCGTTGAACGCAGGCTCTGGTGGAACGCCAGCGCACTGGCCGAACCGATCAGCACGATCAGCAGCGCCAGCACCAGTGACAAGGGGCGATTGATCGATCCCGGCGCGTTTACGAAAGCGGGGCCCATCATCGGAACCGATTATCCGGGCGAAAAGAAAGACGTTGGAAACGCATCAATGCCGTGAGTTTGAGGACGACGTGCCCGCCAAGGGCAAAGTATATCGCAAGCCAGGCTGGGGACTCAGTGCTAGACTTCGTTCTCCGTCACTGCCGAATCGGCTGCGAACGCCTGGGGATTCACGCCGCAAATGCTTGTCCGTTTCCTGTTCGCCATTCTGCTCGGCATGCTGATCGGCATCATATTGTGCGAAGGGCTGATGGCCGGGCATGCGCTGTTTCTGCCTGACCATGCTCTGCTCGCCTCGCTTGCTGATGCGCAGGAGCTGAGTGCCGGGCAGGCCTTGATTCTGTCAGCCTACTGGACGGTAGGGGCCAGCGCCTCGGCGCTGATGGCAACTGGGCTCGCTCAAAGCCGCTTGGCCGGAGCCGTCTGCGCCCTGCTCTGGATGATCCCAATTGTGCTGCTGCTCGGATTGAGTCAGCAGCCGGCGTTTCTTCTGAGCCTGGCGTTTTCCATCGGCACACTTGCATGGCTCTTGAGTCAACGCCTGATCCAACTCGAACCCCACTGATCGCGACTAAACATCACTCGGTCTGCGATATAATGGCCGCTTTGCTGCTGACCGCGCGCCCTGCGCGATGCTCAGTGTTCTAGAACCCTAACTGGCCAGAGTCGAGGTTGATCCGGCGTGTCCGAACAAGACGATCAGATTTTTATAAAGCGTTTCAGCCTGGTGCTGGTAGCGCTTGCCGTTTTCACCGTCATCATCATTTTGGTGGCAATAACCCTTAATTCGTCCAAGGAGCTGAGCGAGAACACGGCTCGGGCTGCTGCCAAAATCGAGCGCTTGGCTCCGGTCGCCGCGGTCTACGCTGGTGACACCGGACGCGCGGCGGCACAAGCCGCAATGGAAGCCGCGCGCGCGGCGGCCCCAAGCGTGGCATTCGACGGATCACTGGACGGCCAGCTGATCTACGATCGGGCCTGCGGTACCTGTCATGAAGTGGGTGCCGCTGGCGCACCTCAGCTGATCGCATCCGCCTGGGAAGCGCGGCTTGGGCAAGGTCGGGATGTGCTGGTCGATCACGCAATCAACGGCATTGGTACCATGCCCGCCAAGGGTGGCCGTTCCGACCTGACCGACGAGCAGGTGGCGGCATCGGTGGATTACATGCTGAGCTCGATTCAGTAACAATCACGCCGAACTGAATCAGGAAAGGGCGGCTGATCCAGCCGCCCTTTGTCTATTTGCCAATCTCAGTCTGAATACTGGTGAAAACATCGAGAAAAGCGGCCTCGATTTCAGGCTCCCAGACCGCCAGCTGAGCCAGACCTTCGCTCAAGGGACTGCGCCGGCCGTGACGGCGCTCGATACCATCGAAAATGATCTGCAGCATGACCGGATCATCATAGCGTTGCCATAGATCATTGGCGCGGGCCCAAACGGCGAACCTGACCAGGCGATCTGGCAGGCTGGCCTGATGCTGGGACAACATCAGATCGATCTGTTCGGCAAACTCGCCAAGCGCTACCGGGCCGAAGCGGGACCAATGCCGGGTCAGCATGGTATCGAAGAGCACATCCAGAATGATCGGCCCGTAGCGACGCCATGGACCGCCCCAGGTCCGCACCAGCGATCGAGTGCTCGGATGCTGGTCACACAAGCGGTCGATTCTGCGATGAAGACGAACACCGTCCGCCCAGCGCTCGGGCAAGTCCTCGAGGGCGACCAGCCCCTTGATGTGATCGCCGAGAAAGGCGCCGAGCCGCAGGCCCTCATCCGGACCGGCAAGGACCAGATGGGCCAGATGATTCATGGCAACGCATAGGATGGGGGCATTACGGTATGATGAGTGCCCCGTCGATTCGTGACAAGTTGAGGAGTCTGATCAAGCGTGCTTGATCCCGATCACTTTCCTGACGCTATTCGAGAATTCTCGCTGACCGGGCCTGCCGGCATGCTGGAATGCCTCAGCGATACGCCTGAAGACGGGCCGGCACTTCCGGTCACCGCCGTGCTTTGCCACCCACACCCCCTGCACGGCGGCACGATGCGCAACAAGGTGGTCACCATCATGGAGCGCTCCTTCCGCGAACTGGGCCTGGCCACCGTCCGATTCAACTACCGTGGCGTCGGCGATAGCGAAGGCAGCTTCGACGACGGTAACGGCGAGACCGATGATCTGATGGCCGTCGTTGACTGGGTGCGACGCGTTCGGCCCGACACCGACCTATGGCTGGGCGGATTCTCTTTCGGCGCCTACATCACGCTCCGAGCCGCACAATCGCTGCCGGTGCGCCAGTTGTTGAGCATCGCACCGCCAGTGGAACGCTACGGATTCGAAGACCTCCAGCCTCCCAACTGCCCCTGGCTGGTGGTTCAGGGCGATGAAGACGAGGTCGTGTCGTCCGATGCGGTGGTTCGGTGGGCCGAAAATCTCGATCAACCACCTGATCTGGTCATGATGGAAGGTGCCGGTCACTTCTTCCATCGACGCCTGATGGATCTGCGCGGGCTGATCAAGAACCACGTCCAGCCCAACCTGCCCTGAAGCTGACAGGCCGGGTCCAACCTTGAACGCGCAGTACCCGCCCGGACCACTGGCACGCTACCAAAACCAGGTCGAACAGGGCCAGCTGAAGCTCGACCCCAGACAGCTGGCCCTGGCAAAGCTTCTCGATTCACGCTATACCTCACTCATTCAACAACCTCGCAGCTGGTGGCGACGCTGGCGCAAGCATCCGCCGGGGATTCGAGGCCTTTACCTCTACGGCAAAGTCGGTCGCGGCAAAACCATGCTGATGGACTTGTTCGCGACCAGCCTCGACGCTGCAGGACAGCCGGTCTGGCGAATTCACTTCCATCGCTTCATGGCCCACGTCCACGATCGCCTGGCTGAATTCAAGGGCCAGCGCAATCCACTGACCCGCGTTGCGAGAGAAATCGTGAATCGTTCTCGCATACTGTGCCTGGACGAGTTCCACGTCAGTGATATCGGCGACGCGATGATTCTCGGCGAACTGCTGCATCAACTGGCTGAACTTGATGCCGTCCTGGTCACGACCAGCAACACCGAACCCGACAAGCTCTACGCCGGCGGCCTCCAGCGCGCGCGTTTTCTTCCGGCGATCGATCTGATCAAATCCCGCTGTGAGCTGGTAAACCTGGATGCACAGGAAGACTACCGCCTGCGAGAACTGACGCGCCACCCGGTGTACTACTGGCCCGAATCGGACCAGACCCTGGCCAATCTTGAACGGGAGTTTCGCGCCCTGACCAGCGGCGAATCGGCGGGACCAAGAATGCTGGAGGTGCGCGGCCGCCCGATCGAGGCGCTCAACCGCTGCGGCTCAGTCGCCTGGTTCAGCTTCGACACCCTGTGCAATGGACCGCGTGCTGCGGCCGACTACATTGAATTATCGAGACGCTTCAGCACCTTCATCATCAGCGGCGTGCCGGTGCTGGATGACACTCAGAACGATGCTGCCCGGCGCTTCATTCATCTGATCGACGAGTGCTACGACCGATCGGTCAAGCTGATCCTTTCTGCTGCTGCAGCGCCCGAAAGACTCTACACAGGTCAGCGTCTGCAGGCCCCGTTCGAACGAACGGTTTCGCGTTTGATCGAGATGCAGAGCCGCGACTACCTGGCGCGAGAGCACAAACTCTGAGAAATCACTCAAGCGTCGCTCGACTCGCTGGGCTCACTTGAATCACCCGCTCCACCAAGGTCAACCAGGGTTTCGATCACATGGCCGACGTAGTCATCGAATTCCGGCTCATCCTTGTCCGCAACCAGCGCCTGAGCCTGAAGGTGCAGATAACCGACATAGGAAGAGTAGACCAGCGTTGCCCGATACCGGGCCTGTTCTGGCCGAAGCCCGAGCTCAGCAAAAGCGGCCGACAGATACTTGATGCGCCGCGTGGTGACGCGCTTGATCACTGGCCCGACCCGCTCATCATTGGGCATCGCGCACAAGGCGACATAGATACGATGAGTCAGGGTCTGACGACTGGTGCGCCAGACAAACTCCGCCAGGCGCTCGGCCGGGCGAGAGTCCGGGTTGAGACCCTGCTGAAGATGCGAAAGATCCTGATTCTCCCATCGCAACAACGCACGCTCCAGCAAGTCGTCCCGGCCCGAGAAATGCCAGTAGAAACTGCCTTTGGTGATACCCAGACGACGTGCCAGCGGCTCGACGCCAAGCGCGCTCAAACCCTGATCTGCAATGAGCTCAAGCGCGGCCTGCTCCCAGTCCTCCGGGGTCAGGGTGACGCGCTCGGCGGCAGGCCGATCAGCCGGTAGCGATTTGCTCATTGAGCGACACCATAAGGCGCGGCTGACAACCGCCGCGCAGGGTATTCGAACAAGCATCTTGAGGCTGCATTCATTTGCTCTGGTGCATCATTGACTATCACCAAGGGTAACCCCATACTCTCCCGTATGGAAGCAGTACGTAAACTCAATGACGACATCCGCAGACGGCAGATCTGGACCGACGACGGCATCCGACTGAGTCTGCGCTATTACGGCGATGACCGCGCGCCGGTGGTTCTCATGGCGCACGGTTTTGGCCAGACCCAGTTTGCCTGGGAAAACACCGGCCGAAGACTCGCTGCAGCAGGCTGGCAGGCGGTCAGCTACGATGCACGCGGCCACGGAGAAAGTGATCGCGCACCCAGCGGCGAATACGACTTCGACCAATTCGTTGAAGATTTTCGTCGCGTGTGCGCATCCCTGCCCCATCCTCCGGTGGTTATCGGTGCATCCATGGGGGGCCTCGGCGCCCTGCTGGCGCACTCGGAAAAGCCCAAGGTCGAACTTGATTCACTCATCCTGGTCGATATCACGCCGCGCTGGGATGAGCGCGGCGTCAGCGCCATTCTGGCCTTCATGCGCCAGAATCCGGACGGTTTCGGCTCACTTGAAGAGGCATCGGAGGCGATCCGATCCTTCCTGCCTCACCGGCGCCGGAACGGCAATCCGTCGACCAATCTCAATCGCAATTTGCATCAGGCCGCCGACGGCCGATGGTACTGGCATTGGGATCCGGCCATGCTCGCGCTGGCCGAAAAAAGCAGCAACCTTCAGTCGAGGCTGCAATCGGCCAGCCGCCGCCTCAAGCTCCCGACCCTGCTGGTGACCGGCGGCAACAGCGAGCTGATCGGTGGAGAGCACGCCGAGGAATTCCTGAAACTTGCCCCACATGCAGAACATGTAGAGGTCGAAGACGCCAGCCATATGGTTGCCGGTGACGCCAATGACCGATTCCTGAGTGCCATCAGACCGTTTCTGCAACGTCGGGCCAAACACGGAGAGAAAAAATCATGATGACCGTTCTGTTTCTTGCTGCTCTGGTCGCGGCCGGGCTCGCCTGCGCCTACTTCAAGACCGCTGTACCGATCTGGACGGGCGTGATTGCTGCCGTTCTGCTTGGATTCTCGCTGGCCGGCCAGCCCAACTGGGTACTGCTGGCCTTGAGCTGGATCATCTTTGCCGTTGTCGCTGTGCCTCTGAACTACCTGCCGATCCGGCGTCAGTTCATCACCGGGCCGATCCTCGACACCTTCAAAACCATGGTGCCGCAGATTTCTGAAACCGAGCAGGTCGCGCTCGATGCCGGCACGGTGGGCTTTGAAGGCGAGCTATTCACCGGTCGCCCGCGCTGGTCTCGTTTCATCAAAAAGCCCCTGCATGAGCTGACCACTGAAGAACAGGCCTTCATTGACGGCCCGGTGGAAGAACTCTGCGACATGGTCGATGACTGGGAGGTCTCCCACTACCGCGCCGGACTGAGCGACAAGGCGTGGGAGCACCTGAAGTCCAAGGGCTTCCTTGGCATGATCATTCCCAAACAGTATGGCGGCCTGGGGTTTTCTGCCGTTGCTCACCGCGCCGTGCTGGAGAAGGTATCGAGCATCAGCTCGACCGTCGGCTCGATCGTCGCCGTGCCCAACTCCCTGGGTCCGGCCGAACTCCTGCTGCACTACGGAACGGAAGAACAGAAACAGCATTACCTGCCGCGTCTGGCAGACGGTCGAGAAATTCCCTGCTTTGGCCTGACCTCCACCACCGCCGGCTCGGATGCCACCTCGATTTCCGACTTCGGCGTGGTCTGCAAGGGCAAATGGGAAGGCAAGGA
Organism: uncultured Pseudomonadota bacterium; assembly: GCA_942491245.1. Classification (GTDB taxonomy): domain Bacteria; phylum Pseudomonadota; class Gammaproteobacteria; order Xanthomonadales; family Wenzhouxiangellaceae; genus Wenzhouxiangella. Next base: position 23,574 of record CALNZT010000013.1, read on the forward strand.
CGTTCTCGGCATCAAGCTCAATTTCGAGAAACGCTACATCACACTGGCACCGGTCGCGACCGTCGTCGGTCTGGCCTTCCGCCTCTATGATCCCGACGGTCATCTTGGCGAGGTCGAGGATATCGGCATTACCCTGGCCCTGCTGCCGGCGGACTTGCCCGGCATGGACATCGGCCGACGCCACTTCCCGCTCAACAACCCGTTCCCGAACGGGCCGATCCGCGGCAAGGACATCTTCATCCCGATGGACTTCCTGCTCGGTGGCGAGAAACACATCGGACAGGGCTGGAAAATGCTGGTCGAATCACTGTCTGTCGGCCGCGCGATCTCACTGCCGTCATCGTCTACCGGCGGCGCAAAGATGGCCGCCCTGGCAACCGGGGCCTACGCTCGCATCCGCAAGCAGTTCAATCTGCCGATCGGCCGCTTCGAGGGCATCGAAGAAGCCCTGGCGCGCATTGCCGGCTATACCTACGCCATGTCGGCCCTGAGCCGGCAAACGGCCTCGGCCGTAGACGATGGCGAAAAACCGGCCGTGCCTGGCGCTATCGCCAAGTATCACGCCACCGAAATGAGCCGCGAGATCATCAAGGATGCCATGGACATCCACGGTGGCAAGGGCATCATTCTGGGCCCGAAGAACTATCTCGGACGCGGCTGGCAGGGCGCACCGATCTGGATTACGGTCGAAGGGGCGAACATCCTGACCCGCTCGCTGATGATCTTCGGCCAGGGCGCCATTCGCTGCCACCCCTATGTGCTGAAGGAACTGCAGGCACTCAATATCGAGGATGAAGACGAGCGCCTCGTCCAATTCGATCGTCTGCTTGTTTCGCACGTGGGACACAGCATCTCCTGCGCCGTGCGCTCGTTCGTACTGGGCCTGAGCTTTGCGCGCTTCGCCGTTGTTCCGGGCGATCGGCGAACCCGCAAGTACTATCGCAAACTGACCCGCTATTCCTCGGCCTTTGCCTTGCTGGCCGATGTGGCGATGCTGACCTACGGCGGCAAGCTCAAGCAGAAGGAGAAGATATCGGGGCGTCTGGCCGATATTCTGAGCCAGCTCTATATCTGCTCGGCCATGCTTCGGCGCTTCGAGCACGACGGTCGCCCGGCATCCGATCAGGCCATTCTGGCCTGGTCTTTTCACGACTCGATCTACAAGATTCAGCACGCCATACGCGGCGTGATCGACAACTACCCGATGCAGTGGGCACGTCCATTCCTGCGCTTTGTCATCTTCCCGCTGGGCCGCCAGGAACGTGCACCCAACGATCGGCTCGGCCACAAGGTGGCTGCACTGCTGCTGTCGCCGTCGGAAACCCGCTCTCGCCTGACCCGCGGCGTGTACTGCTCGGACCGGACCGGCCATCCGGTTGGCGTGATGGAGCGATTGCTGCCGGATGTCATCGCGGCCGAGCCACTGGAACGCAAGATGCTCAAAGCCCAGCGTGCCGGTCTGATCAAGACCTACACCTTCGAAGACCAGATGAAAGAAGCGGTCAGGAACGACGTCATCACCGATGCCGAGGCGGAAGTGTTGAAAAAACTTCGGGTTCGCGTTCTGGAAATCATCTCGGTCGACGATTTCGATCTCGAAGAAATCCAGGGCGGCTTGAGCAAGACGGCGGAAGCCGCTCGCGCCAAAGCAAGCAAGGCAGGCAAGAGCAAGAAGAAAGCCGCCTGATCCTTGCTGGCTCGCGCTGCCGAGCCACGTTATACTCGAAAGCGTCGCTGCCTGAACCAGGGCAGCGGCGCTTTTTTTGCAGGTGCCTTTCTGGATTGGAGCATCCAGAGGTGAAACGGGAAGCCGGTGAAACTCCGGCACTGCCCCGCAACTGTAACCGAGGGTTCGATCGTCTTGCGCGCTCGAGCTCGTTCGCTCGACACCACCCGAATGGCTTTGGGGAAGGTGCGAACGCGATGTCCGGCTGGGGCCAGGCATCGTTTGGAAGTCAGGAGACCGGCCTGCGATAAACCAGCCATCAGGTTGCGGCGGGCAATCGTGGGCGCCGTGATCCCAGGCTTCCTTCCTGCCGTGGTCTCTGCCCTCCCGATCTCGCCCGAGCTGCCATCAAGCGCGGGGAGCGCGAGGAGAAATTCTGCATGTCATACACGTCATTCTGCCGGTCTGCGGCAGCCGCACTGCTGTGTTCGAGCAGCGCAGTACTGGCCGAATCAAGCATCGAGGCCAGTGATCCGATGGTGGTGACAGCCACCCGCTCCGAGCAGGCGGCCAGCGACAGCCTGAGCTCGGTCACGGTCATCGATCGCGATGCGATCGAGCGCAGTCAGGCGCCGGATCTGCTCGAACTGCTGCGCATGCAGGTCGGCGTGGATATCAGCCGAGCTGGCGGACCGGGTGGTCAGACCAGCCTGTTTCTTCGCGGCAGCAATTCCAATCACACCCTGGTGTTGATCGATGGCGTGCGCGTGGCTGCTGCCGGCACCGGCGCATTCACCTGGGAAACGCTGGACCCCGCGCTGATCGAGCGGATCGAGATTGTGCGTGGACCCAATGCTGCGCGCTGGGGATCGGATGCGATCGGCGGCGTGATCCAGATATTTACTCGACGCGCGGACGGCCTGAGTCTGCGCATGGCCGCAGGCCAGTACGGTGACCGCAGCGTCTCCATGGCCGGCGGCAACGAGCGCTTCAGCCTGAGCGCTTCCCGTCGCTCGGTCGACGGTTTTTCGGCGCAGAACCCGGACGGCTTCGCCTTCGACCCCGATGACGACGGCTTTGACCAGACCGGTGCCGCGCTGCAGGCGCGATTCGACCTCGGCGCAGGACAGATCGAGGCCTTTGCCCGATTCAATCAGAGCGACGTCGAGTTCGATCAGGGCGAATCCGACCTGCTCAACTACTCCGGTGGCCTGGACTATCAGCTGAGCCGTGACGCGGGCTGGAGCTGGTCGGCCCAGTTGCTGACCCTGCGCGATCGCCTTACCACCAGCACCGCGTTTGGTGAATCGGAACTGATCACGCGACGTCTCCAGGCCGGGGTCCAGGCCGAACGCTCACTGAGTTCGGGACTGCGCTGGATGATCGGCGCCGACGGCTGGGACGAGGCTGGCGAAAGCAGGGGCAGCTGGGCCGACGATCGCTCGAACCTTGGCGCCTGGACCGGCATCGATGGCCGTATCAGGGCCTTGGACTTCGAGGCCAGTCTGCGCGTTGACCGAGATTCGGAGTTTGGCAGTGAAGTCACAGGTAACGTTGCAGCGGGCTGGATGTTGAATGAGGCCTGGCGCCTGCACGCCAGTGCCGGGCGCGGCTTTCGCGCACCCACCTTCAATCAGCTGTTTTCACCTGGGTTCTTCGGGTCGTTTGCCGGCAACCCCGATCTTGGTCCCGAAACTTCCACCTCGATCGAGCTGGGCCTGAAATGGCAAGCCGGCACGGGTCAAAATGTAACGTTGAACCTGTTCAAAACGCGGATCGATGAGCTGATCGATTTTACCGGCGTAGACTTCCAGGCCATCAATATCCGCCGCGCCGAGATTCGCGGCGCGGAGCTGACTCACAGCTTCCGTCGGGGTGCCTGGTTGATCAGCAGCCAGGCGAGCTGGCAGGACACCAAGGATCGCGACACTGGCCTGGAGTTGCTGCGGCGAGCGCGATACAAAGGCAGTTCACGTCTGGATTATCTGCTTCAGAACGGTTCCTGGTTCGGCGCTGAACTGGTCTACGTTGGCGCACGCCAGGGTATCGCCCAGCAAGCCCTGGACAGCTACACCCTGATCAACCTGAGCGCAGGAATTGAATTGGCCCCGCACTGGCATCTGGAAAGCCGCATCGAGAACCTTGGCGACCGCGACTACGAGCCGCTGATCGGATTCAATGCGCCGGGCCGGGCGGCCTACATAGCCGTTCGCTGGGCACGATAACTTTTCCAATGAATTCCAATCCGTGCCCTTGATCCAGCGATAATCGAGACCATGAAACGCAGCAGGCGCTGGCTGGGCGCACTGACATCTCTGGCCCTCATCTGCAGCTGCGCGCAGGCGCCGCAGCCCGTTCGGGCGCAGTTCCTGGTGTTCGGCACCCAGGTCGAGGTCCTGATTCGCAGTGAGGACGGACCACTCGCCCAGGCGGCCTTGCGCGAGCTCGGCGAGCAACTTCAGCGCATGCACCAGAATTGGCACCCATGGGAACCGGGAGCACTGACCCGCCTCAATGGGCAACTGGCGACCGGACAATGGGCAACAGCGGACCCTGAACTCCTGCTGATGATTCGCGACGCCCAGCGCTTTGAGGTTTCCAGCCAGGGCCATTTCAATGCCGCCATCGGCGAACTGGTTTCCTTGTGGGGCTTCCACACCTCGACCTATCCGATCACCACAGCACCACCCTCAAGGCAGCAGATCGAAGAATGGCGCGCTCAGGCTCCCAGCGCGCGTGATCTGAGCATCAGGGACGATCAGGTGTACAGCTCGAACGCCTCGCTTCGGCTGGATTTCAGCGGCCTGGCCAAAGGTCACGCGGCGCGCCTGGCTTGCCGCACGCTTCTCAACTATGGCCTGAGCGATGCACTGATCAATCTGGGCGGCGATGTGATGATCTGTGGCCCGGGTTCTCAAGACTGGGCCGTCGCCATCAGTGATGGGCAAGGCGGGGTCTATGCGGTCGTCGAATTGCGTGGCCCGATCGCGATATTCTCATCGGGGACGACGCGTCGCTGGGGCGAATGGGATGGCGAGCGCTACGCGCACCTGCTCGACCCCAAGAGCGGACAGGCCCTGGACCATTTCATCCAGGCTACGGTCATCACGCAGGATCCAGTGCTTGCCGATGCCGCCGCAACAGCGCTTGCGGTGGCCGGCGAAGAACACTGGGAATCGATTGCAGAATCGATGGCTGTGAGCGAGGTTCTTGTTCTGAACACATCAGGCCGGAGCGGCTCGACCCCGGCCTTCGATAGCCGATTGAACAGGCCCTGACCTCTCGTTGCACTGTATGCGATGCAAAGGTACAGTAATGACAGGGGTTTCATGGTTTTCGGCAGTACATCAGTTGAGTCTCATCCGATCTTGAAGATATTCCTAAACGACCCGTGGCAAGCGTTCTTCTTCATTCTTCTCGGAGTGATGGCCTTGCTCGCATCTTCAAGCACGGCCGCCGTTCAGGACGGCCTTGACGAACAATTGAAACTGGCACGGGAGCTCAATGCTACGTCCCACTGGCGTTCTGGACGTTCCATCCTTGACCAGCTGGAGCCAGAACTGGCGCGAGCCAGCATCCAGCAACGCAATCGCTATGACCTGACCCTGGCCCATAACCTCGCGCTTGGCGGCGCTGCAGCCGCCGGGCTGGAATTGATCGAACAGGTCCTGAATCGCAACCCTGAACCAGATCTCCATTTACACGCACTGTGGCTGGCGGCCAATCTGGCGAATGCCGAACGAAGCTACCAGCGTGGTTTTGCCTACATCAGAGATGGGATGGCAATTCTGCCCGAGGTCGACGATCCGGCCGCGCGCGCGGGATTGCTTGGCGTCGCCGGCATGATGTATGCGCAAGCGGGAGAAGTCGAACAAGGCGTAGAACTGGCCACACAGGCCGTCAACTACGCCGCGGCAGTACCGCCTGACTACCCCGACAGCAGTCGCTGCATCGCCGGCTCGAGGCTTGCCCTGGCGCTGCAAAAATCGACGGATACAGACGCCACGATTCGCGCGGCCGGCCAAGCCCTGAAGCACTGTCAAACAGAAGAAAACGGGCACTTCACCGCCTCGCTGGAAAGCCTGATTGGCGAACTTCATCTCGATCAAGGCCGCCTTGTCGACGCCGAGCGCTGGCTTGTTCAGGCACAGCGGCGTCATGAGGAGATTGGCTATCTTCATGGCCTGATGCTCACCCGCCTGAGGATGATGGAACTGAGCCTGCTCTCTGGTGGCACAGCGCCCGAAGCAGACGCTGTGAACGCCCTGGTCAGCCATTTTCGAGACCGAAGGTTCTGGGACTGGAAAGCGCATACCCATCATTTGGCGGCGCGTTTTGCCGAGCGCGAAGGTAACTTCAGCGAAGCAGTCGATCACCTGCGTCGGGAAACGGTGGCTCGCGAACGCCTTCACGCCTGGGAGCGATCGCGGCGCATGGCCTACCTTGATATTCATTTTGATATGGATTCTCGCCGAGCTGAACTGGCCTTGTTGCAGGAACAGACTCGGGCCAATGCGCTGGAACAGACCACGGCCAGCCAGCAGGCCACGCTTCGGGGGATGATGCAGACCGGCGCTGGCATCACCTTTGCGCTACTTGCCTTGCTGTTGTTCAGAGCCACGCGCGAGCGTCATCATTTTCGGACGCTGTCTCGCCAGGATGGCCTGACTGAACTGTTGAACCACACCTGCTTCTTCGACGCGGCCGACGTCGCTCTGAACGATTGCATCACTAGCAAGAAGCCCTTCACGCTGGTCGTGGGCGATATTGACCACTTCAAGCGAGTCAACGATTGCCACGGGCATCTAGTCGGTGACACGGTACTTCAGCGCGTTGCCGGGCGCATGCGTGATCAATTTCGAGCGCCCGCCATCCTGGGACGTATCGGCGGGGAGGAGTTTGCAATTGCGCTGCCGGGCAAAGAACTGGACAACGCCTTGCGCCGCGTGGAGGACCTGCGCAAAAGCATCAATACGGCGAGAAGTGATGATCAGGACACGCGGGTCACGATGAGTTTTGGCATGGCGCAGTTCAATGGTTCAGAGACGATCGAAAAGCTTCGTCAGCGCGCCGACCATGCGCTCTATCAAGCCAAGAAGAACGGTCGTGATCGGGTCGTGCTATCCGATGATTCCTGACTGGACGCTCCCGGCGTTCAGAACCAAAGGGCGCTACCTGCTGGGCACGGTCTTACTGATCCTGGCCACTTCGGCATTCGCCGCCGATCTGGATGAGCGCATCGAGCAGGCTCGACAGCTCAGCCTGAGCGATCCAGCTGGAAGCGGCTGGGCGCTACTGCAGGAACTGGAGGCAGAGCGCCAGGACGCATCACCTGAGCAACAAGCAGAAATCGAGCTGATCATACTCCGCTCGCTGGCCCTGAAAGGGGAACTCGATCAGGCGCTGGAACGCGCAAGCGCGCTCGCAGAGCGCCCGATCGAGATCGATCTTCGGATAAGCGCCATGCGGCTGGCCGCCAATATCGCGATGAATGCCGGCCGATTCGAAACCGCTTTCAACCAACTCGTGAACGCCCTGAATCTGCTCGAAGGCGTCGACTCACCGCAAAACGAGGTCAGTATCTTCGGGCTGGCCAGTTTCTTCCACAGCCGTTCGGGAGACAGCTGGCTGGCCGTGGACTACGGCGAGCAGGCAGTGGCAAGCGCACAACGGGCAGACGATTCGCGACTCAAGTGCACGGCAATGGCCTGGCTGGCGTATGCCCATGCGGCCCAGGAGAATCGGGAGCTGGCCCGTGACCTGAGTCTGCGCGCACGGGAATTCTGTGACGAGGCCCAGGACCTTGTCACGGGTGCTTTCGTGAGCAATCTACTGGCCCGCATTGCACTCGATTCGGGACAGCTCGATCAGGCCGAGCAGCATGTAGAACGAGCCGCCGCGATGAACCTGGGCACCTACCGTGATGGCCAGATCGAGAGCAAGCTCATCCGCGCGCGACTGCATCTGCAGCGGGGGGAGTATCAGGAATCGCTGGCGCGCTATCGCGCCCTGGTCACCCAGTTGTCCTCCGACTTGCGCATTGATCGGCTTGCCGAAGCCCTGGACGGTGCCGCCGCGAGCGCGGCTCAACTCGGTGAGATGGAAAGCGCGGTCGAATTTCACAAGCGCCATGTCGATGCGCTTCGCAGCCATCTTGAGCGGACACGTTCGCTGGAAATGGCCCAACTGTCCACGGCCTTCGATCGCGCCAGCCGAGAACAGAACATCGCGCTGCTGCGAGAACAACAGCGCGTCAATGACCTGACCGAGAAAAGTCGTGTTCAACGCCAGCGCCTGCGCATACTGGCGGCGGCCGGCGTCTTGATCGTTATTGTCTTGCTGTTCGCCTGGCTTGTGCATGCCCTCAGAGAGCGTCGTCACTTTCGCCAGCTTTCCGATCGAGACAGCCTGACTCAGCTCTATAATCACACCCGCTTCTTCAAGCAGCTGGATCGTGAACTGCCTCAGCTTCGTGGACGTTCATTGGCGCTGATCATGGCCGACATCGACCACTTCAAACAGGTCAACGACCGATTCGGTCATCAGATCGGCGATGAGGTGCTGCGGCAAACCGCGCGCGTACTCAGAGACGTGTTCGGCGCTGAAGAGTTGATCGGCCGAATCGGAGGCGAGGAGTTTGCGGTCCGCCTGCTTGGTTGCAGCCAGACCGAAGCCATCCAACGCGTTCAGATTCTGCAAGAACGCCTGGCAGGCCGGACCAGACGACGAACCGACCCGCCAATCACCATGAGCTTCGGGCTGGGGATGGCCGAGCCGGGTGAATCACTGGAATCATTGCGGCAACGAACCGATCACGCCCTCTATCGAGCGAAACAACAGGGTAGAAACCGCGCGCTGCTGGCCGAGCCGATGGACTCGGGTAGCAACAAGGACCAAGCTGAATAAGATCGATCAGCAACTGTTCAGGACTTCAGTCTGGCGTCCCGAAACCAGTGGATCCTGCATTCCAGACCGCGCGGGCTCTTGCCCACATAGACAAAATCAATGCCAGGCCAGACCGGCATCCGGCCCTTTTCTCCGAAACGCTGGTTTTCCAGTTCCAGCAGAACGCCGATGCACGGCCAATCGTGAGTCCGGGCGTCGTCTTCGAGCAGGGCCACCGCCTTTTTCAGCATCCGGAAGACCACCAGGGATTTGCGATAGCGGGGCGCAATGAAGCTGCGGTAGAAATACACCGGTTGGCCCAGCTGTGGCGGGCTCTGGGGAAGCGCGGTGCAAACACCAGCAACGGCACCCTCGTCATCACGGGCGAACATGACCACCTGAGCCACCCGCTGCCGCGCGACCTGCGCATTGGGCAGGGCTTTTTCATCAACCCAGAAGGCTACAAGATCGTCCTGATCCTGGCTTGAGAGCTGGCCCCAGCCGGGATGGTAGGTGAATTTACTCATGACCTAGTGTACCCCGTCGTTGATTCTGTAACTTTCAGAGTGTGACTGATTCGACAAATCAAGGCGCGAACCGCAGTGAATGGCAAGCCCTTTACAAGGTTCGCAACGCCGAGTTGTCGACTCAGACACGCTCCCGAAGGGCGAGCCGGAAAGCGCTCATCTGCGCCGTTAGAGCTCTTGGAAAGGCAACAAGCATTCCCTGCGAGCTCTGCCTTGCAGCTAAGCGCTTTCCGACTCGCTGAATGTTACAGAATTAACGGCGGGGTACACTAGCGTACCCCGTCATCAATCCTCGCTAAGCGCATCGAGAAGTTCTGCACCCGAACCAAATCCCAGCGGCGACTGCGATGCCAACCAGGCAAACACAGCATACGCCGCAGCATTCTGTCGCAGCGCTTCAGGATCGATCTTGTCGAGGGTGTCATTCTCGGTGTGGTGGTAGTCGAAATAGTTGCTGCCGTCCTGATAAAGATCGACAGCCGCCAGACCCAGGGGCAATGCCGGGATGAAATCAGGCCCACCCGAGGCCTGGCGACGATCGGTCAGTTCAATGCCCAATGGCGCGAGCTCTTGCGCAATCGCCTCGATCACCGGACGTGCCGATTCGACAACCCGCGCGCTCATCGCATAGATCGGCCCGGCGCCAAAATCCGACTCGGCGGCGACCTGGTATTGATCGATCGTCTCACTGCGCGCCTGCGCCCAGGCGCGACCGCCCCACAAGCCGATCTCCTCGGCCGCAAACAGAATGATCTGGATCGAGCGATCCGGACGGCGGTCCAGCGCCAGGATGCGACGCGCCGCCTCGGTGACGATGGCGACCCCAGCGCCGTCGTCCAGCGCACCCGTGCCAACGTCCCAGGAATCCAGATGCGCGCCCAGCGCGACAATCTGGTCGGGGTAACGCTCACCGTCGATCTGGGCAATCACGTTGTGACTGGTGTAGGTCTGGTTGGTCTGGGCGTCAATCGTTCATGCGCACCGTCACCGGCTCACCCAGACCGATCAGGCGCTCCAGCTGATCGGCATCGGGGTTGGAAATCGCTGCCGCGGGCAAACTGCGCACGGCGGTATCGAAGCGCATGCCGCCGGTATGGGCAAAGCGGTTGCTTGAAGTTCCGATGGAGCGAATCAGCAGGGCTTCAGCACCCTTCTCGGCGGCAACCATGGCACCGCGCGCTCGCGCCTGAACCGCGGGGCCATAGCCCGATCCATCGCGCGCGCGCTCCATCCGATTGCGGATGAAAACGATCTTGCCATCAAGCGTGTGGGCGGCTGCGGCCTCGAGTGCTTCGAGGTCATCGAACATCACCACTTCAGCCTCGATGCCCTCCGCGGGTGTGGCTGGCGAGTACCCGATGGCCAGCGCTTCGAAGTCCTGTGCAACGGGTGACGTGACCGCAACCTCCTCGTGACCTCGTGACCAGGTGGGAAAGGTTGCCGGCTCGCGCCAGACCCGATCGAACCCCATACCCTTCAAGGTCTGCTCGGCCCAATCCACCGCTTTTGCGTCGGCCTCGGATCCAGCCAGACGTGGTCCGATGCGAGTGGTCAGGTCTTCGACGATGTCGAAGCCGCCGTTTCCGGCCAGCGCTGCCGCCCGCAGCTCGCGGGCGACGGTCAGGTCGGCGTCATCAAAGACATCAGCCGCCAGTGGTGCCGCCAGCAAAAGCGCCGACAGTGCGATCATTTTCATAACTTGTCTCCAAGAAACTGCGCGGTTCCGTCCAGGAACATCTGGACTGAAATTGCCACCAGCAGCATGCCCATCAAACGCTCGGTCGCGATCAGGCCGCGCTGTCCGAGCAAGCGCTTGAGTTGAGGCGCCGCCAGCAGGATCAAAAAGCTCGCTGACCAGGCCAGAACCAGCGCCATGGACCAGATCCCAAGCCGCTCCGGCTCCTTGGTCACCAGCAGCAGCAAAACAGCCATTGCGCTCGGCCCTGCCACCAGCGGCACGGCAAGCGGCACCAGAAAGGGCTCATCGTCCTCGTCCTCGTCATCGTCCCTGAGCGACCGAGGCACGGGAAAGATCATCTTCAGCGCAATCAGAAACAGGATGATGCCGCCGGCCACGCTGACCGAGTACTGACTCAAATGCCGAGCGACGACAGCACGTACTGCCCGCCCAGCAGGAAGGCGAACAGGATGACCAGCGCGATCAACAGCTCGCGGATCAGCACCTTCATGCGGCGCTTCGGGTCGACCGGCTCGAGCACCGACAGGAAGATCGGTACGTTGCCGAGCGGGTCCATGACCACGAACAACAGAACGAGCGGCGCCGATCAGATCCACGGTTGTCTCCCTCATCGCGATCACGAGGCGAAGTCAGCGGATCGGCACACCGACCGGACCTGCCTCGCGAAATGCCGGAACCAGCGGCTCGGAGGTGTTCCAGCGCTCTCGTATAGACGCGGCGCTTGAACGAAATGACGTTTTTGGCCGGAAACCAGAAGTCTACCCAGCGGAACTGGTCGAATTCGGGTGTCCGAGTCGGCATCCAGCCGTTGACCGTCGTTGTCGTCGGCCAGGAACTGCAGCAGGAACCAGACCTGTTTCTGGCCGATGCACAGCGGCTTCTGCTGGCGTCGGCGATACCGACGGGGCAAGCGATAGCGCAACCAGCCCGGCGTCGAGCCCAGCACGTCGACGTGCTCTTTGCGCAGGCCCGTTTCCTCAGACAGTTCGCGGTACATCGCCTCTTCAGGCGTTTCATCGGTATTCATCCCGCCCTGCGGGAACTGCCAACCGTCCTGTCCGGCGCGACGCGCCCAGAACACCTGGCCATTTTCCTTGGCGAGCACGATTCCGACGTTGGGTCGAAACCCGTCCGGATCGATCATTTGCCTTGTGGCGGCTTCGGCTGTGATACCGTTCCGCAAATTCATCAACTGCGTGCTGAATAGTAATCAATTCACGCGGTTCTGGCCAACCATGATGCCCTGAATGATTGTTTCCACCTTACGAACGCGCTGGGTTTTCACGCTGTTGGCCATTCTGCTGCCAGTGAGCCTGCTGCTTTCGCTCAGCGCAGGCAGCAGCGGCTGGATATGGCCCTGGGCAGCGGACGAGACGGCGTCGCGCATTTTGTTCGAACTGCGCGCTCCTCGGGCGATTGCCGCGCTCATTGTCGGCAGCCTTCTGGCAACCGCCGGCTGCCTGATGCAGGTCCTGCTTCGCAATCCCCTGGCTGACCCCTACATTCTTGGCCTGTCCGGCGGCGCAAGCGGCCTTCGTGCTCGGCGGAATGAGCCTGGGAATGGTCGGCATCCTGCCGTTCCCCTGATGGCCTTTCCTCGGTGCCCTGCTGTCCATGCTGGTGGTTTCGTCCTGGGGCGGGGCGAAGGCCCGTGGTCGACAACCCGCGTTCTCCTCACCGGCGTGGTCGTCGCTTCAGGCTGGGGTGCGCTGATCAGTCTGCTGCTGGCGACCGGCGACGATGCAAGCCTGCGCGGCATGCTGTTCTGGCTGATGGGTGATCTGAGTCACGCCAGCGCCTCGGCCCTGTGGCTGATCCCCATGACCCTGGGGTTGACGCTGATCTGGCTGCGTTCGCGCAGCCTGAATGTGCTCAGCGCCGGTGAACCCTTCAGGCCGAGCTGCTCGGGTGAGTCCCAGTCAAGCGACCGGCTCGGGGAGATCTACATGGCGGCATCGCTATTGACCGGAATCGCTGTCGCGATGGCCGGCGCCATCGGTTTCGTTGGCCTGATCGTTCCGCATCTGATGCGCCTGCTCGTCGGCTCCGATCATCGCCGATTGCTGCCGGCAGCCGCTGCTTTCGGCGGCAGTTTTCTGGTCCTGGCCGATACGCTGGCACGAACCGTGCTCAGTCCACGGCAGCTGCCCGTCGGCGTGCTGACCGCCTTGCTCGGGGTGCCGCTCTTTCCTCCTCATGCGGCGTAGCCGCGGGATACGCTGAATTGAACAACGCGCTGCTGACGACTGAACGATTGACCATCTCGATAGGTTCAACCCGAGTGGTTGACGCGCTGGATCTGGACCTTCAGCCCGGCCAATCGCTGGGCGTGCTGGGCCCCAACGGGACCGGCAAGACAACCTTGCTGAAAACGCTTGCTGGGGTGCATTCGCCTGACCAGGGCCTGATCCGCGTTCAGGGCCGCGCGCTGCAGGACTGGCCGCGCAAAGCGCTTGCTCAACGACTGGGGCTTCTGCCCAACACACCCAGATATGCCTTCGAGGCGACCTGCCTGGAGAGACCGCCCTGATCGGGCGGCACCCGCATCGCTGGGCCCTGTGGGCCGCGAGCGCGCGGACACATGCGCTGGCCCGCAAGGCCGCACTGGACGCGGTGGGCCTCGGCGGCCGCGAAGGACATTCCTGCATGGCGCTGTCGGGCGGCGAGACAGCAGGCGGCTGGCGCTGGCGCTGGTCCTGAGCCAGGACCCGGACATGCTGTTGCTCGACGAACCCACCAACCACCTCGATCCGGCCCATCCAGGTGGCGGTGCTGGACCACCTATGCAAGCGCGTCACGCAAACCGCTCGCGTGCAGATCATGGCCCTGCACGACGCCAACCTTGCCACCTGTTACTGCTGCCACGTGCTGCTGCTGTTCGGACAGGGCGAATGGGCCCTGGGCCGCAGTGACGCGCTGCTGAACGAGAAGAACCTGAGTCGCCTGTACGGCTGCAGAATTCGCTGCGTCAAGGACGGCAAGCAGGAAGTCTTTGCCATCGGAACGAACAGCTAGTTCTTGCAGCCTGAAGTGGACGGCTGCGACAGCGCAAAAAAACCTGCCCATATCCCCGCCTTCGTTGCTGTACCCTCTTGGGGATGCAATTAGAAAACTACAAGAACAGCGATTTCTTTGACGAACTCATCAGCAAGGAGGCCGGCCAAGAGCAGCCGCGCGTGCGGTCTGGAAGTATCTCAAGGGACTGGATGAAAACGAATTATCCGAACGACGAGCGGCCAGCGACCTGGCAGCGCTGGTCGCCGGGATCACCTTCCGCGTCTACTTCGAGGACAGCGGCGTCGATCGGGCCATGCCGTTCGACCTGATTCCCCGGGTAATCGCACTGAAGGAATGGCGGGGCATCGAGGCCGGCCTGAAACAACGGGTCAAAGCACTCAATCGATTCATTGACGACCTCTACAACGATCAGCAGATCATCAAGGACGGCGTCTTTCCCGCGGAACTGCTTGCCAACTCGGAAAACTTTCAGGAGCAGTGCCGCGGTATTTCACCGCCGCTGGGCATCTGGGCCCACATCTGCGGCTCGGACCTCGTTCGCGATTCCGACGGTACGATGTATGTCCTTGAGGACAACCTCAGGATTCCGTCCGGGGTGTCCTACATGCTCGAGAATCGTCAGGTCATGAAGCGGGTGTTTCCTGAACTGTTCGAAGACTCCGGCATTCAACCGGTCGATGATTATCCATCCCAGCTGTATGACACGCTGGCATCGCTTGCCCCACAGCCCGTTGACTATCCCAGCGTGGTGGTACTGACGCCAGGGATGTACAACTCCGCCTATTTCGAACACGCCTATCTGGCCCAGCAGATGGGTGCAGCACTGGTTGAAGGTCGCGATCTGCTGGTTGACGACAATGACGATGTGTTCATGCGAACGATTGGCGGGCTTGAGCCGGTTGATGTGATTTATCGCCGGGTCGACGATGCGTTCATCGACCCGGAAGTGTTCAACAAGGATTCACTGTTGGGGGTGCCCGGGCTGATGCGCGCCTGGCGCGCAGGCAAGGTTGCCCTGGCCAATGCGCCGGGCGCGGGCGTTGCCGACGACAAGGTGGTTTATGCCTACGTCCCGGAAATCATTCGCTACTACCTTGGCGAAGACCCACTGCTTGCCAATGTGCCCACCTGGAAATGCCAGAACCCCGATGAAATGGCCCACGTGCTCGACCATCTGGACGAACTGGTGATCAAGCCGGCCAATGAATCCGGGGGATACGGCATGCTGATCGGGCCTCGCTCGACGAAAAAGGAGCGCGAGAAATTTGCCCGGCTGATTCGCAAGGATCCGCGCAACTACATCGCCCAACCGACACTGGCACTATCGACCTGCCCGACCTTCGTCCAGAACGCGATCGCTCCACGCCACATTGATCTTCGCCCCTTTGTTCTGTCCGGCTTGCAGACCTATGTCACCAACGGAGGACTGACACGGGTCGCACTGAAAGCGGGCTCGCTGGTCGTCAACTCCTCTCAGGGCGGCGGCAGCAAGGACACCTGGATCGTCGACACGGAGGCCTCCTGATGCTTGCACGATTGGCAGAGAACCTGTACTGGCACGGACGCTATCTGGAACGCGCCGAGGACCTGGCGCGACTGATCACCGTCACTGCCCACCTGAACATGGATTTGCCGTCCGGGCTCAACACGGGCTGGGAACCACTGATACGTATCACTGGCAATGCCGAGCAGTTCAAAGCGCTCCATGATGTCGCGGATGAACGCTCGGTCGTGCGCTTCCTGCTGTTTGAAGACAGTAATCCCACCTCGTTGAAGGCCACGCTTGAATACGCACGCGAGAATCTTCGCTCCGCGCGGGATCTCGTGCCCAGAGATGTCTGGGAACAGATGAATGCGCTGTATCTGAAGGCCAATGAACGGCTGGACGGCAGACTTGCCAAGCGGCGGCGGCAGGACTTTCTGGAAGAACTGATCCTGGACTGCCAGCAAATGGCCGGCACGCTGCAGGGCACGATGAGTCAGGATCACGCCTATGATTTCATTCTGATCGGACGCTATCTCGAGCGCGCCGACATGATCACCCGCATTCTCGAAGTGCGCGGCTACGACCTCCTGCCTGAAACAACGGAAGACCTTGGTCCGTTCGAGTCCATACAGTGGATGAGCGTGCTGAAGTCACTGACCGCTTATCAAATGTACCGCCGGCATGTTCGCTCGCGGGTCAGCGGCGGTGATGTGCTCCGTTTTCTGCTGCGCGATGGACAGTTTCCGCGCTCGGTCATGTTCTGTCTGCGCGCGCTGGAAGACCTGTTAGAAGACCTGCCCGGCGAGGATGATCGCAGCATGCGCGTGGTCACCCGGCTCCAGCGGCTGGTCAATGAGACTCAGGTCGGGAAACTCAAGGGTCAACCGCTGGCCAGCTTCATGGACTCGCTTCAGGTCGAGCTGGCCGGAACCGACGTAGCCATACGCCAGACCTGGTTCGGGAGCGGTTCGTGAAGCCCTTCCGCTGCACCTGCGGCAACCTGCTGTATTTCACCAACACCGACTGCTTGCAGTGCGGTCGCAAGTTGGGCTTCCTGCCCGACCAGCTGCGGCTGTCGGCGCTGGAGCCCGATGATGACACGCACTGGGTCTGCCTCGGCACAGACCTGAAGGAATACCCCAGCTTGCGCTATCGCGTCTGTCAGAACGGCATCAACAGTGAGGTCTGCAACTGGATGATCCCGGACGATGACCCGAACGCCTACTGCATGGCCTGTCGCCTGAACGAAGTGATTCCGAATCTGGAGCGCCCGGGCAATCGCGCGCTGTGGATTCGGATCGAGCAGCGTAAGCGGCGACTGATCTATGACCTGAGACGCCTCAAGCTGCCAGTGATCCCGAAGTCAGTTGACGCCCGAAAAGGGCTGGCCTTCGCCTTTCTGGAAGACCAGCCCGAGGGGCTGGAATTCTCCGATCATCATCAGAGCAATCAGATCATGACCGGTCACGCCAACGGGCTGATCACGATCAACATCGCCGAGGCCGATGATGCCGAGCGCGAACGGCGCAGGCTGCAGCTGAACGAGCAGCAGCGCACGCTTCTGGGCCACTTTCGCCATGAGAGCGGACACTACTACTGGGATCGACTGGTTGCCGAAAGCCCGATGGTCAATCGTATTCGCGAGTGCTTCGGTGATGAACGCGCGGACTACAGCCCGGCCCTGCAACGCTATTACGCTGAAGGCCCACGCGATCGCTGGCAGGACAACTACGTCAGCGCCTACGCCAGCGCGCACCCCCAGGAAGACTGGGCTGAATGCTGGGCTCACTGGCTGCAGATCACCGACTCACTGGAAATGGCGGCATCGATCGGCCTGGCGCCGCAGGACGTCGTCACCTGCGACGCCGACGAGAAGGTTCGCCATTGGGTGGATCTGGCGCTGAAGATCAATCTGATCACGCGCTCGATGGACCAGGCCGATCCCTACCCGTTCGTGCTGACATCCGTGGTCGTCGACAAGCTCAAACTGGTCGATGAAGTCATCCGAAACAGCGGCTTCAGCCCCTGAGTGCCGCAGTCAACTCACGACTGTCAGTTCGATTCTTCTTCCCACTCGAATCGGGGAAGATCGAGAAACAGGCGATTCAGGCCTTCAGACCAGGCTTGCCCCAGACGAATCAGATAAGGGTCGTTGGCCTCCATCCTTGAGCGCCGAATCGAATTCAGGGTATCGCGCTGATACATCAGCAGCTCGATGGGTGGCCCGACGGTCAGATTTGCGCGCATTGATGCATCCATGGACACCAGGGCGCAGCGCCCGGCCCGCTCCAGGCTGATGGACGGCTCGATGATACGGTCAAGAATCGGCTTGCCGTATTTGGTCTCTCCAATCTGAAGAAACGGCTTTTCCGGTGAGGCTGCGATGTAGTTGCCCTGGGGGTAGATCAGAAAAGCTTCGTGGTCACCGCCGCGAATCTGGCCAGCCAGTATGAACGATGCCTGCATCATGCCGTTGGCCTGTTCGATCTGGTCAGAAAAATCGCTCTGAATCTGGCTGCTCAGCTCGCCGACATGATGGGCGATTTCGTCAAGATAGCTGAAGCTGTTGAGATTGGGCCCTTCGGGTGTCTGCTCGATCTGACGCTCCAGCTGCTTGGTCACCGCCTGTGTCGTAGCCAGATTGCCGGCCGACAGCAGCGTGATAAAGCGATCGTTGCGGGTCCGGAAATGATGCATCTTGGAATAGATGCTCAGATCATCGACACCCGCGCTGGTGCGCGAGTCCGATGCCAGCACCAGGCCTTGTTCGACTCGAACGGCAACGCAATAGGTCATGGGATCAGACCGCCAGGGCCCTTTACTGAAGCGACGCGCAATTATACGCCCAGGCAAGCTGATTCAGTTGTAAATCAGGCCGATTCCTGAGACGCCTGAACGCTGACGGCCTGACCCGCGCGCAGACGCTCGTTGCCGCGAATCACAATCCGGTCGCCCTCCTGAACAGCGCCCTGGACCTCGATCCAGTCGCCCTCACCGATGCCGGTCGTGACCCGAATGCGGCGAGCGGTGTTGTCCTGGTCGACGATAAAGATGGCAATGCCGTCGCCGCGCAACACCAGCGCGTCACGCGGAACCGCCAGCACCTGGCGGACGTCGGCGGTGGGCACCGTCACGCGCACGGTCTGGCCAACGGGCAAGGCGTCAAGCACATCCAGGCGAAGTTCGAACACGTGTTGATTTTCGCCGCCGACACTGACCACGGTCCGGACTGGCGAAATCATCGGCGTGTCCGTTCCCGTGTTGACTGCAAGCTCGTCTCCAGCGCGCACGTAGCGGTAGTAGTTCAACGGTGCACGAGCGACGACTTCCAGGTTATCCGGATTGACGAGACGAACCACCGGGTTGCCGACGGCCACGCGCTCACCGGCCTGCGCGCGACGTTCCACCACCAGGCCTGGAAAGGGTGCCGTCATACGGGTCCGTGACAGTTGATCTTCGGCCTGACTCAGTCGCGAATTGACAACCACCAGATCGCTGGCCGCAACATCGCGCTCGGATCGAGTCTGATCCAGCTGGCTGACCGCCGCCAGATTGGTTTCAGCCAGACGCTCGAGACGAACCAGCTCACCCTCGAGAAAGCGCAACCGAGCCTCGGCCCGCGTGACCTCGGCCGCCAGCTCCTGCGCGCGCAGGGTCAGACTTACGTCCTCGATGCGGGCGATCACATCGCCGGCCTCGACGCGCGTACCGACGTCGGCCACGCTGATGAGACGACCTTCGACTTCAGCAGAAAGCAGGGCGTCCTGCCGAGAAACGATGGTTCCTGCGACCTGCATGGTCGGCGCCATGGAGGTAATGCGCGCCTCGCCGACCTGAACCGGAGAGGCCCCGCCCCACTGCGCAAACGCGGAGCTGGCGAGCCAGACGGATGCGAGCATCACTGGTATTCGTTTCATCACAATCAATATCCTTATGCGGGAACCGGATCGCTGATTTGCGACCGGACCTTTTCTTCGTTCACGCGCAGCAAACTGGGCAACAGAACCAGCGTGAACAGCGTACTGATCGCCAGACCGCCGACGATCACGGCGGCCAGCCCCTTGTAGAGCTCGGTACCCGATCCGGGCAAGAACAGCAGCGGGAGCATGCCGAACAGACTGGTGAAGGTACTCATCAGAATCGGGCGCAATCGCAAGCGAACTGCTGACTCGACCGCATCACGCCGGCTGAAGCCCTCGCGTTCGGCATCTCGCGCCCGATACACCAGAAGAATGGCATTGTTGACCACCAGGCCAAGCAGAATCACGAAGCCGATCATCGTCAACATGTCCATGGCCTGTCCGGTTACCAAGCCCAGCACGCGAAGACCGATGATGCCGCCAACGGTGGCCATGGGGATGGTCAGCAAGACCAGCAGCGAGTCGCGGAACGATCGGAACAGGGCCGAAATCAGCAGATAAAGAATCACGATCGCCAGCAGGAAACTGCCGGCAAGATTGGTCAGCGTCTCGTCCAGCGCCTCGGCGGTTCCGGTGTAGTTCACGACCCCATCGGGGGGAAGCGCCGCGCGCATGGCGGGCTCCACCTCGGTTTTCAGAATATCCAGGGCGACCTCCATCGGCATGTCGGACGGCGGTGTGACCAAAAGCGACAGCGTGCGTCTACGATCCACGCGTCGGATCTGGTTTGGCCCGGCCGTTCGCTCGAGTCGAGTCAATTCACCCAGCGTGGCAATCCGGCCTGACGGCGTGGCCAGCGGCATCGCCATCAATTCTTCCGGCGTCAGCCACTCTTCGCCGCGGAGAATGACATCCAGGCGGCGATCACCGTCGAAGTAATCGCCCAGAAACGCGCCATTGCCAAGCGCGCGAATCAGTGTGGCGACATCACTACGGGTCCAACCCAGTTCGGCGATGCGACGATCGTCGGGCACCAGGCGCAATTCCGGCTCTGCAAGCTCCAGACCAGGTTGTGGTCGAACACTGCTGCCCGGCAAGACCTGCTGAACCATGCCAAAACCGATCTGACCGGCGGCCAGCAGGTCTTCGAAGTTGCCGGCCTGCAGATCAACCTCGATCTGGCGCGATCCACGGCCACCAAAGATCGGCGACCGGCTGGCCCGCCCGAAGGTATCGGGGAAGCCGGCCAGAACCTCGTTGTTGACGATATTCAAGAGCGCATCGACGTCATCTTCATCGGCCGCACGCATGCCAAAAAAGGCACCCGTGCCGAAAAAGCCCAGGAAGGTATTGTCGATACGGGGTTCCTTTTCACCTTCAATATAGGGCCGCAGACGCTCATTGACGACGTTGACCAGCTCTTCCTCAGCGGTGTCCGGCCCCATACCCGACGGCGTCTGAATAAACCCGAACACGAAGTTCTGCTCGCCTTCGGGCAAGTAGTCTGCTGGCGGAATCAACAGCACACCCAGCACCAGGGGGACGGCCGTCAATCCGGCAATCCAGCTCCAGCGACGGCGCGGCGTGTCGGTGATCGCCATCACCCGGTCGGTGACCCAGCGCCACCAGCTGCGATGACCATCCTCGATGACGTCCTTACCCAGCAGTCGATAGCTGGCTGTCGGAATCACGATGGTTGCAACGATCAGCGAGCACACAATGGCGGCGGAAATCACCACCGCCAGATCCGCGAACAGCTGGCCGGCTTCATCTTTGAGGAAAATGACCGGCAGGAAGATCGCCACCGTGGTCACGGTAGACGCCAGCAGGGCGCCCCAGACCTGGCTGGCACCCCGATCAGCGGCTTCCTTCGGGTCTCGGCCCAGTTCGCGCTGCCTGACGATATTCTCGAGCACGACAATGGCGGCATCGAGAACCATGCCAGTCGCAAAGGCCAGGCCGGCCAGCGAGATCACATTGAGTGTCCGACCACTGCCATCCAGCACAAGAAAGGCAAAACACAGACACAGGGGAATGGCCAGCGCAACCATCAGCGTTGCGCGCAACTTGCGGAAGAAGAACCAGAGCACGGCAATGGCCAGCCCCATGCCAAGCAGCAGATTAGTGACCACCATCCAGATCGATTCGCGAATGTAGATGGTGTCGTCCGAGGCCTGGAGAATCTCCAGCCCTGCCGGGTCCAGATGACTGACGCGTAAGGCGGCAACCTCAGCCTGCAAATCGCTCATGACCTGCAAGATATTGACGCCGGGCTCTGCGATCACATTCATCGCAATCGAGGGTCCGGCATTCTGGGTCATGACGCCGCTGCTATCACGCATGACCCGCTCGACGCTTGCCACATCACTGAGGTAGACCGGACGGCCCTCGCGCCATTCAAGGACCAGATTATCCAGGTCGGCCACGTCATACTGTCCGGCGAAACGCAGCGTGTACTGGCGCCTCCCGACCTCCTGGAACCCACCGGAAACATCAGCGTTCTGGCCCAGCCGTTGGCCGATCCGGGTCAGGTCAACACCGATGGCAGCGGCTCGATAAGGGTCGAACGTGATACGCACCTCGTAGGGACGACCGCCGCGGGCCGAGGCTGAAGACACACCGGGGATACGCTCGAGGCGTTCGCGTATGACTTCGTCGATGAAGTCCTGATACTCGATGATGCTGCGCGAGTTTTCCGGCACGGTGCGGATCGCAAACCAGGCGATCGTGTCGCCGTAGGCATTTGATCCCACGCGAACCGTGGGTTCAGTGGCATCGGCAGGATAGCGAGACACCTGATTGAGCCTGTTTATAACTTCGATCAACGACCGGTTCAGATCGGCATTGACGCCAAATTCGAGATTGATGCTGCCGCTGCCCGGACTAGCGGTCGCGGTCATGCGCTGCAGGCCCGGAACGTCACGCAGCTGATCTTCCTGCGGCTCGATGATTTCCGATTCGATTTCTTCCGGGGCCGCGGCGCGCCAGGCGGTCGAACTCGAAATCGAGGGCCGCTCGATGTCGGGAGTCAACTGAATCGGCAGCCGATAGAGACTGAGCAAGCCAAAGATCACCAGCAGAATGCAGCCAACAGCAACCGCGACCGGGTTGCTCAAACCTGATTTTGTGAGCTGCATAGAATCTCCGCCACTGGAGTCAGTTCAAAAGGACTCGTACCTTAAACCTGAACCCATCGCGACCGCGTCAACGACAAATGTGAAGGTAAGACCACTTCGCTGAGAAAAAGTGCCGTGATGGTTGCAGCTGCAGCAAACCGGGAAATCGGATAATGTAGCGGGGACACTCAAGCCGGAAGGGAGCGCGGGCCTGGATCGCCTCCCTGATCGTCAGCCACCTGAACGGCTCAGGTTCTTCTCCAAGGGGACAGGCAACACGTGCAACAGCTTGAACTGATGATCGCCCTCCAGGCTGGCCAGGCCCTGTTCGGCTTGATCCTGGCGCTGCTGCTGATTGCATTCCTGATTGAATTCAAGCATCGATTTCTTCGTCACTGGGCGTTCAGCTGCCTGGCCCTGGCCTGTTATTTTGGTGGCGCTGCAGGACTGATACTGAGCGGTAGATACGACGGGATCTCGCCCGCCGAACGGCTTGTCCTGTCGGCGTTCTCGCAGGCGGCGGCCTACCTCCACATCATCTGGCTGATGATCGGCGCCTGGGAGGCCGTAAACGAACGAAACATCAAGCCCCGAGTTCATGTCCTGCTGGTCATACTGGCCGTCATGGTTGGCGTCGGAACCACGATGATCCAGCCCTTCGACAGCGACGGCGCCTGGCTGCGCTATACCGCCCTGCATGCCGTTACCGGGATCGCATTCATCGTAACCGCAATCATGCTGTGGCGCTCATTGAGCCCGCAGCGCGGATTGAGCTCCAGGCTCACCCCCTTGGCATTCTCGAGTTATGGAATCTACCTGCTCTTCCTGAGCGGCCTGAGCGGGTGGATCAACATCTATCGCGAAACGCCTGCCTTCGTGCCCTATCTTGGTGTGATCGGCTTCCTGCTGCTGATCCTGATCGGCTACAGCATCATCATATGGCTGCTGGAAATCGAGCGTCGGCGCTCAACCTCGGCCTGGGAGAAGGCCCAGTCCGCCGAGCAACGTCTTATTCATCTGCGCCGCCACGATGCAGCGACGGGGCTCCCCAACCGACGTCAGCTGCAGGATTTTCTGTTTCATGAAGTCCGATCAGCGGCGGTGCGACGTAATCGTGTCGGGGTTCTTTCAATCGGAATTCATCGCTTCAACCTGGTATCTCAGGCCCTGGGCTGGAACAAGACTGACGATCTCATTCGTCGTCTGGCACGGCGGACTCAAGAAGTACGCGCCCAAAGGGTCCATACTGGGCCGGGTTGGCGATCGTGATTTCCTCCTGATTCTTCCGAATGCCGGACGTCGGGAAAAAACCATGGCGCTGGCGCGCTGGATCCTCACCGAAAGCGCCACGCCACTGAGTGAAGAAGGCAAGGAGCTCTATCTGAGCCTGAGCGGCGGGCTGTGCTTCGCACCGGATGATGAAATCGACGCGGTCGCACTGATCAACATGGCCCAGCAGGCTCAGATCCGGGCGGCAGAAGCCGGAGAAACGCTGATGGTTCATCGCGCGGCTTCAGACGGCGACCAGCCCTATGATTTGCTGAATCTGGAACGCGAACTGCGCGCCGGTGTTCACGAGCAGCAATTCTGCCTCTATTTCCAGCCACTGGTCAGCTTGCGCGAGCGGCGAATTACCGGATTCGAAACACTGCTGCGATGGAACCATCCAGAACGCGGCATCCTGACCCCGGGCTCATTCCTGCAGGAAGCCGAGCGCCTCGGTGTGCTCGACGAACTGGAAGACCAGATTCTCGGCCAGGCGCTGGGTCAGCTGCGAGAATGGCAAAACGAAGTGGCGCTGCCCGCGGTCAGTGTCTCGGTTAATCTTTCGGCGCAGCGATTCCAGCAGGCGGGGCTGGCCGACAAGCTCTCCAATCTCTGTGATCAATACAAGATCCAGCCGCGCGACCTGCATATCGAAATCACCGAATCCACGGCCATGGATGACTTTGAAGCCGGACTGAACACCATTTCGGCCCTGCGCGAACTCGGCTGCAAGGTCTGCCTGGATGATTTCGGCACCGGCTACAGCTCCCTCGCTCACCTGCGGCGCCTGCAGGTCGACTACGTCAAGCTTGATCGCAGCTTCCTGAGCAATCTGGATCGTGATCCGCAGGAACGCGACCTGACCCGCGCCATTGTTGATCTGATTCACTCGCTCGGCATGACGGTGCTTGCCGAAGGCGTTGAAACCAAGCAGCAGCTCGGCCACATGATTCAGTGTCGGGTTGATGTGGTCCAGGGCTATCTGCTCGGCCGTCCGGGCCCAGCAACCGACTATCAGGGGGCACTGGAACGCCCGCACCTCGTCATCGATTGAGCCGGATGATCACGACGCCGCCGTCAGGTCAAAGACGTCGGAAATTCAGCTTTAAGCGCTTCGATCCGACGCTGACGCTCCCGCGTCATGGCCTCAGCGATCGCCTGGCCCTGCAGGCCCTCATCCACAAACGGTTCGGCGGTGACCTGGGCGCTGCCTGGAAGCAGTCTCGAAGGTAGGCAGCCTGGGGATAGTCCTCGCATTCCCGGCCCAGTCGGCCCTGCAGGTCGGCCTGACAGGCGAGCAAGAACTGATCGAGGCGATACGGCTTGCGAAAGGCGTCCAGCCGAGCGAACAACTTGAGCACGGAAGCGGCTTTGAGTTCAAAAGCACGGTGGGCGTGCAGGTGGAATTCGCCGACCAGGCGGGCCAGATCCCGGCAGTCGTTGGGAACGGCCAGTCGGGCGCTCATCTCGGCAATCGGAGTCAGGCCTCGCTTTTCGTGCCCACGATGCGCGGGCCACTCCTCAGGCGGGGTCAGCGCCTTGCCCAGATCATGGACCAGACAGGCGTAGCGAACCGACAGCGGCGCAGCCAGCGCTGCCGCGCGATCAAGCACCATCAGGGTGTGTCGACCGCTGTCGATTTCCGGATGGTAGTGGGCGGTTTGTGGAACACCGAACAAGGCGTCGAGCTCCGGAAACACGACAGCCAAGGCACCAACATCGCGCAGTACATCAAAGTACCGCGATGGCGAATCGTGCATCAGCGCTCGCCGGGTTTCCTGCCAGATCCGCTCAGGCACCAGATGATCCAGCTCGCCCGAGCGGACCATCTCGCGGCAAAGTTCAAGCGTGACGGGTGCCACCTGAAACGCTTTGAATCGGGTCGCGAAACGGGCCAGGCGGAGCACTCTCAGCGGGTCTTCGACAAAAGCCTCGGAGACATGACGCAAGCGATGTTCAAGCAGATCAAGACGCCCGTCGAACGGGTCGATAAGGTAGCCATCAGCATCCAGGGCCATCGCATTGACGGTCAGATCGCGCCGAATGAGATCGTCTTCAAGCGTGACCTCGGGACCGGCATGGAAGACAAAGCCGCGATAACCATGCCCTGACTTGCGTTCGGTCCGGGCAAGCGCGTATTCCTCGTGCGTCCGAGGATGCGGAGGAATACCGGAAAGTCCCGTCCGACCGGCTTGAAGCCGCGCGCCAGCATCGCGTCGGGGCTGGACCCGACAACCACGAAATCACGATCGGCGGAGGGCTGACCGAGCAGCTGGTCGCGAACCGATCCACCAACCTGATAGATGGTCAGCTCATCGGTCAGCGCGTCACCGTCAGGTCCGGTCACGGCGGGCTGTTCGTCGAAAACGCTGATAGCGGGCCAGGCGGCCACCCTGACCCAACCAGCTGGGCGCTTTCTCCGACATGCCCCAGGGCTCGATTCCCAGCTCGATCAGCCCGTTGTCGGTGCAGACGCTGTCGATCTTGAGCGATTTGTAGTTATCACTGAAAAATGGCTTGCCAGTGCACAAGGTCGAACACCCTGCCCTGCAACCAGCCCAAGGGATCAGGCAGGCCGATGACCAAGCGCTTCAGGCCCAGCTGGTCCCGAACCCACTTGACCAGTTCCTTGAGCGTCCAGATCTCCGCGCCGCACAGTTCGTAAATGCGGCCATGACTGTCGTCGGTCTCGAGGGCACGGGCGAACGCTTCAACCACATCACCCACATAAACCGGCGCAAATTTGGCCCCGGGCCGGGCCAGCGGAAGCACTGGCGCAATCTTGAGAAGATCGGCAAATCGATTGAGAAAGCTGTCATCCGGGCCAAAATCGTGGACGGCCGGAAGATGGTGGTGGTCAGCTGACCACCGCGCCAGGCCGCCATGACCTGTTCCTCCGCCTGGCCGCGCGTCATCAGGTAATGACTTTCGCCCAGGCCCGCGTTGAGCGCACTCATGTGGATCAATCGGTCAACCCGAGCGGCATCACAGCAGATGATCAGCTTCTCGACCAGTTCCACGTGCGCCCGTTGGAATCCGCGGCCACCGAAACCGCGCTCATTGAGAATACCAACCAGATTGATCGCGACGTCATGGCCTTCCAGCGCTCGGGTCAGCGCATCCAGATCGTAGGGATTGGTCTGAGCCAGTCGAACACCGGGAACAAGCGCCATGTCACGCGCGCTGGGGGCATAACGCGTCGCAATCGTGATGTGATGCCCATCCGCAGAAAGACGCCGCGCCAGATGGCCGCCGACGAACCCGGATCCGCCCAGAATGAAAATTTTCATGAATTCCGCTTTCTCGACCGACAGAACTTAACCAGATTTCCTATTCTACCCGTCATGGCGTACAGCTGAAGGCAGCGCTGGCCGTCCCCGCCGATGGTCGGATGTGATTGGCCAGAACGGCCGGCGATCGTCCCAGCTGCCATTCGTAGAGTGTGGCGAACGCAAGCACCTGAGGGACATAGTCGCGGCGTTTCATAGAACGGCAAGGTCTCGAGCCAGACGTCATGGTCGGTGAGCGGTCGACTATCCAACCAGCGCCGGACAGCACCGGCACCGGCATTGTAGGCCGCCGCCACGTGAATCCAGTCGCCGTCGAACTGTTGCTGCAGCTCGGCCAGATGGGCGACACCCAGCGGAATATTGATGGCGGGTTGCATCAGGTCATTGCTGCCTGAATAGGGCAAGGCATTGCGCCTGGCGACCAGTCGAGCGGTACCCGGCATCAGCTGTAGCAAGCCTCGCGCCCCGGCCGGCGAAAGCGCATCAGCCTGCATCGCGGATTCGGCCCGCATCAGGCCGTAGACCAGGGCTGGATCGACCCCGCGTCGACTGGCCTCATCAACCACCCGGCGCTGCTCCAGCAGCGGAAAACGCAGGCGATAGGCCGACAGCGTACCGGCATTGCCCAGGGCAGAAATGACCCGGTCATACCAGCCCTGCTCGGCGGCCAGCAGCGCGGCCTGATGCAGTTCCTCGCGCGTGAGCTGGCGGGCCACGCGGGACCAGGTCCAGCGCGCATGCCAGTCCAGCCCGACCTGATCGAGCTCAAGGGCGCGTTCGAAACGGGCATCGCGCAGCAAACGCGCCTGAATATCAGCATCAGGCGACAGATCTTCATTGCATACGCGCAGATCCTGCCCGAGAGCCTTGGCGGCCAGGAAACCGTAATACGACGCTTCCGCGGACAGACTGGCATAGGCCAGTACCGCATCCGGACGCTGCAGCTGGGCCAGCGCCCGGCCGCGCCAGTAGCGCCAGCGGCCACTGGCCTGATCGCGCAACGCCATGGCCTCTATGGAGGTCAGCACCTCATCCCATTCGCCGTGGGCCATGGCCACGCGTGCCCGCCATTCCAGCATCTGTTGAGTGCGACTCGAGGCGGGTAATGCATCGATCGCAGCAATGGCATCGATCTCCATGGCCACAGCCTGGAACAGGGCGATGCGGGCGTCGATCTCCCCACGCTCCTCTTCGGTCCAGCTGAAGTGAGAATCGAGCTGACGCCAGCGATCACGTGCGCCTTCCCAGTCACTGGCGGCAAGACGACGCAGCGTGCTCGACACCATAAGCCGGGCTTGCTCATGATCGATCCACTGGCGCGCCTGGGCCAGGGTCGGCCATGGCCGTTCTTCCAAAGCAAGCCAGCGCTCGGCCCAATAGTCTCGATCGGAATCCAGATAGCGGCGCAAATAGCGGGCAAGGCCCGGGTTGCCGGCATCCAGCGCCAGATTGAAGCGTCGCCAGGCGCTATCGGGGGTCTGATGATTGTCTCGCCGCCACCAGTCAAAAACCGGGTAGTTGTGCGTCGTCAGGCTGCGAGTCGCCGACGATCCAAAGCGCGCTGACCCGAGACACCATGCATCCGCAGTTTGACCTGCTGCTGGGGATCAGCCCTTGCAAGATGACATAGAACGACCGCATCGTCGCTGTCGCCGGCGTGCCGGCGCAGTGCGTCGTAATCACCATTGCGGGCCAGACTGCGCAACCAGCGGCGGCGCAAGGATGGCCCGAATGACCAGTCGCGATAGCGCGCCAGAAATTGGTCCATGACCACCTCGGGAACCCGGTCCAGTCGCTGCCGCAGCAACTCGAACTCCAGGTAAGGGCGCAGCGGGTAGTCATCCAGATCCTGCATGACGTCGATGGCTGGCTGCATGATCGGCGCGATGCCGCAGCCCAGCCTCGCGGAAACGCTCGCGTTGTTCGTCGCGATCCATGGCCCAGGCAGCGGGGGTCCAGACTGCCGGACACAGGCAGATGAGCAGGCTCAAGGCCCGCATTCCAGGTCGATGTATCAATCGTTGCACCATAGAAAACTGCGATACTCCAGCAAGCTTTGCCATCATGCGTCTGGACGCTTCATTCGACAAGTGATCTTTTTGATTTTCATGCTCCTTCTGCTGGGCTGCCTCGCCGGCCTTCTGGCTGGCCTGCTCGGTATTGGTGGTGGGCTGGTGATCGTTCCTGCCATGAGCTGGTTCTTGATCGACCAGGGCCTTGCTGCGGATGTGGCCATCAGCGTAGCGGTTGCCACATCACTGGCGTCCATGTTGCTGACCTCGGCCAGCGCCATCGGGTTCCATGCCCGGCGCAAGGTCATTCTGAAAGCGGTCATCGTTCGGCTGGCCCCGGCTGTCGGCCTGGGGGCAGTGATCGGCGCCGTGCTTGCAACCTGGCTCGGCGGCGAACGGTTGGCGCTGGTTTTCGCCATCGTTGTGGCCTTGATCGGACTACGCATGTTGCTGGCCCTCGATAACTCGTCGATCACGCGTGAGGCTCGCCTCCGGCTGTGGTGGTTCTTCGGCCCCACCATTGGTGCGGTGTCGGCCATGATCGGAATCGGCGGTGGCAGCTTTACCGTGCCCTACCTGCGCTGGAACGGCTACCCCATGGTCAATGCTGTGGCCATGGCATCGACCTGCGGCTGGCTCATTGGATTGGGCGGAACCTCAGCATTCCTGCTGATCGATTCCCAGGCCAATGAACTGAGCGGCCTGATCGGTCACGTCCACTGGCCTGCAGCCCTGTTGATCGGCCTGGCGGGTGCGGCCAGCGCCCCGCTGGGCGTGGCGCTCGCCCACCGCTTGCCGGCCCGCCAGCTGAGTCGTCTGTTCGGCGGGATACTGATACTGGTCGCCCTGCGTATGGGGCTTTGAACCAGCCCGGGCAATGCAGAGGCGCGCCCGAACCCCAAGTGCGCCGGATAACGGGTATCTCAATCAGTTCGACTGGAATTCAGATTCAGTGTCATCGCCAGCGGGCGATGATCCGAAAACTCGACCGCCAAAGCGTCCAGCTCGGCAATATCCATATGCGGAGAGACCAGAATATGATCGATCGCGCGCTTCGGGTCCCAGGACGGAAAGGTCGGAATCGCCGAGGACGGAATGATCAAACCCGCGCGATCACAGAACTCGGTCATCTCCTTCGAACCCGGGCCAGTATTCAGATCGCCCATGACCACGACATTCGGGTAATCACGAATCAGGCTGGCCACGTAGTTGAGCTGCTGTGAGCGTGCACGGCGCCCCAGTGCCAGATGCAGCACGACCAGCCAGAGTGCGCCCGGACCGTCTCCGAATCGCGCCACCATAGCACCGCGCCCTGGAATCGCACCTGGCAGTTTGTGTTCTTCGATTTCGCTCGGCGCGATCTTGCTCAGGAGTCCGTTTCCGGCGTGCGCCAGCATCCCGACCTTTCTGTTGCCCTGATGATGCCAGTACGGGAATGCGGCGTGGGTAGCGAGATACTTGGCCTGGTTCAGAAACCCCGACCGCAGGCTGCCGATATCGACTTCCTGCAGGGCAACGATGTCGTAATCGGCCACCAGGTCAGCAATGGCGTCAAGGTTGGCAATGCGCTGGTTGTTCGGGAGCACCTGACGCCAGCTCTTGGTCACATACTCCCGATAGTTACCGGTGGTCGTGCCGGCCTGGATGTTGTAGCTCAGCAGCCTGAGCCGCTGAGGACCGGCACCCATTTTTCTGATCAGGTGTCTGCCGGGGCGTCTTCAGCCTCGGCTTCAGGCTCAGCCTGGGACGCGGTCTCCGGCTCAGCATCGGCCGCAGTCAAACCGAGTCGCTCGGCTTCCTGAGCAACCAGAAAATCGACCGCAGCCAGCATCTGCTCGTAGGAATTGAAGGCATTCGGATTGATCCGCCAGGTACCTTGCACAATCACCGTTGGCGTAGAGCGCACGCCGAAGCGGATCAGGTCCGAGCGATTCTTGCGCAGCTGGGAATCGACCGCGAACGAACCGGCGGTGTTGACGAAGGACTCCGCCGTATTGTCGTTGTTTTCGGTGTAGATCTCTGCCAGATCTTCGATGCTTCGAATCCGACGACGCTCATCGTGAACTGCCCGGAAGATGGCTGGGTGAACTTCGTGGATATCCAGACCCATGACCTGCGCGGTGTAATAGCCCAGAACAAACAGCTCCCAACCCTGCTGCAGCGGTACCGGACGACGCTGGAAATCCACGTACTCGGGCAGTGTTTCTTCCCACGCCGTTATGTGCGGGAGAAAGTTGCGACATGCGCCGCAGGGGTAGGCAAAGGCTTCAATGACCTCGACGCGATCGTCGATGGCCACGGCCGGACCATCGATACGCTGATAGTGCGTACCTTCGATGAAGGGCTGGGCCTGGGCCGCACCGGCGATCAGCGCCAGCAAAGTTCCGAGAAAGATCATTCGAGCCATGTTGAATTCCGTTTCGCTAGTGTTGTCGACTAAAGACCGGCCAAACGCCGATCAGTTCCCTTCGCCGCCCTGACCATTCGCTCTGTGCAGGCCCTCGATGTAGGAACTGACCGCGGCGATCTCATCATCATTCAGATTGGTGGCAACGCCAACCATGATCTTGCTGTAAGGGTCTTCATCGCCGTTGGTCACGCCATCGCGGTAGCGATTGAGACGACTGGAGGTGTAGTCGGCATGCTGCCCCCGCAGTACCGGGTACTGTGCGCCGAGAATTCGCTACCGGTTGGGCCATGGCAGGCCGCACAGGCCGGAACGCCCGAGTCCATGTTGCCGCCCTGGTAAATTTTCTGGCCGAGTTCCACCAGTGCCTCGTCGGCAACACCGGACTGCAGGGTCTGGGCGGCATAGTGAGCCGCGATGTCGTCGATATCCTGATCGGTCAGGTTCATCACCATCGGGTACATCTCGGGAACAACACGCTGCTGATCCCGCACCATGCGGGTCTGGCGTGCGATGTATTCCGGGTGCTGGCCGGCAATCTTGGGCCAGATCGTTACCACACTGTTACCGTCCACGCCGTGGCAGGCAGCACACACTCCGGCCTTGGCCTCACCGGCCGCCGGATCACCAGCAGCGCTTACCGCAAAGGGCAGAACTGCAAGAAGCATCAACATCAATCGAGCCATGATCGCTTGGAACTCCGTATTACGCTGTCGAATTGAACCTGATATTATCGCCGCAAGTCGTCGAGCGTGCCAGCCCGTGAGTGGAATTAACGCCCTGCTGCAGCGCGCAGCTTACCTCGACAGCGTCCACACGCTGTCACAATTGCCTCCGGATACCGGCATTGAAGTGGCGATTGCCGGTCGCTCCAACGCCGGAAAATCCAGCCTGATCAATCGGATGTGCCGTCAGAATGCACTGGCTCGGACCAGTCGCACACCGGGCAGGACCCGGCAACTGGTGTTTTTCAAACTCGATGAAAACCGCCATCTGGTTGATTTGCCGGGCTATGGCTATGCCAAGGTTGCAGGCGAGCTCAAGCGCCACTGGCACGGCCTGATCCAGGCCTACCTGGACAGCCGCCAGGCGCTGCTGGGCCTGGTCGTGGTCATGGACATCCGCCATCCG
>CALNZT010000014.1:0-54355 GCA_942491245.1 uncultured Pseudomonadota bacterium
GCGCGTGACCTCGGCCAGCTTGTCCAGCGGAAACAGCTGGGGTTTGATCTGCCGGCGCTGGAGATGAATCTCTAGAATGGCGCGTCGAGTGGCCTGATCGGGCAGATCGACAAAAAATATCTCGTCGAACCGACCCTTTCTCATCAATTCCGGGGGAAGGCTGGAAATGTCATTGGCCGTGGCCGCCACAAACACTCGCGACCGATGCTCGGACAACCAGGTCAGAAAGGTACCCAGCATCCGTTTTGACGTTCCGCCGTCGCTATCAGAGGTCGCGAGGCCCTTTTCGATTTCATCGATCCACATGACGCAGGGCGCCATGCTTTCGGCCGCCTTGAGCGAATCGCGCAGATTGCGCTCGCTTTCGCCATGATAACGATTGAACAGCGCGCCAAAATCCAGATGCAGCAAGGGCACGCCGAACAGACCCGCGGCGGCGCGTGCCGCGAGCGACTTGCCGCAGCCCTGAACGCCCAGAAGCAAGAGCCCCCTTGGGGGATCCAAGCCCGGAGGTGCTTGGGCTGCGCTGAAAACCTCGGCGCGCATCTTGAGCCAGCGCTTCAGCCGCGGCATGCCCGCCACCTCGGCAAAGCGCGCGGTTTCCAGTTCGAAGTTCAGCACGCCCTCGGGATTGAGCAGCTCGAATTTGGCCTGCATGATCGACTGCAGATCGCGGTGGTCGAGCACGCCGTCATCGAAGATCGCATTGGTCGCCAGGCGCCGGGCATCTTTCATGGTCAATCCGGCCAGGTTGTCGACCAGGCGCTCCAGCGTTTTCTCGCACAGCTGGGCGCTGCCCTGCCCGCGGTCGTTGCCCCAGCGGACGGCCTCCTGACGGACCATATCCACCAGCGCTGCTCGATCCGGCGCCTGCAAATCGAAGCGGCGCGCCAGCGGCCTGAGTTCAGGCGGCAAGGACAATTCCGGGCTGACCATGACCAGGGTCGGGGAGCGCAGATCCGGGCCCGGTCGAGCCAGCTCGCGCAGCCGCCTGACGATCACCGGGTCGGTCAGATAGGGGTGAAAGTCCATCAACAGCACAATCGCCCGATCGCGACGATTGGCCAGATGGTTCAGCGCCGTCTCAGGGTCGCGAAATTCGTCGCTGAGTTTCTGCTCGCGATCCAGCCAGATCAAGCCTTGCGCCGCAGTCCATTTCAGGAGAGGTCGATGCATCTGGCGGCGGAGTTCAAGAAACAGACCGAGTGCGTGTGGCTCATCGTGGGTCTCGATCACCAGCAGCGACGAGCCGGCTCGAATCAGGGCCGCCAGGGTGGAAAGCTCGGCCACATTGACTGACGTTTCAGGGTTCAAAGCGAGTTTCTCCGTCATGTTCGTTCTCGATCAGGACCGCATCCAGGCCGACCTGCGGCGACCATTGTGCCCGATGCCCGCATCAATCCGAGGCCAGCCGACCCCAGCCGACCGAAAGTTTTGGACAATCACCGGGGTGTTGGTAATATTGCCCGCTTATGCGATACATGATCTCACTCGGTATTCTGCTGGCCGCGCTCTGGCTTTCCATCTCGGGCGTGTACAAGCCGCAGATCATTGCACTTGGCGCCGCCTCTGTGGTGCTGGTCGTATGGCTGTCGCGGCGAATGGACGTGGTCGGCGTCGAGCACAATCCCGTACTCTACTCCTGGCGTCTCCCCCTCTACTGGGCCTGGCTGGTTGGAGAAATCATCAAGTCCAACCTGACCGTCGTTCGTCTCATCCTCTCACCGGACAAGATCAGCCCCCGCATCGTGACCGTTCCGGTACCGCCTGCAAACGCTGTAGCGAAAGTCACCTACGCCAATTCGTGCACGCTGACGCCAGGCACCGTGACGCTGCTGCTGGAATCAGACGAATTGACGGCTCACGTGCTCGATGCCGGATCCGCCGCAGACCTCGAAGCTGGCCGCATGGCCGCGCGAATCAGCTGGCTGGAAAACGCCGACCCAGGGAAACCCTAGACCATGAATACGGTGCTGGTTCTGACCACAATGCTGGTCTTCGTGACCATGCTTCTCGCGCTGATACGAGCGCTCAGGGGGCCGACAATCTACGACCGAATCCTGGCCGTCAACGTGTTCGGGACCAAGACCGTGCTGGTGGTAGCGCTGATCAGCCTGCTCAAGGGACATTCCGATCTGGTCGATGTTGCCCTGGTCTACGCCCTGATCAACTTCATCGCCATCGTCGCAGTTCTCAAGCTCGTCAAGATGGGGGATCTGGAAGGCTGGCGAGGGAGACATTACCGATGGCTGAAACCGTAATCGATATCCTGTCTTGGACCCTGCTGCTGAGCGGGGGCGTCTTCGGCGTAATGGGCGGTCTCGGGTTGATTCGCTTCCCCGATTTCTATACTCGCCTGCATGCCGCCGGGGTCACCGACACCTTGTGTGCGCTGATGATCATCCTGGGTCTTATCCTGCAGGCCGGGTTCAGCATTCTGAGCGTCAAGCTGGCGCTGATTCTTCTATTCCTGCTGTTCACTGCGCCAACGGCCAGTCACGCCCTGGCCCGATCAGCCATCGTTGACGGGGTAGACCCTCTGGTCGACGACACCAAGCGGAGGACGCCGTCATCGAATACCTGATCGATATCGGCCTGCTCAGCTTCCTGGTCATCATCGCGATTGCGGTGGTGCGCAGCCGGGATCTGTTCACCGCCGCCATGCTCTTTGCCATCTATTCCTTGCTATCGGCGGCGCTGTTCGCCGTGCTCGATGCCGGGGACGTCGCGCTGACCGAGGCGGCCGTAGGTGCTGGCATCTCCACCATCCTGATGCTGGCGCTGCTGGCGCTGGTGCCGCACAAGGAGGCCGAGGCACCGCGGCCCAACTGGCCGGCCCTGGCCGTGGTCGTTCTGACCGGTTCCGTACTGATCTACGCGACCCTCGATTTCCCGGAATTCGGCAACCCGGACAATCCAGTCCAGACCCACGTTGGACCCTACTACGTCAACGAGACCTACAACGACATGGGCATCCCGAACATGGTTGCGGCAGTGCTCGCCAGCTATCGTTCGATCGACACCATGGGAGAGGGCTTTGTCATCCTGACCGCTGGTCTGGCGGTCTATGCCCTGCTTGGAACGCGTCGTCGCCGCCCGAAAGTCGTCTCGAAGCAGGAGCCGGAAGAATGAGAAACAACGGCATCCTGCGCGTCGTCGCGCGCTTCCTGATCCCACTGATCATGCTGTTTGCGCTCTACATCCAGTTCCACGGCGAGTACTCACCCGGGGGCGGATTTCAAGCCGGTGTCGTGTTTGCCGCAGCGTGGATTCTTTTCGCCCTGATCTATGGACTGGACGCCGCCCTCGACGTGATTCCCGAGCGGGCCATGTACGTGCTGATGCTCCTTGGCGTGCTGATTTATTGCGCCGTCGGTGTCGCAGGGGTCGTCCTGGGCGGGAATTTCCTCGATTATCGACCGTTGCTCGGCGATCCACAGCTCGCTCAGCAGTTCGGCATCGTAACGGTCGAGCTGGGCATCGGAATAACGGTATCGACCGTCACCATGCTGATATTCACGCTGTTCGTGCGCCGGCGCTCGGACCACGACGACGTCGGAGAGAACCACTGATGGGCTGGCTCGGCTTGTACAACTACTGGATTGTCGTCGTGCTGATGATGATCGGCTTCTATACCGTGGTGTCGCGCGGCAACATGGCCAAGAAGATCATTGGCCTGAACCTGTTCCAGACCTCCGCTTTCATCATGTTCATATCAGCCGGCAAGATCCTGGGCGGATCCACACCGATCTATCGCGAAGGCATCGAGGTCTACTCCAACCCCTTGCCGCACGTGTTGATTCTTACCGCCATCGTGGTCGGTATCGCGACCACGGCAGTTGGCCTGGCGCTGGCCGTTCGCATTCATGAAAACTTCGGATCGATCGAAGACGATCTGCTCAGCGAAGACGACAGCGACGACGAGACCTGCACATGACCATGACCGAATTGATGCCCTTCGGCGTTCTGGTCCCGCTGATCGCCGCACCGATCTGCGCGCTCTGCCTGGCCGTTTTCTGCCGTGGCTGACCGCCATGCTGGCCGCCCTGATCTCGGTACTGATCATGGCTCAGGTTCTGCCCGCAGCGGTTGACGAACCGCTGCGCTATGCCTTTGGCAACTGGCCGCCCCCGATCGGAATCGAGTTCCGCGTGGACGCCGTCAATGCCTTCATCGGACTGCTGGTCAGCCTGATGGCCACGGTGATTCTGCCGTGGGCCCGGATCAGCATCAATCAGGAAATACCGGAACGCCAGGGGCTGTTTTATGCCCTGTTCCTGCTCGCATTCTCGGGCTTGATGGGCATCACCTTGACCGGCGACGCCTTCAACCTCTTCGTGTTCCTGGAAATTTCATCCCTGTCGACCTACGCACTGGTCGCGATGGGCCGCCCCAAGACCGCCCCGCTATCGGCCTTCCGTTATCTGATCATGGGCACCCTGGGCGCCACCTTCTATCTGATCGGGGTCGGCCTGCTCTACATCATGACCGGCACGCTGAACATGCAGGATCTGTCCGAGCGCCTGCCGGCTGTGGCCGATACGCGCGCCGTGCAAGCCGGCTTTGCCTTCATCATCGTTGGCATCGGCGTCAAACTTGCCCTGTTCCCGCTTCATCGCTGGCTGCCCGGCGCTTACGCCAACGCACCCTCAGCGATCACGGTCTTTCTGGCATCCACGGCGACCAAGGTCGCGGTCTATGCCCTGCTCCGACTGGTCTTCACGGTGTTTGGCGTCGGCTTCGCAACCGCCATGCCCTACGCCGAGATCTTCTTCATTCTGGGCCTGTTCGGCATTCTGCTGCCATCGATATGGGCGATCGAACAGGACAACCTCAAGCGCTTGCTGGCCTATTCCAGCGTGGCCCAGATCGGCTACATCATTCTGGGCATCAGCCTGCTGTCGGTCACCGGGCTGGCGTCTGGCCTGGTCCATCTTTTCAATCACGCCATCATCAAGGCGGCGCTGTTCATGTGCGTCTGCACGGTGATCTACCAGACAGGTTCGGCCCGATTTCGGCCTTCCACGGGCTCGGACGGCAGATGCCGCTGACCATGATCGCCTTCGTTCTGGCCGGGCTCGGGCTGATCGGTGTGCCTCTGACCGCCGGCTTCATCAGCAAGTGGATGCTGATCCAGGCCGCCATCGAACAGGGCTTGTGGCTGGCCGTGGTCGTGATTCTGCTGGGCTCACTGCTGGCCGTGATCTACATCGGCAAAGTGGCAGAAGCCGCCTGGCTCAAGCCCGCGCCCGAAGGGCGTCCCGTGGTCAAGGAAGCACGCGCTGGACTGCTGATTCCGATGTACGTGATGGTGTTTGCGACCTACTACTTCGGTATCGATACTCGACTGACGCTGGACTTCGCGCTTGAGGGCGCGCGCGTGCTGCTGGGAGCAACCCCATGAGCGCATCTTTCCTGATCGCCTCGATCCTTCTAACGCCGCTGATTGGGGCGGTCCTGATCGCCCTGGCAGGACGCTGGCCCAATCTGCGTGAAGCCATCACGCTGATCACGGCCGCCACCCTGTTTGGCCTGGCCACCCAGATGATCGGGCCGATCAATGATCGAGAAGCCCTCACCCTGGTTCTCGCCGAGCCCCTGCCAGGCCTGAGCATTGCCTTCAACGTCGAACCTCTCGGTCTGATGTTCGCCCTGCTGGCCAGCCTGTTGTGGTTCGTGACCTCGATTTATGCCTTTGGCTACATGCGCGGCAACAAGGAGCCGCATCAGACCCAGCTTCTATGCCTTCTTCGCGATCGCGATCAGTGGCGCGATGGGCGTGGCCATGGCCGGCAACCTGCTGACCCTGTTCATTTTCTATGAAGTTCTGACCATCAGCACCTGGCCGCTGGTCACCCATAATCGAAACGAAAAGGCGCGCGCTGGCGGACGCACCTACCTCGGCGTCCTGCTGTTCACATCGATCGGCCTGTTCCTGCCCGCGATTATCTGGAACTATTCATCGGCAGGCACGCTGGACTTCACGCCCGGCGGCATTCTCGAAGGCAATATCAGCACCGGCAGCGCGGCAATTCTGCTTGGACTGTTCGTGCTCGGCGTCGGCAAGGCAGCCGTCATGCCGATGCATCGCTGGTTGCCAGCGGCCATGGTCGCACCGACCCCCGTTTCCGCGCTTCTGCACGCGGTTGCCGTGGTCAAGGCCGGCGTGTTCACCATCACCAAAGTCGTCATTTACATCTTCGGCGTCGACTTTCTGGCCAGCGTTCCGCTGGAGAAGTATCTGATCTATCTGGCTGGCTTTACCGTGGTCGCAGCCTCGGTGATCGCGCTCAAACAGGTCGAAATCAAGAAAATGCTGGCCTACTCGACCATCGGCCAGCTGAGTTATATCGTCATGGCGGCTCTGGTTCTGGCCCCGTTTGCCGAAATCGGTGCGGCCGTGCACATCGTCGCTCACGCCTTCGGCAAGATCACCCTGTTCTTCTGCGCTGGCGCAATCTACATCGCATCGAAAAAGACCCGGATCGATCAACTTCGTGGCATCGGTCTCAGAATGCCGTTGACCATGGCCGCGTTCACCGTGGGTGCGCTGTCCATGATCGGGGTACCGCCGACCGCTGGATTCGTATCGAAGTGGTACATCATCGCCGGTGCATTCCAGGTCGAGAGCTATTTCACGCTGGCCGTTCTGATGCTCTCGACCGGATTGAACGCGGCCTATTTCCTGCCGATCGTTTTCCGCGCCTTCTTCACGCCGGAAACCGAGCCGCCAGAGATCGACCACGGTGAGGCGCCCTGGCCAATGGTCGCTGCGCTGACCACCACGGCATTGCTGGTCTTCGCCTTCTTTGCCCTGAACGGACCGCTGGTCGAACTTGAAACCCGAATTCTTGAGGTGGCCCCATGAGCCCTGAACGCGAAAAGGCCATCCGCGAAGGCGCCAGCCACTGGCTGGTGCAGCCGAAGACAATTCGTCTGCTGTGGTGGATTTCCGGCATCGTGCTCGCACTCACCGTCGTTGCGCAGATCTGGATCCATGTCCATGACTATTTCGTGGTCGACGGCTGGCCTGGTTTCTACGCGGCCTTCGGTTTCCTCAGCTGCGTAGCCATGGTGCTGTTTGCCAAAGTGCTCGGCAGCGTCCTGAAACGCCCGGATGACTACTACGTCAAACCGACCCAGCTCGCCCCCAGCGTTCTCGAGGAGCAGCAGGACGATGTTTGAATTTGTCATGCCGCCAGCATTCATTCTGATCAGCGGGGCCATTCTGGTAGCCATTTCTCGGCCGGCCATGCGTCCGGTCATTGCCTTGCTGGCACCATTGATCACGCTCTATGCGATCTGGCAGGTGCCCGACGGCGTTCAGTTGACCACAACCTTCCTCGGCTACCAGATCGAGCTGGTTGAAGGCAGCGCGCTGCGCAGGCTGTTCGCCACCGTATTTGCCATCATGGCCTTCGGCGGGGTCCTGTTCGCGTTCCGGCAATCGAAATGGTACGAACTGTCAGCCGCCATGATCTACGCGGCCGGCGCCATCGGCGTCAGCTTCGCCGGCGATCTGATCACGCTGTTCATCTTCTGGGAGCTGATGGCCCTGTTCTCGACCGTGGTGGTCTGGTGCGGCGGCACCGAGAGCGCGCGTGCCGCCGGCATCCGCTACGCCATCATCCATCTGACCGGCGGCCTGATCCTGAAGATCGGCATCGAAGGCATCTACGTTGCCACCGGCTCGCTGGAGATTCAGGCCCTGGCCCTGGAGTCCTTCGCGACCTGGATGGTTTTCATCGGTGTCCTGATCAACGCCGCTGCCCCGCCGATCAGCGCCTGGCTGGCCGATGCCTATCCCGAGGCCAGCCCCATGGGCGGTGTTTTCCTGTCGGCGTTCACGACCAAGACCTCGGTGCTGGCCCTGATCCTGCTCTTCCCGGGCCAGCCGCTGTTGATCTGGATCGGCCTGTTCATGATCTTCTACGGGATCATCTTCGCGCTGCTGGAAAACGACATGCGGCGAATATTGAGCTACTCGATCGTCAACCAGGTGGGCTTCATGGTCGTTGCCATTGGTATCGGCACCGAGCTGGCACTCAACGGCGCGGCCGCACACGCTTTCGCCACATCATCTACAAGGCGCTGCTGTTCATGAGCGCCGGCGCCGTGCTTTATCAAACCGGCGTTCGCAAGTGCTCGGAGCTGGGTGGCTTGTTCCGCACCATGCCGCTGACCACGGTGTGCGGCATCATTGGCGCCCTCGCCATTTCAGCCTTCCCGTTCACCTCGGGCTTTATTTCGAAGTCGATGATTTCATCGGCCGCCGGCTACGAACATATGAGCGTGGTCTGGTTCCTGCTGATCGCCGCCTCAGCGGGCGTTTTCCTGCATGCAGGAATCAAATTCCCGTGGTTCGTTTTCTTCCAGAAGGATTCCGGACTGCGGCCGC
Source organism: uncultured Pseudomonadota bacterium (assembly GCA_942491245.1). Taxonomy (GTDB): domain Bacteria; phylum Pseudomonadota; class Gammaproteobacteria; order Xanthomonadales; family Wenzhouxiangellaceae; genus Wenzhouxiangella. The sequence goes on from CALNZT010000014.1 coordinate 8,399, forward strand.
CCGAAGCGCCCTGGAACATGCGCATCGCCATGGTTCTGTTCGCGGCCGGCTGCATCGTGATCGGCCTGTTCCCGAATCTGCTCTACGATTTGCTGCCCTATCCGGTGGAGTACGAACCGTACACCGCAGAGCATGTCGTGACCCAGCTCCAGCTGTTGCTGTTCGCGGGACTGGCCTTCTTCGTGCTGTTGCCGCTGATGAAACGCACCGAGACCGTGAGCCTGGACGTGGACTGGTTTTATCGGCGTGCAATTCCGGCGCTGGCCGGCAAGATCGATCGCGCCCTGTCGGGCGCAAGCTCAGCAATCAGCCGGGGTTTCACGGGCCTGGGGGCGCTACTGCTAAGCAGCTTCCGCAAGGGCAGCTACCGCTTGTTCTCCAGCCGGGCGCCGATGGGTCATACGGCGCTGTGGATGGCCGCTGTTCTGGCCTTGTTTCTGGTGATGACACTGGTGATCTGAGCAGCGGGTCCTGCTGACCGACTCGCAGGATCCAACGCCGAATTACTCGTCTCGCTCCCGGCGGATCACGCGATATTCAACGTCGATAGTCTGGTCCTGCGGCGTTTTCGATCGGCCAATCCCGAACCATCGTCGAACGGTCAGCCCGATCGCACCCAGAATGGCGAGGCCGGCGGCGACCGCAAGAAACACCAGCCCGAGCATGAAGCTCAAGGCCAGAATGGCAAGCCCCAGCAAAACCAGGCCAAAACGGGCCAACGGGTTCTGGGGCGGCTGATAGAATCGCTTCCATGGATCATTCATGTTCATACCTAAGGCAGACTGCGTGAGCGCCACCAAGTTCCTCTGCGACTCGGAAACATTGATCGACGGTGAGTTTGTCGAGCTACAGGCCGAGGCCGACGGAAGGCGTATGTTCCTGATCGGCACACGATATCAGGGTCAGGCGCGGGTGTGGCTGAACGTCTGCCCGCATCAGGGCCGCCCGCTCAACTGGGCGCCCAATCAGTTCCTCAAGGATGCCGAAGGGCAACTGGTGTGCGCAGCCCACGGCGCAGTCTTCGAACTCGAGCAGGGTGCGTGTGTTTCAGGGCCCTGCCAGAAGGCCGCCCTTACCGCGCTCGATATCGACGATGATGGAACCCGCGTTCATTTCAGAACAAGCGACTGATTCGAGAATCATGACCTCGAGCACCCAAGCTCAGGAAAAGCGCGGGAACCCGTATGTAATCAGCCGACCGTGCACGCGACCTACTGGCACGGCAGGCCCTCTGCAGCACGGCCTGATGTCGGGTCAGAAGATCAGATTGACCACGGTAAGCATGACCACCATGAAGAGAATGCTCATCAAGCCACCAACGCGGATGAAATCCTTCACCTTGTAGCCACCGGGGCCCATGATCAGGGCGTTGACCGGATGGGTCGGCAGAATGAAGGCGTTCGACGTCGCCAGACCAACGATCAAGGCATACATGGCAGGGCTTGCGCCGGTTGCCAACGCAAGGTTGATGGCGATCGGAACCAGCAGGACCGTTGCACCCACGTTGGACATCACCAGGGTGAAACTTGTCGCGAGCAGGACCAGCAGAATCTGCATCACGATTTCCGGCAAACCGCCCACCAGACCCAGCGCCTGCTCGGCCAGCCAGGCCGCGGTGGCCGTAACTTCCATCGCGACGCCCAGGGGAATCAGACTGGCCATCAGGAACACGGTTTTCCAGCTCACCGATTGATAGGCCTCATCGATGCTGAGCACGCCGGTCAGCACCATGCCCATCGCGCCGGTCAGCAAGGCGATCGAGAGACGGAATTCGGTGAACAGGATCAAGCTCATCGAGAGCAGGAAAAAGCCGAGGGCAAACCCGACTTTCTGGGGTCGCTGCTCTTCCTTGGGGATATCGGTGGCAACGATCAGGTCCTTGTCACGCGCCACGGTGGCCAGATCTCGCCAGGTCGAGTGGCTGACCAGACAGTCCCCGGCTTGCAGTGTTTCCTCGCGCAGCCCTTCGATCAGGATGTCATTGCGCCGATTGATTGCGAGCACCGAGATACCCATGCGTGAGCGCAGCCGCGCCTCGGCAATGGTTTTGCCGATCAGATTGGAGCCGGGCGGAATGACAACCTCGGAAATCCCGGCGCGCGTCGGGTTGAACAAGGCGCCAAAGGTTTTCAAGCGCGGCTGAAGACGCAGCTCATTGGCCAGGGCAAACTCACCGACGCGATCACGCGTTCCCATCACGCCGAGCACAGTGCCGACCCAGATCATTTCTTCGGCCGGCGGGGCAAGGCGAGGCTTGTCGGTGTTCTGAATGGCCAGAAACAGCGGTGCACCCGCCAGTTTTTCAGCCTCGGAAATACGCATTCCAACCAGCGGAGAGTCGACCGTCACGAGCATTTCGTAGACATCGCCCTGAATGCCGTAGACCTCGGCAAAGTAGTTCTTGGTGCGCCCGGGAGACGCCGCTCGCTTGGTGTCTGTTTTGGGCAGTAAACGGGACCCGAGCAGCAGGAAATAAACGAGCCCTGCGCCCAGCAAGGCCAGACCCACCGGCGTCACATCAAACAGGTCAAAAGGCTGCAGTGCTTCAGCGCCCGGTGGCAGGGAGCGATTGGAATTGAGGATCAGATCGTTGAGCAGGATCAGTGGCGACGACCCCACCATGGTGATGGTGCCACCGACGATCGCACAGAAACCCATCGGCATCAGGAGTCGCGGTAGCGGCAGATCAAGACGCGCTGAAATCCGACTGACGACCGGCAGAAACAAGGCCGTGGCTCCGGTGTTCTGCATGAATCCCGAGGTCAGGCCCACCGTCGAGGAGACCATGGTCATGATGCGCGACTCGGATCGCCCGCCCAACTTGACGATGAAGTTGGCAACCACGTTCATCACGCCCGTTCGATCCAGGCCAGCACCGATGATCATTACGGCGATCACTGAAATGACAGCGTTGGAAGCGAAACCGTTGAACAGTTCTTCACCAGGAACCAGGCCCAGCAATCCGATCAGGACCATGATGCAAATTGCCGCGATGTCGATCCGGACCAGCTCAAAGGCAAACAGCGTAACGGTCAGGGCCAGCAGCATGAGCACGAGGATCATGTCGCCACTGAGCGTCAGACTGGCTTCCATGCTGGCGGTGTGACCTCGATTGGGTGATGGATGAACGCGTTAGCAGTTACCTTAACCGATCGCTCATCGATTGGGCAGGGAAGTTTGCAGCCAGCCGTGCGAACCAGGCGTCAAACCCGGCGCGCGAGGATATCGACGATTGAATGCCCCCTGCGTTCACCGCGCGTTTCGAAATGGGTTTGTGGCCGCCAGTCCGGACGGTCAACGAATGGATCACCAAGCAGCTCGAACTCAGTCACCTCGGCCAGGGCATCCAGCATCCAGTCGGCATAAGGCATCCAGTCCGTGGCCAGATGCAGCAAGCCGCCTGGGCGGATGCGTTGGGCAATCAGGCCGAGAAAGTCGGGCTGAATCAATCGTCGTTTGTGGTGGCGCTTCTTGGGCCATGGATCCGGAAAGTAGACTCTCACCTGCTCCACGCTGGCCGCTGGAATCTGCCTTTCGAAGACCTCGACCGCATCGCGCATCGCCACGCGAACATTGGATAAGCCGGCCGCTTCAATGGAACGCAGAAGCCGACCGACACCAGGCTCATGGACCTCAATGCCGAGAAAGTTGTGCTGCGGTTCATTGCCTGCCATGAACGCCAGTGCCTGACCATTACCGCAGCCGATCTCGACCACCAGGGCTTGCGCCTCACCGAACTGACCGGCAGCGTCTTCACAATCTTCAGGGAGCTCGAAGCGGGGCAGCAATTCATCCAGCGCGCGCTCCTGAGCCGGGGTCAGTCGACCCGGACGACGGACAAAACTGCGAACGCGTCGATGACCGTACTCTGAATCACTGGTGCTCATATCAACCTCATAGTCAGGCAACGCCAATCGGCAAAGTCAGACGCCATCGGCCCCCGGTCTGCCTGTCTCGACTCACGATTGATCAGCGCAATCATTTCGCTATTGTAGTGATGGGAATCGTCGAACGTGGGATGGACTATTGAAAGACTTGCCGGGATTGCCATCTGGCGCGCGCCTTCGACGTCCGAACTCAGGCCAGCAGCCACTCGAAGATCGCCGTGCGCGCGAACACACCCATGCGGACCTGCTCCAGAATCAGGGACTGAGGCCCATCGGCGACCGCGGATTCGATTTCCATCCCGCGATTGATCGGACCGGGATGCAGCACGCGGCAGTCTGGTCTCGCCCGTTCGAGGTGCGATGGCCTCAGGCACCAATGTGCCGCATAGCTTTCCGGATCAGGCCAGGCCGTCTGGTCGATACGCTCATGCTGGACTCTCAGCATCATTACTGCATCGGCGTTTCGAACGGCATCTTCCAGCGAATGCACAAGAACGACATTCGGGGCGGTGTCCCAGTCGGGCAGCATGGACTCCGGCCCCGCCAGCCGAACCTGCCCCAGACCAAGACGCTCAAAAAGCTGCAGGCCGGATCGTGCAACTCGCGAATGACGCAGATCGCCGACAATGGCCAGGGTGGCGTTCGGCCAGTCCAGCCCGGAGGCCTCAAGCGTGGCCGCGTCAAGCAGCGCCTGACTGGGATGACCACCGTGACCATCTCCGGCGTTGATCAGATGCATGGGCATGAGCAGCTCGTCCGCCAGCGCCTGGACCGCGCCGGTCTCCGGGTGCCTGACCACAAGTGCCTCGACACCCATGGCCTTCAGCGTGGCAGCCGTGTCCTTGAGGGTTTCTCCCTTGACGGTTGACGAACGGGCCATTTCCATATTTATCACTCGGGCATTCAGCGCCTGAGCGGCGAGTTCGAAGGAGACGCGCGTTCGGGTGCTGGCCTCGAAGAACAGGTTGGCGACCGTTTTTTCCGTGCGCCTTGCCGTTGCACCCCGAGCCAGCGCCAGAGTCCGGTGCAACAACGCCGTCAAGGTATCGGTAGACAAGTCCTCGATACTGAGAAAATGACGAAGGCCCTGCTCAGATTTTTCCATGGTCTCGCATCCAGGCATCGAGTATGACCGCTGCCGCGTGGCTGTCGAGGCTGGCAGCATCCTTCTTTCGAGCCCGGCCAGTGCGGCGGCGCTCGGCAAACTGCCGCGCCGCCAGCTCGGAGGTCATTCGCTCATCCTGCAGCTCCACAGCGAGTTCCGGATGTGCCTGCGCGAGCGAATTGACAAACGTTCGAACGCGCCGACTCATGGCAGATTCCGTTCCGTCCTTGGCCAGCGGCAGCCCAACGACGATGTGACTGGGCCGCCACTCGCGAATCAACTGATCCAGCTCACTGGCAAGTCGTTCGGGCGAGGTATGGAACAACGGGGCTAGCGGACGCGCTGTACCGGTCATAGGGTGCGCCATGGCCACGCCGACCAGGCGCTGGCCGTAGTCCAGGGCCAGCCAGGGTCCGGCTACTGCCTCAGGCATGCCCACCAGCGGGCTGCAGACGATTGACTTGAATGCCCAGACTCTCGACGGCCTGTTCCCAGCGCTGCTCGACCGGCAAATCGAACAGGATATCGGCCTTGGCCATGACGTTGAGCCAGGCATTGTCACGCATCTCGTCTTCGAGCTGACCGGCGTCCCAGCCCGCATACCCCAGGGCCATCAGATACTTTTCGGGACCGCTACCGGCGGCAATGGCCTCGAGAACATCGCGCGACGTGGTGACTGAAATTCCCGGCCCCACGCGCATGCTCGATTCCCAGATCGGCGGGCCGGAATGCAGCACGAAGCCTCGTTCAGGGTGCACCGGGCCGCCCTCATAAACGCGCACGTCCTGAAGGTGATCGCCGACCCAATCGATACCGATCTGATCGAACACTTCGGCCAGGGTGACTTCTGACGGTCGATTGATGGTGATCCCGAGTGCGCCTTCATCGTTGTGCTGGCACAACAGGGTTACACCACGGGCGAAATTCGGGTCTTCCATGCCTGGCATGGCGATAAGAAACTGCTGTTCTAGATAGCTCACGAGCGCATTCTAGCATCCGATCAGGCGGTTCAATACAGCCCCGTGCGCGCCGAAAACTGCCAGGTTCGGGTGATCGTCAACACGTCGACGTCCTGCGAGATTTCGGGTGGCAAGGGGGAAAAAGGCGACGACAAGCGAACAATGCGAACCGCGGCTTCATCAAGAATGTCGTAGCCCGATGAGCGCAACACCCTGATCTGCTCGACGCTGCCATCGGCCAGCACGTCCACGCTGAGCACCAGAGCACCATCCAGATTCATGCGCCGAGCCTGGTCGGGATAGTTCAGATTGCCGACCCGTTCGACCTTGGCCACCCAGGACCGCATGTAGCCGGCATACAGGTGCTCTCGGGTGTTGGCCGAAATGAACTTGCGACGACGACGCTCGGGGAAATCCTGCGCTTCCGCGAACCGGTCTGGCGAGGCGCGGGCCAGGGCCAGCGACTGCTCGATCAGTTCTCTGGTATCGGCGCTGTCGTTGCGCACGGCCTCATCGGCTGGCGCAGGCTGAGCGTCGGCAAGCTCGGATACCGTTGCAATCAATTCGCTTGGCGTCTGCTCCACTCGAGCATCTTCCGCCTCCTGCTGGACCGGTTCCGGCGCCAGCTCTGGCGCGACCTCACCCGTCAACATGGGCTCTGCCGGGCGCTTGAGATCCGGACTGTCGCCACCGCCCTGCTGCGACGCCTGAGCGAGAAAGTCCGCTTCTTCAGGCGGGGTCTCATTGGCCCACTGAACGAGAATCACATCAAGGCTGGTCGGCACCTCGTCCGGCCGCCCGGTGAATACGTCAAAGTGAATCAGACCAATGGCGGCGACATGAATACCGATGGCGACAGCCAGCGCGAGGGCCAGCGAATCGCTTCGGGAGTTCAGTCGCCAGGTGGCACTCATGGATCAACGGCGTCAAAAAAATCAGCAATGATGTTGAGGCCGAATTCCGCGTCAAGTTCACGTACGCAGGTTGGGCTGGTGACGTTGATTTCGGTCAGCCGGTCGCCAATCACATCCAGCCCGGCGAAATCGATGCCATGCTCGAGCAGCAGCGGGGCCACTGTTTCGGCGATCCGGTAATCGCTATCACTCAGCGGGCGGCCCTCGCCGCGACCGCCCTTGGCCAGATTGCCGCGGAAATCATCACCGGTTGGAATACGCGCAAGCAGATAGGGCACAGGCCGCCCGTGGACCACCAGGATGCGTTTGTCACCCTGCTCGATGTCTGGAAGAAACTCCTGGGCGATGGCCAGATGCTTCCCGCCGTCGGTCAGCGTCTCCAGAATCACGTTCAGGTTCGGGTCATCCTGAGCGGTCAGGAAAATGCTGTGACCACCCATGCCGTCCAGCGGTTTGAGCACCGCTCGACCAAGCTCGTGAACAAAGGCCTTGAGCTCGCGGGGACGCGCGCTCACACGCGTCCTCGGCATAAGGTCAGGGAAGTGGGCGATCGCAAGCTTCTCATTGAAATCGCGCAGTGCGCGCGGCCGGTTGACGACCTGCGCGCCACTGGCTTCGGCGCGTTCAAGGAGGTATGTCGCAAAGACATAATCGTTGTCGACCGGCGGGTCGGCGCGCATCAAGATCAGATCATCCGGCCCCAGCTCGCGACTCATGGGGTCACCCAGCCTGAACCAGTCGGCTGGATCATCGCGCACCGAGACCGGGCGCATTTCGGCGCGCGTCCGATGGCCATCCAGGGACAGCCCACTTTCGTTCAGGTAGTAGAGCTCGTAACCACGACGCTGCCCTTCGAGCAACATGGCAAAGCTAGTATCCTTGGCGATCTTGATCGAAGCGATGTCGTCCATGACGACAATCAAATTTTTTCGCATGGTGATAACCGTCGTTTGAAATCGGTCAGAAAGTGTCGATTATGTCGCAATTTTCCGCGAAAAAACCCTTAGCTGCCGGCAACTTGAGAAAACCTATTCTACCGGATTGGCAAATCCCACTAAGATCGACTAACCTAAGGCTTCGAAAGGATCGCACGCACATCCAAGAGTAGCTATTACGGACATGAGCGCAGAACAAGATCAAGCACAGGAGAATGACAGCGTGAGTCTGAACGGCCTCAAAATCATGCTGATCGATGACAGCCGGACGATTCGTCGCTCAGCCGAGACCATGCTCAGCCGCGAGGGATGCGAGGTGATCACGGCCAACGACGGCTTCGAGGCCCTGGCCCTGATTCACAAACACGAACCGGACCTCATCTTCGTGGATATCATGATGCCGCGCCTTGATGGGTACCAGACCTGCGCCATCATCAAGAACAACTCCCGGTTCCGCAATGTTCCGGTGATCATGCTGACCAGCAAGGACGGCCTGTTCGACAAGGCCCGCGGTCGCATCGTGGGTTCGGATCAGTACCTGACCAAGCCATTCACGCGCGACGAGCTGCTGGCTGCAGTGCGTGAACAGATCAATCCAGCCGAGACCGCCTGAGACTAGCGGGCACGGCAAGAACTGACGTCGCGAGGGACCATGCAAGGGGAGCAGAACTTCGAAACCGGATCGGGCAGCAGCACGGAGCTGATCAAGCTGCTTGCCAACTACGAGCATCGCAGTCTGAGTCATGACGTCGGGGAAGCCAGCCGTCAACAACAGATCAGTAACTGGGATGGCGTAGTGTTCCGACTGGGTGACTATCACCTGACCTGCCGAATCGATCAAATCGAGGAAATCATCGCATTTCCGCCGTTCTACCCGGTGCCTGGCACCAAGGAATGGCTACTCGGCCTGGCCAACGTCCGCGGGAATCTGGCACCGGTGTCTGATCTGGGCTGGTTCCTGTTCGGCAGTCGAACACCGGTGACCGCACGCACGCGGCTGATCCTCACGAAATTTCAGGGTCGCCTTGCCGGCCTGGTGGTCGATGAAGTATTCGGCCAACGTCACTTTCACACAGACGACCTGGAAAACGACGAGGGCTGGAAGGACACCGAACTCAAGGGGCTGGTCAATCAGAATTTTCCCAGCAGCGAACAGAATTGGGGCGTCATGCGGATCGATGAGCTGCAGAGACGCCTGGATTTCATGGATGGCTCACGCGAACACTAAGGGAGCTTTCTGTGGTTTGCGCCTACGAGCACGGGATCGGCGCAACTGGAATCACGATCGCCGGAATACCGATCATCCCGCGCAAGCACGGCTTGTTCGCTTGGCGATCAGATTTTAATTATTAACGTTTCAGGGGATGCTTCAATGGGGCTGAATGTCGTGGCCCAGACACCCTCAAAAGAGTCAGGAATTCGAATGAGTACACATGAGGTGAAGGCATGAGTAGTGTGGCTACGCAATCAAACGAGCAGCGACTGTCGCTGCCGCAAGCACTGCTGTTCGTGCTGCTGGTCGCCCTGCTGGGCCTGGTAGCGTTCAACTTCTACCTGCTCAACCAGCGCAACCAGCAGCAAACCGAGTATCTGGCCCTGACAACCAGTATTCAGGTCCGGGCGCAGCAGCTGGCCAAGGCCGCCGGCGAATCGGCAGTGGGCAACTTCGACGCGTTTGATGAGCTTCGCGAAACGCGAAACAGCATCAACAGCTCGATCAGTCGTCTGCGCAACGGAAACCCGGTCACGGGTCTTCCGCCGTCACCCTCAGAGGTCGAGAACGAGCTGGCCACGCTGGAAGACACCTGGAACCAGATTAATGATTTCAGTAGCCAGATCCTTGATCGTACGGACCTCGTGGTCGAACTGGCTGACAGCTCTCTGGCCTTTTCCGACAACATTCCGCAGCTTCAGGCGCAGTCGGACGAAGTGGTACGACGCATGATCGAAACCGGCGCACCGTCGGTCCAGATCTACGTTGCCAGTCGCCAGCTGGTTCTGGCTGACCGCATGCTGCGTCGCGTCGGCGATATCCTCGACGGCGGACCCGGTGCGATCACGGCCGCTGATGCATTCCGCTCTGATGCGGCCTTGTTTGACCGCGTGCTGCAGGGGCTGATCAACGGTGATGAAGAGCTGAACCTTGCTGCCGCTCGCAACACGCGAGTACTGGAAGGCCTGGCCAACGTCATGCCGATCTTCGAAGAAATCCGACTCGACGTCGACACCATCCTGACCGCATCGACTGATCTGTTCGAGGTACGTGAGTCAGCTGATGAGATCTTCCTCGATGCCGAAAACCTGACCGAGCAGGCGCAATCATTGGCCGAAGGTTACAGCACACTCGGCGAAGGCAGCGTATGGCCGTCACTGCTGGCCGGACTGGTTCTGGCCGGCGGCGCACTCGGCATTCTGTTCCTGATTGGTTTCGGAGCCTATCTCGCCCAGCGCAAACGCGCTCGCGCCACGACCGACATCAATCAGCGTAACCAGGACGCTATTCTGCGACTGCTGGATGAAATGAGCTCGCTCGCTGATGGTGACTTGACCGTACAGGCGACCGTGACCGAAGATGTCACCGGCGCGATCGCGGACTCCGTCAACTACGCGGTTGAAGCGCTTCGCGATCTGGTATCCGGCGTCAACAACACGGCGCAGCAGGTTGCGGCCCAAGCCCAGGAGACGCGGGCCACGACCATGCAACTGGCCGAGGCCTCCGAGCACCAGGCTCGCGAGATTCGTGAAGCGACCGACACCATCAACGATATGGCACGTTCGTTCGATGACATGGCTCAGCGCTCCAGCGAATCGGCGGATGTTGCGCAGAACTCGGTCGAAATCGCTAACCGCGGTGCCGACATGGTGCGTCAGACGATTTCAGGGCATGGACAATATTCGCGACCAGATTCAGGAAACCTCCAAACGAATCAAGCGCCTGGGTGAATCCTCCCAGGAGATTGGCGACATCGTCGAACTGATCAACGGAATTTCAGAACAAACGAACGTGCTCGCTCTGAACGCCGCGATTCAGGCCGCGTCAGCCGGTGGCGCAGGCCGCGGTTTTGCGGTCGTTGCTGACGAAGTCCAGCGACTCGCTGAACGCGCCACCAACGCGACGCGGCGAATCGAAGCCCTGGTCCAGACCATTCAGGCCGATACGGCCGAAGCCGTGAACTCGATGGAACAGACGACCACGCAGGTGGTCTCTGGGGCCCGACTGGCCGAGGATGCCGGTGAGGCTCTGGAGTCCATCGAGACCGTCTCGAATGATCTCGCCGGGCTGATTCAGAACATCTCGCGTCAGGCGCAGGACGAATCTCGCAACGCGACCAAGATTGCTCAGCTGATGAACAGCATTCGAGACATCTCGGTTCAGACGACAGAAGGTACGGGCAAAACCGCGAAATCGGTGGCCAGCCTGGCTGAACTCGTCCGAGACCTTCGCGATTCGGTGTCTGACTTCACCCTGCCGGAAGATGACGCCTGAGGCACCGTGGTTTCAAGTCTTATGAAACACGGGTTCAAGGATTCTGACAGAGAGGTCAGTGACGCATGCGTGGCTTTGATATCGACCAGCGCGCCGGGCTGTTGACATGAGCAACAGCCATATCAGCAATCAATCCCTGCAGTGGACGCGTCCGCTGCTTGATGAACTGTTTGAAGAGGTTCGACAGGCCGTCGAGCGCTTTGGCGATGAAGACCGAGAGCGCCAGAGTGGCGACCTCGATCAGGCGGTTATTGCCTGCGACAAAGTGGCCGGATCACTTGCGGTCATGGAGTTCAATAGCGGACAACTGATCGCGGAAGCCATGGGCCTGGCGCTTGCTGCACTCAAGAGCGGTGAAGCGAGAGACGAAGGCGAGACCGTCGCGCGCATTCTCGAAGCCACTGCAATACTTCCGGATTACCTGGATTACCTGGAAAGCACGCAATGCGACACGCCGGTAGTCGTGCTGCCCACGATCAATGACCTGCGCGCCTCGGCCGGCAAACCGGCGCTGGACGAAGCCATGTTCTTCCGCCCAGATGTCAGCCAGGCGGTGCTTCCTGACGCGCAGAACGACGCTGATCTTGGTGAACTGCGACGCGACTATCAGCACGCGCTACGAGGTTTCTGATCAACCATCAGGATTCCGAAGCGATCGAAACGCTGGCTGAAGTCGCGCTGAAGATTCGCGACTCGGCACATGCACCTTCCGCAATGCGAAGGCTCGGATGGGCAGCTGCCGCCCTTTGCGAGGCGCTGAAGGAACAGTACGTTGCTGGCGGTCCGAACATTACCCGTCTGTTTGCGCGTACTGACGTCACGCTGAAGGAATTCTCCGAACAGCCCGACAACGAAGCTCTTGAGCAGAAAGCCGACGACCTGAGTCGCGGGTTTCTGTTCCAGATTGCCCTCTCGCAAGCTGAAACACCACTGGCGCAAGACGTTCGAGAGGCCTTCAGCCTCGATGAACACACGCCGGATCAGCTCGCCCAGGCCAAGGTGTTTCTGGCCGGTCGAAATCGGGCGCTGTTTTCAGCCGTCACCAAGGCGGCGCGCGAGGATCTGGCCAAGATCAAGGATGTTCTGGGCTCACAGCTTGAAAAAGACAGCGACCCCGAAATCCTGGACCAACAAACCGCCCTGCTGGAGTCGGTGGGTGAGAGTCTGGCCATGCTCGGCCTGGACCATCTGGCGACTCGCGTCAAAGGTCAGGCCAGCAAATTGTCTGATCTGGGCAACAACCCGGATGATCCAGCGCTGCTGATGGTCGCCCGCGAACTGCTTGTGGTCGAATCACAGCTCGAAGAGAGTTTCGGCCTTGCCGCCGACCTCGATGAAGAACAGGCTCTGGACGAAGCTGACGCGACCCTGCTGCCGCCCTCCGAGCAGCGGCGTGTGGTCAAGCAGATGGTCAAGGAGGCGCTGGAAGATCTTGCGCATGCCAAGCATCTGCTGGACGCCATCAACCGCAAAAAAGCGGACGACAATGCAATCGATGAAGCCGGTACGATTCTCGAGCGAATCGCTGGCGCCTTGCGCATGGCCAACCTGGAAGACGCAGCCCAGATGCTCGACGCTGCGTCGCGCGTTGCAACGGATCATCTTTCACCTGATTCGGCACAAAGCGACCCGGCCGCACTGGAAGCCCTGGCCGAGACCCTTACGGTCACCGAGTTCTATCTTGAAAGCCTGACGACGCAGGATGACCGTGGCCATCGCTACCTGAATTCAGCACGCGAGCGACTGACGGCGCTGGGCTATCTTGAAAGCGCCTCCGCTGCCGACGACGCCATGGCAGAACTGGACGACACGCTGCCAGTCGCAACAAGTCTCGACGATGCCGAGGACGATGCTGAGCACGAGCAGTCAGACGCTGAAACCGACGTCGATTCAAGCGATGAGCCCGACGAAATCGCACTCGACATCATGGAAACCGCCAGCGCTGATGACGACGATGGATTGTTCGACCTCGACGATGAAGGCGACGGCGACACAGCAAGCGACGAGACCGACGAGTTCGAGCCATTCTCCATGGACGCAGATGACCAGGAAATGGAAGTCGAAGTATCAATATTCGAGGACACGGATTCGGATGATGAGCTGACGGCAACTGAAGAATCCTCGAGCTCCACGACGGACTCTTCTTCTGCCTTCGATGACTTCGACATCGTCGAGATCTTCCTCGAAGAATTCGACCAGGAACTGGAGTCACTGAATGACATCGTTCCGCAGTGGCAGGATCAGCCCGGCGATGAGGAACACACGGTCACGATTCGGCGCGCATTTCACTCGCTCAAAGGTTCTGGTCGCATGGCTGGCGCGATCGAGATCGGTGAGTTTGCCTGGCACGTCGAAAGCATGCTCAATCGCGTTCTCGACGGACAGCTGATCCCGGAGCCCAGGGTTACCTCGATCGTGGCCGATGCCGTAAAGGCACTGCCCAGCATGCGCGCTCGCCTGAGTGGCGAGGGTGAACAGGAATTTGATGAAGCGGCCTGTCAGGCCATTGCCAATCGCGCCGAAATGGCCACCGAAGGCAAGCTCGATGAACTTGAAGACCAGACCGAGGCGAGCGAGGAAGCTGCTGTTTCGGTAACACTGGCACCAGAACTGGAAGGCCTGGATTCGACACTCATCGATTTGATGGTCAAGGAGCTTTCGGAGAATCTGGAAGCCCTGGAACAGTGGCTGCATGAGAGCCAGGAATCTGGCCATACGCCCGACATCGACGAAAGCATGGTTCGGGTTGTCCACACCATGAAAGGTACGATGCGGCTCGCGCCGATCGGCGACGAGACCGAAACCGCCCAGATTCTGGAAGCCTATCTTGAAGAGCTTTCGCTGACGCATTCCGCGCCCTCATCGGCAGGTATGGACGCGATGGCGCATTGTGCCGAGCTGTTCCGTCATCGCCTGGAGCGGCTGCGCGGCGAAGATGTCGATTCGGATGTTTTCGAATCATCAGCGCTGGCCGGTGAACTTCGTGATCTGCATAGTCAGGCCCATCGCCAAAGGACCGGCGAGCAGGCGCCGCTCGATAGCTTGCCACCACTGACATCAGCGGAAACAGACAGCCCGGCCTTCAGCTCTGAAGTTGACGTTTCCAGCACCGAAGAGGACTTTGACTTCTTTGATGTGGATGCCGAAGAACTCGCGGCTGAGGATGAAACCACAGGCGAGCATGCTGAAGGCGATGCTCTGGCCGATTCAGACGACACTGAATCCGCCTCGGAAACGTCTGCAGATCAAGCCGATGAGCAAGCACTCTCAGACGAAGACCTCGCAGATATTGATGACGTCGAAGCGGCATCCGATCTCGCCGAAGATTCAACCCAAGATGCCACCGAAGTTGCCACGGAGCATTCACCAGAAAGTGAGGATGTGACGGCGGCCGAGGAATCCGAATTGGTCGATGAGGATGAGATCGAGTCCGACGCCGAGACCGAATCTGTTGATGAGGATGCTGAATCGGCGGAGGAATCGGCCGAGACGGACTCAGAACCGGAAGCTGAAGTAGAACACGCGGCGCAGGACGATCTGGAAGACGACGTGGCAAGCACTGAAGCTGCCAGTGACGACGAGCTGGATGACCACGACGTCGATGAAGAAGCGATCGAAGATGAAGCTGTCATCGACGAGGACAGCGGCGAAAGCATCAGCGATGATGCTGAAGAATCCTCTGATGAAGACGACGTCGAACTTGCCGATTGGGAACACCAGGCCCTGGCTGCCCAGAAGGCTGCCGAATCTGGAGAGACTGCACCGGCAACGATGGACGATCCCACTGAGGTGATCGAAGCCGACGCCGTTGTCGAGATCGAGGAAGACGACGACGAGAACCTGATTCGTATTGACTACTCCGAAGTCAACGATGACCTGCTCGAGGCCTTCCTTGAAGAGGGTCAGGAACTGCTGGAGCACGCCGATGGCGTTCTCCAGCAATGGCGCGAGACGCCCGACGACAAGAGCCTGGTGACCGCGCTTCAACGCGACCTGCACACGATCAAGGGCTCTTCGCGCATGGTTGGCCTGAATCCGGTTGGACAGGTTGCCCACGTGATGGAAGAACTGCTGGAGGGTATCGCGGCTGGCCTGAAGGACGCCACGCGCGAGCGAATCGACGCGCTGGAAACGGGTTGTGATCATCTCCACTTGATGATCGATGCCGTCAACGAGCGTCGGCCCGTACCCATGCGACCCATCGATGATCTGTTTGCTGATCAGGCCGATGAGCTTGACGATGCGGTGGATATCCCTGAACTGACGGCAGATGCGAGCATCGGTTCGGACGATGACGCTGATCAACGCGTCGCCCGCAGTGAAAACCTGCGCGTCCCTTCCAGCCTGATTGACGAGCTGGTCAACTACGCCGGCGAAATTTCGATCTTCCGCTCGCGCCTGGAACAACAGATCAGCGTGTTCCGCAACAACGTCGGCGAAGTGGACGAGACCGTGATCCGCCTGCGCGATCAGCTGCGCAAGCTCGAAATGGAAACGGAAGCTCAGATTCTGGCCCGCTACGAGCGTGAACATGGCCCAGCCGATGAGGAATTCGACCCGCTGGAGCTTGACCGATACTCGACCATCCAGCAGCTGTCTCGCGCACTGGCCGAATCGGTCAATGACCTGACCTCGCTGACCGGCATTCTGGATGACGCCACGCGTCAGTCAGAAACCCTGCTCATGCAGCAGTCCCGGGTCAACACCGAGCTTCAGGAAGGCCTCATGCAAGCGCGCATGGTGTCTTTCAACACCCTGCTACCGCGCTTCCGTCGCGTCATTCGCAATGCCGCTCGAGAAGTCGGCAAGAAAGCTCAGCTTCGGGTTGAACTGGCCGGTGAAGGCGAACTGGACAGAAATGTCCTGGAGCGGATTACGGCTCCGATCGAACATTTGCTTCGCAATGCAATCAGCCACGGAATCGAATCGCCGGAGAAACGGCGCGCTGCCGGAAAGCCGGAAACCGGCACCGTCAGCATCGAGGTCTCGCGCGAAGCCACCGAGCTGGTCATGCGAATCAGCGATGACGGCGCCGGCCTGAATCTGGACGCGATTCGCAAGCGCGCCGTTGAGCGCAACCTGCTTGATGCAGATGAAAAAGCGGATGACGCCACGCTGACACAGATGATCTTCCAGTCCGGTTTTTCCACCGCCGAACAGGTAAGCGAACTGGCGGGCCGAGGCATCGGCATGGATGTGGTGGCCAACGAAGTCCGCCAGATCGGTGGCAGCGTCACGGCACAGTCGTCCCAGGGTGAAGGGGCGCTGTTCGTCATCCGAATCCCCCTGTCGCTGACGGTCATGCAGGCCATCATGGTGCGCGCCTCAGACCGGCAATTCGCCATCCCACTGCAGTCGGTCCGAGGGGTGACACGCATTCTTGCCGACGAATGGTCAAGAGCCATCGAGGGCCCTGAACCAACGCAGGAGTACGCAGGGGATTCGTATCCGCTGCTGGAGCTGGAGCCACAGCTTGACTTCGCACCCGAAGAAGTCTCGAGCGGGACCTTGTCACTACTGATGGTCGAAGCCGGTGACGAGCGCGCCGCGCTGCGAGTCAGCGACCTGCTTGGCCACCGCGAGATCGTGATCAAACCGGTCGGGCCTCAGATCAGCTCGATACCCGGCATCCTGGGCGGCACGATTACCGGCGATGGTCAGGTTGTTCCCATTCTGGACATCGGCCCACTGATCCGCCGCGCCTTCGCGCGCGAAATCCTGCCCGGACGCAGCGATATTCTTGAAGCCGATCAGATTCAGGAGGTCAAACGTACACCGCTGGTCATGGTCGTCGATGACTCCATCACCATGCGCCGCGTAACCTCTCGCGTTCTTGAACATCGCGGTCTCGAAGTCGTTACTGCGCGTGACGGTCTGGATGCGGTGGAAGCCATGTTCGAGCGCGTTCCTGACCTGATTCTGCTCGACATCGAGATGCCGCGCATGGATGGTTATGAGCTGGCTACGCACGTACGCAACGATCCGCGACTCAAGGACGTGCCGATGATGATGATCACCTCACGAAGTGGTGAGAAGCATCGCCAGCGCGCGCGCGAGATCGGGGTCAACGACTACCTGGCCAAGCCGTATCAGGAAGCCGATCTGGTGCACCATGTCTTTGATCTCCTGAACATGACCGAGACTGAAGGATAAGCGAGCGATGGCCGACACCGAAATCCGAAGCGTCATGGTGCCCCTGTCCGGGGCCCATCTGCTGATTCCCAACGCCACCGTCGCCGAAGTCGTCGGTTATTCAGATCCTGATCCCGTGGCCGACGGCCCGGACTGGCTGCTGGGGACATTCCTGTGGCGCGGCTGGCAGGTGCCATTGATCAGTTTCGCGGCGCTGACCGAGAATCGCGACGCAGAACCGGTAAACGGTGCCCGCCTTTGTATAACCAAAACCTTGATCAATAACGAGCGCATGCCCTACATCGCGATTCTCGCGCAGGGCTTTCCGCGTCTGACCACGATCACGGACGAGAATCTGACCGAAGTCCCGATGGAAAGCAAACCCATTGCGGTGGCCGGCAAGGTCATCGTGGAGAGCACCGAAGCGTTGATTCCGGATCTCGATCGACTGGGGCATCTGGTTGCTCACGCCGCTTTCGGTGCCCTGCCGCTGACGAGCTGAGCGCAGTCCGGACGAACGTTCCGACAACAAGCCGCACGGCAAGAAGAAGCAGATCCAGCCGGGCGCCCAAACGTCACCCCGCCAGAATCTCGAGAACCCCAGAAAGCGCCAAAGATCAGATCGCTCGCTGACCCCCAAGTGCTGTTGTTTCGTTGAACGCAAACCCGTTCCACGGGGTACTCGGCTTATGGCTTCCCGGCAAGCCTAGTTGCTCAGCAGCTTCTCCAGATAATGAATATTGGTGCCGCCCTCGATGAATCCTGAATCCCGAATCAGGCGCTGATGTAGCGGGATATTGTTGACCACGCCACGCAGCACCATTTCATCCAGAGCCACGCGCATACGGGCAATAGCGGCTTCCCGTGTCTCCCCATGAGCAATCAACTTGCCGATCATGGAGTCGTAGTTGGGCGGGATCCGATACCCGTCATAGATGTGAGAGTCCACGCGAATTCCAGGCCCGCCGGGCGCGTGGAAGGCTTCGACCTCACCGGGCTGCGGAATGAACTTTTCCGGGTCTTCGGCGTTGATTCGGCACTCGATTGCATGCCCTGAGATCACGACGTCAGACTGCGCAAATGGCAAGGGCTCACCGGCGGCAGCATGGATTTGTGCGCGAATCAGATCAAAGCCCGTCACGCATTCGGTGACCGGATGCTCGACCTGAATGCGCGTATTCATTTCAATGAAATAGAACTCGCCGTTCTCGTACAGAAATTCGAAGGTGCCCGCGCCGCGATAGCCGATTCGGCGGCAGGCATCGGTGCAGATCGTTCCGATTCGCTCCCGCTCCTCGGGGCTGATTCCCGGCGCCGGCGCTTCTTCAATGACTTTCTGATGACGACGCTGCATGGAGCAGTCGCGTTCACCCAGATGCACCGCGTTGCCCTGCGAATCGGCCAGCACCTGGATTTCGATATGACGTGGATTGGTCAGGTACTTTTCCATGTAGACCGTGGCATCACCAAATCCACTCAAAGCTTCCTGGCGCGTCAGTGCGATGGATTTGATCAACTCATCGGAATTCTCGACGACGCGCATGCCGCGCCCGCCGCCGCCCGCGGCCGCTTTGATAAGAACCGGAAATCCGATCTCCGCCGCCAGTCGCTCGGATCGCTTGGTGTCGTCATCCAGTGGTCCATTCGAACCGGGCACGCACGGCACCCCGGCCTGACGCATCGCATTGATCGCCGAGACCTTGTCGCCCATCAGGCGAATGGTCTCGGCCCTGGGGCCGATAAAGGTAAACCCGGACTCTTCAACGCGTTCGGCAAAATCTGCATTTTCGGCCAGGAAACCGTATCCGGGGTGAATGGCCTCAGCGTCCGTCACCTCCATCGCCGCGATGATTGCCGGGACATTCAAGTAGCTCTGGCTCGCTGGCGCCGGCCCGATGCACACCGATTCATCAGCCATCCCGACGTGCTTGAGATTTCGATCCACCGTGGAGTGAACAGCCACGGTGCGAATATTCATGGCCTGGCAGGCGCGCATGACGCGCAGTGCGATCTCGCCCCGATTAGCGATCAGTATTTTCTTGAAGGGCGCCATATCAACTCCGCTGAATCACGAACAGCGGCTCGTCGAATTCCACAGGTTGGCCATCTTCAACAAGAACACGGACCACTTTGCCGGAGAACTCGGACTCGATCTGATTGAACATCTTCATCGCTTCGATCAAACACAGCGTGTCGCCGGTCGACACGGTACTGCCCGCTTTGGCGAAGGCCGGTGAATCCGGATTGGGCGAGGAATAAAAGGTTCCCACCATCGGCGATCGAACGACCTCACCGTCTGGCAGGTCAGCCGTGTCGTCGTCGGCAGAAGCGCTCCCGCCAGAGCCGGCCGAAACCTGCGCCTGAGGCACGGGTGCCGCAGCCGCAGCGGCAGGCAACTGCAGCATTTGACTCGGTGCGGGCTGAGGGTGCGAACGAATCAGTCGGACCGATTCCTCACCCTCATGAATTTCGATCTCGGCCAGCTCTGATTCTTCCAGCAGCTCGATAAGTTTTTTTATTTTTCGTAAGTCCATGATCCGTCTACCCCGGGCAGGATGCTTTATTCTGAAGTTCTGGTTCGGTGGGCAACGGCCTGTAAAGCCAGCAGGTAGGAATCCGCCCCAAAGCCGCAAATGGTGCCGACGGCCAGGTCAGAAAAATACGAATGCTGGCGAAACGGCTCGCGCCGATCCGGATTGCTCAGATGAATTTCAATGAAGGGCAAAGCGACTGCCGCCAGCGCATCTCGCAGCGCTACCGACGTATGCGTGAAGGCGGCAGGGTTGATCAGAATCCAGTCCGTTCCATCATCTGCAGCCTGCTGAATTCGCTCCACCAATGCATGCTCGGCATTGGACTGAAACGCGCAGAACTCCAGACCGGCGGTCGCTGCGAAACGCGCCATACGGGCATTGATTTCTTCCAGCGTGCTGGGCCCGTAGATCGCCGGCTCACGGCGTCCCAGCAGGTTCAGATTCGGCCCATGCAGCACCAGGATCGAGGTCATGCCGCTCAACATCCTTCAAAAGAGGATGGAGTGTGCATCAATCAAGCGGAATTGTCCACACGTTCGACGAAGTTGGGCGGAATTTCGCCGACATTCGTTGAAATATTCAGTCGCCAGCGACCCACTGGGCAAGTACCGGCTGAAGCTCTTCTTCGGTCACCTCACCAAGATGGCGCCAGCGAATGATGCCGGCTGCATCGACCAGAACGGTATACGGCAAGGCACCGGCAGAATTGCCCCAGGCGCGCTGAGTGGCGATCACGTCGCTGGATCCGACAAGAATCGGATAATCGATACCCAGAGCAGTCACGAATTCGATGACCGGCCCTGGATCGTCCACTGCAATGCCAAGCACGGTCATGCGACCGGCGTAGGCCTGGCTGATCTCATCGAGCAGCGGCATTTCGCGACGGCAGGGCGCACACCAGGTGGCCCAGAAGTTCACCAGCAGAGGCCTGTCCGTCAAAATCATCGGCAGACACGAACTGCCCGTCTACCCCGGCATGACGGAAGGGCGGCCGAACATCGCCGACCTGCGCACCTTCAGCGCCAGGCGCTGGCGGCGCCGGCTGCGTGAACCAGGCCAGACTGGCGCCCAGACTCAAGCCGAGCAATGCGATCAGCGCATACAACCACCACCGATTCATTGCGTGACCTGATCCAGAAGCCCGGTGAATTCGGACGGTGGCATGAACCCGAAGGTTCGCAGCGCAGCACGCTCGACACCCGCATCGAAAAACAGATAGGCCGGCGGGCCGATCAAACCAAAGTGGCCAAGCATGGCCTTGTGATCATCGTTGTAGTCGGTCACATCAACCTTGAGCAAGGTCAGCTGGCGCATTCTGCCCGTGCTACCTCCGGATCGGGGAAGGTCCGCCGCTCCATGCGAACGCAATCCACGCACCAGTCGGCATAGAAGTCGAGAAATACGGGGCGCTGACTCTGCGCAATGCGAGTCTGCAGCTGCTCCAGCGTGGTGATTTTCTCGAACTGGGGAACAGCGGCATCGGCGGTCGAGCCGGCCGCCCGAGCCTGGAGATGATGCAGAGGCCGCAGCCAGTCCTGTCCACCCGACAATGCGCCGACGAACTGGATAGCGCCCAGCACGAGCAGCATCGCACCCAGGCTGCGCCAGAGCTTCTGCCATCCGGTCAGCGCCTGACCGGGGACAGCCGAAGACATCAGGTAGACCGCGCAGGCAATTGCCAGACCGCCCCAGAGCAGCATGATGACGGCACCTGGCAGCACGCGCTCCAGCATCCAGATGGCCAGCGCGAGCAAGCCGACACCGAAGGTGGCCTTGATGGCGACCATCCAGGCCCCGGCGCGCGGCAGCAGGCCGCCGGCGGAGGTTCCCCAGATCATCAGCGGCACCCCCATGCCAATGGCCATGGAGAACAGTGCCGCGCCGCCAAGCACCGCATCGCCGGTTTGACCGATGTAGATCAGGGCACCCATCAGTGCCGGCGCCACACACGGCCCGACCACCAGCGCCGAGAGGGCACCCATGATGGCGGCACCCATCAAGGTGCCGCCTTCGGCCCGATTCGACATGGCGTTGAGTCGAGTCTGAAGCGAGGACGGCAGCTGAAGCTCATAGAAACCGAACATCGACAGCGACAGCAGCACGAACAGCAGGGCGAAACCGGACAACACCATCGGGTGCTGGAATACGGCCTGTAAATTCTGCCCGAACAGACCTGCGACGACGCCGAACGCGGTGTAGACCAGTGCCATGGCCAGGACATAGACCAACGACAATCTGAACGCTCGCGCCGTCGTCATCCGCTCACCCTCTCCGGCGATCAGGCCAGACAGGATAGGAATCATCGGGAAAACACAGGGCGTGAAGGCCAGCAAGACACCGGCGAGCAGGAAAACAAGCAGTGCCAGCACAGGAGAGCCGCTGAGCATTTGTGCCAGACGATCCTGCTCACTGGCGGCAACCACGGAATCGCTGGCCGGATCTGATTGCGACATGCCCTGATCGGGCGCAAGCAGGACTGCAACATCAGCGGCGCTGGCAGCAGGCAGATCGACCGACAGCCCTCGAGTCATGGGCGGGTAGCAGATGCCGTTGGTCAGGCAGCCCTGGAACTCGGCCACAAGCTCGATGGAGCGTGCCGGACCAGCCGGGCGCTCGATTCGGACCGGAATCTCGATCTGATCGTAGTAGACCTCGGTATTACCGAAGTATTCATCGTGAATGGCCACGGCATCGGGGAGCTCAAAGCCCGCAACCCGCAGCGCGCTGCCCGGAATCGAAAAGCCGATGGTTTCCCGATACAGGTAGTACTGTGGGGCGGAAGTAAAGCGGACCAGCACGGTCACCGGATCGATGGCAATGGCCTCATAGGCAAAGGCCAGTTGTTCAGGCAAGGCACCGGCGTTTGCAGCGCCGTTTGCTCCAGAGGCAGGCGGCAAACCCAGCAGTGCATCAAGACCGGACACCGGGGGTCGTGGAGGTGGCGCGGCTGCCGTTACCGGAACCGTGAAAATCTGTCGATGCGGCGGATAACAGACGCCCAGATCAGCACAGCCCTGGAAGCGGACCGCAATCTCGACCTCACCCGAGCCGACGCTTACTGGCAGCGTGATACTCAACTCATCGCGATACGACTCGATTTCACCGAAAAAATCGTCTACACCCTTCTCGCCGGACGGGATAATGGCCTCACCCAGCACGACCCCGCCCGAACGCGCTTCGAAACGAAAGGCATGGCGATACAGGTAGTAACCGTCGGCAATATCGAAATCAAGCTGGATGCTGGCCTCGCCACCGCTGGCTTCGAGCGCGAACGCCTCTTCGACGGGCAGCAGATCGTCCGGGCTGATCTGGGCCGCGACCTGTGCCCCGATCAGCAGCAAAAACGCCGCTGACAGTCCTCGGAAAAATTGCTTGTTCACGCTCACTCCACGTCCTGTTGGACCCAGTCTCGGACCCATTCCATGTAAGGTTTCAATCCATCCGAAACCGGTTGCACCAGCAATTCGGGAACGGAATAGGAATGATGTTGCTCGATGGCCCGCTTCAACGTTTCCACGCGATCGGAGGTGGTCTTGATCGTCAGCGGAACCTCTTCATCGATTTCGATGCGACCCTCCCAGGCATAGACGCTGCGCGTGGGGTTGCCGATCGTGACGCAAGCGGCCAGCCGTTGTTCGACCAACAGGCACGCCAGTCGTTCCGCGTGCTTCGAGCTTTTGCAGGTGGTCATCGCCACCACCAGTTCGATCGACATGCTTATCTCCCCATCATCCATCGTTGTGCTGATTCCGAACAAACCACCAGGATGTCTGTTCCAGCTCACGAGCGCCGTCCTGGCAGCGAAAAAGACCCCGATCCGGCCAACTCACTAGAGTAGCCGATTGAAATCAATGAAAGGACAGCCCTTGAAATGCAGTCGGCTGGGCTCCATTACGGCTTGCGTATCGGCAGTCGGCACGGGCGTAGCGCATTTGAACGCGTTCGTTCCGGTCGCCCGAGCAGAACTTCCGGCCGTCAGACTGCGCAAGCAGATGAAACGGTCGGGTTTGCCAACTCATTAATTTAACTGGATTGATTAAGGGAGAATACCCATGAACCTGCGTCCCTTGCATGATCGCGTGATCGTCAAGCGCGTTGAAGAAGAACGCACAACCCCGGGCGGAATCGTCATTCCCGATTCGGCAACTGAAAAACCCATTCGCGGCGAAGTCAAAGCTGTCGGCAACGGCAAGATCCTTGACTCTGGCGAACAGCGTGCGCTGGACGTCAAGCCCGGTGACACCGTGCTGTTCGGCAAGTACTCCGGCACCGAAGTCAAGGTCGACGGCGAAGAACTGCTGGTGATGCGCGAAGACGACATCATGGCCGTTATCGAGTCCTGATCGTCTCCCGTCTCACCAATTGACGAATTGAATTAGAGGAAATAGAGCAATGAGTGCCAAAGAAGTCCGTTTTTCCGAAGACGCCCGCAACAAGATTCTGCGCGGCGTCAACATCCTGGCCCGTGCGGTCAGCGTAACTCTGGGCCCCAAGGGCCGTAACGTCGTGCTCGAAAAGAGCTTCGGCGCCCCGACCGTCACCAAGGATGGTGTGTCGGTTGCCAAGGAAATCGAGCTCGAAGATCGTTTCGAGAACATGGGTGCGCAGATGGTCAAGGAAGTTGCTTCCCAGACCTCTGACGCCGCCGGCGACGGCACCACGACGGCGACCGTTCTGGCCGCTGCCATGCTGCGCGAAGGAGCCAAGCTCGTCGCTGCCGGCATGAACCCGATGGACCTGAAGCGCGGCATGGACAAGGCCACCAAGGCGGCCGTGGCCGAGCTGCAGAAGCTGTCCACCCCCTGCACCGATGACAAGGCCATCGCTCAGGTCGGCACGATCTCGGCCAACTCTGACGACGAAATCGGCAAGATCATCGCTGATGCCATGGGCAAGGTCGGCAAGGAAGGCGTGATCACGGTAGAAGAAGGCCAGTCGCTGGAGAACGAACTCGACGTCGTTGAAGGCATGCAGTTCGATCGCGGCTACCTCTCGCCCTACTTCGTCACCGATCAGCAAACCATGCAGGTCGAGCTGGATAACCCCTTCATCCTGCTGCACGACAAGAAAATCTCCAACGTCCGTGATCTGCTGCCGGTGCTCGAAGGCGTGGCCAAGTCCGGCCGCCGCTGCTGATCGTCGCCGAGGACATCGAAGGCGAAGCGCTGGCCACCCTGGTGGTCAACACCATGCGCGGCATCGTCAAGGTCGCCGCGGTCAAGGCGCCGGGCTTTGGTGATCGTCGCAAGGCGATGCTCGAAGACATGGCCATTCTGACCGGTGGTCAGGTGATCAGCGAGGACATCGGTCTGAGCCTCGAGAAAGCCGACCTGGATGCCCTGGGCTCAGCCAAGAAGATCCAGATCACCAAGGAAAACACCACCATCATCGACGGTGCAGGCGAAGCCTCAGCCATCGAAGGTCGTGTCGGTCAGATTCGCGCGCAGATCGAAGATGCGTCATCGGACTACGATCGTGAAAAACTGCAAGAGCGCGTAGCCAAGCTGGCTGGCGGTGTTGCCGTGATCAAGGTCGGTGCTGCTACCGAAGTCGAAATGAAAGAGAAGAAGGCCCGCGTCGAAGATGCGCTGCACGCAACCCGTGCCGCGGTCGAAGAAGGCGTGGTCCCTGGTGGTGGTACTGCACTGGTTCGCGCACTCAACGCCATTCGCGATCTGAAGGGCGACAACGAAGAGCAGAACGTGGGCATCAAGATCGCCCTGCGTGCCATGGAAGAGCCACTGCGCAAGATCGTGGCCAATGCCGGCGGCGAGCCTTCTGTAGTTCTGGCCAAGGTCTCGGAAGGTTCGGGCAACTTCGGTTTCAACGCCGCCACCGGCGAATACGTTGACATGATCGAAGCCGGCATTCTGGATCCGACCAAGGTAACCCGCTCGGCCCTGCAGAACGCCTCATCGGTTGCTGGTCTGATGATCACCACCGAAGCGGCCATTGCTGATCCCGCAGAAGGACGACGGCGGCGGCCCTGACATGGGCGGCATGGGTGGCATGGGCGGTATGGGTGGCATGGGCGGCATGATGTAAATGCCCTGCCTCTCGGCCCGCTGAAGGCCACCGTGCACGATTGAAAAACCCCGGCCCTTGGTCGGGGTTTTTCTTATCTGGAGAACAACGAAAAATGCCCTGCAGCCAGGCCCACAGAAGCCAGACGCGGGCAGAACCTCCAATGCCGCAGAATCCCGGCAGACGCGATCAGCGCCAAAGCCCCTCGCAGCGCCCGCTTGCGCTGCCCATCAGCCTGTGCGAGTGTGAACCCGCCCGCGTCACTTCAATACGCCAAGCTCGATTGATGCATCTCGGGCCTGAGCTCGGCTAAGCTTGAACCATGATTCGTCCAGTCAAGATCGCGCCACCCGAACTACAACAGCTCAGCCGCTTTGTTGACGAGGCCTGGCGTCGATGGCCCGATTCACCGGCGCCCGACCAGCCCGTGCCTGTACCATCTATAGACAATGTCATGGCGGCGCCTGAAACGGTGCTCAGACGCTATCGCCAGCTCGCATCGACGCATATCCTGTGGCGTGATCTCGCGGGCCAGGCGGACATCGAGACCACCGGCCGGAGCATCTCGGCACTGGCCCGGCAATGCATTGAGCTGGCCCTGATTGCCGCGACACGCCGGGTCGAGAACGATTTTGGCGAATTGCGCGATGACAACGGAAAGCCCATCCGGCTGGCGGTGCTCGGCCTCGGCAAGCTCGGTGGCGATGAGCTCAACTTCAACTCCGATATCGATGTTGTCTTCATCTATCGCGGTTCCGGCCATAGCAACGGGCGACGAGCGCTGGATGCCGCAAGCTATCTCAAGCGCGTCGCAGTGCAGCTGATTCAGATTCTGGACTCGGTCACCGCGGACGGACGCGTCTGGGTTGTCGACACCCGGCTGCGGCCGTTCGGGAACGCCGGGGCACTGGTCTGGTCGCTTGGTGCCATCGAGCAGTATTTTCTCAACGAGGCGCGCACCTGGGAACGTTATGCCTGGCTGAAGGCCGCCCCTGTCGCCGGCGATCAAGCAAGCGCTCAGGCCCTGCTGACGGCCATTCACCCTTTCATCTTCCGGCGCTATCTGGACTACGGCATTTTCGAGAGCCTGCGCAAGCTGCACGATCAGATCGACGCCAAGAGCCGTCAGGATTCCCGACACGACGACATCAAGCGCGGCGTCGGCGGCATTCGCGAACTGGAGTTTCTGGTTCAGAGCCTGCAGATACTGCGGGGCGGTCGCTATCCGGCACTGCAGACACAGGGGTTCTTTCCAGCCCTGAGGGCCCTGGCCCAGGCTGATCTACTCGACGAGCAAAAAGCCCGCGAACTGGGCGAGGCCTACGGGTTTCTGAGAATTCTCGAAAATCGGCTGCAGGCCATGAACGGTCGACAGTCGCATCATCTACCGGATCGGCAAGACGAGCAGGATCGGCTGGTCGAGCTGATGGGCCAGAGCGACTGGGACGCACTGATCGCAGAAAGCGACCGCCATCGTCACATCGTTCAAAAACAGTTTCGCGCGTATTTCAGGGCGCGGCCCGCGGTCGACGTCAAGGCGACGGCACTGTGGCCGCCCGGTGATGATCTCGAGCAGCGTCTCAGGCAGGCCGGCATCGCCGGCTCGGAAACTCTGGCTGAGCTGCTTCATGCCCTGGAGAAGCGCATCAGTGATCGAGCGCTCAGTGCTGAAGGCAGAGGTCGACTCGAACGACTGATGCCCAGCCTGCTGGCTGAGGTGACGGGCTACAAGGACCCCGAAACCGGCCTGGCCGATCTGCTTCAGCTGATTGATCAGATCAGCCGCCGCTCAGCCTACCTTGCGCTCTTGCATGAGCGCCCGGCCACCTTGAAACGCCTGGTGCAGGTGTTTCGCCAGAGCCCGCGACTTGCCGCCTGGATCGTGGCCTCACCACAGCTGCTTGACGATCTGCTCGATCCCGTTCATTGCCGGCAGCTGCCAACGCCACCCGAGGCTGACCAGAAGGATCCCGAAGCCACTTTGTTCGCGCTGGGTCGCTGGCGTCAGGCCGGCTTTCTGCGCACCGCCCTTGCCGAAATGGACGGTACCCTGGACGCGGTGCAGGCAGCAGACCAGATTTCGCGCGTGGCTTCGGTCTGCATCGACAAGATTCTCGAACTGACCGCCCCGGCATCGGCCCCCCTGGCGGTCATTGCCTACGGCAATCTGGGCGCGGGTCTGCTGCATTTCGATTCGGATCTGGATCTGGTATTTCTGCATGGCGAAGGCGCTGCCCCGCTGCGCTCAGCTCAGCGCTTCATCAGCTACATGCAGATTCCACTGCCGGGTGGACGACTGTTCGAAATCGATACGCGCCTTCGCCCCAACGGCAACGCTGGCACGCTGGTCTCCAGCATTGACCACTTCTCCAACTATCAGTCAACACAGGCCATGCACTGGGAGCACCAGGCCCTGATTCGGGCGCGCTGGGTGGCCGGCGATCTGGCCGTGCAAAGCCGTTTCGAACACACGCGCGCAGCCGTCTTGACCACAGAGCGCCGTGAAGACACGGTACGCCATGAGCTCGGCGAGATGCGTCAGCGCCAGCAACTCGAGCGACCGGAAACGCCGGTCAAGCGCCTGCTCACCGACCTCCAGTTCATCGCCGAATGCGGCCTGCTGTGTCGCGCGCATCAACTGCCGGAACTGATCCATGCACGACGGCCGGATCGACTCCTGGCGCTGCTGGGACAATGCGACTGGATGCGCCCTGCGATGGCTGAGCAACTGAGTGCCATCTGGCAGCGCCTCCTGAGTCACCGTCATCAGCAATGGCTGGGTCGAGATGAGGACGTCGCGGCTCTGGATGATTTAAGAGATCAGGTGCATCAGGCCTGGGCGAGATTCTTTGACCCCTCTCCCTGATCCGCTATGATCGGTGCTCAGGGCCTTTTGACGCCCCTGTTCACGAATGAGGAACCCAGCAAATGCGCGCCATCGAAACCTGGCTGAACGACTACGGCGAAAGCCATCAGGACCAGACCAACAAACTGATCCACTGGATCTGCGTTCCCGCCATCGTCTGGAGCGTCATCGCCTTGATCTGGTCCATTCCCTCACCGATCGCCGGGCTGAACTGGGCCGTGGTCACGGCGATTGCCGCGCAGCTCTACTACGTCCGGCTTTCACCAGGCTTGTCGGTCGGCATCGGGCTGTTCGTGCTGCTCTGCCTCGGGCTTTGTCTGGCGGTTGAACGTTACCTGCCCTTCGCGCTGTGGCAAGTCGCCCTGACGGTGTTTGTCCTTGCCTGGATCGGCCAGTTCATTGGCCACAAGATCGAGGGCAAGAAACCGTCATTCTTCAAAGACGTGGTTTTTCTGATGATCGGACCTGCCTGGTTGATGGCCTTTGTCTACCGCCGAATGGGCTGGCCCTACTGACGGCATCGATTGGCCGTGAAAATCCGCGCTGGTCTGGTGGCTGAACTGATGCAGGCCCAGCGTGAAATGGCCGCACAGGTCATCAGCACGAACGATCTGGACACGGAAATCGACTGCGTGGCAGGCGTCGATGCGGCATTCCCCGACGGCGGAACCGTCACCCGCGGTGCGGCGGTGCTGATGTCTTTCCCGGACCTGGAACTGATAGATCAGGCGGTCGTCGAGCTCGAGACCGAGCTACCCTACATCCCCGGCCTGCTGTCGTTTCGAGAGCTGCCAGCCATCCAGGCCGCATTGACCCGACTCTGCCGCAGGCCTGCTCTGGTGCTGTGTGATGGCCAGGGACGCGCGCATCCCAGACGCTTTGGAATCGCTTGCCATCTTGGCGTCGCGACCGGACTGGCCACGCTGGGCGTAGGCAAGTCACGCCTGTGTGGACAACATGCCGTGCCGGGCACGGCAAAAGGTGACCGGGCCGCATTGATGGACGGGGAAGAGATCATCGGCCAGGTGCTCCGCACCCGAAGTGGCGTGAAGCCGGTTTTCGTGTCAGTGGGTCATCGACTGCAGCTGGACCAGGCCGTGGATATCACGCTGGCCTGCACCACCCGCTACCGTTTGCCGGAACCGATTCGTGCCGCTGATCGCCTGGCCGGCGATCGAGCAAGGCAATGAACCGTACTACTCTTCGATGTGTTCCTGATAGGCCTCATGATCCATCAGCCCTTCCAGCTCGTCTGCATCCTCAAGCCGCACGCTGAACAACCAGCCATCACCGTAGGGTTCGACATTCACGGTTTCTGGCGAATCAATAAGGATTTCGTTGACCTCAACGACTTCACCAGACACCGGCGAATAGATATCCGAGGCGGCCTTGACCGACTCGACCACCGCACAGGCATCACCCTGACCGACCGTGCTGCCGGCTTCAGGCAATTCGACAAACACCAGATCACCCAGCTGGGCCTGCGCATGGTCGGTAATTCCGACCCGGACCACGCCTTCGTCCTCCTGACTGACCCATTCGTGGCTTTCGCTGTAACGCAGATCGGAAGGTATTTCGCTCATGGTCATTTCCTGATCAAGATTTCATTGAAAGTGCGGACGATGCCGCGATTGCTGGCGATTCTAGCAATTATTTCGGCTGGCGGGGTTGCCGCTCACTTCAAATCCTGACGCGCCCGCGCAGGATGTCGGCAAACATCACCCAATCGCCGATAAGGCTGTAGAAGGGATACTTGAACGTGGCCGGGCGATTCTTCTCGAAGACGAAATGACCGACCCAGGCAAAGCCATACCCGAACAGCGGAATGCCGATCAGCCACCAGGCCGAAACAAAAATCCCCAGCATCAGCGCGACGATGACCAGAAATGTGCCGATGAAGTGGAGGCGACGACAGCGAATATCGCTGTGCTCGCTCAGGTAGAAGGGGTAGAAATCACTGAAGCTGGAAAAAGACTGACCCATCGTTGATCCTCGGCAAGGCGCCCGGTGCAACGATACCACGCCAGCAATCAGGCGCCTCGAATCCCCTGTCGCAGCGCGCACTGTCGGCGCCGCCGCAGATTGATCCAATGGCCGGTGATCAGCAGCAGCCCACCAACAGAAGTCAGCAGAGCGCTGCCGAGGTTGCCCAGCAGATCATGACCGAAGACTGCAGCAAACGCGATCAGCGCGAGTCCGGCAAGCCCGGGAATCAGCATGGTGCGATTGCGGTGAACTCGATAGCCGAGACTGAATGCGCCGACGCTGACCGGAACAATCACGGCAAGCAGAACCAGGTGAAAGGCCTCATGGCCGAGGAACCCCAGTGAAGTCAGCGGCGAGGCCAGCAACAAAACGGGAAGCACAAGACACTGCACCAGACAGAAGGCTGACACGAAAATGCCCGCGCGATCCAGAACGGACCCTGCAGCGACTTCAGGAACAGGTGGTTTGATGACAGCAGCCATGATCGTTTTCAATTTGCCGAAACCGTATGATATAACATTTTGCGTGAACTTGAAAACGAATGCCAGCGCGGCTCAGACGCACAGCGGTGTGGGCAAGCGAAGCTCGGCAGATCGGAGCCCTGCCCGCGCTCCCGGCCGCCAGGTTTTCTCTTCCCGTTCATTCAGACTGCCCCGATGCAATAATTCAGGCTCCAAGCCCGAGTCCACGCTGCGTTGAATTCCACCGCTGACCCCATCGTTTCTGCCGACGCCGAATTCATCGACGGCGAGCTGCATTCGAAGGCCTTCGATGACAGTTACTTCATGCCGGGTCAGGGCCTGGCCGAGAGCCAGGCTGTTTTTATCGAGGGCAACCAGCTTCAACAGCGTTTTTCCTCACTCAAGCAGAACCTGACCTTCGTGATTGGCGAGAACGGCTTCGGCTCGGGCCTGAACGCACTCCTGGCCGCCGAGTGCTTCGAGCGCCATGCCGAATCCGGCAGCCGACTGCGCATCTTTTCCACTGAAAAGCACCCGCTGCGACACGCTGATCTTGAACGCGCCCTGAGCCCGTTCCCCTCACTGGCGCGCTGGGCACATCAACTGATCGGACACTATCCAGCGCCGGTGCCGGGTTATCACCGAATTGCCCTAAGTGACCGCGTCGACTTGATCCTGATGTATGGCGACGCTGCGGCGCTCTGGACGGCCGCTGAAGTCAAGGTGGACGCGTGGTTTCTGGATGGATTCACGCCGGCCTGTAATCCGCTGATGTGGTCGGGTGAACTGTTCAAGGCCCTTGCCAGACGTTCACGCCCCGGAGCCACCCTGAGTACGTTTACCGCGGCCGGGACGGTTCGTCGCGGCTTGCAGGCCGCCGGTTTCGACGTCAGTAGAGTCAAGGGTTTTGCACACAAGCGCCATCGCCTGGCTGCGCGCTGGCCCGGCCACTGGAAGGCTGCAGGCCATCACACGGGCGAGGCGCTGGTTGCCGGTGCCGGGCTGGCCGGTGCCACGACTGCGCGCGCGCTGGCTGAACGCGGATGGCGCGTTCGAGTCATCGATCGCAGCGGCCCGGCCAGCGGCGCGTCGGGCAATCATGCTGGCGTGCTCTACACCACGCCCAGCGCCCATCTGACCCCGCAGAATCGGTTCTATCAGACCGCCTTCGTGCGCGCTCAGAGCTGGCTTCAGCGCCACGGCTTTCCGCATTCACCTGCACAGGGCCGACTGAACGACGTCATCCAGTACCCGACCTCCGACAAACATCGAGACAAGCTGCTGGACGCCATGCACAGCGGCGCCTGGCCCGGGGAACTGCTCAGCCGCCGCGGGGACCTTTCCTTCGTGCTGCACGGCGGCGGATACCTGCATCCCGCCGCCTGGATCGAGCAGCTGCTTGATCATCCGTCGATCGAACTGCAGCATGGCGAACTGCAGTCCATCGAAGACGGCGGTATCGCCCGACTTGCGGACGGACGCAGACTTGCCTGCGATGCACTGGTGCTGTGCCTTGCCCATCACGCAGCGACCCTGCCCGGCCTGGACTGGTTGTTCATCAAGACAATTCGCGGCCAGGTCAGTGAGTGCGCCGAAACCGAAGCCAGCGCAGCCTGGGCGCAAGCCATCTGCCACGGCGGCTACCTGACACCAAGCCTGAACGGACGCCACAGCGTTGGCGCCACCTATGACCTGAAACGACCTGACCATGGGATTGATCCGGACGACGACCGGATCAATCTCGAGCAGCTCAAGTCCT
This sequence comes from uncultured Pseudomonadota bacterium, assembly GCA_942491245.1. GTDB lineage: Bacteria > Pseudomonadota > Gammaproteobacteria > Xanthomonadales > Wenzhouxiangellaceae > Wenzhouxiangella. The sequence goes on from CALNZT010000014.1 coordinate 41,448, forward strand.
TTCTGCCCGATCAGTGGTCGGAATTGGGCGGCCCGGCAATATCGCTACTCGGGCAGCGTGCCGCGGTGCGCTGCCAGAGCCTGGATTTCCTGCCCCAGGCAGGCCCCCTTCCCGACCCGCAGCAGCTTCCGCATCGGATCATCAATGGGGTCTATCTGAACATCGGCCACGGTTCGCGCGGACTGACCCACACGCCGCTGACCGCCGATCTCCTGGCAGATCAGCTCACCGGACTGCCCATTTCTGTTGAGCCCGACCTGAAAAACGCACTTGCACCGGAGCGCTTCGTCCTTCGGCGGCGCAAGCGAGACCCGGCATGGCAACCCCCTTGATCCAGGCTGTGTGCTTGCGGTTGCTCCTTGGTCTCCAGTTCAAGAACAAAGCGCGGACATCACCCACAACAATTATCTTTTCTCGACCGATCAGACTGATATGCTGAGCAACATTTTGTTCATCAAATTTACCAAAGAGGGAAAATCATGCATTCGATTCACCGTTTCGCCATCGTTGCAGCTGCAGCGATGTTTGCGACCTCATCCGCCTGGGCCGTCACCCTGAATCTGGTCGACAGCTCGGTCGCCGACCCCGAAACGGCGGTCATCAACGCCATTCAAGCGAGCAGCCCGGGGTTCACGATCGTGCCTGGTTCTGTTCAGTTCATCGGCCGCGTGGCCGATGGCAACGAGGCTCAGACAGCGCTATTCTCCAACTTCAATCTGGCACCCAATTCCGGGGCCTCGCCGACCGTGACGATCGACGACGGCGTGCTCCTGACCAATGGCATCGCCAATCTCCCGAGCACCAACACGGTTGGTCAGTGGGATCATGACGCCGTTTCAGTCTTGCCACCGAGCACCGGCAGCAACGCGCTGCTGGAGGCTCTGTCGTCGCTAAACACCTTCGACCAGAATGTGATCCAGTTCGAATTCACCCTGGATAATCCAAGCGACACCGGGCTGGCGTTCGACCTCGTCTTCGCCAGCGACGAATTTCCGACTCAGTCCGTGACCGACATCTTCGGGTTCTTCGTCGATGGTCAGAATTACGCTGTCTTCCCGAACGGTGACCTGATCGGCAACAATGCCTCGTCCCAGTTCATTGACAACCCGGTCGGCGGCGGTGTCTACGACATCGAGTACAACGGGTTTACCCAGAATTTCACGGTGATCGGGTCGATCGACCCCATGGCGATGACGCACACAGCCGTTATCGCCATAGCTGACACCAATGATTCGATCTTCGACAGCGGCGCGTTCATCGCCAACCTGCGCGCAACGAATCAAGGCCCGGGAATCATCGGGCCTGGCGCACCGACCATGTCCTTTGCGGTTCCCGCAATCGATAAATTCGGCAGTATGCTTCTGATTCTCTCGATTATGGTGCTCGCATTGGGCGTTCTGAGAAATCGGCTGGTCTGACCTGGACAGAGCAACACACACTGGGCGGCCACTGGCCGTTCAGTGCTCTTCTCGGCGCGAGATATATTCGGAACCCGTCGCTCCGAAGGGCTTCAAACCCTGCCATTTCCAACCCATCGCCCCCCGCCGCCTTCGAGCGCATGACTTCTCACGCCGTCTGGTCCGCGAACATCGATTGAGCGTGGATCGTCTGATCTATCCGGTGTTCATCCTCAAGCGGTACGGCGAGCGCCAAGCCTGACAGGACGAAGGCCTGGTGCAAGCCCGCGTTCGGGGGCTCAAACAACGCTTTCCGGATCGGGCGTGATCACCGAAGCCGATGTTCAGTCCTCGAAACGATCCGACAGCAAGCGGTCGAGATAGGCATAGACGAACACCCGGCCTTCGGGCTCGCCATTCGCGTCGGGATAGCCGGGCGCGCCGCTGACCAGCCAGCGGCCGTGTGCCGACAGTCCGAACCCAAAGTCACTGCCGTCGGGAATACTGTCTGTAAAAAACGGCTCGTCGCTCTGCAGCGTCCAGGTATCGACTGGCTGATAGTGCAGGTGCTGAACACGACCCGGGCTGCCAAGACCGGTTGCTCGGAGGTGCGTGGCGGCGACCCGATTCGGACCGCCGCCAGAACGGGCCTCCAGCAGTGCCACGGAATGACCGAAGAGCGCTGAAGGACCCTGCAGGCTCACCGCCGAAAAGCGCGGCGCGGGGTTATCCCAGCCAATCATGGTTCGGCCGTAGAGGCGAATCGCGCCGTCGCGAACGGTCTGCTCGGGAAAGCGATGCTGGGGCGACCCAACCACCAGCCTGAACGGTGATACCAGCGGGCGATTGTTACGCAAATCCACGCTGGCTCCCAGGCCTTCACCGTCGCCACCTTCTCTGCGCATATCCCGAGTCCAGCTGGTCAGGTTATCCGTGTTTGCGCGCCGCACCTCCAGGCGACCGTTGCCGTTGTCGGTGTCCGGCGCGCCGATGGCCAGCAGCACATTGAATCCACTCAAGCCCAGACTGAGGCTGCTACCGTACTGGCCTGGCGGCTCCAGTCCACCCAGACCATCCTGCCCATCGAAGGACTGAACAAGATGCCAACCTGCGCCCCAGACCAGGGAACAGGGCGCAAATGGCACGCAGAAGAACTGCACATCCACCTTGCCCTCGCCGGAAGCCGTGAAGCGATTCGGGCAGCCAACGGCTGCCATGGGCCCGAGCGCGGTTGATGAATCACTCCAGACGGCGACACTGTGTCCACAGCGCTCGCCAAAGACACTGCCGGCATTGAACGTGGTCGTTTGATGAACAAAGGGCTGATCGGGACCGCTTCGGCTCAACAACACCGCCGATCCACCCAGGCCCAACCCCGGGCAACCAATCAAGAGATTGAAATCATCGACGGCGACCGAATAGCCGCATTCCAGGTCATCGCCGGGCAAGGTGAAGAAATCCTGGGGGAAGCGTTGCGTGAGCACCCAGCGGGCCGCAACTCGCTGATAAATAAACGCCGAACCGCCGCGTTCGAAGTTGGAGTGGATGCGGGCTTCAGGCGCCCCGACCACCAGGGTATCGCCGTACACCGACACGGCGTAACCAAAGCGCGGCCCATCAGGCGCGTCCTGGGGCAGGCTGGGAATGAAATCGGGCTGCAGCTCGATGACCCGATCGTATTGACCCGTTGGCGGCGGCGCCAGATCGCCGGCAATGACCGGACCGACCTGGATGGCGAAAACCCACGCCAGCACAAGCGCGCAGTCCCGGCGCACGACATATCGACCTTGCTGCATTGGAAAACTCCAGAATGAAAAATCTCAACAGGAAGTACGCAGCGCTCGATAAGACCCGCCAATCTGTCCGGAATCGACGGTCGAATGCCATTGAAACCAGCGCGATATAATCTTCAGCTGTTGATGCAGCGATTCGCGCCCGTGCCATTCCCAACCCATCGCCCCCGCCGCCTTCGAGCGCATGACTTCTCACGCCGTCTGGTCCGCGAAAATCGATTGAGCGTGGATGATCTGATCTACCCGGTATTCATCCTCAAGCAGGACGGCGAGCGCGAAGCGATTCCCTCCATGCCCGGCATTGACCGACTGGGTCAGTCCGCACTGTTCGAAGTCGCAGAGCAGTGCCTGGAGCTGGGCATTCCGGCGCTGGCCTTGTTTCCGGTCATTCCCGCTGATCGCAAGAGCGATGACGCGCGCGAAGCCTGGCAGGACGATGGCCTGGTGCAAACCCGCGTTCGGGAGCTCAAACAACGTTTCCCGGATCTGGGCGTGATCACCGACGTAGCACTCGATCCCTACACCAGCCACGGCCTCGATGGACTGATCAATGAGGCCGGCTATGTGCTCAACGATGAAACCGTCGACAGGCTGGTACGTCAGGCCTTGAGCCATGCCGCGGCAGGCGCTGACATCGTTGCCCCATCGGACATGATGGACGGCCGAATCGGAGCCATTCGCCGCGCCCTCGAGCAGGAAAACTACGTCAATACGCAGATCCTGAGTTACTCGGCAAAGTATGCTTCAGCCTTCTACGGGCCCTTCCGCGACGCCGTCGGATCGGCCACTGCGCTGGGCCAATCGGGCAAGGAAAGCTTCCAGATGGATCCGGCCAACAGCGATGAAGCACTGCGCGAGGTCGGACTGGATATCGAGGAAGGAGCGGACATGGTGATGGTCAAACCCGCCATGCCCTATCTCGACATCATCCGCCGGGTTCGAGACACCTTTCAGGTACCCACCCTGGCCTATCAGGTCTCGGGCGAATACGCGATGCTCAAGGCGGCCGCAGCCAACGGCTGGCTGGACGGTGACGCCGTGATGATGGAGTCACTGCTGGCCATTCGCCGCGCCGGTGCCGACGCCATTCTCAGCTATGCCGCCATCGATATTGCGCGACGGCTGCGCGCCGCGGGCTGATCATGAGCGACTCTCTGGTCCTGGCGGTCCTGGGTGACCCGGTCGAGCACAGTCTGTCGCCGCAGATCCATTCGGCCTTCGGTCAGCAGCTCGGTATCAAGGTGAACTACCGCAAGATTCGAACCGCCCCGGATGCGCTTGCGAATCAACTCAAAGCACTGGTCGATGAAGGCGCTTGCGGCGTCAATCTGACCGTGCCACTCAAGGCGTCTGGCATTCGTCATTGCCAGCACATCGATGCGGCCGCCCGACGGGCACGCGCCGTCAATACGCTGCACTGGAACCCGGGCGGCTGGTCCGGATACAACACCGACGGTCCGGGCCTGCTGCTGGACTTCGAGCGGCTAGGGATCACGCTGGCCGGCCAGCGCCTGCTGATTGTGGGCGCGGGCGGCGCAAGCTCAGGCATTCTCGCGCCGCTGATGGACGCCGGGCCAGCGGCGGTCACGCTCCTCAATAGAACGGCCGAGCGTGCCCAGGACATGGCCGAGCGTTTTGCCCATCTGGGCCCGATTCGTGGCCTCGGGATCAGTGATGCCGATGACGAGGTCGCTGATCACGATGTTCTGATTCAGGCCACAAGTTCAGGCCATGACGGACAGCTGCCGCCGCTGCGACGCCACTGGCTGAGCCGAGCCGCCACCGTCTACGACCTCAACTATGGGCCTGCACACGCACCACTGCGACGCTGGGCCGATGCCTTTGATCTGGCCTGTCATGACGGACTGGGCATGCTGGTCGGTCAGGCGGCGCTGGCTTTCGAGATCTGGTCGGGGAAACGACCATCGATACAAGCGGTGCTGGATTCACTGCGCTGAACCGAAAACGGCATTCAGCAACTGCAGTCGACCGACACTAGTGAACGCGCACTGGGATCCTGGTCCGGGTGAATGACCAGCGCGGTCAGGGCCCCGCCCCAGACACAGCCGGAATCCAGCCCCACCACGCGATCATTCTGGAACACACCCAGCATCGACCAGTGACCGAATACCAGGGTCCAGCCGGCCCAATCAGGGTGCAGGTAATCGAACCACGGGCGAAACCCTTTCGGCACCTGCTTGAGATTGCCCTTGGACCCGAAGTCCAGCCGCCCTTCATGATCACAGAAGCGCATCCGGGTCATCACGTTGGTAATGCAGCGCAAGCTGGCCTGTGACGACTGAGTGGGCTTCCAGCGCCGCGGCCGATCGCCATACATGTGCGAAAAAAAGCGATTCGCAGACTTGCTCAACGCACGCTCGACGTCGTTGGCGTGTTCCTGAGCCTGCGCCGGCCCCCAGCGCGGATCAACGCCGGCATGCACCAGCGCCAGGCGCTTCTTGTCGTTCTTCCAGAACAGCGGCTGGGCGCGCAGCCAGTCGAGCAGCATCGGGCCGTCGGAAGCCTCGAGAATTCGCTCGAATTCCTTGTTGCGCTTGCGCACGTGGGGATAGTGCCGGGAATAGGCCAGAAGATGAAGGTCATGATTGCCGAGCACCGTCATGGCGGATTTGCCCAGCGAGTGGACCAGGCGCAGGGACTGCAGGGATTTGCCGCCCCGATTGACCAGATCGCCCGCGAACCGCAGGCGATCGGCTGCCGGGTCGAAATCGAGCTTGGTCAGCAAACGCTCGAGTGCGCTGACGCAGCCCTGTACATCACCGATGAATATCTGACGTTTCATCGTTGCGCATTGTAGCGGCGAGCGCCCGAGCTGGGCGCTTGAATTTCCTCAGTCGCCGGAATTGTTTTTCCTGGAATCGTGCTTCTCTTGTTCGCTGGTGTTGTAGTCACTCTTCTTGCACGGGCGCATCCCGACCACGACATCGTCGAGTTCGGAAATACCCTTGAGCAAGTCGCGCTCGACCTGACGGGCAACGTCATGGGCCTGCGACAGCTTGAGGTCGGCATCGAGCAGAATCTCGACATCCATCATTACCCGCCCGGCCATCTGCCGCGTACGCAAACGCTGATGCCCGCGCACGCCCGGCACCCGGCGAATCAGGCGGTCGAGATCGGCCTTTCGCTCTTCGGACAAGCCCGTATCCACCAGCTCGGCCACCGACTCGACCAGAAACTGCCAGCCGACTCGACCGACCATCAGCGCAACGACCAGTGCCGCAATCAGATCGAGCCAGGCAAAGCCCGCCATTGCGCCGATCACACCGACAATGACCACCAGCGAAGACAGTGCATCCGAGCGCGAATGCCAGGCGTTGGCCTCAATCATTCGCGACCCGATCGCGCGCCCCACGTGCAGGGTGTAGCGAAACAATGCTTCATTGATCAGCACCGACAGCGACGCAGCCAGCAGGGCAAGCCAGCCGGGAGACAGCAGGCGGTCGGGTTCGCCCAGGCGCATTGCAGAATCGAAAGCAAAACCGGCAGCCACGGCCAGCAGCATGACACCGATCACTGCCGTCGCCGCGGTTTCGATTCGGGCGTGACCATAAGGGTGGTTGTGGTCAGCCGAAAGCGAGCCCCAGCGGGCCGCCACCAGCACCAGCGCATCACTGGCCAGGTCCGAAAACGAGTGAATACCGTCGACGATCAGCGCCTGAGACTGACCGATCACCCCGGCTGCGACCTTGCCCACGGCAAGACCCAGATTGGCGAACAGACCGATCAGCGTCACCCGACGCTTGGCGGCCCAGTCGGAGGAGTAGATCGACGCCTGGGTCATTTTCTCTCGAGCGAGATAAAGCGCAGCGGGTGGACATTGGCCGAATCGGCCGGGCGAGACTGAAGACGACGCAGATTCCAGTCGGCCAGCTCGAACGCCGGAAACAGCGTGTCACCCTCGATCTCGGCGTCGATCAAGGTCAGTTCCAGGTGATCGGCCAGGGCCATTGCCTGACGATAGATTTCACCGCCGCCGATCACCATGACCCGCGCAGCATCGGCGCAGGCGCGTAGCGCCTCATTCAGACTGGCGGCCAGCACGACACCGTCCGGGAGTGTCGGCGTGGAGCGCGACACGACCACGTTGATGCGACCCGGCAGCGCGCGCCCGATCGAATCGAAGGTCCGCCGCCCCATGATCACCGGGTGCCCCAGCGTGACGGCCTTGAAGTGGCGAAGATCAGCAGGCAGATGCCAAGGCATCTGACCGTCACGGCCAATGACACGATTACGCGCCATCGCCGCAACCAGCGTGATCGGCGGAAGATTCCGAGCGTCGGTTTTCAGCATAGCGCGCTAGTTTACCGGTTTCGGAAACGTCATCCGCGCTGCATCCGTTCACCCCGTCGGGGATCCGATCGGATTGATCGAACAAAATGGGTTCACGCCCGCCCGGCTGCAGGCCCACTTTTCAGGTATCGCGCCGCCCTCCCAGGGCAGAAAGCTCATGCCAGGCCTGATACTGCGACAGGAATACGCGGCCACTGAGTTGATCGAGGAGGTGACTTTTCTGCATTCGATCCATCACCGGACCCTTGATTTCGGAAAAATGCAGGCGCACGCCAATATCCTGAAGATTTCTATTGATCTCGAGCAGGGTCTCCAGCGCTGAAAAATCGACCTCATTGACCGCCGACATCATGATGATGACGTCGGTGATCGGATCCCCTTCACTGATCCGCTTCTGCACCCAGTCTTCGAGAAAGCGCGCGTTGACGAAATACAGGCTTTCATCCACGCGCACGGTCAGCAGATGTGGACAGGTTTCGACATCGTGACGCAGGATATTGCGAAAATGTTGCGTCCCGGGAACCAGCCCCACCTCCGCCATGTGCGGACGCGTGGTCTTGTAGAGGTGCAGTGCAATCGAGAGCATCACACCCGATGCAATGCCGGCCTCGACGCCCCAGCTCAAGGTGACCAGAATCGTCGCTGTAACGGCCGCGAAATCGGCGCGGCTGTAAGTCCAGGTCTTTGGCAGGATGGAAAATTCCACGAGGCTGAGCACCGCGACAATGATCGTGGCCGCCAGGGTGGCAATCGGCAGAAAGTACACCAACGGGGTCAGGAACAGGGAGGCCAGCAGCAAACCCACGGCCGTGTACGCACCCGCCGCGGGGGTCTCGGCACCCGCCTCATAGTTGACCACCGAGCGCGCAAACCCGCCGGTCACGGGATACCCACCGGTGAAGGCCGCACCCAGGTTGGCCGCCCCCAGCCCGATCAGCTCCTGGTCCGGGTCGATACGCTGACGCCGCTTCGCCGCCAGCGTATGGGCCACCGAAATCGATTCGACAAAACCGATGATGGAAATCAGGATTGCGGGCACCCAGAAGCTGGCCAAGCAGATCCGGCGCAAACGCCGGCAGGGTCAGCGGCGGCAGGCCCTGGGGGACTTCACCAACGATCTTGACGCCAATCTCATCGAGCCCGAGCAGCGCGACGCACAAGGTCGTCGCGACCACGGCCGCGACCGGACCGGCCTTGGTCAGCGCGCTTGCCAGGCCTGCGCTGAGTCCAAGGCGCTGAAGCAGCGGCTTCAGCCCCTTGCGAACCCACAGCAGAAAGCCGGTGGTGGTCACCCCGATGATCAAGGTTGGAAGATTGACCTGATCCAGCAGCGCAAACAGCGATGCCAGCATTTCGATCAGCGTGTGGCCCCCAGCATCGACACCCAGCAGATGCTTGAGCTGGCTGGTAGCAATAAGCAGCCCGCTGGCGGTAATGAACCCGGCAATCACCGGACGAGACAGCAGATTGCCGAGCCAACCCAGGCGGAACACCCCCAGCACCATCAGGAAGCTTCCCGACAGGAACGCCAGGGTCAAAGCGGCCGCCAGGTAACCCGCAGTGCCCTGTTCGGCGACCTGCCCGACGGCGGACGCGGTCAGTAATGAGACCACCGCAACGGGACCAACCGCGAGCGTTCGCGAGGTGCCGAAAACCGCGTACAGCATGATCGGAACGATCGAGGCATAGATCCCGGCCTGTGGCGGCAGTCCGGCAAGCAAGGCATAAGCCAGCGACTGCGGCACCAGCATGATGATGACGATCAGCGCAGCCAGGAGATCGTTCGACAGCGTTTTTCGCGTATAGGAACGACCCCAATCAAGCACCGGAAAATAGGCTTTCAACGGCCTCATCGTGGCATCTGCCGACTCAGAATCCGCATCTCAGCATCCACATTCCAGCATCCTCATTCGATCGACGCCCACTGACCGCAGCGCAAGGCCAATCAGGCGCGCCGATCATTGCTCGCCGTCAGGCCGACGTCTTGCGACAGGTCATACCCCGCGCCGCCGGTGCACTCGAGAATTTCCGGCAGCGGCATTCGTCCGGCCTGACTCCTTGCCCACAGAATCGCCGATCGCGTACCGGTGCGGCAGTAGGCCAGTACCGGGCCGGGCAGCTCCGCCAGCGCCTGACGGAAAGCGTTGACATCAATCTCCGTGATCTGGCCAGGTCGGACCGGAATGAAGCGCATCTCGATATCCGCGTCATCGGAGCTTCGCTGGATGTCAGCATGACCGGGTTGGCCGGCCTCCTCGCCGTCCGGACGGTTGCAGATGACAGCGCGAAACCCGAGGTCTCTCACGGTCTCGATATCCGACGGCATGATTTGCGGACTGACGGACAATTCATCGTTGATCCTGCGAATCTCCATTCCGAGCCTCTCTTTTGAGTAATTCCTGTTAATCCAAAGCCGAGTGGGCCGAAGCCTTGTGACCCAAACCCGATTGATTCAGAGCGCGTTGAGCGGCACCTTCAACATCAGCCGTCCATCCTCATCCTCAGGCAGGTGGCCTGCCCGGATATTGACCTGAATCGAGGGGATGATCAGCGTTGGCATGGCCAGAGTCCGATCGCGCTCGGTACGCATTTTGATGAACTCGCTGCGACCGGTTCTGCCGCCCACGTGGATGTTGCTGGCTTTCTCTTCGGCCACCGTGGTTTCCCACTTCACCTCGCGCCCGCCAGGGGCATAGTCATGGCACATGAACAGGCGCATCTTTTCCGGCAGCGCAAGCACCCGATGGATGCTGTCGTACAAGATGCCTGCATCACCACCCGGAAAATCAGCTCTCGCCGTTCCACCGTCGGGCATAAACAAGGTGTCGCCAACAAAAGCAGCATCGCCGATCACATGCGTCATGCACGCAGGGGTATGCCCTGGCGTATGCATCGTAAAGGCGGTCATGGTGCCGATCTGATAGGTCTGGCCATCGCTGAACAGTTCGTCGAATTGAGAACCATCGCGCTGGAAGCGGGTGCCCTCATTGAAGACCTTGCCAAACACCTCCTGCACGACCTTGATGTTTTCACCGATACCGATCTTGCCGCCCAGCTTCTCCTGGATATAGGGCGCCGCCGACAGGTGATCGGCATGGGCATGGGTTTCAATGATCCATTCCAGCTTGAGCCCCTGTTCGCGGACCCGTTCGATCAATCGATCAGCATGTTCGAAGCTGATGCGACCGGAGGCATAGTCGATGTCCATCACGCTATCGATGATCGCGCAGGCCTCGGATTTCGGGTCCCGGACGATGTAGCTGATGGTCGCCGTGGCCTCATCATAGAAGCCTTGTACGGCAGGCCGCACCGTCATATCGACTTGATCATGCGGGCTGGCATGCTCAAATCCTGCTGTCACGCTCTGCTTGTCGTCGGTCGCAATATGTTTGTCGTTCATCTCTGGATCCTTTTCCCTGTGGGTCTTGAGCCTCTCGGCCAAGGGCTGGCTCGAAGACCGTCTATGTCCTGTTCATTTCCTGTTCAATTCAGGGGCGGCTAAGCCACGCAGTGCGTCGTTCAGCCCGTGCGGCAGGTTTTTATGCCCAGCAGGCGATACGCCGGGCAGCGACTCACCAGCGCCGTCAGCACCATCACCGCGCCCACGCCGACGGCGACCCAGAAGAGGATGCCCTGAGCGGCAGCCGCACCGGACTGGAACGCCCACCAGAACAGAATCAGCGCCACCACGATGCGAACACCGCGATCGATCATTCCCATATTCCTTGTCATGACTGATGTCTCCTCGTTGCCATTGTGATCAGTCTTCACTATGCGGCGTAGGACAACCACCGTCAGTGACAAGGTCACATTGAAGGCCACATTGGAGGAAGATCGCCAGCAAAGGCGATGGACAATAATCAGCTGGAGGCGGCGAATCGTTTCAGGGCGCTGAAATCAAGCAGCCGGACGTGGCCTCGCCCTTGCTTGACCCAGCCCCGTTTCTGGAACTCGCTGATCTGGCGTGACACCACCTCTCTCGCCGTGCCCAGCTCGTCGGCCAGCGCCTGATGGGTCACCGCAATTTCACCGCTATCGTCGGCCAGCTGCAGCAGTCGTTCGGCAATCCGCAGGTCCATCCGCCCGAAGACCACGTCATCGATGAGACGAAACAGATCCACGAGTCGATGGGAATAGGCGGTCAGCACGAAATTGCGAAACTCCGGCGAATCCTTGACCAGGGCGTCAAAGACCGGGCGCGGGACTTCGGCCGCGACAATATCGGTCTCGGCAATGCCCTCGGCGTAGTAGTTGATCTCGGTGAAGTGACAGGCCGTCGTCATCACGCAGCTTTCGCCACCCGTGACGCGGTAAAGGACGATGTCTCGACCGTTCTCACCCTGCTGATGAACGCGCACCGTCCCTTCGATCAGAAACAGCATGCCCGGCGGCGTCTTGCCTGGCCCGAATACGCGTGTACCTTCTGCAAGCCGCCGAATTCTGGAGGCCTGCTCCAGGGTCTCGCGCACCTCATCGCTGAGACGCGCAAATCCGACGAAACGGCTGGTCCAGTGTTGAGGATTCATTCAATCGTCCTTGGTGGCAATTTTTTCGGCAAGACGGGCGGCGTCTTCCCCTGGTGCAAAACGAATCACGCTACGCAACGCGCCCAGGCCGGATCTCTAACAACCCACCTGTAAAGCATAGGGCATAAAGACCAGCGTTCAACGATGTTTCGTCGAACACGCCTGAAGCAGTGAATACGCTTGAGTGACCAAGTCACTGACGGCACGTCCGACTGGCGCTAGTCTGAAATCATCAACCCTGCATTCAATACGACAAAGGAGTAAAGCATGTCTCTTCATATCGGCGACCTGGCACCGGATTTCGAAGCCAAATCAACCCAAGGCACGATTCATTTTCATGAGTGGATGGAAGGCCACTGGACCTTCCTGTTCAGCCACCCCGCTGATTTCACCCCGGTGTGCACAACAGAAATGGGGCGAACGGCACAGCTCAGTACGCAGTTCGCCAAGCGTGGCGTCAAGCCGATCGGCTTGTCGACCGATTCGGTCGAAGAACACATGAAATGGATCGAAGACGTCAACGACACGCAGAATACCCATCTCGAGTTTCCGATCCTTGCCGATACCGATCTTGAGATCGCCCGACTCTACGACATGATCCACCCGTCGGAAAGCGAGACCGCGGCGGTCCGTTCAGTATTCATAATCGATCCGAACAAGAGGATCCGGCTGACCATGACCTACCCGATGAGCGTCGGCCGCAACTTCGACGAGATCCTGCGCGTCATCGACGCCCTGCAGACCGGTGATCGCAAGCAGGTCGCCCTGCCGGCCGACTGGATACCCGGAAAGGACGCGATCATTCCGCCATCAGTATCGGACGAGGAAGCCCACAAGCGCTTCCCGCAGGGTTTCGAGACCCATCGCCCGTATCTGAGAAC
>CALNZT010000015.1:0-74704 GCA_942491245.1 uncultured Pseudomonadota bacterium
AGCAGGCATTGCTATACGCTGGGGTGACGGGAAACGCTGAACGTATCACCCTTTTGCACACTGAACCATTGCCTTCAAAGGCCCGCCAAAGATCCACTTTACTGGCGAAATTCTTGGGTATCAAAATCGCGTACGCCTGATACCGTCAACTTCTTTAGCTCACATTGCCACGCATTGAGCGTGTTATATCACAGAAACCATTAATTAAAACCCCAGCGACACCCCCCCCCCCACAATAGCGAAACCTTCACTCATCCAACAAAACCTTTCGGTCAGTTCGAGCAGACTGTAAGTTCAAAAAAGATTCAGACGAGTCTGGCCATGATATTCAGCGCGCAGCGGGACGCAACAGCGCCGCCGGTCACGTCGAACGCTGGCACTGGCAGCAGCCGTCTTGATTCTCGCCCTAACGATTGTCGCGTGGCGAATGCTGGAACGCCCGCCCGCAGTCGATGCCGAGCGCCTGTGGTTCGGAACGGTCGAGCGAGCGGAAATGATCCACAGTGTCGCCGCTGCTGGAACGCTGGTCGCTCCGCGCATTCGCGCCGTCACCAATCGCAACGCCGGCATCGTCGAAGCCATCCATGTATTGCCAGGCGACAAGGTTGATCCAGACACTATCGTGCTCCAGATGAGTAGCCCGGATCTCCTCGAGGATCTGACTCAGGCGCGCTGGGACCTGACGGCTACCGAAGCGGAAGAAGCCGTCAAACAAGTAGAGGTCGAAGATCGCCAGCTTGATCTGACCGCTCAGCTGGCACAAGCCGAGGCCGACTACATGTCTGCCCGACTCGAACTTGAAGCTCAGGAAGAGCTGAGGGATGCGCAGGTATTTTCCGAACTTGAGCTTGAACGATCCCGCTTGAAGGTGGAGCAACTCCGGCATCGACTGGATGCTGAGCGCGCCCGCATGGCACGGGCACCCGATCATCGGCGAGCACAGGAAAGCGCAATTCAAGCGCGCCTGGCCCGCCAGCGCGAGCAGGTCGAACATCTGCAGACACTGGTTGCCCAGCTTGACGTGCGTGCGGGAAGCGCGGGTCTTGTGCAGGAGGTCAACGTCGAGGAAGGCGAACAGCTTTCGGCCGGTGAGTTGATTGCTCGAATTGTTGATGCCAATCATCTGATTGCACGCTTGAACGTGCCAGAGCGTGAGGCAGCTCGCTTGGCCCCAGGACTTCGAGCTGCGCTTCAGGTCGGCAACGAATCACTGCTGGGCTTCGTCAGCCGAGTGGATCCCACCGCTAGCGATCGACAAGTAACGGTTGATGTCGAACTGGACGCGGAGATTCCAGCAACGCTTCGCCCCGACTTGAGTGTGACCGGCCAGATCGAGCTAGAGCGCATATCCGCGGTGATGCAAATCCCTCGACCAGCTGCTGCAAGAGCCGACGACCAGACTCTGACCCTGTTCATAGTGAATGCGGAAGGTACTCAAGCCGAGCGGCGAGAGGTGCATTTCGGTCGGCTGGCGGTGGACGCCAGCGAAGTGCGGGCCGGCCTCGAACCGGGAGAACGCGTCATTCTGACTGATCTGAGTGACTTTGTTGAATTTGAAACGATACGCATCGAATAGCCCACCCACGAAGGATCTGACTGCTCCGTGAAATCGCGACCCAAGGTATCTTTCTACGACTCAGCCACCCCTGATTCAACTGCGACAACTCCAACGAGTCTTTCTCACAGAGGTGCTGGAAACCCATGCACTCGGAGGCATTGACCTGGACATCGAGAAAGGCAGCTATGTGGCCATCGAAGGGCCTTCTGGCTGCGGTAAGTCGACCTTGTTGTCGGTACTTGGTCTGCTTGATCAACCCACTGGCGGGTAGTACACCCTGGCCGGCGTGCCAACCACTGAAATCGACGCCGAAGAGCAGGCCCGTTTGCGCAATCAGGAAATCGGATTCATCTTTCAGAGTTTCAATCTGATACCAGAAATGAGCGTTTTTGAAAATGTCGAACTGCCCTTGATCTATCGTGGAGGCTTCACGCCAAACGCGCGCCGTAGTGCCGTCAACCAGGCGCTTGAGCAGGTCGGAATGCCCGCTCGCGCAGCTCACCGTCCCTATCAGCTCTCAGGCGGACAGCAGCAGCGCGCCGCTATTGCACGCGCGTTGGTCGGGAGGCCGTCCTTGCTGCTGGCCGATGAGCCTACCGGCAACCTGGACAGCGATTCAGCCAGCCAGATCATGCAGCTTCTAAATGAACTCAACGGTCAAGGTTCTACGCTGATCATGGTGACCCACAACCCCGACTATGCCGCCTTGGCCAAACGCCGCTTGCAGATGAAGGACGGAGCAATCCTGCCCCAGCATGAGTCGAACGAGGTGAGGTGATGCCTGGCCTGTGGTCTGATATTCGACATGCCTGCCGACTGTATTGGAAAACGCCCTGGTCTAGCCTGATGGCAGTGATGGCTCTGGCGGTTGCTATGGCGCTCGCTACGGCCACCAGCAACCTTTGGAGCGATCTGACTTTCCCCGACATAGGAGGGATCGAAAATGATCGGGGCCTGATCACACTGGCCGCTCTCAACGACGAAGGCGTGCCTGGGGTCGGAGGCAACCTGAGCGCCGAGCAGATTTCTGAACTCAACGCACGATCTCAAACACTGCGCCGAGTCAGCGGCGCATCACTCTTTAGTCTTCGGAGTGATATGCTGATTGAGGATCAGCCCGTCAACGGACGAATCGAAGGGGTACTGCCAGGCTATTTCGAAACCCTCCAGCCCACGCTCGTTCTCGGTCGAGGGCTGGAGGCAGATGACTTCACACAGGACGGAGAGCACGTCTTGGTGCTCAGCCATGAACTCTGGACTCGGGTACTGAACGCTGACCCGAAGTGGATTGGCCAATCGGTTCGTCTTGGCGACGAGAACTGGCAAATCGTCGGCGTCGCGCACCCTGATTTCAAGGGAGTTGATGCGTCACCCGCCAGAATATGGATGCCCTATCAGAGCTACTTCAAGAGCATCGGCCCGCCAACACCTGAGCAGTTTCTCGACGTCTTCCCATTTTTTCTCGGCGTCGCGCGAGCTCAACCCGAAGTCCACCATTCAGCGATTTCCGAAGAAGTCGAGGGCATTCTCAAAGCCATGCCGCCGTCAATTATCGCGGGCCCACTATCCTTTGATCAGATGCTGGCGGTTGATGGACTCTCTAGTCAGCCAGCAGCACAGGAATCTGCCCGAAACCAGGCCAGACTACTCATGATCTCGGCCATCTTGATCTGCCTGGTTGCAGCGATCAATGTCAGCCTGTTTCTGCTGGTCCGCACTCCGCGAAGACTTGCTGAAATGTCGCTAAGGCAGGCACTGGGCGCGACTCGCAGCCGACTGATCCGACAGATTCTGGTTGAATCCGCAGGGCTGGTCCTACTCGCTTGCAGTGCAGGAATCCTGCTCTCGATTGCCCTGGCGGCCGGGCTTCGCCAGAGCGCTGTTTTTGAATTCGCCAGCTTCAATCAAGGCTGGTGGAATCCGCTGGCTTTCGCTATGGCATCGGTTCTGGCGTTGGCACTCTGTGTTCTGGTTTCCCTGGTGCCCATAAGCGCGCTTCGAGATTCCCATCTGGGCCAAACCGTTCGGCCGCGAGCCGCAGCATCGGCGTTATTTCATCGTCTGGCCGGTTTCATTCAGCTCGCTCTGGGCGGGCTGGTCGCTGCGGTGGCTCTGGCTTTCCTGATTCACCTCTATTTGCTGGCTCAGAAGGATTTAGGCCTCGATAGCGAAGGGGTCCTTTTCACGAACTCTGTTCCGGTGTCATTCCCCGGGCAAGGCGGGCAGCCACTCCAGCCACCATCCAACGACATCATCCAGAGCTATCAGCGCGCCTTGATTGATCGAGTGTCACGGCTAGAAGACGTCGAATCCGTTGGCATGATGGTTCCGTTGCCGGGCCAGCAAGCCACATCTTTTGTCTCACTGAGCGTGAACGACCAGGTCGCAATCGCGCGGTATGTCACCATTTCGCCCGGCCTGATCGACACACTGAACATCAAGCTCCTGCACGGACGTGACTTCACTGACCTTCAGGATCAGGGCGTTCTTGTCAGCCGCAGCCTGGCCGAGAAGCTATGGGGCCGAACCGACGTTGTCGGTGAATTCACTCGACGCGGGCTTGACGGCGAAACTATCGAAAGCAGTCGAGTCATCGGCGTGGTCGATGACCTGCTGCTAGATCATCCGGACCAGCCCCCCAGTCCACTGATTTTTGGACTGATCGAGGGCTTTTCAGTGCTTTTCGGAAACGTCGTGGTCAAGGGCAATCCCGACATTCCGTCCCTTGAGGTGGCGATTGAGGAGACTCAGGCTCAATACCTGCCGGAAATGGACCTGCGCGAAACGCTGAGCCTGGAGGATTCGATTGCCAAATTGACCCGCGTTGATCGAGCGCGAACCCTAATCACCGCGTCTTTCGCGCTAATCACTGTGTTCCTCGCTGGACAGGGCTTCCTCTCCATGCAGCGATTCCTTCTTGATCAGCAACGTCGAAACCTGGCCGTTCGAATTGCACTTGGGGCGGGCCCCAAAATCATTCGCCGACGATTGATCAAAAAGACGCTGGCGCTGGCATTGCCCGGCGTGCTCGTCGGAGGCTTGATCTCGATCATCGCCACCGCCTGGCTATCAGACCACTACATCTCGCGTTCAGTCTCGCCATTGGTCGTTGGGGCAGGGACCAGCCTGATACTTCTTGTGATGGTCATCATCGCTACACTGCCAACCTTGCTGTCTGCACAGCAGATGCGGCCTGCGATCATCCTCAAAGAAGATTAGGCGTGATCTCTGAGTAGCCTGCCCAACTGGAGAAAACTCCAAGACCGCCGGCCGGCGATGGACCGTTTCGCCGGCTGGCAGGTTGAACAGGACAGGGTGCGAAATTCAGCTTGCTCGATTGCTTGGCGTTTCCATGGTTGAATTGATCCTGGTTCATGCCTGGTAGAGCTTGCTCTCACCCGGCGCAAGGCCGGCCAGAGACATCTCGCCGATCTGGCTGCGGATCAAGCGCAGCGTGGGCAGGCCCACCGCGGCGGTCATGCGACGAACCTGGCGATTGCGGCCCTCGGTAATGGTCAGGGCCAGCCAGCTCGTGGGGCGGCCTGCTCTTGGGGCGATGGGTGGGCTGCGCTTCCATAATCCGGCCGGGGCTTTTGCCAATAGCTCGACCCGGGCCGGTGCGGTCGGCCCATCCTTGAGCTGGACCCCGCGCTCGAGCCGCTGCAGCACGGCAACGGTCGGCCGTCCTTCGACCTGAACCCAATAGGTCTTTGGAGTTTTCGAGCGCGGATCGGTCAGCTGCGCTTTCAAGGCGCCGTCATTGGTCAGCACCAGCAGGCCTTCGCTATCGTAGTCAAGCCGACCCGCAGCGTAGATGCCCGGCTGGTCAATAAAGTCTGCCAGCGTCGATCGACCCTCGCTGTCGGTGAACTGACTGAGCACGCGAAACGGCTTGTTGAACAGCAGGATCGTTCGAGCGGTCACCGCAGCCCGCCCGGGCACGAATCAGAACAACAGATTGATGCTGGCATCGCGCGCCTTGATCTGTTTCTTGAACACCGTCTTGATCCGGTTGAGCGCCTGGGACGACTCGGCCTCGAAGCGAAGCACCAGATCCTGGCCTCGGTGCGAGGCGCGAATCAGCCCCCAGCCGTCGGCGTAGTCGACTCTCAAGCCATCGACCATCGAGAGCTTGCCTTCGCCGAAGTCACCCTCGGCAATCAAGGCGGTAAGCAGCTCTTCAGCCTGCTCCGGTTCGACCGGAATACGAATCTCGGGCGTGCCTTCAGCCGCTGGAAGCTGCTCGAGAATCTCGGCGATGGTGCGGGTGTCGGCAGCCAGGAGCTCAAGCAGACGAGCACTGGCGTAGATGGCATCATCAAAGGGATACCAGCGTTCGGCGATGAAAAGGTGTCCACTGAACAGGCCGCCGAGCAAGGCACCGTCCTTGCGCATTCGCGCGTCGACAAACGCTTCTGCACTGCGCTCGATCACCGGCTTGCCGCCGGCCGCCTGGATCAGCTCGCGAAGCGCCAGGCTGCTGGCCGAGTCGATAACCACTCGGGCACCGGGATTACGTTCCAGAATTTCCGGCGCCAGAAGCATGAGGACGCGGTCTGTCCAGACCACCTCACCCTCGCCTGACACCATCGCCAGGCGATCACCGTCACCGTCAAACGCCAGGCCAAGGTCGGCCTGGAAATTTCGCACACAAAGCTTGAGATCTTCAAGGTTGTCCGGGTTCGACGGATCGGGCAGGTGGTTAGGGAAGGCACCGTCAACGTCCGAATACAGTGGGATCACGTCGGCGCCGATTGCGCCCAGCACTTCGGGCACCACGGTGCCAGCAATGCCGTTGCCGCAGTCCACGACCACCTTCAGCGGGCGTTCAAGCTGGATGTCGATTCCGATCCGTTCGATATAGCGCTCGACCAGGCTGTCTTCGTCCAGCGTTCCGGACCCGCTGGTCAAATCCTGGGAGTCGATCCGCTTGCGAATGGCCTGGATCGCTGAGTCGTGAAGCAATTCATGCTGCAAACGAATCCGGAAACCATTGTGCTCGGCTGGGTAATGGGAGCCGGTTACCATGACGCCGCTGCCATCGGTCAATTCACTGGCCGCAAAATTCAGGACGGGAATGGGAACCGCACCGATATCGATCACATTGATGCCCGACGCCTGAAGCCCCTGCGCCATGGCCGACATCAGCATTGCGCCATGAAAGCGTCCATCGCGCCCGATAACCAGTCGTTCGATGCCACGGCTGCGCGCTTCCGAACCGATCGCTTCGCCGATCAGCGTTGCCGCGCGCGCGTCCAGGTGCTCTCCGACCACACCGCTGATGCTATTGGCCAGGAACAGACTGGCGTCGAGCACCGGACCGCTGGCGACAAGATCAGCAGCTGGTGAATCGGACGGGGCATCGCTGTCCGCGGCCTGCTCGCTTTCCTGTTCCACCGAGTCATCAAGCGCTGCTTCCGAAGCTGCGCTCTCATCCAAGGCCGGGTCTTCATCCAGCTCGGCCACTGCCGCTTCGATCGCTGCCTGATCAGTCTCTGGCAGCAGATCTTCGTCTTCAGCCTCGTTCTTGAAGTCATCCCAGCCCATCGAGCTGTCGGTCGCTGATTCAATCTCGGCGATCGGATCCAGGCTGGGATCGGAGGTTTCCTCAGGCATCGAATAATCCAGGCCTGTCGACTCATCATCAGCGCGCTTGTCATCTGCAACGGAGAACGGCAGGTCGGCGTCTTCGATCTGTTCGGTATCTACTGCATCAGATCCCGTGACTGCCTCCTGCTCGACTGGCGACTTGCTGTCGTAGCGGCCTTCTTCCGGCTCGAAGAAATCAGCATCGTCCTGATCAAAGAACACGGTATCGGCGACCAGATTGCCGTCCGATGGCGTCGCCCTGCTCTCGATACCCACCGTGTCGTCCACGCTTTCGCTTAACGTGTCGGGCAGATCAGGTATGCCGCTTTGGTCAACACCCAGGCCACCGAGCGGTGCATCGCTCTGGTCGATCTGATCCGAATCCAGCAACCAGTCCGGCAAGTCGTCCACGACTGGATCCGGCGTCGCTACGCTGGCTGCAGCAGGCGTCGGCTTTTTCGGTTTCTTCCTGGCTGTCGGCTTGGCTGGCAGTCTCGAGGCCGGGGGCTGGTCATTGGTCGCCGCCTGCTTGCGAGGCTTGCGCTGCAGACCCAGGCTGGACGCGTCCAGCGCGCCGAAACGCTTGCGCACCAGCAGGCCAACCATCAGCAGAATCAGACCGATCGACAGGATGATGACAGCGGATTGCTTGCTGAACGAACTGGCAAAGGTGCGGCGCGTCCAGTTCAGGCTCAGGCGGGAGCCGGAAATCGGCGTGCGCTCTACATTGCCTCTGGCCTGTCCATATCCTCTCAAGACATATGGCTCAGCGCCCGATCCCTGAACAATGGAGACCGAATCGAGATAGGACGACACACCCAGAAGGCTGCTGACCATGCTGACCGGAACACGAAGAAAAAGAATGCCTTCGACGCCGGCATTCACCTCAACAGCCTGAGCCAGCGCCAGGTTTTCGTTGGACTGCCCCGGATAATGAACCTGGATCGGCGCCTGCCCGCTTGCTCTGGCCTCGAGCAGCATTTCGATGACCGTAAAGTCAGGCTCCGGATACTCCCCCAAGGTGATTTCCTCGACCGCGGCAGGGAAGATCCGCAAATCAATGATGTTGGGAACGCCTCGACTCTGTACCGCCGCTTCTAGCGCCTCGCTCCTTCGGCTCGATGAGCGCAGCGCTTCGCGCGCCAGCTCGATCACCTGCGGGCTTTGCAGCGCAGCCTGAATCTCGGTCAATGAATCAGCGATCGATCGTGCTTGTTCCTGAGCCGCGCCGGTGGCCTGCTCTGAATCCAGCTCGCCCTGGATGCTGGCGTACATCAGCACCGCTCCAACCAGCAAACCGAACACGCCAACGGCCACGGATAAAAGCCCGCTGAGTCGCGCGATATTGCCGCTGCCGGCTGTGGACGATGACTGACTCATACTCAGTGGCTTCCCGTGTGACCGATGCCCCCGCTCCCTCGCTCACTGGGTTCGAAGGACGCTACTTGGCGAAGTTTAACCTGAACCACCGGCACGACCACCAGCTGGCAGATCCGCTGACCCGGTTCGATCCGAACCGGCTGATCGGACCGATTCCAGCACGAAATCTTGACCTGGCCCTGATAATCACTGTCGATCAGACCAACCAGATTGCCCAGCACCAGCCCGTGCTTGTGTCCCAGGCCCGAGCGCGGAAGCAGCACGGCAGCCAGGCCGGGATCATCAAGATGAATGGCCAGACCGGAGGGAATCAGCGCGGTTGCGCCAGGCTGCAGCTCGAGCACCTCGTCGATGCAGGCGCGCAGATCCATGCCCGCTGACCCTGGCGTCGCGTAGTCGGGCAGCGGCCACTCTTCGCCCAACCGAGCGTCCAGCACCTGCACATCCAGCGTCTTCATGCGTTTGACCCCTCCTTGTCCAATTCCTGATCATGCAAGACCTGAGCCATAATGTCGACCAGGCATCGGGCCAGCTGTGATTTCTGCGCTCGAGGCAGCGACCATTGCTGCCTGGCAGAGAACACCTCAAGAGCGTTGTCAGGCTGATCAAAAGCCAGCGTTTTCCCGACTCGATTGGCCGCTATCAGGTCCAGATTCTTGTTCGCCAGCTTGGCCCTGGCCGATGCCTCGATATCCTGGGTTTCTGCCGCGAAGCCCATCACCAGGCTCGGTCGATCGCGATCTGATGAAACGCGCGCCAGGATATCGGGGTTGAGGACCAGACCAAGTTCAAGCTCGGCGTCCTGCTTCTTTATTTTCTGTTCCTGCGCCTTGGCCGGTCGGTAGTCGGCGACCGCCGCAACACCGACAAAGCCGTCAGCGCCCTTGAGCACGCTGAAGACAGCCTCCAGCATCTGCTCGGCCGTTTCGACATCAGAACGCCGAACACCGACGGGGGTGTCCAGCTGTACCGGGCCCGCAATCAGATCGACCTCCGCACCCGCCTGGCGCAGCGCCGTGGCCAGGGCAAACCCCATCTTGCCTGACGAGCGATTACCGAGAAAACGCACCGGATCCAGCGGCTCGTGGGTCGGGCCGGCGGTGACCACGAAACGCTTGCCTTGCAGGCGCTGATCTTGAGCCGCAGAGAGCATCTCGACCAGCATTTCCGGTTCAAGCATGCGCCCCGCGCCGGTCTCGCCACAGGCTTGATCGCCGTCACCCGGCCCCATCAGCTCGACGCCGCGCTGCGACAGAAGGCGACAGTTTTCGACCACCACCGGATTCGACCACATCACTCGATTCATGGCCGGTGCCAGCACGATCGGTGCCTCGCTCGCCAGCACCAGCGTACTCAACAGATCATCAGCCAGGCCGTGCGCCAGTTTGGCAATCAAATGCGCGGTGGCGGGCGCAATCAATATGCCGTCAGCCCAGCGGGCCAGTTCGATATGGCCCATGCCTGCCTCGGCCGCATGATCCAGCAGCGCCTCATGCACCCGAGAGCCGCTGGCAGCCTGCAGGGTCAGTGGCGTAATGAACTCGCGCGCGCCCCGGCGGTCATGACCACCTGCACTTCGGCCCCGGCATCGCGCATCCGGCGGACCAGGGTCGGTGTCTTGTAGGCGGCGATGCCGCCGCTGACACCCACAATCCAGCGCTTGCCGGAAAGTCCTGATCCAGTGCTCATCGGGGAGTTTTCCTAGACAAACGCGGGTAATTATCCCGTCGCGCTGATTCGAGACTCGAACTCAAAATGACCGCCATAGCCTTGATTAAGGGAGAGATTGTATGCGAATCGCCGACTGGCCACAGACCGAACGTCCGCGCGAGCGCCTGCTTGAACACGGCGCATCGGCACTGAGCGATGCCGAGCTGCTGGCCATCGTGCTGAGAACGGGAACCCAGGGTCGATCCGCACTGGATCTGGCGCGTGGCCTGATCAACCAGTTTGACGGCCTGCGCGGCCTGCTCGACAGCAGCCTTGAACAGATCTGTGAGCAGCCGGGTCTCGGCCCTGCGAAATATGCCCAGATTCACGCCGCGCTGGAACTGGCCCGGCGCCACCTGCGCGAAACCATGACGCGGGGCGAAGCACTGACCAGCCCGCAAGCCACGCGCCAATATCTGACCGCCGCGCTGCGCGATCGGCCGCACGAAATATTCTGTGCCCTGATGCTCGACACTCGCCACCGCGTGATTGCCTATGAGGAACTGTTCAGTGGCACCATCGACTCTGCCCACGTGCACCCGCGGGTTGTCGTCGAACGCGCGCTGCATAAGCGCGCGGCGGCCATGATCGTGGCCCACAATCACCCCTCCGGCGTTGCTGAACCCAGCCAGGCCGACCTGGCGATAACACGACGCTTGCGCGACGCCCTGGCCCTGGTCGATATCCGGCTGCTGGACCATTTCATCGTCGGCGACGGAGAGATCGTCAGCCTGGCCGAGCGCGGCCTGGTTTGAGGCCTGGTTTGAAGGCTGGTGAACGACGAGATTCGCCGACCGAAACGTCGGGCACAAAAAAACCGGGCATCAGCCCGGTTCTTTCGTCCCAGCCGTCATGCAGGCAAGCGAACTACTTGATCTTCGCTTCCTTGTACATGACGTGCTTGCGGACCACCGGATCGTATTTCTTGAACTCCAGCTTTTGCGGGGTGTTCTTCTTGTTCTTGTCGGTGGTGTAGTAATGACCGGTTCCAGCAGAGGAAACCAGTTTGATCTTGTCGCGAGCGCTACCAGCCATGATGAATCTCCTTAAACTTTTTCGCCACGGGCACGAAGGTCGGACAGGACCTTGTCGATGCCGTTCTTGTCGATGATGCGCAGGCCCTTGGCCGAGACGCGCAGCTTGACCCAGCGGTTTTCATTTTCAACCCAGAACCGGTGGCTGTGCAGATTCGGCAGCGAGCGCTTCCGGGTTCTGTTGTTGGCATGAGAGACATTGTTTCCAACCAGCGGACGCTTGCCGGTCACCTGACATACTCGAGACATGACGGAAATTCCTGATGCTATTCAACTACGAAGCCAGCCTTTATACCAGAGCATCCCCCAGACAGGCAAGAATTATCTGGTTTCGAGGGCAAAAAAGACGGCTGGCCGCGCAAAAAAGGCCAGACGGTAAGCGATATGCTATGTTCCGGCCTCGCCGGGCGTCCAACGCCCGTTAGTGAATTTTCCAGCGGAGACCCCTGAATGACCCAACGTTTCTACCTTGCACTGTGCCTGCTTCTGGCCAGCACGCAACTGGTGCTAGCCGACCCGATTGCGGTGACCGGCGCGCGCATCATACCGATCAGCGGCCCCGAAATCAGCGATGGCGTGCTGGTCTTCGAGGACGGTGAAATCGTGGCCGTCGGAGCACGCGAAGACGTGCGGATTCCGCGCGGCGCCGAGCTCATCGAATTGAGCGCTGAGCATGTCGTCATGCCCGGCATCGTGGACACCCACAGCCACATCGGCGAAATCGCCGGCGCAGATCGATCCTCGCCCATCCAGCCCGGCGTCCGGGTTGTCGATTCACTGAATGTCAGAAGCTCAGGCTTCAAACGCGCGCTGGCCGGCGGCATCACGACGGTCAACGTCATGCCCGGCTCCGGCCATCTGATCAGCGGCCAGACCATTTATCTGAAGCTGCGCGAGGCCAACATCATCAATGACCTGCTGTTCATGGATGACGACGGCAATCCCGCCGGTGGCCTGAAGATGGCCAATGGCACCAATACCCTGCGCGACGCGCCCTTCCCCGGCACGCGTGCCAAATCTGCCGCCCTGGTGCGGCAGATCTACATCGAGGCCCAGGACTATCGCGATCGACTTCGCGGTGACAACCCACCCGATCGCGACCTTGACCTCGAGGCCCTGGTCGAGGTGCTGGACGGTGAGCGTATCGTTCATTTCCACTCGCACCGCCACGATGATCTGATGACCGCCATCCGACTGCGCGACGAGTTCGGTTTCCGCATGGTGCTGCACCACACCAGCGAGGCCTATCGCGTTGCCGATGAGATTGCCGCGGCAAATGTACCCGTCTCACTGATTCTGGTCGACAGCCCGGGCGGCAAACTGGAAGCATTGAACCTGCTGGCGGCCAACGCACCTGCGCTGGAACAGGCCGGAGCCCAGGTCGCCTTCCACTCCGATGACTGGATCACCGATTCCCGCTACTTCCTGCGCATGGCCGCCTTCGGCGTGCGCGCCGGCATGACCCGCCAGACCGCGCTCGAAGCCATGACCATCGAAGGGGCCCGCATGCTGGATCTGGACGACCGGGTCGGCACGCTCGAGCCCGGCAAGGATGCCGATTTCGTCATCCTCAGCGGCGATCCCTTGAGTATCTACACGCGCATCGAGGAAACCTGGGTCGAAGGGCAGAAGCGCTTTGATCTGGACAATGACGAGGATCGATTGGTCGCCGAAGGAGGATTCGGCGCCCTGGTGGATGATGATGATGGTGGCCACGGACACGGCCATTTCGGAGGTGATCAATGAGCGCACGTCTAATTCTGTCCAGCCTTGTTCTGGCCACAACGCTTCTGGCCAACAGCGGCCCGGTGCTTGCTCAGGACATCGCCGTTCGGGCCGGCACGCTGCACGTCGGCAACGGCGAGCGTCACGAACCCGGCATGGTTTTGATCCGCAACGGCGTGATCGAAGCCGTAGGACCTGCCGATGACATTCGCGTGCCTGATGGCATCGACATCGTTTCGGTCGCGGTCGCCACGCCGGGGCTGATCGATGTGCGTGCTGTCGTCGGCCTGGCAGGTGCGGCCAACCAACCCCACGACCAGGACCAGCTGGAGCATTCAGACGCCATCCAGCCGGAGCTGCGCGCCATCGACGCCTACAACCCGCGTGAGCGCCTGATCAGCTGGCTGCGCGAACACGGCATCACGACGATTCACACCGGCCACGCGCCAGGCGAAATCATTTCTGGCCAGACCCTGATTGCCAAGACCAGCGGCGATACCGTGTCCGAATCGGTCATTGAGCCCGTGTTCGGGCTGGCTGCCACGCTGGGTGAAGCCACGGCGCGCGGCCATGATCGCCAGACCCCGGGCAATCGATCAAAAGCGGTCGCGATGCTGCGTCAGAAGCTGATCGAAGCGGGCGAATATGCGCAGGCTCGGGAAGACGGCGATGTCGGACGCGATCTGAGCATGGACATGCTGGCCGAGGTGCTGGCCGGGACGCGTCCACTGATCGTTGAAGTGCACAAGCATTCAGACATCATGACCGCACTGCGCCTGGCCGAGGAATTCGAGTTCGATCTGATTCTTTCCGGCGCCAGCGATGCTCACCTGCTGGTCGATGAAATCAAGGCCTCCGGCGTGCCGGTGATGATCCATCAGACCATGATGCGGGCGCGTGGACCGGAGGTCGAGAACTTCTCCTTCACCACCGCTCAGCGGCTGCTCGAGGCTGGCGTGCTGGTGGCCATCCAGGGCGGTTATGAAAGCTACGTGCCAAAAGCACGCGTTGTGCTGTTCGAGGCCGGCATGACCCTGCCCTACGGTGCAAGCTTCGACCAGGCGCTCTCGATGATCACGATCAATGCCGCCCGGATCCTCGGCATTGACAACCGGGTTGGAAGCCTGGAAGTGGGCAAGGATGGCGATGTCGCCCTGTTCGATGGCGATCCCTTCGAATACACCTCGCACGTGGTCGGCACCATCATCAACGGAGAACGTGTCAGCCTCGAAGTCCGCTGAGACTGGCACGATCAAGGCGTTCCAAGCGGGGCCAAACGGCCCCGTTTTTCGTTTATCAGCTGAATACGCTGGCTCTATTATTTTCAGAGCGGGGATACTGCTTCGCCGTGGCATGGGCATTTTTTCGTTTGAATGGCACGATTCACGCTTCCTTCACGCTATAACAAGCGCAAGGATCACTTCATTTCAAACAATAAAATCAGGGGCCAGCCAATGAACCACCTTCTCCACGCCGCGCCAAGTCAATCAAAAGGCGCCCACCGAAACTTCTCCTTCTGTCTGTTGATTGCGCTGTTTTTTAGCGGGCTATCAATCAACGCACAGGCTCAGATCGATCCGATTGAACGATTCTGCACAGTACTTCGCCACAGTGGCTTTTCGGGGCCATGTCCCATTGATGCCACCCCGCCAGCGCTAGGCCGCGAAGTCGCCATGAAGCGCGCGCTGGATGAAGGCGAAGAGTTATCCATTCCCCTCGACGACCTGGTTGCCCATGGCGCCAATCTTTTCAATGCGAACTGGACCGCCCAGGAAGGTGGTGGTCGTCCCGGATTGAAAGGCACCGGAGCCAGCCTTTCCGATCCTGACTCTCCTTTGACCTTTCCAACCAATTTCAACCGCGTCTCCGGCCCGGATGCCAACTCCTGTGGCGGCTGTCACAACCTGCCGCGTTCAGGCGGTGGCGGTGACTTCGTGACCAACGTGATGGTTCTTGGCCAGCGCTTTGATTTTGCCACCTTCGATATGATGGACGAGACCGAAGACGGTTTCACTACGCGGGGAGTCTTCGATGAATCCGGTGCGCCGGTGACCCTGCAGACCATTGCCAATTCCCGATCAACGCTGGGTATGTTTGGTTCCGGCTACATCGAAATGCTGGCGCGTCAGATGACCTCTGACCTGCAGGCCATCAGGGATCAGATCGTGCCAGGTAGCAGTGCCCTGCTGACCACGAAGGGAGTGGATTTCGGAGTGCTGGCCCGTGATTCCGACGGCAGCTGGGATACCTCGGAAACCGAGGGCTTCGTGACCCCGAGCCTGAGCAGCAATGGCCCGGATGATCCACCCAATTTGATCATCCGACCCTTCCACCAGGCCTCTGCCGTTATTTCCCTGCGCCAGTTCTCGAACAATGCACTGAACCATCACCACGGCATTCAGGCCGGAGAGCGCTTTGGTGAAGGTGATGTTGACGGGGATGGGTTCGACAACAATCTGAGCATGGCCGATGTTACCGCCATCACGGTCTATCAAGCCCAGCTTGCAGCGCCCGGCCGGGTAATTCCTCGCAATATGTTCGTTGAAGCGGCGGTGACAGCAGGCGAGCAGCGATTCCAGGACATAGGCTGTGCGGACTGTCACCGGCCTGCGCTCCCGCTGGAGCCTGAAGGCCGCTGGTTCGTCGAGCCCAACCCCTATAATCCGGCGGGCAATCTGCAGCCTGGTGACGGTGCAGAGTTCGCCTTCGACCTTAGCGACGGTCGACTTGATCAACCCCGCCTGCCTGTTGATTCCGGCAGTGGCGTCATCTGGGTTCCTGCTTTTACCGACTTCAAGGTTTACGATATTACGTCGGGCCCGGATGATCCAAACTGCGAAGCGCTCAACATGCACGCGGCGGCAGGATCAGACGCCTTCTTCGCTGGAAACTGCAAGTTCCTGGCTAAACGGCTATGGGGTGCGGCCAACGAACCCCCCTACTTCCACCATGGATTGTTTACCACCATGCGCGAAGCCATCGAAGCACATCGTGGTGATGCGTTGGAAAGCTATCAGATGTGGGCAGCCCTCAGCGACGGCGAGCGAAACGCGATCATCGAGTTCCTCAAGACGCTCCAGATATTGCCCAGAGGAACTGAAGCCACCGTTGTCGATCAGAACTATCAGCCGCGCGAGTGGAATAGCGCCCTTTAGATTCAGTTCACCACATGCAGAAACGGGCGCCTCGTGGCGCCCGTTTTTTTTTCGAGTTGAGATTGAGGATCAGCGCCTGAATTCAAGTTGATCGAGCAGCCCTTCCAGCAACAAGGCAACCCGCTGTCGCTTGGCCTCGATCGCGCTGCGCATGGCCCAGACCGCACCACCGGTTGCGACCACAAGCACCGGCGCCAGCAGCAACCACAGCCACGGGGTCCTGGTGAAATAGGGCAGCAGGACGAAGCTGGCAATCATGACCAGCCCCACGCCCCAGCCTACCAGCTGTTCCTTGCGCTCCTCCCGCACGTCGGCGGTCAGGGTCACCATGGCTTCTGATGACGAGGCCGGCGCCGTAACGATGCTGACCGACCCGAGTTTCGATACTTCATGCCCCTGGCCGTTGAAGTCCAGCACTCGCCCCAACTTGCCGCTCCAGCTGGTGTCCGGCTCCCAGACCGATTCGGTGCTGCGCAGACGCACCGCGCGCATGCGCTCGCGCGCCACCATGTGATGCTCGAACTGGCGGTGAATATCGATCGGGTCGCCGGAAATTACCCGGCGGGCTCGCGCATGTCCGGGTCCGAGCAGGCGAGCAATCAGGGGATGCTCTTCCGGTTCGGGCGGCACCAGGGTATCCGCGCGATACTCGGCCAGGGCGCGTCGCACATGCTCTGCGCTCAGGCCCACTTCCTGACCGATGCTGATGATCTCGTCATCGCTCAGGCGCCGATGCTCGCCCTCTCCCAGCGCGTTCTGAAGAACGCTGGCGCGCGCAATGATGCGCTCCAGCTGTTCAGCAGGCACGTCGAAGGACGAATGAGGGGCTGGCTGGTGCAGCGTGTGCACCTTGTCGTTGGCTTGATTCATGGCGTCGTCGTTTCCAGTTACGCGTAGGACCCTTAACCAAGCAAATATCGCGCCAACTATCCGAGAAGTTTTAACTACACGTTTTTGCTTGTATTTTAAAACCCAACCTGCCGATTTATGGCCTTATTTACCTTTTCTGGGTAATTTTCCCGGCAGAGCATCCGATCCTGACCTGGCTACATAGGTCGTCGCGATGGCTCGAACGCGCGCACGTTCATCATCATTCAGGTCACGCCTGATCAGCTCGGCAAACCATGCCTTTGCGCGATGACCCGGCGCGGCTGCGGCTGCTTCACAAGCGATCAGCCGCGCCTGCGTGCCGCCGGGGGCGGCCGGCCAGCGGCCCAGATAGGCGGCAACCAGATTCTCGACCAGCGCCGGATGACCGTGCAGCCTCGCGGCCTCGATCAACTGAAGCTGACTGCTGGGCAGATCGAGCGCGAATCCCGGATCCAGCTCAACCAGGGCCGCTACATGATCAATCGCCTGGGAAGCGCAATCGTAGGACAACAGCAGCGCGCTCACATAGCCCGGGCCGTGGGCCAGCAAGCCGGCACGATCGGACTGCTGCTCGAGGGCCCGGATCAAGCGGCGATGTTCACTCAGGGTGCCGCCGCGGGTCATCAAGCGATCGGCCAGCGCCGCGATGGATTCAGCGTCTTGTCGGGAGACCGCAGCATCGCGCTGTTCGAGCGAGCGGGTCGCAGCGCCCGACCCAGGGCGTAGAACCATAACCACAGGGCGTAGATCCAGAGCCCCATCATCAGGCCGCTGGCAAGCGCGGCCGGCAACAGGCGGCCGAGCACCAACTCAAGGACAACATAGACCATTCCCAGGCCCACGAGCACGAGGGACAGGCGTCGATACGACGCCCGCGACAGCTCCATGCGCAGCTGTCGCCAGCGCTCAGACTTGAGAATCGATCCCAGCGCATTATCGAGCGCTACGATGCAAGTCATTCCGGGTAGAAAAACCACGGTCAGCATCAGCCCGGCGACCAGAGCTAACGGCCCGAACGAATGGCTGAGCGCGGCGAGGACCAGGGCAAGCACCAGCCACAGTCCGATCTGTCGCAGCGCTTGAAATTCCGGCAGATCAAAATCTCGATATTCGCGCTCCAGCCCGGCACCGCTGGCGGTAGCCAGCAACACGCGACTCGCTACCCGAAGGGCCAGAACCCAAAGCCCGATCATGGTCCACAGGGCGACAACGCCGGCGATCACCGGCGGCAAATAGGGCAGACTCGTTGCCATTGCGATGACGATCGCCATCGCCGCCAGAATCAAGGTTCTCAGCCAGGGGCGCAACGGAAAGCGCGCCGCCTCATCAAGCCACGCGCTGAATCGCGATAAGTCTTCTGTCGAAGACAGGCTCATGGCATGCTCATCGTTGATGGACCGGCAGGGGCACAATTCTGACATGGATGCGCGAGATCCCAATCTCGACCGGCAACGACACGAGGCCGCGCTCGCACGTCTGGAGCGCTTCAGCTACTGGACCGACAACAACTTCGGCATCCCCTTTACCCGATTCCGGGTCGGCGTCGGACCGCTGATCGGCCTGATTCCCGGGATCGGGGATCTGGCCGACTTGCTGATGTCGCTGTGGGTGGTCAACGAAGCGCGTCGCATCGGTGCCGGCAAGGCCCTGCTGGCCCGAATGGTCGGTCACCTGATCATTGATTTTCTCGGCGGACTGCTGCCGGTATTCGGTGATGTCTTTGATGCGATCTACAAGGCCAACACCCGCAACACCACCCTGCTCAGGCGACACCTTCATGGGCGATTGGGCACCAAGCCGGAAAAACGTTTTCCCTGGTTGATTCTGCTGCTTGCACTGGTCATGGCAGCCCTCACGCTAGTGATTCTAGCGGCCCTGTTCTGAGCGCTCACCATCAGCTGGCTCAGGGCCGTAGAACTCGATACTTGCCACTTCGATTTCGGCATCGAAGCGCTCGCCATAGGCCACGATGCCCAGCGAGCGCAGCTGTTCCAGATCGAGGGCCGCGCGCAGACTCTCGCGCTCGAAAGCACTGAACGGGATGTCCACGACCTGCCAGCTCTCGCTGACCGGGATGGGGGCGCGATAGTAGGCCCAGGGTCGGCGGGTATCGCGAGTTCGAAGGTGCAGGTAGTAAGGACCGGGCGTGGCGCGCACGCGCAGACGAATACCCTGCCAGGCGCTGGCATCGAAGCTGCCGCCCTCGGCCAGCGGCAGGCGGACCTGAATGAAGCCCCCATTGTTTTCCAGGCGCACCTCGCCGGCGAGAAAAAGCACCGGCTTGTCGTCATGGTCTCGATAGCCGACCTGCATGGTCGATCGACCGCCCATGACCTGATCGGTAAAGCCTTGCCAGGATGTCCCCAGTTTCGAGACCCCATCGGCGGCGCTGAAATCATCAATGATGAAACGCTGGTCAGCCACCATCTCGTCCTCCGCATTGCTGGCATGAAGCGCCGGGCTGCCGATCGGGAATCCAGATATAGCAAGCACGAAACAGCTCAGCAGGGCTTTGTGCATCAATACGGCCTTTGGCGCGATCCATGCCGCATCATCGCCCTGTACTTGTGAACAGCTCGCTAATGGTTCTTACCTGCCGCGGGCAACCAGCCTGAAGGCAGACCTTCAGGCCGGCTGATCGTCGATGCCCTTATTGTCGAGACAGCGGCTTCTGGCTGGCTTCGAAGCGGGCCCAGACTCCGTCACTACCTTCCCAGCGCCCGCGGGTCGCGGCTTTGGAGTATTCGGTCGCACGCTGCTCGAAGAAGTTGGCGAACTCCACGCCGTTGAGGATTTCCTGCAGCCAGGGCAAGGGGTGCGCGACGCGGGCCTGGTACCCACCATCGCGTTCTTCGAAACAGCCGAACACCGTCGGCAATTTCAGCTGGGCCAGGCGCCAGTCGGCGATGTAGCGCA
Source organism: uncultured Pseudomonadota bacterium (assembly GCA_942491245.1). Classification (GTDB taxonomy): domain Bacteria; phylum Pseudomonadota; class Gammaproteobacteria; order Xanthomonadales; family Wenzhouxiangellaceae; genus Wenzhouxiangella. The sequence goes on from CALNZT010000015.1 coordinate 19,938, forward strand.
CATAGGCCTTGATGTCGTCCGGGCCCATGCCTTCGATTTCGCCGAGAGAAAAGGCCAGGTCGACGAAGTTTTCTTCCAGGCGGACCATGGTCTTGGCCACGTCGATGATGTCGTCGCGCACGCTTGGAGTCATCGCGCCGGTCTCGCGATTCCATTCATGGAACAGCTTGATCACGCCCTCGCAGTGCAGGGATTCATCGCGCACCGACCAGCTGACGATCTGGCCCATGCCCTTCATCTTGTTGAAACGCGGGAAGTTGAGCAGCATGGCGAAGCTGGCAAACAGGCTCATGCCCTCGGTAAACGCGCCGAACATGGCCAGGGTGCGTGAGACATCGGCGATCGAATCGACGCCAAATGTCTGCATATAGTCGGCTTTGGCCTTCATCTCCGAGTAATCGCGGAAGGCCTCGAACTCGGCCTGCGGCATGCCCAAGGTCTTGAGCAGGAGCGCGTAGGCATCGATGTGCACCGTTTCCATATTGGTGAAAGCGGCCATCATCATCTGCACTTCCAGCGGCTGGAAGATCGGAATGTAGCGCTTGAGGTAGTTGTCGCTGACTTCCACATCGGACTGGGTGAAGAAACGGAAGATCTGGGTCAGCAGCGAGCGCTCGGCTACCGACAGGCGGTCGCCGCCCCAGTCCTTGATGTCATCGCCTAAAGGCACCTCTTCACCCATCCAGTGGGTCTGCTGCTGACGCTTCCAGAACTCGTAGGCCCAGCCGTAGCGCTCGACATCGTAGGTGCCTGATGAGGTGAGCAGGCCAACCTGGCCGGTCCCGATCAGGTCTCTGGGGTTGGTATCGAGATCGATGATGATGGGGCTTACTGACATGCCAGGCACTCCTCGTAGTCGGTGGCATTACCGCCGGCATCGACGGCTTTGGCCGCATCCAGCTTGCCGGCAAACCCGGCCCGCGACAGCGACTTGGAGCGGCAGTAGTACAGGCTCTTGATGCCGCGCTTCCAGGCCGTGTAGTGCAGCATGTGCAGATCCCATTTGTCGATGTCGCCGGGCAGAAACAGGTTCAGCGACTGGCTCTGACAGATCATCGGCGCGCGATCGGCGGCCAGCTCGATCACCCAGCGCTGGTCGATCTCGAACGCCGTGCGGTAGGTCGTCTTTTTCATCCTGGCTGAGGCAGTCGAGATGCTGGACCGAGCCTTCGTGCTCAAGGATCGAGGCCCAGGTCGTTGGCGTATCCTCGCCGCGCTCGTCGAGCAGGGCCTGAAGGTGCCGATTGCGCACGGTGAACGAGCCCGACAGGGTCTTGTGGGTGTAGATGTTGGCCGGGATCGGCTCGATGCAGGCGCTGGCGCCGCCGCAGATGATGGAGATCGAGGCGGTCGGCGCGATCGCCAGCTTGTGGGTGAAGCGCTCCATCGCGCCGCATTCGGCGGCATCGGGGCAGGGGCCGCGCTCTTCGGCGAGCTTCATCGAGGCCTCGTCGCATCTGGCCGCGGATGTGCTTGAACATGCTCAGGTTCCAGGCCTTCGCCATCGCGGACTCCATCGGAATGCCCTGGGCCTGCAGGAAGGAGTGGAAGCCCATCACGCCGAGGCCGACCGAGCGCTCGCGCATGGCGCGAGTATAGGCCGCGCGCGCCATGTCGTCCGGCGCGCGGTCGATGAAGTCGTCAGCACGTTGTCGAGGAAGCGCATCACGTCTTCGATGAAGGTCTTGTCCTTGCTCCACTCGTCCCAGGTCTCGAGGTTGAGCGAGGACAGGCAGCACACGGCGGTGCGCTCCTTGCCGTGGTGGTCGACTGCCGGTCGGCAGGGTGATTTCCGAACACAGATTGGAGGTCGAGACCTTCAGACCCAGGGCCTTCTGATGGTCCGACATGTCGCGGTTCACGGTATCGATGAACAGCAGGTAGGGCTCGCCGGTCTGCAGGCGGGTCTCGAGAATCTTCTGCCACAACGAGCGCGCGTCAACGCGCTTGATCTCGCGGTCATCCTTGGGGCTGCGCAGGGCGAACTCGGTCGCCGTCGCGCACCGCCTGCATGAACTCGTCGGTGATGCAGATGCCGTGGTGCAGGTTCAGCGCCTTGCGGTTGAAGTCGCCCGAAGGTTTGCGGATTTCGAGGAACTCCTCGATCTCCGGGTGGCTGACGTCGAGGTAGCACGCCGCCGAGCCGCGCCGCAGCGAACCTTGCGAAATCGCCAGGGTCAGGCCGTCCATCACGTGCACGAAGGGCATGATGCCCGAGGTCTGGCCGGTGCCCTTGACCGGCTCACCGATCGAACGCACCTGGCCCCAGTAGGTGCCGATGCCGCCGCCGTTGGAGGCCAGCCAGACGTTCTCGTTCCAGGTCCCGACAATGCCGTCCAGCGAGTCCGAGACGTCATTGAGGAAGCAGGAGATCGGCAGGCCGCGCACGGCAGGTGTCCCTGGCTTGCGGCTGATAACGTGTTCGAGCCGGCCTTCCCAAGCGAAGTTGTCACTCAGTGGCCCGCGGAATAGCTCGAAAACTCGCCGCCTACAGTTGCGGGTACAGCTCCGGAATTCGAAAATACGCTCGGCACCGGATTCCCTTAAAAGCGCTAGATCTTGTGCCTAGTCCGCTCCGTGGTCCCAATATCTTGGGGTATGCCCCCTGAGCAGGTCAAGAAAAATTTGTGTTCTGTCGGCTGCGCGCTGACGGCGCATCCCCAGTTCGGCAACAGAAACGACCTGAATTGACGCGGGTTAATTACACTTCGTCACACTTGAGCCGGGCTGCAGGGCCAAATTGCTCATAAACTGAGACATTCATTTGATTGCGTGCGGATGGCGCGCTTCAAAACGCCTGAGGAAAATCATGAAAAAGGGTTTGTTCATCATCGGCGCGCTGCTGACCGCGGCCGCGTTGGCCTGGTGGTTCTGGCCGCAAGGAGAATCCGGCGACGCGCCGGAAGCAGAGACGGCAACCATCGATCGCGGTGACATCACCCGAATTGTCTCGGCAGTGGGATCGGTGCGCGCGCTGAATACCGTCGAGGTTGGCTCGCAGCTGTCCGGTCAGATCGATCAGCTTTTGGCCGACTTCAACACGCCAGTCGCCGAAGGTGATCTGCTGGCCCGGATCGACCCGCAGACCTTCGAGCGCCGAGTGCAGGAGGCTGAAGCCAATCTGGCCGTAGCGCTTGCCAATGTTTCGATTCAGGAGGCTGGCATCCGCAAGGCCCGGGTCAACCTGGGTAACGCCGAGCGTGAGTTCGAGCGCCAGCAATCGCTGGTCGAGCGCGGGCTGATCTCCGATTCGGATCTGGATCAGGCCGAATCGGCGTTTCTGTCGGCCCAGGCCGATCTGGAAATCGCCCAGGCCCAGAAGCGCAATTCCGAAGCCTCGGTCCTGCAGCGTGAAGCCGCGCTGGAATCGGCGCGGATCGATCTGGAGCGCACCGAAATCCGCTCACCGATCGACGGCGTGGTCATCGATCGTGCCGTGGACCTGGGCCAGACGGTTGCGGCCAGCCTGCAGTCGCCGGTTCTGTTCTCGATCGCTCAGGATCTGAGCGAAATCCAGATCGAAGCCAGCGTCGATGAAGCCGATATCGGCAGCGTGCGCGAAAACGCACAAGCCAGCTTCACCGTCGATGCCGTCCCGGGCGAAATCTTCGACGCCCAGGTCACTCAGGTCCGTCTGGCACCGCTGGAGGAACAGAATGTCGTGACCTACACCGTGGTCATCAATGCCAGCAACCCCGGTCAGCGGCTGTTGCCTGGCATGACGGCCAGCATCGATATCGTGACTGGTGTTCGTGAAAACGTGCTGCGCATTGCCAATTCAGCAGTGCGATTCCGACCGCCAGAAGACATGATCACGGCAAGCGAAGACGGCAACGGTGGTGCGCCGGGCGGGCGCCCGAACCCCGGCCAGCAAATGACCGAAATGTTGACCGACATGGGTGTGGATGAAGCACGTCGGGCCACCATTCAGACCGAGATGCGAGAGGTCTTCGGTTCGCTCCGTGGCCTGTTCATGTCCGGGGCCGATCCGGAAACCGTCCGTGCCCGGATCAGTGAAGCCACGCGCGAGGTGCTGTTGCGCCACCTGAACGAGGACGAGCTGACGGACTATGACGCTCGCCAGCGCGAGATGGAAAGCACGCGGCCGGCCACGCTCTACACCCAGACCGCCGACGGCATGCTGGCCGCGCAGCGCGTTCGCCTGGGTATCGCGGATGATCGCTACACCGAGATCGCGGCCGGTCAGCTCGCCGAAGGCGATGTCGTGGTGACCCGCTTGCCGCGCACCCGCTCTGACTCCTGATGAGCGAGCTCAGCACCGAAGCGGACAGCCGCTCGAGCACTTCAGGGTCGACGCAGGCGCCTGCTCTAGGGCCTGTGCTGGTTCGGGCCCGAGGGTTGAGCAAGGACTACATCATGGGCGACAACGTCGTCCACGCGCTGAAATCCGTGGATGCCGACATTCGTCGCGGCGAATTCGTGGCCATCATGGGGCCATCGGGGTCAGGCAAGTCGACGTTTATGAACATGGTTGGCGCGCTGGATACCCCGACCCGGGGCGAGCTCTGGATTGCCGATCGCGATATCGCCAAGCTCAGCCGCGATGAACTGGCGGCGCTACGCAACCAGGTGCTGGGCTTTGTTTTCCAGCAGTTCATGCTGTTGCCCAAGACCAGCGCGCTGGACAACGCGCGCCTGCCGCTGATGTACACCCGTCTGCCCGTCGAGCTCAAGAACCAGCGCGCCCGTCAGGCCTTGCAGCGGGTCGGGCTCGGTGAGCGGATGGACCACACGCCCGCCCAGCTGTCTGGCGGCCAGCAGCAGCGGGTGGCCATCGCCCGAGCGCTGGTCAATCGGCCGCAGATGATTCTGGCCGATGAACCCACCGGCGCGCTGGACACCTCCACGGCCGAAGACATCATGCAGCTGCTGACCGAGTTGAACGCGGACGGCGTGACCGTGATTCTGGTCACCCACGAAGAAGAAATCGCTGACTATGCGCGCCGCGTCATCCGCTTTCGTGATGGTGAAATCATCAGCGACACCATCCGCAATGAAGAGGACCGCGCATGAACACTACACCGACTGAAATCGCGCTTGATCTCAACACTGGCGGGGTCAACATCAAGGCCAGCTTCAGAATCGCACTGCGCGCAATCCGAACCAATTCCGTGCGCAGCATTCTGACCATGCTCGGCATCGTGATCGGTATTGGTGCGGCAATCGTCGCGGTCTCGATTTCGCAAGGCGCCGGCGAGCAGCTGAAGGCGCAGATCGCCGCTTTTGGGACTCATACGCTGCAGATACGTCCCGGTTCGAGCTTTTTTGGTGGTCGCTCAGGTGGCGCCGGCACCGCCCGTCCGGTGACCGACCGCGACGTCATCGCCCTGCGCGAGAACAGTGCCTGGGTGGAGGCAGCCTCCGGGCGTCTGCAGGCCGGGGTCAGCCTGGTGGCTGACGGACAGAACTGGACCAGCTTCGCCCAAGGGGTCGATGCCGAATTCCCGATCATCCAGGACTGGGGGGTGACCGCCGGGCGCATGTTTGAAGAAGGCGAAGTCCGCAGCGCGGCCAAGGTGGCCGTCATCGGCACGACCGTCGCCAAAGAACTGTTCGGCGCCGGGGATCCCGTAGGCGCAAAGATTCGCGTCGGGCGCACCCCGGTCACCGTGATTGGCGTGCTCGAGGAAAAAGGCGCCACCAGCTGGGGCCAGGATCAGGATGACGTGGTCTGGATTCCGCTGACGACCGTGCGCCGAAGCGTTTCGCGCGGTTCTGCCACGGTACCGGACGATGCCGGTCGGCTCTACATCAAGATCTGGGACGATCTCGACGTACTCGAGGCCCAGGCGGTTGTCGAAGAACAAATGCGCGAGCGCGCGCGACATCCAGCCGGGCGCGGAAGACGACTTTGCGGTCATCAACTTCGCCGAGTTCATTCGCGCGCGCAACGAAACCGAAGCCCTGCTCGGGTTCTTGCTGGCCGCCTTCTCGGCCACCTCGCTGGTGGTCGGCGGCATCGGCATCATGAACATCATGCTGGTGTCGGTCACCGAGCGCACCCGGGAAATCGGTCTGCGCCTGGCCATCGGCGCGCGCCAGCGCGATGTCCTGACCCAGTTCCTGGTCGAAGCGACCGTGCTCGGCCTGCTCGGCGGCGTGCTCGGCACGCTGCTCGGGGTGGGCGGTGCGCATCTGGCCTCTCATCTGGGTGAATTCCCGATCCTGATCAGCCCAATCACCCTGGTCAGCGCCGTGGTCATCGCCTGTGTGATCGCGATCTTCTTTGGCTTCTACCCGGCTCGCCGGGCATCACGCCTGGAACCCATCGAGGCGCTGCGGTTCGAGTAGCGCCAGTCTTCAAGAACAAATTGCAGTGACAATCTGCAAGAACAATCTGCAAGAACTGCCTGCACGCCGCGATCAGGATTCACGCTCGCGGCGCGCGGCTTCACGGCGCTTTCTGCGGGCATGGTGTCGGCGCCGGTGCCAGACCTCGGAAATGCCCAGAGAAGCAAAGTAGCCGAGCAAGGCAATCGGAATCGCGATCAAGGCGCAGCCCAGCGCCGTGTTGGCCAATCCGATCAGGGCGCCGTCAACGGCATCCGAGCCTTCGAAATGAGCCTTGACCCAGGACCCGAACAACCAGTCTCCCAGCTGATAGTAGGCATAGATCATCGGCGGCAGGGTAAAGGGATTACTGACCCAGGACACGGCGAAGGCCGCCGGGAAGTTGCCTTTGATCAAGAGACAGGCCGCCAGCATCATGCCGGTCTGGAAGCCAACCGTCGGGGTCAGCCCGACCAGCAGGCCAACGCCGATGCCGCGCGCAATCGGCTCGCGCTTGAAGGTCAGACAACCGGATTCATGCAGCCAGCGACGAACGCGCAGACTGCGACCGGCCGGACCATCGCCCGAGGCCATCTGCTGTCGATGCCGAAGTAGAAATTTTCTTAGCACTTGCCGCTCGTCTTGACCGCGCCCGAATGGATGAGAGCACGGACGCCCGAAGTTGGCATTCTAACCAGTCTGCCTGACCGCCATGAGAAGCCCGGACAAGCCGTCACGGTCAGTCCGGGTCAAACGCTTACTCTGCCTCGGTCTGGGCAAACTGCTCGAAGGCCAATTGATAGGCGACGAAATACTTGGAGATATTCGAGACATAGGTGACGGTCTCGCGCCCCACGCGCTCGGCTGTGATCCGCTCGACATGGTTGAACCAGCGGTTGGGATCCAGGCCGCGCTCGGCCGCCTCGGCGCGCAGACTGCGGATCCGTCCGGGTCCGGCGTTGTAGGCCGCCAAGGCAAAGAAAAGCCGGTTGTTGTCGTCGATCGCCGGATCATTGAAGAACTGGTCCATCAGATAGCGCACGTATTTCGCACCGGCACTAATATTGGCCTCCAGAACGCTGACGTCTTCCACGCCCATGTCGACGCCGGTTGAGGGCAGCAGCTGCATGATGCCAATCGCACCCACCGGGCTGACCACCGTATGGTCCAGCCGCGATTCCTGATACCCCTGGGCCGCCAGCATCAACCAGTTCAACTGATTGTCGCCGGCGTGCTGCTGAAACAACTCGGCCAGCTCAGCAAATCGCTGACGCTCGGCCTCATCCGTGGCCGAGCTCACGAACTGGGTGTTTTCCAGATAACGCTTGAACAGGATATTGCCCATCAACGAGCCCTTGCGCACCGTTTCCAGATAGGCATCAAGCTCGCGCTGCAGCTGCGGACTGTCCGGGCGAATGGCGAACGCGATATCGTTGCCTTCGGAAATCGCGATCTGGTCGTGTATTACCAGGTCCGGCAGAACCTGGGCCCAGAATTCGGCCAGATAACCGTCGGCAATTGTGTAATCCACCAGTCCGGCATTGACCATCTCCAGGGTGTCTTCAGTCTGAAAATGATCCGGCGCTTCGCGCAGCTGAATCGGCGCCACACCGGAATTCTGCAAACGCTGATTGACCGCGTCCAGGTGCTCCCTGTAGCTGCTCTGCGGGGTGATGAAGACCGTCTCTCCGGCCAGATCCTCCAGCGACTCGGGCTGCCGCGCACCGGAATGACTGATCAGTAGCTCGCGAACGTTGCGGCCCAGAGGCGTGGTGAACTGCACGCGCTCGGCCCGCTGTTCGGTCACCGTCAGGTTGGCGGCAATGATATCGCCCAGACCTTCTTCCAGCGCTGGAATCAGGCGGTCTCGGGTGGTCGGAACAAAGACCAGACTGATCCTTATCAGCCCCTCGGCGTGCTGCTCGTTGAGCTGGTCTTCAAAACCCTTCATCAGCTCGTAGGCCATGCCACGCTGGGTGCCGCCATCGATGAAGTACAGGGTGCGGCTGTAGGGCACGAGCACCCGAACGTTTCGCCGCTCGAGCATGCCGTCAAGATCACCCGTCCAGTTCTGAAGCTGTAGTGTCTGGTCGGCCATGTCGGCCCTGACGGATTCGACCGGGCCTGAAAATATCAGGCCCAGGCCGAGCAACAGGATGAACAGTCTCATTGCTGCTGTATCCGCTTAACGTGAGCTGGACGGTATCGGGAAGCGTTCAAAAACACTGGTCACCGCTTTGTCCAGCTCTGCAGCCACATCGCGACGGGTTCGCTCGGTAACCCGGCCACGCGCCGACCCTTCCCAGATCATGCGCTCGGCGTCTGCGTCGATCAGATCGATGACCACCGTGCCTTCGGTGTACTGCTCGATTTCAGTCGAGCGTTGGTAACTCGGCCAGGTCGTGTACATGCCGAAGCGATAGTCCCAGAACGAAGGGCCAATCATCGGATCGATAACTTCCCGGGTGCGAATCTGCTCATTCAAATGGGCATTGAAGTTAATCAGCAGGTCAGCGTCTTCGGCATTCTCGACGAACTCGAAATTACGCAGCTCCAGCTCGCGTCGGGTCGAGAACATGAGCTGCTGGGAAACGATGCTGGCATAGCCCGCCCGATCCGTTCCCAGTGGATCAACGAAGCTGAAGGTCTGATAGCGTGAGTAGTCGGCATCTGGCGCCTGAAGCGTCTCGATCTTTGGTCCGCTGGCGCAGCCGCTCAGCACCAGCAGTGCAGACAGAATGAATAGTTGAATATATGTCTTGAGTTCGAGCATGGTGTTTCGCCTGAGTCACGGGAGATGCCCCAGGGCGAATGATCGCACCAAGGAGGCCGGCGAATCAAATTCGCCGGCCTCGATCCAAAAGCGCCTATCGCCCCAGTTCGGTCGGCAAGGGCGGCGCCTCACGCGGAATGTCGTCGCTGTAGCGCTCCAGCATCTCCAGAACTTCCTCGATAGCCGCTTCGAGCTGGCTATCGCGACCCTGATTGCTCAGGATCGGGTCAAGACGAACCTCGATGTCAGGCGCCACGCCCTCATTCTCGACTGACCAATTGTTGTCGACATCGACAAAGCGGAAGTGCGGCACGGTCATGACGCCACCGTCGACCAGCGCCGGATTGCGGAAGATGCCGATCAGGCCACCCCAGGTGCGCGTGCCCAGCAGTGGCCCGATGTCCAGTTCACGGAAGGCATAGGGCAGGTAGTCACCGCCCGAGCCGGCGTCCTGATCGATCATCATCAGCTTGGGCCCGTGCAGGGCCGCGTTCGGGGTGGTCGCCATCATGCCGCCTCGATAGACCCAGTTCGACAGGTGCTTGCGGCTGAGCACTTCGACAATGTAGTTGGCCGCCTGGCCACCCCCGTTGGAGCGCTCGTCGATGATCAGCCCCTGCTTGTCGAGCTGGGCATGGAACATGCGGTTGAAGAAGGTGTAGCCGGCACCCGCGGTATTCGGCAGATAGATGTAGCCGATCTGGCCATCGCTGGCCGCATCAACCGCGCGGCGGTTGTCCTCGATCCAGCCCCACAGACGCAGCGCGCCTTCAGCACCGACCGGCTCGACCACCACCTCGCGCGAATCACGCCCGTTGGCGCGCGGACCCACGGTCAGCCGAAGCTGCTCGCCGACCGTGTTGTGCAAGTGAGCAAACAGATTATCGTCAGCGCTGATCGAGCGGCCGTTGATGGCCAGGATGTACTCGCCGGCTTCGGAACCTCATTGCCCGGCTGGGACAACGGGCCGTTGGTGAACGGATTCCAGGACTCGCCGGTATAGACCCGAGCGACCTGCCAACGGCCATCATCAATCACGAAGTTCGCGCCCAGCTGACCAACGCCGGGGCCGGATTCACGGTGCGTGTCGCCACCGCCTACGCGATTGTGACCAGCGTGCAGTTCGGCAATCATCTCGACCATCAAGGCATTCAGGTCTTCACGTCGGCCGACGTGCTCGACCAGCGGTCGGTACTGGTCGTAGACGGCGTCCCAATCCAGTCCGTGCAGGTTTGCCGCATAGAAGAAGTCACGCTGCATGCGCCAGCCTTCGTCGAAGATCTGCGCCCATTCCTTGCGTGGATCGATACGCATGCGCAATCCCGACAGGTCAAGCGCTTCCGGGTCGATTGACTCACCGGCTTCGGCGACCGCCATGGAGCCGTTGGCGAGCTGGATCAATAGGTGCTTGCCATTCGCCGCGACGTCGAAATTGCGCAAACCGGTGAGGACCGCGCTGGCTTCGCGCTTTTCCATATCGAAACGGAACAGGCGGTTGTCTGCCCCCCAGCTGCTGCCCGGCGGTTCGATCGAGGCGCCAGGCTGGGTGCCTTCCATATAGAACAGGCTGCCGTCAGCCGCGACCGCCAGGCTGCCATAGTTGCCGATCGGACCGGGCAGGGCAACCGTGCGAGCGAGCAGTCCGCCGAAATCAATCCGAGTGCTCGGCTCATCGTCATCGCGCTCGGCCTCGTCGTCCTTGACGTCCTCGTCGGTGTCGGCCGATTCATCACCGAGGCGCGGGGCCAGCGGCGACTCGCCCTCGTCTGACAGCACCAGGGCATACAGACCTGCGCGATACGGCCGCTCCTGACTGCTCATGTCCAGGCTGAACTGGGCCGGGCCTGTGTTGGTGGAGGCCGCGAAAAACAGGTAAGCACCATCAGGACTGAACGCAGGTGACGCCGTATCGGCCAGGCCATCACTGACCCGCGTGGATTCACCGGTTTCGAAATCGTGAATGTAGAGGTCATGAAACCAGTTGGCTTCGATTCGGGTGTAAGCCAGGTAGCGCCCACCCGGGGCCAGGCTGACGTCGAACTGCGACTCGCGATTGTTGCGATCAATCAGCGTCGTGCGACCGTTTTCCAGCGTGATTGCGTTGAGCGCCAGCAACTCGTCGCTGTAGATGATGCGGTCGTTGTCGGCATCCCAGACCAGGAGCTCGTTGAAGGTCTCGCCGAGCTCGAAGCGCTGCTGTTCCTGACCGGCCTGATCTGCGAGGACCAGGGTCTGACCGTCAAGCGATTCTTCGACCCAGGCGACCTGATCCCCATCGGGCGACCACAGCGCCGGGTACTCGCGCACGCCATCACTGCTGCTCAGATTGCGGGTGGAGCCATATTCGACCGGCACGCTGAAGACGTCGCCGCGCGCCGTTATCAGGGCGCGCTTGCCGTTGGGTGAAAGCCGGGCACCCTGAATGGTGTCGGCCACGTCATGCCAGCTCACGCGCGTCTGGGGCAGATCAGGTCGCAGCGTGATCTCGAGCGTGGTCTGCTGACCGTTGCCATCAATGCGATGAATTTCGCCGCCGGCTTCGAACACCACCGTGTCGCCGTGGCCATTGGCGCTGCGGATGTCCCAGCGCGCCTGATCACTGATCTGGTTGACCTGGCCACTGGCCGGATTGAAGCGGTAAAGGTCAAAGAGCTTGTTGTCGCGATCAGACAGGAAATAGACCTGCTCACCCATCCAGAACGGGTTGATGTCATTGACCCGGTCACCCGGAATATCAATCAGAATCTCGCGCTCGGGATCAAGAATCTTGATCGAGGGTGTGGTACCGCCGCGATACCCCTTCCAGCCCGCGCTGAAGCCGAACAAGCCGTTGTAGGCCGGGATGAAGTCGAAGTAGGCCAGTCGCTCGCCGCTGGCATTCCACTGCCCGCGGAAGAAGCGCGCCGCCATCTGGCGCTGCGGTGCGCCACCGCTTGCCGGTACGTGGTAAAGCTGAGCCGAGCGGCCATGATCGGTTTCACGACCGGAGGCAAACGCCACCGCCTCGCCGTCGGCACTCCAGCCGACCGGGATGTCATCGCCCGGATGCCAGGTCAGGCGCTCGGGGTTGCCGCCTTCGACAGCGATCACATAGACATCCGTGTTGCCTTCGTACTCTGCGGCAAACGCGATGTGCTGGCCATCCGGTGAAAAGAAGGGATTGTTCTCTTCGGCCGGATGGCTGGTCAACCGTCGCGGATCGCTGCCGTCGGTATCGGCCAGCCACAGATCACCCGCGTAGACGAAGACCAGATGATCATCGGACAGATCCGGCTGGCGCAGCAGTCGGGTGGAATCGGCCAGCGACAGGCCGGAAACGGTCAAGGCCAGACTGGCCAGAATCAGATTACGCATGGACGGGATAATCTCCAAAAGAGGCGTTCAACAGAAGCGAAGTTTGTTTTAAACACTACTAGATAGCGTGAAACGCGAAAAAGATACGACACGGCCTGGCTCGGCGCATGAACCATTGGTCATGTCTGGGCGGGAATTTTTTCGGACAAATGCCTGCAGCACAGTGATTTTTCAGGTGCCCGCCGCTTGAGGTCGCATTCTCAGCGCGAACAGCCGCTCGTAACTGTCCCGGCAGGCCTCGGCCACCGCGTGGGCTTTGCCGTCGAGTCGGGGGGCGGCTTGTGGCGCTGCACCAAAGCCGGTCGAGGCCCAGACCTTGCCATACCAGTGCGGGGCCCAGACGCCATCGCTGGCACGCGGGCCGGCTGGCCATTCCAGCATGGCCGGATCGAAGGCCACAGACAGTCGTCGACACAGCTCGCGCAGATGGCCTTCAGGATCGCTCAGAAACTCACCGCTGTCGATCACCGGCGGCACCTCTCCGGTCAATTCACAGACCATATCGAACAACTTCACCTGCTGTGGAATGCCAATGTCGGCCGCCGATACGGTGTCGCGCTTGGCCAGATAGGAGGCGACCACGGCACGCGGGTCACGGATCAGAAAGACATGGGTCAGCGACCGCAGCCAGCTGGCGTCAATCATGTCATCGAGCAGATGATGAGTCATGTGCTTCTGGTACCACAGCGAGGCACCGCCCGGAATCGGTCCACTCAAGGTCTGAACCACGCGCTGCCAGTCGCAGTCCATCGCCGCGATTACCGCATCGGCCATCGGGTGGTCCTGACCCGTGCGCTTGAGCCAGGCGCCGTACAGCGGCTCGTCGGCGACCACGCAGTCGGCCCGGTTCTCGAAGGCCCGCATCATGGCGGTAGAGATATTGCGCGGGCCCGACCACATGGCGATTCTCAGGCCTGGATGCTGTTCTGTTTCAGTCGCCATCGGGGCTTCGGATCAGCTGCGCGTAGGCCTGCTGCAGACGATGCGTGACCTCACCGCGCTGTCCGCTTCCAATCTGGCGACCGTCAACCTCACCCACCGGGCGCAGGCCCGACAGTGTGCCGGTTGTAAATGACTCGTCGGCAGAATAGACATCGCTCAGGCTGAAGGTGGTTTCACGCGCCGGAATGCCCAGGTCCCTGCACAGCGACAACACATGCCCGCGGGTGATTCCGCCAAGGCAGTAACGTCCGTCGGAGGTCATCACCACGCCCTTGCGCACGATGAAGAAATGGGTCGAATTACAGGTCGCAACAAAGCCATCGGGGTCGAGCATCAGGGCCTCATCGGCCCCGGCCACGTTGGCCTGTATGCAGGCCAGAATGCAATTGAGCTTGCTGTGGCTGTTGAGCTTTGGGTCCTGGACATCGGGCGCGCCGCGGTGGACATGCACGGTGAACAGTTTCTGCGGATGGGTCAGCTGCTGGTCGCTGACCGGGTGATGGCCGGGAATAATGACCAGGGTCGGCCCACTGCCGGCCAGGCGCGGGTTCTGATACGGCTCGCGGCGCACGCCTCGGGTGAGCATGATGCGCAGGTGGGCATCATCGACCAGGTTATTGGCCTCGATCACCTGAGCCACCGCCGCCCTGAGCGCCTGATCATCGGGCAGCCCGGTCAGCATCAAGGCCTGGGCACCCTCGCGCAAACGATCGAGGTGCGCGGTGAGAAAGGCCGGGCGACCATCGACCACGCGCACTCCCTCCCATACGCCATCGCCCAGCACGAAACCGGAATCGAAGACCGAGACCCTGGCCTTGTCTTCGGGATGAAGCTCGCCGTTTATCCAGATCTGCATCGGTTTGCCATGCGACATGTCGGACGGATTCATGCTCAGGGGCTTCCTTCAAAGAAATGACGCCTCGGATGCTAACCCTGCGCTGCATCGGGCTCAAGCCGCCCGCAATTCGTTCAGAAAATTTCAAAGCGACGGCGCGTCATGAACTCGACCGCAGCGATCATGATCGGCAGCAGGCGGTCTTCTGATGACGCCAGTCGCGAGGTACCTCAGCGCATGCGGGCCGCGAGGCTAGCGCGGGCCCGAATCGGATCAGGCCAGCCAGCGCTGCAGGCTGGGCCTGACCTTTAGAAATCGCAGATAAGCCCATTCCAGCACGGACTGCACGACGCCGTTTTTGGCCAGCAAGCCGAGCGGTCGCAGCAGCGGAATCTGGCGCCACATCGCCGCGAAGGCCGCCGCACCCGACAACATTTGATCGCCCTCGCGGGCATGGAAACGGGCCAGCAGATCCTGTCGGTTGATAGGACAGGCGGTTTCGGGTTCGCTGACGTCGACGAAATCGATCCGCTCGCGTCGGTCGAGGCGACGCATCAGGCGAATCTCGCGCAGGCAGAGCGGGCAGGCGCCGTCGTAATAGACGGTGACTTGATTGGTCATTGTCGAGTCCTTTTTGACGTGGCCGTCAAGTTCGAATCAGCGTTCCAGGTCACCCCGGGCTCACGCTGTCGGCGTGAGATGATGAGAAGCATCAAGGCCCCAAGGGCATATTGGCGGGCACTCATCCTTCAGCTCAAACCCACGGCTTCCAGCAGCGCAGGGATCTTCTTCTTGAACGGGAAGAAGCCCTTGGTCGCATGCGGCCAGGCGAAGGTATCCCAGTCGCGGCGAATCCGCCGCAGCTGGATACCTGCCCGGGCCAGTTCCGCGTCCAGACGATCCAGCGCATCGGCGATCGGACCGACCGGGGCATACGGCGTCACCACGGTTTCAGCAGCTACAGCCTGACAGGCAGCAATGATTGGCTCAGGCAGCATCGAGTCCACGAGCGCGGGCTCAACGCCGAAGCTTGTCTGACAACGATTCGAAGCATCGGCCACGCCGGCGGCAACAAAAGCCCGCGCCTTTTCACCGAATGGCCAATCGCGCCCGCCATCGACCGCCATCACCGCTACAGCGGCGTTTACTGCCAGCGCCTCGGGCATCAGGGATTCGGGATGCAGATCATCGGCATGAATCAGAAGGACATGCGAGGCATCGGTCAAGGCCGCAGCAGAAAAGGTCTCGGTCAAACCGCGAGGGCGTGGCGGCTCGGACCAGTCGAGCGGCTCAGCATCGGCCGCCAGCCCGGTAGGGTGGAATCGTCCACCGGTGAATTTTTCGATATTTGACGGCCTCGCCAGATAGGTCTTGCCGCGCGTCTGAAGGCCGGCCACCCAGCGCCAGGACAGGGTGTTGGAGGCCACATCCGCATCGAGCAGGTGGCGCAAAAAGAAATCTGCGCCCAGCGTCCACGGCAGTTTCAGCGTGAAGATCCAGATCGAGGCAAACCACATGCAGGCGTGATTGTGCAGGTAGCCGGTGTCGGTCAGCTCGCGGGCCCAGTGGTCGAAGGCATCAATGCCTGTTCGGCCCGATTGTGCTTCATCCAGCGCGGCCTGCAGTCCGGTGTTTTCAGCGACCTGATCTTGATCGTGCTCTAGATCGATCAGGAAATCACGCCACACCGCCGGCCGCAATTCGAGCCAGCCCTTCCAGTAAGTACGCCAGCACACCTCCTGAATGAATTTCTCGGCCGCCGAAGCGCTGTGCTGGTCAAGCACGGCGGCAACGAGCTCCTGCTCGGTGATCAAGCGATGGCGAATCCAAGGCGAAAGCACTGACACGTTATCGCGCGCACTGACACCCAGGTCGTGGTTGCGATCACGCGCATAGTCACATCCGGCCCGAGGCAGGAAATCGTTCAATCGTTGGAGTGCGGTCGCGCGGGTGGCTAGCATCAATGGTTCAACTGAAGAATAAGGAATGTCAACGCTAAACCAGACCCAGTAGTCGCGGGGTCAATATCAGGTGCCTGACCTGTCAATCCGCCATCTTGTCCCCTGGCCTCTTCACAGTGCCGCGACGCGACGTGCACAAAGCCTTGATTTTTAATTGACTTTACGTGCATGCGCACTGGCGCATTGTGCGCTACCTCGCCGACGTTTGGCGATTTCCCAATGTATTTCAGGAGTTTCAAATGTTGAACACCAAGATCACCACCGCAATTGCATCAGCCGCTCTTCTGGCCTTCAGTTCAGTGGCCCTGGCCGACGATCACGCCGAGTCCGCGTCCAAAAATATCGTTGAAACCGCGGTCGGTGCCGGCAACTTCACCACCCTGGTCGCCGCCGTTCAAGCTGCCGGCCTGGTCGACACCCTGTCAGGTGAAGGTCCGTTTACCGTGTTCGCCCCGACCGATGAAGCGTTTGCCAAGATTCCGGCCGCCGATCTGGAAGCCATCCTGGCCGACACCGACCTGCTGACCTCAATCCTGACCTACCATGTGGTCGCCGGAAAGGTCATGTCCAGTGACGTGGTCAACCTGTCATCAGCCACCACCGTCCAAGGCAGCGACATCGACATCACTGTCACTGACGCCGGTGTGCAGGTAGATGGCGCCAACGTCATCGCCGTCGACATCGAAACCAGCAATGGTGTGATCCACGTGATTGATACTGTCATCACGCCTTGATTCTTTAGCGAAAAATTTTTGCTTCAGGCTCGGAAACGGCTCGCCTCGGCGAGCCGTTTTTTTATCTGGGGGGTTTGGGCTTGGTTGTTGCCTGACGACTGGATTATGAAAGTCAAACACTTCATTCGCTGACTCCGCTGACTGTCGCGTCGGGCGAGCTCTCGGCACTGTCGGCCAGATTCGGAATCAGCCGCCTTGCGGCCTTAAGGAGATGTTTCTCGATTCGCCGGCAGTAGACCAGATCGTTCATCATTGAGGTCGCTTCATTGGCATCGATCAATTCGGACCGAATCAATTCATCGAGTCGCGCGCCTGCGGCCTGATCATCGTCAACGGACCGTCGCTTCAGGTCCTCCAGCCAGGCCGGCAGATCATTCATGTTGACGTCTTGGGCGTGCGTCCCGAGCTGATGGATCAAACGCCCCAGGCGTGCACGCAGGCCACGGTAGGCTTCGGCCAATTCGATTCGATTGCTGCTGCGATAGCGGACCATGTTCTTCTGCAGGTGCTTGCTGGCTTTGGCGGCCTCGAGCAGGGACTGACTGGCCTCACGCATTTCGGAGAGTTGGGTCGCGCGAAATCCACTGGTTGAGAGCCGAGCCAGAAAGCCGAGCGTCTGCCCCATCAACGGCTTGATTTTCTCAGCGTAGTACCGGTCGACGTCGACCGGGTGAACGCGCTCAGGCGGCCGGTCGAGTAATGCGGGATCGGCCAGGCGCTTCAGCTCGGCGGGTTCGAAGCCGATCACTCGCGCGATCAGATTCAGCACGGATTCGAACAGCCGCAGCAATTCCTGCCGAGCGGCAGCAAGGGCCGGCGCCGGCGTGATCAGGAGCTGTTCATTGATGAACTGGGGCTGATCGACCTGAGCCGGCGCGGGCTTGAGGTGGCGGATAAGGAAGGCGGCCAGCGGGCCGATCAATGGCACCATGATGACCAGGCCGGCAAGGTTGAACAAGGTGTGAAACACCGCCAGCTTCATCGTGTACGAATCGGGCGCGATACCCATCCATCCGGACAACGTCTCGACCGCAAGCAGGAAGATCGGCATGGCCACAAGCGCCACGCCGGCGGTCACGCCATTGAAGGCCAGATGAGCAACAGCCAGACGGCGGCCTTCGACATTGCTGCCGATCGAGCTGATCATGGCAGTGACCGTGGTGCCGATATTGGCGCCGATCGATACCGCGAGCGCATTGTCGTAGCTGAGCTGGCCGGCGCCGAGCGCGGTGATGGTCAGGATCAGGGTGGCGTGGCTGGACTGCATCACCACCGTGGCGACCAGACCGACCAGGGTGTAAACCAGCAGACCGGCCACTCCGTCCATTGCAAATCGGCTCAGATCAAGCACCGCCTGGAAGGCCTCGAAGCCTTCTTTCATGAAATCGATGCCGAGAAAGATCAGGCCGATGCCAAGCAGGCCATTGCCGATGCCCTGAACCCTCGAACTGCTCATGAACTGGAACAGCACACCGAAGGTCAGCATCGGTAATGCCCAGGCTGCGATATTGACCTTAAGGCCGAAAGCCGCCACCAGCCAGGCGCCCGAGGTGGTGCCCAGATTGGCCCCGAAGATCACACCGATCCCCGGCACCAGTCCGATCAGGCCGGCCGAGAGAAAGGCGATGGTGATCACCGACACCAGCGAGCTGGACTGGCTCAGGGCTGTCGTTCCGGCACCAAAGAGGAGGGCCTTCCAGGTGCGATCCGTGCTGGATTTCAGGACCCGTTCCAGCATGCCGCCGGTCAGCTGCTTCAGGCCCTGCTCGAGCTGACGCATGCCGAACAGAAACAGCGCGACACCACCCAGGATGCCGGCCATCACCGGTTGCGCAATCAGGGCCCAGGCCAGCGCGCTCAGCGCCAGAATCAGCGGCCACTGCTGCCAGCGAATCGGCATCAGCGTAAAGCGTGAGTCAGATCGGCCTGCAGGTCGGCGACGGCTTCGATGCCGACCGACAGGCGCATCACCCGGGCATCGATGCCCAGGCGTTGCCGTTCGGTATGGCTCAACTTGGCGTGCGAGGTGTACAGCGGCTGGGAGATCATCGATTCCACGCCAGCCAGGCTGACCGCGGGCTGGATCAACGTCAGTCGATCCAGAAATCCTTCATCATCGATCTGCTCGGCAAGGCGGAAACTCAGCATGCCGCCGAAGCCATGCATCTGCCGCTTCGCCACGGCGTG
Organism: uncultured Pseudomonadota bacterium; assembly: GCA_942491245.1. Taxonomy (GTDB): domain Bacteria; phylum Pseudomonadota; class Gammaproteobacteria; order Xanthomonadales; family Wenzhouxiangellaceae; genus Wenzhouxiangella. Next base: position 39,015 of record CALNZT010000015.1, read on the forward strand.
CCCGGGGTGGCTATCCAACCCAGGATAGAACACCTCGGCAATGCTCTCCTGCGCCTCCAGCCAGCGCGCCAGCACGCCGGCATTATTCGATTGCCGCTCGACCCGCAGCGCCAGGGTCTTGATCGAGCGCTCGAGCAGATACAGGTCCTGCCCGTTCAAGCTGGATCCCAGGCGGATGATGTTGGGCTTGAGCCGGTCAATCATGCTCGCCGAGCCGATGACTGCACCTGCCAGCAGATCGGAATGACCACCAAAGTATTTCGTTGCCGAATGCATCACCAGATCAAAACCGAGCTTGATCGGCTGCTGCAGAATGGGTGTGGCAAAGGTGCTGTCGACGACGCTGACAATCTGGTTCGCCGTCGCAAACTCAGCGACCGCGCGCAGATCCACCACGTTCAGCATCGGGTTGGTCGGCGACTCCACGTAAACCATTTTTGTGTGCTCTCGCAGCTGATCACCCAGGCTATGCGGATCGCCATCCCAGATCGAGAATTCGAAACCCAGAGGCTTGAGCAGGCCATCGATCAGGTCCAGAGTCCCACCGTAGAGCCCGTCGAGCAGAATTGCGTGGTCGCCCGGCTCCATCAGCGAAAAGAAGATCGCGCTGATCGCGCCCAGACCGCTTGCCGTGACCATCGCCGCCTCGCCCCCTTCCAGCGCGGCCAGTCGGCGCGCCACAACCTCGTGGTTCAAGCCGTTGTGATAGCGCGGATAGCGGACCACGCCGTCGCGATAGTCGAAGGCCGAGCTGGTAATGATCGGCGTGTTCAGGCCGAAGGCTTCCGGGAGCGCTTCGGCACCGGCATGGATACAGTCGGTTTCAGGGTGCTTGCTGGCAGGCGTTGAGGACATGGCACGCAGTTTGGTATTGGCTTCGCGCACTATAGCGCGGCTGGGGGTTCAAGCTGCCGGCTTTGTTGGTATGTATCTGCAAACGGGAACGCGAAAAGCATTGCCACCATCTGCAACCAGGCCCCGCACGGAAAACCAAACCAGATCCCAGCCACCAGACTGTAGGAGCCTGCTCGCAGGCGAACACCCGACTGAATCGAACCGCCTTGTCAAAACCTGTTGCAAGCCAACCTCAATCAGGCAATTTCCGCAGCCCGCAGTTTCTTTCGCAGCCGCAACGCAATGACGGCTGGAATCACCGCAATCAGAAGACCGATGGCCGGTCCGATGAGCACAAAAACCATGGTGGCATTGGTGTCGATGTCGTGGCGATGGTTCCAGACCTCGACAATGCGACCGTCCTCGAATCGGAACACATTGATGATCGGAATTGAATTCGACCCGAACAGGATCCTTGCGAGAAGGGTCTCAGGTTCGTAGTGCCATATCCAGCGAGTCGCGACGAGGTCGCCCTCAGCGATCTGGTAGTCCAGCTCGAATTCCATGGTTCCGCCGTCCCAGAACCGGTCAGCGATAATTTTCTGCTCGATCGCCGGCTCCGTCACGCCCTTGCGGTCGCCGATGTCGTGGACAACGTAGGTTTCGGCCATATAGTCGGCGTAGCGGTCAGTGTTGTCCGAGGCCCAGAGGTCGCGATAAAAACCAAGCGCGGTGCGCTTGTTGGCCTCTTCCTGAGTAATGTCGCGAGCATCGGCCTGCGCCAGGGTCGGTTCGGACAACAAAAGAGCAGAAGCACTAGGGAACGTTATCTGGGGCGACGGGTTGGGGGAGGGTGGGGGGGGAGGGGGGGGGTAGGGTTGGGATGGGAGGGAGGGAGAGGGGGGGGGGAAATTGTAGGGTACTAGCCGAGTCATGGTGATATCCCAATCGTTGAGTTGATGCATCCATCAATGCCTTGCGCAAGAGAAACCGCACATCAGCATGTAGTTATAGGGCCCAGCGGAGGCTGAGCTTTTTGACGCTTAAAAACCAGGCAAAAAGAAACTTGGTCAGGCAGATTGACGGGACTACAATCGACCGCCGGATACTGGATTACCATTCGGCCCGTCGTGGCCACTCGATCTCGGGGGGACGTTCGTGATGCAGTCAAAGTACCTGAAGATGGCCTTGTCGATCGTTCTGGCCTGGCTACCTGCCCTGTTCTGGCTGGTGTTTGCCGCCACGGGCATCGTCCTGGGACTGGGCGGCCTGTTTTCGGCTGAACCACTGGGCGGGCTGGCCTTTATTGCGCTGGGTCTCGGCGGCATTTTGGGGTTCATCGGCCTGACTGTCGCGTGCTGGACCCAGAAGCCGCTCACCCGCATGCTGGTCATTTTCCTGACCTGGGGCGTACTGTCACTGCTGGTGGTGGCGGGGTATCTGCTGTTTGGCGCCGATCGGAACCTGAGCGATCCGGTCACCGTGCTGCAGCTGATTTACTTTCTGGCCTGCCCGCTGGGCTATGGTATCTACAAGGTCCTGTCCTATCTCAGGACAGCGAACGCCGTTCAGTAGAACGCCCGGCAATCCTCTTAAATCTACTGCTCGGAAAACAGCATTGTGCAGATCAGACTCGACGATCCGGCTGCGGATGATGTAAAGGCCCTGCTCGAAGAACACCTTCGCTGCATGCATGAGCTCTCACCGCCCGAGAGCGTGCACGCGCTGGATATCGAGGGTCTGAAAGCAGAGGACGTCACATTCTGGACCGTTCGCGAGAACGATATATTGCTGGGCTGTGCGGCGCTGAAGCAGCTGGATTCCCGTCATGGTGAAATCAAGTCGATGCGCACCCCACAGGCGCTGCGCCGACGAGGCGCTGGTCGAGCCCTGCTTGAACACATCATCTGCGAAGCTCGAGGCCGCGGCTACCATAAGCTCAGTCTGGAAACCGGTTCCATGGACGGCTTCCTGCCGGCGCGTCGTTTATACGCGCATTTCGGGTTTGTTTACTGCGAACCCTTCGGCGGCTACCAGGCCGATCCCCACAGCGTGTTCATGCGCCTGGCGCTGATCTGAGACCCGATCGGCGGACCCGCCACTGCCAGGGTCACGAAAAATTCTGCGTTTTAGCGAGCCCGGCGCGGCCCCTTATGCGGGCACCGATCGCTTCAGTTGTTGTCTGGACAAGCCGTAGGCACATGAAAGGAAGAGCACCGGCACGGCAGCTGACGATAGCGGGTAGACCAGAGGTTGGATCCAGAATGCCGGGAACAGGCCGGTCTGGGTCACGCCATCGATGAGAATGGAGAGCAGATACGCTGTGGGTATTGCATAGCGAACCGCCAGGCCAGCCTTTGGAATGCGTATCAGCCGTGCTATCAGAAAGAAGACCCAGCATGCGATCAGCGCCAGCGACGCAAGGTAGACCGTCTGGCTTTGCCCCAGCAGGCGCGGGTCATACAGCGCGATGTTGAGCAGATAGATGAACCAGATAACGAAGATGGTTTCAGAAGCACTGACTCTTGCCGAGTGATGGCGGTGGCGATTTCCGGAGGTCTCAGGCGCCTTCAAACGCAGTTTGTGTCGGAACCACTGAACCATGCGGCAGCGCGTATCCTTGTTGGCAGCGAGCAGGATGGTGAGCGGCAATAAAATGCAGACGCTGGCCTGAATCAGCAGGAATTCTGAGCCGGCAGCACCGGCTGTCCGTCGATCATCAGCGGGCCGATTCCCAGCCAGACGGTGAAAAGTAGCGCCAGGTCCATTCGAAGAAGCCCATCCAGAACAGCGCACCACCGGAATAGCCGAGGATGCTGGCGACAGGATCGGCGGCCTTGCAAGGCCCCTCCAGATCAATGCGACGCCGAGCGGCGACAAGCACAAGCGATGCGATACTTTCCGGCAAGGACGGGCCGCTTATCCAGGCGTGCAGCAGGGCCAGCGTAATGTTGGCCAGCGCGATGCCGGCCAGTACCAGCCAGAGCGCCATTACCCCGATAAGCACAGAGGACCGGCGACGGGTCCCTGTGTTTATGGATTGTCCACTGAAAAAGGCGGCGGGTTTTTGAGCCTGACCCTCATGCACTGATGTACTCATCACCGCCGCTCCTTCATCGATTTACACCCTGTGGGTCATGGTCTCCCATTTATTGCCCAAAAGCGTAGGACAAGCGGAGGCCAACAGTCCGCGGTGACGGCAGGTAGAACTGAGCGCTGTCGGGGAGCACGAAAGTGGGTCCGGCGATCGAGAAGTTACGCAGGTCGCCGCCGGTGTTGAAGCCATCGCGAATGGTGTCGTCGTCAAACAGGTTCTCGGCATAGGCAATTACTTGCCAGTTGCCGCTGCTCAGGCCGATGCGTAGATCAGACAACCAATAGCTATCGAACTTCAGCAGGTTGTTCGGGCTTGAAAATCGCTCGTCGCGGAACGTTGACTGCATTTCGACGAACCAGTCGATATTGGCGGTGATGTTCGCGCTGTAGCGAGCCAGTCCGACGAAGGAATTACGCGGCGCGCGTTCCAGCTCGTTACCCGAGAAATTGACCTGGCACGTTGTTTGACCAGCGGGCGTTGTCACAAGATCGCAACCACCGGTGTAGGCGATCACGCCTGGACTGCTGGTCAACTGAGTGAAGTCCTTGTATTCCGACTGAAGATACGTGTAGGAGGCGTGCAGCATCAGGGCGTCCGTGGGCACCCAGGTGATATCGACTTCTGCGCCGTAGATTTCAGCATCGGCATTCCGGATACGGGACTGCAAGAAACCGTTCTCGTCGACGATCTGGCTGGTGACCTGCTTGTCCGTGAAGTCCTGATAGAACAGGGCGCTATTGATGCGCATGCTGCGATCGAGAAGATCGATCTTCGTGCCCAGTTCGTAGACGATGACCTGCTCTTCTTCGAAACGAAGCTGCTCCGGGAAGAAAGTACCGCCACCGCCGTTCACAGAACCGATGCCTGCCGGCTTGATCCCCTGAGAGACTGAAAAATAGCCCATCATCCGATCATTATGCGTGTACTGGAGCGTCGCCTTGGGCGCAAAGTAGCTGTCGCCTTGCGTGGCCGTTACAAGTCCGGCAGGCGCTGGAAAGCTGGCACCGCCAAGAAATGGAAGCGGCGAGACGATCGAGTTGTCGAGATCCGGACCGCCTGCTTCCAGGTCCTCGTTCACATAACGCCCTTCGACCGAAGCCATCCAGTTGTCATTGATGTCCCAGGAGAGCACGCCGAAGGCGGACCAGTGCTCGATATCGCGCGTCCACAGATCAGCGTTGCGGGGCAGCGTCGTACCGACGGCAGCAACGATGGGTCCGCAAGCGGGCGCCACCTCTGCAGGTACAAACGGCGGAGCGTAGGTGAGACAGGTCACGCCGCCGTTGAGGACATCGCGCTGCTCTTCCCAGTACTCCGCACCGACGGTCCAGGCGATCGGACCATTACCAGCCGACTGCAGTCGGAAGTCTGCTGGTTGAACAGTTCGACGTCGTTGTCGATCCAGATCTCGCCATAGGCCGGCAGTGCTGTCTAGCGTCGCCGTAAGTCATTGAAGTCCTGGAACTGAAGGCTGTCTGAAGATGCCACGTGCGTCAAGGCGACAAACTTCGCCGGACCTAGGCCGCCCAGCTGATCGAAATCACGGGAGATATCCAGGGTGGCGCGCAGCACCTCTTTGGTGCTGCCCGGATAGTCCTGCCCTGGCGTGCGCGGGTTGCTGCTGTTGCTGATCTGCAGCTCGCGCAGCGGCGGCGGCGCGCCTCGTATGCCGAGAATGCTGGTGACCGACGGGTCGATCACCGGCCCCAGTGCAGCGCCCGGCAGCGTGAACAATTCCGTCGGCTCGGGGTGCGCCAGCGGCTCGATGCCGAATTCCGAATCTTCGTAGGACACGCGGGCCTTCACGTCCCAATACAGGTCCGGCCTCCAGCGGAGCGTGCCCGCAATACTTCTGCCGTTGCGACCGCCCAGTTCAGCACCGGTGATGGGGCTGTCATAGAAGCCGTCATGGTTCCAGGACGCAAAGCTCAGGCCCGCGCTCAGCACATCCTCGACGATGGGTCCGGAGACGCGCCCGCGAAACATCCGCTGGCCGTAATTTCCGATGTCGGCATGCAGTGCGCCGGTGAATTCGTTGCCCGGGGCGCGGGTCTTGTAGTTGATGGCGCCGGCAAAGGCCGAGCGTCCGTAGAGCGCGTGTTGCGGGCCCTTGATGATCTCGACCTGTTCGATATCGAAAAGCATCGGGTCTATGAGCAGCGAGCCGCCGGAGGTGATCATTGCTTCGGTCGTGATATCCACGCCATCAAGCAGGATCGCCATACTCGGACGGCCGCGGGTCGGTGTGATGCCACGGATGGTCAGTTTTAGATCCTGGGGCACTGAACCTTTTTCCAGATAAACACTGGAGCTCTGTCGCGTTACATCATCGAGTCGATAAATGCCGCGCTCGTTGATCGCTGCAGAATCCAGGACGTCAAGGGCGATGGGAACCGTTTGCGAGGGCTCATTTCGACGGCGTGCGTACACGATGACGTCGTCGAGCGCGACCGAATCTTCGGCGCTGGCAGCTGATGAGCTCGAGCTTTCTTCTTCAGCAGATTCTGTGAATTCTTCGGTAGAGGCGGCGAGCCCAGGAAGGGAAACTGCCATGGACAGGGCCATGCAAGGGAGCAAGACTTTCAGTTTTTGTACGGCGGCAAGAGGATCAAGGGGTTTGCTATTTTCGGTCATCAAGTATTCCGATCAATTGATTTTGTTGGGCAAGTACAGTTGCCAATCAAATCATCAGGGGAATTCGATCGGCGAGAATCTTTTAGGACTGGCGCGGAGGAGTGATGTGGCCAAGCTGTTTTTTCGAAGGCGTGACCGACAAGACAGAACCGAGTCGTCGGGGCCGGAGTATAGACATTCCGTTCACAAAATTGCAACGGATTTCGTAGTAACCAAGTCCACATTAGCCTTATATATATAATTAATGGTTCGGCATGACGGTGTGGCAATTGAGGGCAACAGGACGCTTCAGTTCGATCGAGCATCGCCTCACCTGGGCAGCGTGAGGACTACCGCCAGTCCTCCACTGCTGCGGTTTCGAATCTGAATGTGCCCGCCATGCGCTTCGATGATTTCGCGGCTCAAAGCCAGCCCAATACCGCTGCCGTTGGCGCGGGTGGAATAAAAGGGGACCAGTGCCTGGGCCATTACCTTGTCGCTCATGCCGGGACCGCGGTCCGCGACAGAAAGTCGCCACTGCTTGTCGAGAGCGTCGATGTTCAGAGTAATATCGTCTGGTTTGGATCCGGACTGCCGCGCATTGCGCAGTAGATTGATAAGGACTTGTTCAATTTGGGCACGGTCGGCGAAAAGTGGCTCGTTCGGCATCGGCCCGGCCAGTCTGAAATCGGTCACGATGCGAACGCTGTCCAGAACGTCCTTCCATGAGATCGGTTCGAGGGTCGGATGGGGCAGGCGTGCGAAGCCTGCGTAGCGATCGATGAAGCTCTTCAGCTGGGCGGTGCGATCTGCGGTCATGCGCAAGACATCTCGAAGACGATCGTGGTCACCACGTTCGCTGAGCTTTCGCCCGGAGTGCAAGAGTGAGCTGATCGGTGCGACCGAGTTGTTGAGCTCGTGACTGATGACCCGAATGACCTTTTTCCAGTTGGCCACTTCCTGGCGATTGAGTTCACGTGTCAGCCGCTCGATCAATATCAGCCGATGTTTTCGCCCGTTCAGCAGAAAAATCTTGGACCGGAGCATGTAGCGCTCGCGCTCCTGCCGTTCGTCTTCGACGTCAAATATACCGGGGCGGAATTCGGCCAGAGCTTCAGCGGCTGTGGGGGACTGTTCGGCGACCAGGGCCGGCCAGAGCATGCCCTGGATGGGCTTGCCGCCGTTCAGCAGACGGCGTGCGCCGACGTTGGCGTAGAGCACGCGCTGACGAGTATCGAGCAAAGCCATGGCGATGGGAGAACTCTGAACCACGGTGTCCAGCAGTAATTCGCGCTGATGCAGGGCCAGACGTTCGCGACGGATCAGCGCTGTGGTGTCGTTGAAAGCTTTGATCAGGGTATCGATTTCATGCCCCCCACCTTGGCGCACGGCGATGGCAAAGTCGCCGTCGGCGAGACCATCAACCGCGTTGGCCAGCACTCGCAGTCGTCCGGACAAGGGTGAGATCAGCAGCCTTGTGGCGATTGCACCTGAGCATAGGGCCGCGATCAAGGTCAGCGCCAAGACAGCATTCAATTGCTCGCCGAGCAGAGCGCCGCCCATCGCGCCGACGGCTGTGATCAGGATGACCAGGGCCGATCTGATACGAAGGCCATCTCTTAGCGGGTGGGTAGGCGTCGGCATGGTAAGCGAAAGTTTAGTGTATCCCGCCACTGATTCCGTACCATACAGCGGATCGGACAGCGCCTAGCCGCAAGGCGGCAGGTCTCGCGGGGCATGGCCGCGCTCTTTGTAAGCGGCCTGTTGCGCGCGACAGCACTCCGGTCAGGAATCAGCTTCGATGCCGTACTTTTCCATTCGCCGGTACAAGGCTTGTCGGGTCAGGTTCAGGCTGCGGGCGGCGCGGGCCACAACCCCATCGGCAGCCGCAAGAGCACGGCGAATTGAAGCAGCTTCTTCGTCGGCGGTGGGTGCCGACGGGATCGACAGCCCCAGGTCATCAGGACCGATTACCGTTGAGCGCGCCAGCAGCTTGGCGCGAGCCAGGCGGTTCTGGAGTTCACGAACGTTGCCGGGCCAATCGTGAGACAGCACGGTTTTTTCAGCGTCGGGCGATAGCGTCCAATCGGGCGCGATGAAGGCCTGGGCCAGCGGCAGGATGTCCTGCTTGCGCTTCCCTAGAGGAGCGACATCCAGCGTAATCACGTTCAACCGATACAGCAGGTCTTCGCGAAAGCGACCCTGGGTCACGGCGTCCTGCAGGTCAGTATTGGTCGCGCTGATTACGCGGACCTTGACGCGCTGGGTCGTCGAGGAGCCGATCGGCTCGAACTCGCCGGTCTGCAGCACCCGCAGCAGCTTCATCTGGCCGGCAGCCGACAGATTACCAACCTCATCGAGAAACAGCGTTCCGCCGTCGGCGGCGGAAAAGCGACCTTCCCTTGACTGGTCGGCGCCCGTGAATGCACCGACCTTGACACCAAACAGCTCGGCTTCCAGCAGTTCGTCCGGCAAGGCACCGGCGTTGACCGTAATGAAGGGTCCGTCGGCCACAGCGGAGTTGGCCTGGATGATTTCGGCGATCTTGCCTTTTCCTGCCCCATTGGGACCGGTGATCAGGACCGGGACATCTGCTTTGGCGACGCGGGCCGCGACCGCCAGTAGCTCATGCATTTTCTGGCTCCGATAGATCGCCCCGCACAGATCAAATTCGTCGGCCAGCTGATTCTGGGCTTCGGAGACTTCCGACTCGGCCTGACGCCGGGCCTCACGCGCCGAGCTTAGGGCCAGCAGATTGTTGACCGTGGTGATCAGCCGCTCGTCGTCCCAGGGTTTGGCAAGGTAGTCGGCTGCGCCAGCTTTGACCAGAGACACGGCCTGCTCAAGATGCGTCCAGGCGGTCAGCAGAATGATCGGAAGCTCCGGATCAGCCTCACGCAAGGCCTGAAACAGGGCCACGCCTTCATCGCCGGAGGTGGTGTCGGCCTCGAAATTCATGTCGGCTATAACCAGCGCGATCGCTCCACCACGTAGCCGTTCGATGCCCTCGGCGGGTGTATGCACGCTCTCGGCCGGGATGTCGTTGACGTCCAGCAGCACTTCCAGCGCCTCGCAGACGCCGCTGTTGTCATCGATGATCAGAACACGTTTTGAATCGGTCACGGGCGGTCCATCAAACAGTGCGGGTGGCCACCGCTGGTGGCACACGGGCGGCGCGGCGGGCCGGCCCGAAGGAGGCCAACAGGCTCAAGCCCCAGATCGCCACCAACCCAATCGGCAGATACCACAGCGGCAAACGAGGCAGCTCGAAGTTCTGGACCAGATAGTAGTTCAGCATGGATGTCAGGATCAGTCCGAAGGACAGACCGATGGACGTGATCAGCCAGTTCTCGATCAAGAAGTAGCGCACCACATGCCAGCGCTGGGCACCCAGGGCGCGGCGCGTGCCGATCTGCTTGGTGCGCTGGTTGACCAGAAAACTGACCAGGCCAACGATCCCCAGGCCGGTCACGATCAGCAGCAGCGAAATGATGACCATCAGAACCACGGCTGCGGTGCGCTCGCCGGAGTAGCTGTCGGCCATGAACTCTTCAAGCGAAATCACGTTTCGAACCACTCGTTCTGCGTATCGATTGGACAAGGCCTGCTCGACGGCGGCCATGACGGCATCTCGCTGCCCGGGTTCGCTTCGGACTAGGAACCGGCTCGACTGATCGATCATGCGCCCTGGTGCCAGGATGCTGTTGACCACGCCGTCCCAGTTGACCCAGGATCCGAACATCCGTTCGACGATACCTACGATCTGTAGCGGGTTGTTTCCTGAGTAGACGGTCTTGCCCAGGGCGTCGCCGTCGGGGAACAAGGTATCGGCCATCGCTTGGGTGACGATGATCACCGCGGGCATGGCGGATGAGCGCGGCTCGCGCCACAACATGTCGGCGGCGGTGAAATCGCGGCCAGCGACCAGTTCGACGCCCAGGGCCTCGATGCCGTTGCGTATCGACCATGTAGAGGATTCCTTGGCCTCTGCGAGCGCCTTCGGCATCTTCTTCCAGATGCCGCTCAAGTTCTCGCCCCAGCCGCCGCCGGACAGCGGAATGGAGTTGATGGTAGTGACGGATCGAACGCCTTCGATGGCTTCCATCGCAGCGAGGTCCAGCAGCGTCTCGGCACGATAGTCGAAGCCGTCGCCGAAGTTGATGGTGTCGACGGTGAAGGTGTTTTCGACATCGAGCCCGGTGGGCCTAAGCATGGTCTGCAGCCGATCGAGGGCCAGAAAACTGGCGTTGCACAGCACCGCCATGGTGACCGCGATCTGGGCCGCGACGAGGATCGCACCAAGGCGATTGCGCAGAATGGTGCTCAGGATGGGACGAATTTCCATGGTGAAATTCCTTATTGCGTTTTCAGATAGCGGGCCGGGGCCAGGGCGCTGATGCGAAGTGCGGGATAGATGGCTGCGATGGTGGTTGCAATTACCGATACAACAATGGCGGTGGCCATCATCAGCCAGTCCATTTCGTAGTGGGTGCTGTTGCTGGCTTCGGTGAGCGCAAGCATGCCCTGCAGACCCAGAATGGCCAGGCTCATCCCGAGGAAGCCGCCGAGGACACCGATTACAATGATCTCTACCAGGCTCTGGCGAACCAGTGCGCCGCGGGTCGCTCCGACTGCCCGTCGTAGCGCCAGCTGGGGCGCGCGGGCGGTGAACTTGGCCAGTACCAGACCGATGCTGTTGAGCAGGCAGACCATGAGAAACAGCGCCGACAACCAGAGGAGGACCTTGGTGGTATCGGAAGCGACCCGCTCTGCGACAAGCCATTCCTGAACGTTACGGAAGCGGTAGTTGACCGGGGCTTCGTAACGCCCGGCCGCGCGCTGCGCCTCGCTGTAAGCCGCCAGGTAGGACTCGAAGTCGCCCCGATCGCCGGCGCCACCAATCTCGACCCAGTAGCTGATCCAGGCGCAGGAGCTCTGCAGGAAGCGCTTCGAAACTATCCAAGTCACCAGCGCCACTACAGCGAGTATTGCCCCAGGTGTCGTATTCCTTCTGGGGGGTGAGTGCGAACGGAACGAACAGGTCCTCGCCTTCCAGCCAGGAGCCGTTGGTCAGGTCGTAGAACTTGGGCGACGGGCTCCAGTCTTCGATTACACCTACGACCGTGTAATAGTCCTCGTCGAGTAGTAGGCTTCGACCGACACTCTCGATCGTGCCGAACAGTCTTTCGCTGATGGCGCCGGTCAGGACCACCGCCTGCGGTGCCATGTCCGGCTCTGATTGCTGCCAGGGTCCGCCGGCGAGGAACGGCACGTCGAACATCTCGAAGAAGTCCGGTGTGGTGGCCCGGCCTACAGCACGAATGGGGAGCCCCTCGTAGTCGTCCGTAGTTATGCCGAAACCGGTCTTGAAGGAAGCGGACTGACGCAGCCCTCGATCATCGCGAAGCAAGTTCATGGCGTCGGTGTAGTTGATCTGATCGGGCGGCTCTCGGCCTTGCTGCCAATCGGGCCCCATGCGGAAGCTGTCCAACTGGACGTGATAGAGCTGATCATTCTTGTCGGCCATTGGATTGTTCGACGAAACGTAGTAAACATTGAGCGCGGCCATGAAGGCACCCACGCCCACGCCGATGGCCGCGATCATCAGCGCTGTCAGCACTGGATTGCGGCGCATCGAGTGCCAGGCCAGGCGAAGGTCATAGTTCAGCATGGTCTTTTAGGCCTCCGTTGCGATCGGTTCGATGGTTTCCAGATCGCTGACCTGGCCGTCGAGCAGGTGAATGTTGCGGTGGGCACGATGAGCCAATTCATGGTCGTGGGTCACCATGATGACGGTCACGCCATCTGCGTTGATTTGCTCCAGCAATTCCATGACCTGGCGGGCCATCAGCGAATCCAGGTTGCCGGTAGGCTCGTCAGCCAGTACAAAGCGCGGACGTCCGGCAAGGGCTCTGGCGATTGCCACACGCTGTTGTTGGCCACCGGAGAGCTCGGCGGGTAGATGCCTTGCCCGCGCCGATAATCCGACCGTCTGCAAGGCCTCCTCAATGCGCTCCTTGCGCTCGGCCGCGCTCAGTTTGCGGTAGCGCAGCGGCACATCGACGTTGTCGAAAACATTCAGATCCGGGATCAGATTGAAGCCCTGGAAGATGAAGCCGATCTTCTCGCTGCGCAGGCGCGAGCGCTCGCGGTCATTGAGATGAGTGATGTCCTGACCGTCAAGCAGATAGCGGCCGGTATCGTATTCTTCGAGCAGGCCGGCGATGTTCAGGAAGGTGGTCTTGCCCGATCCTGAGGGTCCGGTAACGGCAACAAACTCGCCTTCGTCGACGGTCAGGTTGAGATCGCGCAGCGCGTGAGTCTCCACAAGCTTCGTACGAAAGACCTTGGTGATGTTCTGCATATCCAGCATGCGGTTTCTCCTCAGGTTGAATGTGTTGATGTTTTGTCTAGTTCTGAATCAGGACGGTGTCGGCGTCTTCAAAGCCAGTGGTGTCGCTGATCACGATGCGCTCGCCGGCGACCAGACCAGCAAGAATTTCGATCTGGCCGGTGCCGACCGAACCGGTCACGATGGCGCGCCTGACGGCCTGCTCGCCTTGCACGACGTAGACAAAGCGACCGTTTTCGGCATCGAAGAACGGACCACGTGGTACCAACAAGGTGTCGGGCTTGCGCTCGAGCATGATGGTCGCGGCAACCCGCTGGTTCTGGCGAATGCTTTGCGGCGGCTCGTCGAGAAACCGGATTCTGGCCGTCACCTGACGCTCGGACACCTCAGGGCTGATCGCGATCAGCTCACCTGAATAGTCGGCCTGGCCCCAGCGCACAGTGGCCGGCAGCGCCAGACTCAGTGATTGGGCGTAGCTCTCTGGAATTCTGACTTCGACCTCAAAGGCGCTGAGATCGACGACGCTCATCAGGGCTTCGTTTGCCGTGACGTAGGCCCGTTCGGAGACCAGAACATTGCCGACCATCCCGGTTACCGGCGAGATCAGGTCCAGTCGAGCGACCTGGCGTTCGAGCTCTTCGACCACCAGGGTTTGACGAGACACATAGGTCTGCAGCTGGTCCTGCTCGAATGCAAGCAGGTCGTCGAGCAGCTCGGCTTCAGCCAGCGCGTGTTCATGAACCAGTCGCGCTCGCTCCAGTTCATCGCCCGAGCGCTCGTAGTCGATGGCACTGATCGCATTGACTCGTTGCGCTGCTTGCGAACGACGGAATTCGCGTTCGGCAGCGGTCAGCGCCACTTGCGCCTCGTCAATGACCCGACGCTGACTCAGCTTGCGTGTTCGAGCATCAATCCCGCTACGCGCCAGCGACGTTTCAATCCCTGCAAGAACGGTGCGCTCCTGAGCCAGCTGATTATTCAGCTCCGGACTGTCGACCAGGGCAAGGCGCTGGCCTTCGCTGACGTTGGCACCGGCCTGCACCGCGAAAGTAACCGTGCCTGAGGCCGGGGCGTACAAGGTCGGACTTACCGCGGCCACGATCTGGCCCTGCACTGAGATATCGCGCACCAGTTCACTGCGCTCGACCACTGCCGTGCGCAGCCGTTCAATGGCCACCGAACGCTCGGCACTGGCCCAGGCGGTCAACCTCGGTACCAGAAAAGCGATGCCCGCAAACGACATGAGCAAGGCCACGATCCACAGCCAGTGCCGACCTGGTCGGATTGTGCTGCGGGGCGAATCTTGAGCGGCGGTATCTCGAATCATGTCGAAGTAAATTCAATTGTCATGCCAATAAGCAAACCATTGAATTTACGACAAATAAATTCCAACCAGTGTCCGACCGGACACATGAAGCTGTCCGCTGTCCGCGCTTCCCTGTAAACAAGGGTTGCAAGCAAGCGCGCGAAAAACAGGCCAGGCAGGCCGCTACCCAAGCACCGTAGGAGCCTGCTTGCAGGCGAACAAAAACAATTCAGACTCAGGGAAATCAGAACGTTTTCAGAACAGGAAAAATCCACTCATTTTCCGATCATGACCCCGATGGATGATTTTCCAACCGCCCCACCCTATTCAGCCATCGCGCGTTCACCCAGGCAACGCGTTATCGACGGCGAATTGTCTGTGCATTTTTCGCGATCACTCCGACACCGGCCTGAGCGTCAGCTCGACGCGGCGATTCTGGGTGCGGCCCGCCTCGGTCTCGTTGCTCGCAATCGGGTACTCCTCGCCGTAGCCGTAGGTGGCAATTCGCACCGGCCGGACGCCCTGTGCGATCAGATATTGGCCCACCGCGCTGGAGCGCTGGCGCGACAGCTCCAGGTTGTAGGTTTCACTGCCCAGCGAATCGGTATGACCGTCGATGACAAGCACCGTCTGCTCGAACTCGATCGTAACCAGGGCGACGGAGTTCAGCACCTCAAAGAACTCGGCGCGCAGCGCCGCGCTGTCGAAATCGAAGGTCACATTGCCCGGCATGTTCAGGATGATGTCGTCACCGCGCCGGGTTACGCTGACCCCGCTACCGCGCAGTTGGTTGCGCAGTGCGGCTTCCTGACGATCCATGTAGTTACCGACGGCCGCCCCCGACAAAGCCCCGATGCCTGCACCGATGGCGGCGCGCTCGAGTCGATCACCGCCGCTGATCGCACCAATCACCGCGCCGATGCCCGCACCAATCGCCACGCCCTGGCCGGTCCGGCTGGTGCGCTCCTCGCCGGTCCAGGGATCGGTTGTCGCACAGGCGCTCAGAAAAAACGCCATAAGGACGGTGATTGACAGTTTTGCAGCAGGGCTACTGAAAGGCTTGATTGAAAACATGACTGAGAACTCTTTCGTTAATTTATAGCCCCACACTAACGCTTATTGATTAACAAAGGCTGAATGACTGTTAAAACACGAAAGGTTCCTGTCGATGCGATGTTTCAGTGTCGGCCGCTCAGCAGGCGCTGACAATCGAACGCCAGCGATCTGGCTTTGGTTTTCGTCAGGATGTCCAGGGGGTAAGCGAAGAAGGGTTGCTGTTTGACCATAGCGAGCTGAACGCTGAACAAAGCAAGAAAAGGGCGACCAGCCTGCGCTGATCGCCCTTGTCATGAATCAACTTGTCGTCAGGCTATCAGCCCACGCTATCAGTACTTGATCGTGCAGCCGTAAGGGCGGGTCACGGTGTTGGTGATGGCTGTGCCATCGGCCATTTCGGTCAGCGCGGCGACCACGTACTGGGTGGCGTCCGGGATATCGGCCGGGTTGCTGCTCGGGTTGGAGTCGATGCCGCCCATGTACTGCAGTACGCCATCTTCGTCGATGATGTACATATGCGGGGTCACGCGGGCGTCGTAGGCGCGACCCATGTCGCCAGATTCGTCCAGCAGCACGGCGGTGGGATAGGCGTTTCGGTTGGCGGTCAGTTCATCGGCGGCTTCGGGCGAGACATGGCCCTGGGCGCCCGGCTTGGATGAGATCACGCTCAGCCACACCGCGTCGTGCTCGTCGCGGGCCATGCGCTGCTGGTTCTGCATATTGTCCGAACCATAGTGCTTGACTACGAAGGGGCACTCGTGATTGGTCCATTCCAGAATCACTTTCGTTCCGGCAAAGTCCGACAGGCTGTGTTCGACGCCGGCGGTGTCGACCACTGTGAAGTCCGGGGCGGGCTGGCCGACCTGGGGCGCGGCCATGGCGGTGGCCGACAAGGCCAGTGCTGCCAGTGAGGCAAACGATACGAGCAATGCATTTTTCATTTTGGCTCTCCTTGGGTTTTCTCGAAGGTGGTTCTTGAAAACGGGTGTAAGTTGAGGGGTCGCATTCGGCCACGAGTCAAAGTGACTCGACGACATTGATCACCAGGCCTGGCGTCAAGACCTGGGGCAGTATCTGCGGCTCGCCGCCGTCGTGGGGGTAAACCACGTAAAGCGGCACGCCATTGCGGCCGAAGTCTGCCAGATAATCCGTGATGGCGGCATCCCGGCGGGTCCAGTCGCCTTTCATGTAGACGACATTCTCGGCCTCGAAGGCCTCGCGCACCTGATCCTTGTTCAGGGCCACGCCTTCGTTGACCTTGCAGGTCAGGCACCAGTCGGCGGTCATGTTGACGAACACGGCCGTGTCGGGGTCCTGGCGCAGTTCGGCCAGCCGGGCCGCGGAATAGTCCTCCCACCAGGCATCCGCCGTTTCGGTCGGATCGGATTCAAAACGTGCGGCGGCAGCCAGCGCGGCCAAGGCCACGACGACGCCGGCGACCACGGACACGTGTCTCGCCACCGAAACCACCGGCCCACCGTCCTTCTTGCCGATCAGCCACAGCGTGAAAGCCAGGGCGACCAGGCCGATCAGGACGGCGGCCAGGCCGTTGGCGTCGGTCTGGCGGGCCAGCACCCAGACCAGCCAGACCACGGCGAGGTACAGAGGAAAGGCCATCAGCTGCTTGAAGGTGTCCATCCACGGGCCCGGGCGCGGCAGCCAGCGGGCCAGGGCCGGGCTGAAGCTCAGCAGCAGCAGCGGCAGGGCCAGGCCGAAGCCCAGCGCGGCGAAAATGCTCAGGGCCATCGGCCAGTCCATCAGCACCGCCGCACCCAGGGCGGCCGCCATTCCCGGCGCGGTACAGGGGCTGGCCACGATGCAGGCGAGCACGCCGGTAAAGAAGGAGCCGCTCACTCCTGATCGCTCGGTCAGGCCCTGGCCGACGTTCATGAAGCCGCCGCCCAGGCTGAACAGCCCCGACAGCGAAAGACCCATCGCGAACAGGACGTAGATCAACAGGCCAACGATCCAGGGCGACTGCAGCTGGAAGCCCCAGCCGACCCCCTCACCCACTGACCGCAGCGCCAGCATCACCGCCGCCAGAGCCACGAAGCTCAGCACCACGCCGGCGGTGTAGGCCAGGCCGTGGGCCCGTTGATCGCTGCCCGCCCCTTCGACCAGGCTGATCGCCTTGATCGACAGCACGGGAAAGACGCAGGGCATCAGGTTGAGCAGGAGGCCGCCGAGCAGGGCCAGGCCGAGGGCGCGCATCCAGCCGATCGGGGGCGCGGTCGGTGCCGTTGTGGATGAGGGCTCGCCGGTGCTGACCAGCTCACCGACACCGGCGTTCAGGCGAAAGGCCCGGTTGTTCGGCCGGTCGACGAGGACGAAGTCCAGCGATTCGGGAAAGCGATTGACGAAGGGCGAGAGGGCCTGCGCGACGAGCAGTTGCCCGTTGCCGGCGTTCAGCACGGGCGGGCTGGAATGGTCGACCAGGTTGTTGTCTTCGGAGAAGAACTCCCAGCCGCGGGCCGACCCGATGGCCTCCGATTCCACCTGTACGCTCAGCTGGCCACTCTCGGTGGAAAAGCGCGCAGGCCAATCCACGGCTTCCGGGCGACGGGCATCGGCCCAGGCAAACCACTCGGCCGCGGCCGAATCCATTACCGGCTCTTGATCGCTGACCGGCAGCTCCAGCACCAGCGTCGCATCCCCGGGAATGCAGATTTCCTCGCAGACCAACCAGTCGGCGCGAGCCTCGAGACGAAGCGGTCGATCGATGGGCAGGTCACCGGGAATCGACAGGGTGACCGGCAGCAGGTGCTCGCCGTCGTAGCCGTAGTTGATCAGGTGGGCAAAGGGAATGGCGTCGGGATAGGGCCAGGCGATCTCCGAGGCGGACACGCCTGCAGGCAGGGTCCATTCGATGGTGGTCGCGAGCCCCGAGTCGCCCGGATTCTTCCAGTAGGTGTGCCAGCCCGGATCGGGCACCAGGCGCAGGCCGACTCGCAGATCCGTGCCCGGCTGCACGGAATCGACGTCAGCGACCAGCTCGGCCTGCAGATGATCACGCTGGACCAGCCCGCTGGAGGCAGCGTCAAGCGGCTGGCTTCCCAGCGACGAGAGGATCAGCAGTATGGTGATCAGCGTTCGATTCAGCATGGTCGATCAGAGCCCGTCGGATTCAATGGATTCGAATTCGGAAAAACCATAACTCAAGCTCGTCAATCACTGGATTCGATTTCCAGGGCCATCCCGCTCAATGGGGTGTCTTCGATAGACACGATTCGACCTTCGCCGTTCCGGAATCGAACCTGACCCGGCCAGTGGTCAGAGAGTTCTTCGATGAACTTCTGGCCCAGAGGAATCCACTCGATTTCCGGCTCCAGCAAGAAAACAGCGACGCTCACACCTCGTCCAGGCACCGGCCCGCCGCCGCGACTGTGCCAGTGTTGCTTGTGTGACCATATGACAAAGCCCGGCTCGCTGCACATGCTCAAGGAAAGAACGGACACAACATCCGGTCTCTCATCGATCGACCCTCTGAATTCCAGGCCGTTCTCTAGAGCAAACCGTTTGTAGAGCGATTCGAGGTTCCGCCATTCATCCCGGGAGACAGTCAGTTCGGCGTTCAATGCCGGTGACGCAGAGGTTCGACCATCTCTGAGCACATTGTGGCAACTGCGATCTCTCGTCAAAATTGGTGAAATCACTATGCCGGCAATCAGGAGAGCCGAAAAGACTGGCAGTAACCAGGAAGGAAACGAACCCTCTGAAGCATCCTTACGAATTTCCAGGTCAATCGGCATTTCGGCTTGAAGCGATCTGCCCGAAACCAGAAAAAGACTCCAGCAATTGCGCCGATCCCGATAAAGAAAAGGAGGAACTGACCATAGTCGAGCCATCCGCAAGCGTCGGAATCCCGTTGATAATCGTCTGACGGCCTCGGACCATGCGTTGAAACTGGAATCCGAAAAACTCAAGGGAAAAGTCCAGATTCCGATCGGGACTGCGGCAACAAGAGCCCCTGATGCGATGCAGGAAACTAGACTGATCCGCCCCAGCCACGCCAGAAGGCAGAACAGAATTGCAGCGGGAAAAAGATGAACGAGCGCGACCATCAGGACGAGTGGCGCCAGCCGTAGAGAACCGGAAAAGATACTCAGGACAATGGCAATGGCTACGGCGCTCATCAGCAATGCGCCGGCGACTCGAAGGACGGCTGCCGCATCGATCTTCATACTGCTGGAACGCCGCCGTTTGTCACCCTTGTCATCCATCTGAACCCGACCTTCAGCGCTGGCAACGAATGCAGAAGAACGTGCTGCGTTGGCCGATCACTTCGCGGCGGATCGTCTCGCCACAGCTCGGGCAGGGATCGCCCTCTTTCCCGTAGACAAGCAGGCTCTGGCCGAAATAGCCGGGGGTGCCGTCGCCGACTGTGAAGTCGCGCAGGGAGGTGCCGCCGACCTCTATGGCGCGGCCGAGGATTTCGACGATGTCTTCGGCCAGGCGCTCGTAGCGCTGGCGGCTGACCCGCCCGGCCGGCCGGCGGGGATGGATGCCGGCGCTGAACAGGGCTTCGCAGGCGTAGATGTTGCCGACGCCGACCACGACCTGGCCGTTCATGATGAAGGTCTTGACCGGCCCGCGACGGCCCCGGCTCAGGCGCCAGAGATACTCGCCGTTGAAGGCCGGATCGAAGGGCTCCGGCCCCAGGTGGACCAGGTGGCGGTGGGTCAGCGGGTCATCGGTGGTCCAGAACAGGGCGCCGAAGCGTCGCGGGTCCGTGTAGCGGATCAGATGCCCCTGGCCCATCTGCACGTCGACATGATCGTGCGCGCCGGCCGCTGGCGGCTCGGTCCAGCCGCGGAAGGAGCCGGACATGCCCAGATGCCAGAGCATGTGGCCGGCCTCGAGCTGCCAGATCAGCCACTTCGCGCGCCGCTGCATCGTCAGGACCTTCTGGCCTTCGGCCTGGCGGATCGCATCGGGGATCGGCCAGCGCAGCTCCTTCTTGCGCACCGTGATGCGCTCGATCACGCGCCCTTCGGTCAGCGGCGCCAGGCCACGACGGGTGGTTTCGACTTCGGGCAACTCGGGCATGGCGGTCAGGCTTCAGGGTCAGATCATGAGCGCTGATTATGACCGGCTGGTCGTCGGCCCGGGGTATCGGCGCGCCCGGCAGGCGCGCCGATGATGCCGACGGTCCGGTGTCTCGCGCTCAGTTACCCCGCGAGCTCACGAACTCCGGATAGGCTTCCATGCCACATTCGGACGCATCCAGCCCGGCATATTCGTCTTCTTCGCTGACCCGCAGACCCATCACCTTGCCGATCAGGAACCAGACCAGCAGTGAGGCGGTGAACACGAACCCGAAGATCACAACGATGCCGGTCAGCTGGCCCTTGATCGTCGCCTCTGAATTGGACAACAGCACGGCCAGCACGCCGAGGATGCCGCACACGCCGTGCACCGATATGGCGCCGACCGGGTCATCGATCTTCAGGCGGTCCAGGCCAATGATCGACAGCACCACGATCACACCGCCGGCCAGGCCAATCAATGCGGCCAGCGCGAAGTCGGGTGAAAGAGGATCGGCGGTGATCGAAACCAGGCCGGCCAGTGCGCCGTTCAGAGCCATGGTCAGATCGGCTTTGCCGAAAATGAAGCGGGCCAGCAGCAGCGCGCCGACCAGTCCGCCCGATGCCGCCATGTTGGTGTTGACGAACACCCGGGCCACGTTATTGGCCGAGTCGAAATCGGAGACCCGCAACTCCGAGCCGCCGTTGAAGCCGAACCAGCCCATCCAGAGCACGAACATACCGAGCGTTGCCAGGGGCAGATTGGCGCCGGGAATGGCGTTGCCCTTTCCGTTCGGGCCATAGCGACCGCGCCGAGGACCCAGCAGCAGTACGCCAGCCACGGCGGCCGAAGCTCCTGCCAGGTGGACGATGCCGGAACCAGCGTAGTCACTGTAGCCGGCGTTGTAGAGAAAGCCCTCGCCCCAGCTCCAGTAGCCCTGCAGGGGATAGATCACGCCGGTCATGAACACGGCGAAGGCCAGAAACGACCACATTTTCATGCGCTCGGCCACCGCGCCGGAAACGATCGACATGGCGGTGGCGACAAACACCATCTGGAACATGAATTCGGCCGCGCTCGAATAGTAGATTTCTCCGTCGCTGGCAACGACTGCATCGATGCCGGGCTCGGCGCCGGGCAGAAAACCGATGCCGGGCCAGACGCTGTTGACCCCGGATTCCGGGTACATCAGGGTGTAGCCGAACAACAGATACATCAGACAGGCGATGGCGAACAGGGCGACGTTCTTGGTCAGAATCTCGACCGTGTTGCGCGCGCGGACCAGCCCGGCTTCGAGCATGGTGAAACCGGCGGCCATCCACATGACCAGGGCGGCGCAGACCAGAAAATAGAACGTGTCCAGGGCGTAGCGAAGTTCAAGTGTTGCTTCCATGATTCAATCTCCTTGCAAGTACGAGGGCCGGCTCAAAGCGCGGCGTCGTTGGCTTCGCCTGTGCGGATTCGGATGACCTGTTCCAGCGCGGTCACGAAGATCTTGCCGTCGCCGATCTTGCCGGTGCCCGCACTTTCCTGAATGGCTTCGATGACGGACTCGAGCTGGTCGGCAGTAACCGCAATCTCGAGTTTGATCTTGGGCAGAAAGTCGACCTTGTATTCCGCGCCGCGGTACAGCTCGGTGTGGCCTTTCTGGCGCCCGAAGCCTTTGACTTCGCTCAGCGTCATGCCGTGAACGCCAACTTGCGCGACGGCTTCGCGGACCTCGTCGAGCTTGAAGGGCTTGATGATGGCGGTGATGAGTTTCATATGACAGGAGCTCCCGAATGAATGAAGTGCGTAGTCCTTAGGGGAGCTGGAAGCAAATCGTGTGCCATCGCGATGCCTGGCCTGTAATCCATGGACCTTGAGCTGGGCTATCGAACAGTGATTGCTTCAATTGACAGCAGCTAAATCGCACTTGCTGAAAGCTTGAGCAGTTTCGAAACAAGCGTTGGCGGCTGGAGAAAATAAGAAAGCAGGGCTACGACGCGCGGCCAGACCAGGAATAAAAAAGCCCCGGCAAGCATTACTCGCCGGGGCTGGAGATGGGGTCTTGTTGCCTTGCGCTTATTCGGTTGGCTGACCAAGAACGGTGGTGAACGCGCCGCCGCCCATCTGCGCCGGCAAGGTGCCGTCCACGCGAATGGTCTTGTGCGGGGCCTCGGCACTGATCCAGTAGACCTGATCACCGCCCTCTCCGTCGATCGCCTTGAAGTCGATCTTGAAGGTGTCGAAGCTGCCTTGCGGCACCGTGACGGTTTCGCGGCCCGTGACTTCTGCACGATAGTAGCGAACGCGCTGCTGCGCGCCGACCTCGACAATCCGGATCACGCTGCGCAGGCCATCGCGCAGGGGCAGTCCGGCCAGGGCAAGTTCAAGCCCGGCGTCGCCGCCGAACGCGGGCGCTTCCAGCTCGATGCTGATCGGGATTTCGTTGCCGTTCATCGCGATCGCGCCGCTGACTTCGCGTGCGCCAAATTCCACGCTGATGGTCGCCGGGCCCTGCACGATCTCGCGCTCGATCGGGCGCAGGCTGGTGCCGTCGAGCACGTAGCGGTCGCTGATCTGGCCCATGGCTGAATTGCTCTCGGTCTGAACGATCAACAGCTGGCGCGTGCCGTCGGTGTCCCGCCTTACCGTGCGCGTGTTGTTGATCGCCATCTCGCCATTCGGCAGGCTGAGCGTCGTGGTGTAGGCGAACTCACCAGTGGCGACCTGCTGGGCGTCGACGGCGGGCAGCGGCAAGGTGCGCGCTGCATCGAGTTCATCGGCGACGTCTCTCGACCACAACGCTGTCCACGTCTACGGTAATTGCGGCCAGACGTTCGGCCACGTCGTCGGCCATCTCTGCCTGATACCGCCCACCCAGGTGAGTGGCCATGAATTCTTCGCTGCGGGCAAACATCGCCAGGCGGTTTTCGCGGCCGCGGAAGCCGTGGCCCTCATCGGGGGCGACGATGTATTCGACGTCCAGATCGCGCTCGCGCATGGCGACCACGATCTGATCAGCCTCGGCCTGCTTGACGCGCGGGTCGTTGGCGCCATGGATGACCAGCAGCGGACGCTGGATCTTGTCAACGTGATTGATCGGCGACTGGCGCTCGAGCTGGGCACGTCCCTCGTCGGTGTCCGGATCACCCATGCGCAGGGTGAAGATCTGGCGCGCCGGGCCCCAATAGGCCGGAATCGAGTTCAGCAGGCTGATCAGATTGGACACCCCGACAATGTTGACGCCACAGGCATAGAGCTCGGGCGTGAACACCATGCCGGCCAGCGTGGCGTAGCCGCCGTAGGAGCCGCCCATGATGCAGACTCGCTCGGGATCGGCGATACCCTGATCGATCAGGTACTGGACGCCATCGCTGATGTCGTCCTGCATGGCATCGCCCCATTCGTTGTTGCCGGCGTTCAGGAAGGCCTTGCCGTAGCCCGTCGAAGCGCGGAAGTTGGGCTGCAGCACGGCATACCCCCGGTTGGCCAGGAACTGCACCAGCGAGTCGTAACCCCAGCTGTCACGCGCCCAGGGGCCGCCATGAATCAGCGCGACCAGGCCAAGGTTCTTGGCCTCGACGTTCTTCGGCAGGGTCAGATAGGCCGGAATTTCCAGGCCGTCGCGCGCTTTATAGCGAAGCGGCTGCATGCTGGCCAACTGATCGGTGGGCAGCTCCGGGCGCGAGCGATACAGCAGCTCGACGCTGCGCGCCTTGCGGTCAAACACATACACCGAGCCGGGATCGACGTCGCGCGACAGGCTGACCAGCGCCAGTGAAGCGTCGGCGGTCTGCGATGGCAGGCCGATTTCACCTTCGGGCAGCTGCTCGCGCAGGAAGGCCAGGTCGGCCGCGAAATCATCGTTCTTCGGGATAGATGCGAGCACGATCTCCGACATAGACGGTGGCAAGCATTTCGTTGCTTTGCGGATGGAAAACGGCGCCGCCGAAATCGACCTGGGCTTCGGGATCACGCTCGAACAGGGTCAGTTCATGATCGTCCAGGTCCATCAGGTACAGACCGGCCAGGTCGACATCGTCGACCCTTGTTGGACTGAAACCAGACCTGCTCGCCGTTGGCATGAAAGCGCATCGGCCCGCAGGATTCCTGCCAGCTGCACTCGTAGATCACCTCACCGAGCTGCCCGTCGGACACGCTCAGAATTTCCATGCCGCCTTCGCTGTTCATGCGTGAAGCCATGCGGACATTGCCTTCCAGATCGGCGGTCCAGCCAGCGATGTTCTGGTTGTTTTCGATCAGCAGCTCGCGCTCGCCGGTCGAGATCTGTACCCGATAGACATCATGCAGGGCGGGGTCGCGATCGTTCAGGCCGACCAGGAAATAGTCCGGCGCGTTTTCCGGCAGGCTGATCAGCATGGCGCGGACGCCGTCGAAATCGGTCAGGTTGCGGGCGATCGGGACGCCGGTCCCGGCTTCGGTCTCACCGTCGGGGTTGACGGCATAGACGTGAAAGTTTTCGTCGCCGCCCTTGTCCTGCACGTAGAGCACGAACTTTCCGTCACGGCTCCAGAAGTAGCCCGGCACCGGTTTGTCGTCTGCGGTCAGCGGACGGGCGTCGTCGAAGTCTTCCCCGATGCGCTTGATCCAGATGTTGCGCACGCCTTCATAGGGGCGCATGAAGGTGATGAATCGACCGTCGGGCGAGAGCTGGGCACCGGAGACCTGCGGATCACCGAAGAACAGGTTGCGGTCGAGCAAGGGCGGCATTTCATCGAGATACCCCAGCGGCTCGGCCCGTTCGGCCAGAGCGGCAGAGGAAAGGCCGACCAGCAGCAGGGCGGTCAGCAGGGATTTGGTCATGGACATGGGTCGATACCTTTGAAACAAGGGATTGGAAGCCTCAAGCCTATCGGTTCTCGCCGTTCAAGGCCATAGCCCAGAGGTCACGGGCCGCCAGAACGCCAGGTTTTCTGGGGCTTCAGGGGCCTGACGGGGACCGTGTCATCGACAGGCAGATGGAACCGCGCAAGAATCGGTTCGTGATCAGCGGCCTGGTCGGCCAGTCTGGCATTGACGTGAACCACCTCGAACTCGGACATCGCCGCCAGCCCCGGCGTGGCCAGGATGTGGTCGATGGCCTGACCCGTGCCGTTGAAGATGTAGGTCCAGCGGTCCTCGATCGGGCGACTTTCGATCAGGTTGACCAGCGAGCGATTACTGTCCTCCTTGTTCTTGAGGATGGTCAGCGGCTCGGAAAACCAGTGGTCGTTGAGATCCCCCAGCACCACCCAGTGCGCCGTGCCCTCCCAGGCGTCTCGCGCGATGAGCAGATCACGAATGGCGCGTGCTTGCGCGGCCCTTGCTTCAGCGCGACCGACGATACGCTCACCCTCCCCGAACAGGGGTGAGCTGCCGCCTTTCGACGAGAAATGGTTGTTGATCAGATGAACGACATGGCCATTGAACGCAAAGCCGGCCAGCACCGGGCGGCGTGACTGTTCGAGGCGGGATCGTCAAAGCGTTCCGGGCTGTCTTCGATCAGCTGCACGCGCTGCGGGTTGTAGAGGTAGCCGTTGCGGATGTTGCCGCCGGGCTGGCCGCCCTCAGCGTCTTGCCTCGGGTGCAGATCGATAAACGCATAGGTCGGGCCGCCGGCCGCCTGGATCGCCGCGATCAGGGCGGCATAGGTCTGGTCGGCTGCCACCACCTGACCGGGCTCGGCGCCGTTGTTGTCCTGAATTTCCTGCAGCGCGACGATGTCCGGGCTGGCCAGGTTGATGGCAATGTGCGCGCCGATTCGCGCCATGCGTCCGCTGCCGATCGCATCATCGACATCGCGCGCTCGCAGCTCGGCCCAGGCGCTCGATCACCGGGTCGAGATTTTCCACGTTGTAGGCCGCAACGGTCAGATGATCGGGCCCGGCAGTCAGCGCCGTGATCGGAGACAGGGCTTGATCACTGCGCGCGGCCGGCTCAAGGTTAAGCGCATGCCGGGCGAGCACCCGGAACTGGCCGAAGTCGTAGTGCACGATGCCATCGACTGTCTCGAAGCGATCGCCCGGCAGAGCGGGTCTGGGCACGCTGGGTCGAAGCAGTGCGTGGGGCGTGATCAGAATCCGGTCTGGATGATCGCTGTCGGGGCGGGCGGCGAGCACGCCATGATCGTTGAGCCAGGCGTGGTCGCCGGGCTGATGACCCAGGTGTCGCCAAAGCGATTGGAGGGGCCGATGACCCGGTGTTCGCCGATTTGCACGCGCATTCCGGTCAACCAGGTCCAGAAGTCGCTGGCGCTCTGGCGGGGATCGACGCGTGGATCGTCATCGTTCAGCAGGTCTGGAATGCGCAGGCCACCCTGGCCGATTCGAAGCGCCGGCGGCAGCGCCTGGTCACTGGCCAGCACGACCAGATCCGACGGCTGGATCAAGCGCGTCAGCCAGCGATCACTTTCCCTGTCCGGTCGCCGGAAGCGATCGATATAACCGCTCAGCCGAACATGATCGCCGGCACCGACCGGGGCCGGATCGGCGGTGAACACATGCAGGCCCTGACGGCGTGTTGGTGCGGTGTCGGAAGCGGTCTGAATCCAGAAGCCGGTCGGCAGCACCAGGGTAACGATGCCTTCGGTGGTGACGCGTTGATCCAGGTAGGGCGAAACCGAGCCCTGGCCATGAATTTGCTCGATGCTGAGTGTTTCATCAGACAGCGTTTGAGCCTGGAGTGGCCAGGCCAGCAGCGACATCAGAAACAGAGCGAGGGTTCTTGACATGCGTGGTCCTTGGAACATCGGTTGTGGTGTTGCAGAAGTCGTTGAGTTTAGAGGATCAGGCAGCCGTGCGGCGGGCCTGCTTGTACTTGGCTTGCGCTTGGCATACATTGAGCCAAGCGGGCTGTAGGAAGCTTGCGTGTCAACCATTTTGTAACGGAGTCGGATTAATGAGCAAGCGCGATGAACTGATCGAGAAATATGCCAAGGATCTCAAGGAAAAATGCGGCGTTGCAAAGCCGGACATGGAGCTTCTAAAGAAGGTCGTGATCGGACTTGGGCCGTCGGTATACAACGCAGATGCGTCTACAGTGGCGGCCAGCGACAAGGCTGAGCTCGAGCGCGTCAAACAGAACTTCCTGATCAAGAAGCTAGGCCTGAAAGACTCGCCCAAACTGGACGAAGGCATTCAGGCGGCCATTGATACCTACGGTCGGTCGAACCGGACCAAGCATCGGGCCGTGATGTATTACCTGATGGTCAAGTCGTTCCGCAAGTCCAGCGTCTACGCCTGATCCCTGACGGTCGTCTGCACCGGTCATTCACCGGTACAGACGTTCCAGATTCTCGGCGCCGCTGAACTCAGCGGCGCCGGAATAAACTACCCAGCAAGCCTCTCGACAGCTCTCGTCCCAGGGTCGTTCCGATCGTGCGCACGGTTGATTTGAGGAAGGCTTCGCCAGCGCTTTGACGGCGCGAGCCGCCGCGCGGTTTGGCCGCGGCCTTTTCTGCCGCGATCCGCGCGTCTTCTGCCGCTTCGGCTTCGCGGGCTTTCTCGGCTTCGATCGCCGCTTTTTCAGCCTGCGCCTTGAGCATCTCAAAGGCCGATTCGCGGTCCAGCGTCTGGTCGTATTTGGCACCGACCGGGCTGCGCGATCGAACCTGCGTTCGCTCCTCTGGCGTCAGATATGCCCATACGACAGCGCGGTGGTGAAATCAGCGCCTTGTCCACCGGCTGCGGCACGCCCTTCTCACCGAGCATGGAAACCAGCGCTTCACCGGTGCCCAGCGTGGTGATCGTGGCTTCGACATCGATCGCCGGATTGGGGACAAAGGTTTCGGCGGCGGTGCGCACGGCTTTCTGGTCGCGTGGCGTGTAGGCCCGCAGCGCATGCTGAACGCGGTTGCCCAGCTGACCAAGAATTTCGTTCGGCACATCGTCAGGATTCTGCGAGCAGAAATACACCCCCACGCCCTTGGAACGAATCAGGCGAACGACCTGTTCGACGCGCTGCTGGAGCGCGGGCGGGCAATCATCGAACAACAGATGGGCTTCATCGAAGAAGAAGACCAGCTTGGGCTTGTCCGGATCACCCACTTCCGGCAGCTGCTCGAACAGCTCCGACAACAACCAGAGCAAGAACGTGGAGTACAGCCGAGGTTTCAGGATCAGCGTCTCGGCCGACAGGATGTTGATCACCCCGCGACCGGACAGATCGCAGCGCATCAGGTCCTCGAGCGCGAGCGCCGGTTCACCGAACAGGTGATCGCCGCCATCGCTTTCCAACGCCAGCAGCCGACGCTGGATGGCGCCGATGCTGGCCGTGTTGACCAGGCCATACTGTGCGCTGATTTCCTGGCGGTGCTCGGCAACGTGGTTGAGCAGCGATCGGAGGTCTTTCAGGTCGAGCAACAGCAGGCCGGATTCATCAGCGACTCGAAAGACCACGTTGAGCACGCCTTCCTGAGTGTCGTTGAGCTCCAGCATTCGGGCCAGCAGAGTTGGGCCGATCTCGGTGATGGTCGTGCGCACCGGATGGCCCGACTTGCCCCAAGATCCCAGAACACCACCGGATTGGGCTCCTGGCGGTAGTCCTCGATGCCGATGGTTTCCAGGCGTTCGTCAATCTTGGGGTGCGGGTGCCGGCGGCGGCCAGACCGGCGACATCGCCCTTGGCGTCGGCCATGAACACCGGAACGCCCCATGCGCGGAAAGCCCTCGGCCATGACCAGCAGGGTCACGGTCTTGCCCGTCCCGGTGGCACCCGCGACCAGGCCATGGCGGTTGGCGTAGCGCCCATCCAGATGAATTTGTTCGGCGCCGGCGCCGATCAGAATGCCGTTTTCCATGCTGTTCTCGAGACCCCTCAATCATTTCAATCCCGAATGATACCGCCTGGCGCAGGCTCAATCCCAACTCGATGGCCGCGGAGGCATGCCCCACTTTCGGCACTGGCTTTGGCAAACCGGGCGCGCTAAGGTCGCAATCTGTTGATTGAGCAATCGAGAGAATTTTCATGACATCTAGCGCGCATACCTCTCTCCATCGTCCTGGTCCTCGCGGCCCTGGCCTTCAATGTACAGGCTCAGCAGCCCGGGCTTCAGGACCAGGTCACTGATCCAGAAATCACGGATGGCGCGACGACGGTCAGTCAGCCGCTCGTGCTGGACGAAGCGGTTCCTGCGCCGGAGGCCTCCGATGCGCCGGTCGAAATGGAATGGCTACGAGCGGCTCAGCCGGACACCGTGGTTTGCCCGTTCTTTGGTCGCATCGACTATGAGCCTGGTGAAATCGAATGTGGTTTGATCAAGGTGCCCGAAAACCGTGAAGTCGCGGGCAGTCGGACGATCGAGCTGAACTACGTCCGAATCCTGGCCACCGGCAAGAACCATGAAGACGAAGACGTCGAGACCCGCGATGATCCAGTGATCTATCTGACCGGCGGACCAGGTGTCACCGTTGACACCTACGCAGAACGCCTCAAGGACCATCGCCTCGTGGCCCAGCGCGATCTCTACATTCTGGAGCAACGCGGCATTGGCAATTCCGGCGATTTCTGCCCGTTCTATGACGGGCGAAATCGGGCCGACCAGATTCATGCCGACCGCGAAGCTTCAGAGCGTGCAGCGCTGGATCAGGCCGAGGCCTGCATCCGCGGTGCAATCGAGCGCGGTGTCGACGTGACCGGCTACAACACCTTCGAGAACGCCCGCGACGTCAAGGCGCTGCGCCTGGCGCTGGGACTGGACGAGTGGAACGTCTGGGGTATTTCCTACGGCTCGGTGCTGGGCCAGGCCTACATGAAGGTCGATCCGGAGGGCATCCGCGCGGCCGTTATCGATGCCATCGTGCCGCTCGACCTCGGCGAGTTGATGCGCATCTCGCACTGGCACAACGCCAACCTTGATCGGCTGTTTTCAGCCTGTGCCGATCAGCCGGACTGCGCGCGGGTCTACGATGGGCTTCGCGAGCGCTACATGGCCGCGATTCAGGCGCTGAACGATTCGCCGGTGACGATCGACGTCGAACCCAGCGAAATGTTTCCGCAGGGCGAAGTACATTTCTTCTCCATCATCATCGCCGGCCTGCCGTTCAGTCTGATGTATGAACAGGAAACGCATCCGGCGCTGCCGGCGATCATGGATGGTCTGACGCGCGTGGTCGAAGCCGATGATGATCACTTTTTCCGCGCGCTCGCTCAGGCCATGAGCATGGGCGGTGGCGACGGGATCGGCATCTCCATGGGCATGGCTACAGCGGTTCGCTGCCAGGACGGCTACGTCGACTCCGACGCCGCCTTTGCCCCCCAGGATTCCGATGACTATCCCACGCTGTTCTCGGCCTTCAGTCATCCTGCCGTCTTGAGCGAGGCGCCACAGCGCTGCCGTGACATGGGATTGAGTCCGCGCGACCCTGCGCAGTATGCGCCGGTTCAAACCGATATCCCGGTCGTGGTCGCCAACGGCCGCTGGGACCCGATCACGCCGGTCGATCTGGCCGAATACATCATGCCCGGCTTCGAAAACGGCCAGCTGGTGATCTTCCCGCATGCCGGTCACGGGCCAACGCGCTCGATTCCCTGCGCAGGGGACTGGCTGAATGCCTGGTACGACGATCCGAGCGCGCCGGTAGGCCGTGAGTGTGTCGAGGACGGTGAACAGGCCGCTGAATTCCTCGCACCCTATTTCCGCAGCTCGGTGCTGGTCGATGCGCTGGCCATGATGAACGAGGATGAAGACCGACTCAAAATGCACGGGGCCTGGTTCGGCGCCTCAGCCGGCATCAGCGTTCTCGCTGCCCTGCTGCTGCCCCTGGCCTGGGTCGGGCGTCGCTTCAACGGCAATCAGCTCAAACCGGGTGGTGGTAGCCGGCTGCTGGTGTTCATTGCGTCCGGTCTGGCTGCCACCTGGCTGCTGGGTCTGGGTTTTGCCGCTTACGCTACGTCGGAAATTACCGAAGCCATGCTGCTCTTCGGCATGGTGCCCTGGGCAATCTGGTTTGCCTGGCTTGGACCGCTGAGTGTCCTGCTTGCCGTCATTGCCTTGACCCAGACCTGGCGCAGTCGTAAGCAGATCGCCCTGGGATCGCGGATCGGTCTGTTGCTGGCCAGCGTGGCGGTGATCAGCCTTGGCCTGGCCGGTCAGATCTGGTCGCTCTGGCCGCTCTGATGCCTCAGTGATTACTGTCTTGCGGCCCCACGGACGGGCCGCTTGACTCGACGCTGTCGATCGACGTTTTCGGTTTATGCCGTTGGTTTACGGCCAGACTGAATGCTTGCGCGCGGGCCCGAACGCGGTCGGCGTCGACGCGACGGTTCAGCGCTTCAAGGACGCGAATCAGCGAATTGGAAAACCGCGGTTGACGCGGGTTGATATCAAAGGCCCGGCGATAGACGACCAGCGCCTGATCGCTCTGGCCCAGGCGCTCCAGTCCTCGGCCAAGCTGCCACTGGAACCAGGGATCATCCGGATGCAGGGCGTGGAGTTGATCGCGATAGCGCTGCGCGCGATCAAGCTGACCCATCTCCTCAGCCAGGGCAATCAGATTGAACAGGACGCTGATTGATTCCGGCTCCAGGGTCCGCGCTTGCTCGAAATAACGTCGGGCCTGATCAAGGTCACCGAATCGACGCTCGACCACGCCCAGCGTGTTCCAGGCCGGATCGAATTCCGGGTCCAGCTCAAGCGCCAGCTGTAACCATGGCCTGGCCAACCGTCCGTGACCCGCGGCCAGGAGTTCTGCGGCACGGTTGTTGTAGTAGTGGGCCAGCGCACGTTGATCCGAAATCGGCCGGCCTCGCCAGGGCGCGGCCAGTCGCTGGGAGCGCAGCAGGTCGGGGTCGAAATCCACCGTCCGATGGCGGCCCGGCGTATCCACGCCCACGTTGACATGCCCGACATCGAAGAGCGTCGAGCCGTCATCCTGCCAGGCCGGCGGCACCCGGACCTCACGCGCATGCGTCGCCAGGCCAAGTTCGCGCGCCAGGCCCAGGAACAGCAAGGTAAAGGACAGACAGTTTCCTTCCCGTCGAGCAAAGGTTTCGGCCACGGTATGGGTGGCGTTCGCGGCATAGCGGAAGCCGAGCTGTTCGGGTTCGGAAACAAAATCGATCAGCAGCTCGAGACGCCGTTCTGGTGACTGGGCCTGAGCGCCAATGATGTGTCGGGTTTGACTTGTCAACGCAAGGGGAACCGCCAGCACCTGATCGGGGCTGGGCGGTAGCACCGACGACATGGCAACACTGATGACCAGGGCGGGGAAGCTGATCAGGCTCATCAGATCAACTCCCAGTCAGGCTGTGTTTCGTCGAATTTGGAGAGCAGCCAGTTGATTCCCGGCGGTAGCGGTTGATCATCGCGCAGGCCCGAGAGCACCACCAGCACCAGGGGTGACAGTGCGATAGCGCGTTCCCACAGCGGGCTGGCTATCGGGTCGATTTCCAGGCCGACAGCATCAAGCCGCAGGCGCTCGATGAAATCGAAGGTTTCTTCATATTCATTCTGGTCGGGTGGCGCGATCACCAGCATGTCGTCGCTGATGGCGTGCACGCCCTCGCGCAGCATGCAGATCGATCGATGGTTCGGTTTGAGCAGCAGCTGCGGCAGCCGGGTTACCAGCTCGCGGGCCGCCAGGCCGCTCGGGCTGTGCACGGCGATGACGGTCGGTCGGCCCCGGATGGCCTGTTTAAGAGTCACGATCTGCTGGCTGGAGGGCAGCACCAGACGGTCGCGATTCAGGTCATTGGCCGGCTGAAACTCCAGGTCATGGCCGCCCGGTCCGGTCAGGCTGTTGATGATGACCACGCCCGGCGACTGGTCGGGTCGAACAGTGGCGCGCCAGCGCCGCATGCCATGCGCCGGGAGAATCTGGGAGGGTGGTGGCGACAGGATGCGGTCCAGAAAGACCAGCCAGTTGTGCATCAGGCTGTGGTGATGAAACTCGGCACCATGGTCGATCCAGCCCAGGACCTGGTTGTTGCGAATGGTTATTCCCCAGCGTCTTGCCGGCGGCGAGGTCGCCAATGACCAGAATGCTTCCAGGCTCAGGACCTGATCGGGTTTCTGGCTGACCGGGTCGAGCTCATAGACGGTGCGGATGGCCTGACTCAGGCGCCGGGCCGAACACAGCGCAAGCTTGACCGACAGTCCGGTGCGGCGATGAAGTTCGCCGCTGAGCCCGGTTTTCAACGGCGAGTCGACCAGCAAGGTCAGCCAGCCGTCCTTGACCTCGATCGGCAGGGCATTGTGGCGCTGGGCCCAGGTGGCCGGAACGATGGCGGCGACGTCCTTGTCGATGCCGAGCGGGTCGGGTTCAACGTACGGGAAGTTGGCTTGCGAGGCGAGGCCGAAGTCCAGTTCGTCCTGTTCGACGATGCCCAGATCCACCAGCGCCTGGCCGAAGAAACCGCCCTGCAGCCGCTGGTGTTCCAGCGCCCGCTCGATTTCGGGCTCGGAAATGCGGCCCATCTCCAGCAGGAGGGTGCCGAGGGATTTCTTGTTTTCGCGAACGCTCACGGCATCAGACTGCACCAGAGCGGGTGATGAATCAAGCAGAAAAGGCTTGATTACGGGCACAAAAAACCCCGCCAGCGGCGGGGTTTCTCGTACAACAAAATGTTGTCATCAAAGACCGTTAGACGGTCTCGACGTTGGCAGCCTGCGGGCCTTTCGGGCCGTCAACGACATCAAAGCTCACTTTCGCGCCTTCGGCCAGGCTTTTGAAGCCAGAGCCAGTCAGGGCAGAGAAGTGAACGAAGACGTCAGAGCCGCCGTTGTCCTGGGAAATAAAGCCGAAGCCTTTTGCGTCGTTGAACCATTTCACGGTTCCGGTGGTGCTACTCATGATGATGTTGCCTTCTATTCTATTAAGTGAAAACGAATGCGCTCAGGGGTTGGCCCGTGACCGCATCCGGTCAAGCCATGGAAATCAGAGAATGGAGGAGATTGAGAGGTATAACAGATGGAATACGTTCAACGTCGACCACGGCTAAGTTCCGTAGCAAGGCGAAGTATACCTGTTTGTCAATCAAATTGCTGAAGTTTTTTCAAGGCGTGTCTGAATGGCCTTGAAGCCAGCCCTTGTGTGCGGGCCGACATGGCCCCACCATAGTCTGCTAATCCTGTAATTATCGACCGACACCTAACGGCTTCGCAGACTTCACAGATCATGATGCGCTTCGCGCAGAACGACCCTGACGCTGGCCGCCACTGATATCCGGCCAGGAGGCCGATTCGAATGAAAACCCTGTTCGTTCGCAACATCCACCCCGAAACGCGCGAAAAAGAAATCATCGAGCTCTTCTCGCGCTGCGGCACGGTACGATCCATCAAACTCCCCATGGATATTTTCACACGCCGCTGCAAGGGCGTTGCCATGGTTGACATGGAAGGCCACGAGGCCCGTGCAGCCATCGCAGAGCTTGATGGCGCTGAACTCCATGGCCAGCAGATCCAGATTCGCGAAGAGCGTCCGCGCGGCAAGAAGCGGGGCGGTCGGCGCTAGCGCTTGGCCGGGGTGTTCGTCGTGACACCCTTGTTTCGACTCAACTACAGCGTTCACTGACAGTCAAGGCTCGGAATT
Organism: uncultured Pseudomonadota bacterium; assembly: GCA_942491245.1. Lineage (GTDB taxonomy): Bacteria > Pseudomonadota > Gammaproteobacteria > Xanthomonadales > Wenzhouxiangellaceae > Wenzhouxiangella. The sequence goes on from CALNZT010000015.1 coordinate 73,811, forward strand.
TCCAGCCGTCGTCCTCGCTTGAGGGTCCATGCGAACGGCTGGACTTGTCATCACCGTCTGATTAACCTTGCTGCTTGCAAAGCTGCCGGGTCTCCGTGTTTTGAAGTCGATGCATATCCTGCCCAGGATTTACCTGTGGCACGTGGTTTCTTGATGGCCGTTTTTTCGAAGATGGCCAGGCTGCTGTGTCTCGTGGTGCTCTGTGGGCTGGCATCGGCGGCCTGGGCCCAATCGGGAATGGATTCGCCCGCGTTGCCGCTGCCGGCCTCGGGCACCATGACCGACCTCAAATCGGTGGCCCGGGTCCGAATGGATCCAGGCGGCGAATTCTCTGCTGAAGCCCTGATGAACAGCAACGAAGGCTTCGAACCCTTCGATCCAGCACTCAACGAGCAGGCACCGCCGCTCTGGCTGAAATTCGAGTTCATAGCGCCGGCCGATGGCCAGACCGACTACGCTCTGCGCGTCGCACGGCGTTTCTTTACCCGGTTTGATCTCTACACCCAGGCCGCAGACGGTGGCCTTATTCGTCGCTCAGCAACGGCAACCGAGGCGGTCGACGCCGATACGGTCGGCCGGGAGTTCGTGTTTCATCTCGACGTGATCCCCGGTGAGCGGGAAACCGTGCTGATCAAGGTCCAGACCTTCCAGCAAAGCCTGCAGCCGCTGAACCTCGCGATTCAGGATGGACCGGGGTTTGCGCAAGGGCAAAATCAGACCTATCTGACCTACGGCCTGATTTTCGGCATTCTGCTGGCCCTGATCTTTCACAACTTTGTCCTGTACTTGAACCTGCGTCAGAGCGGGCACTTGTTCTATGTGTTTGCGATGACCTGCACCCTGCTGCTGCTCGGGGTCGATTCGGGGATGCTGCAGAACTATCTGCTGCCGGAC
>CALNZT010000016.1:0-49520 GCA_942491245.1 uncultured Pseudomonadota bacterium
AAACGTAATCAACTGGGTAATCAACTGAATCACGGCCTCGGGATGCACCGCATCAATAGCTTCCACCCAGGCCTGACTCTGGCCATTGGGCAAGGCCAGCACCCAGACATCAGCATCGACCGCAGTTACCTCAGCCGGCTGCAGCGCCGAGTAACGCTGATCGCGGTCCGGCCATTCCGGAACGTTTTCAGCGATGCGCGACCCGGCCTGACTGCCACTTGAAGCCAGCACCAGTTCAATCTGGTCATGACGCGCCAGCAGCCGCAACAATTCCGACCCGGTGTAGCCGCGCCCACCGATCAGTGCCAATCTCGGCATGTTCGCCTCCGATTCTGAGCTGGCCCGACGAGATCGATGCCGGGCAAGAAGAAAACGCTGGCGTCATCAGCTGGCATCAGTCTGCCCACCCCGATTCGCGCTCGCGTGCATCTGCAACCACCGCGCCCAGCCGCTCGAAATCATCGATCCCGATGCTGTAGATGATCCACTCGCCGTGCCGGTAGGTGGTTTGCGCTTGCTGAAAGTACCAACTGGCAATGGGGTTGCCGACTCGTGCGCGCCAGTACAGACGCGGAAAACGCTGGACTAGCGCCTGCCAGAGGGCGGCGCCCAATCCCTCGCCCTGTGCTTCGGGGGTGACAACGAACTTGTCCAGATAAGGAACGCCTTCTGCCCCTTCAACAATCAGCGCAGCGGCTCTGCCACTTTCAGCCCAGAGCAATCCCGTGACCTGCCGCTCACTCCACCAATCGGCGCGCAACTTGCGGCCGAAGCTCTGTTCCAGCAGCCGAGCCAAGGGACCCAGCATCTGTTCATCGACCGCATCAAACCAGCCGATGTTCTCCCCTCGACGAATCAGCGTGCCTGCGCCTGTGTGAGTGAAGAGCTCTCGAGTCAGGTTGGCTGCCGAGGTTATCGAAACGGACGTTTCAGGCGGCAAACGATCCAGGGTGTCCTTGATCTGCTCGAGCTTGAGCCGCATCCCGGAGTGAACCCAGTCCTGGGAGAGCAGATGATCGTAGTCGGTGCGAAGACTGATCGCGGAGATGACACGTCCGCTGTCATCCAGCAGACCACCGGTTCCGGTCAGGAAAATGACCTTGTGTGGCTTGACCGCCCAGACCAGCTCGCGAGCTGCAATGTCTGCATTGATATTCATGACCTGGCCTGATGGCGACTCGCCGAGACAGGCAACAACAGGCAATGCGCCCGCTTCAATCGCATTTCGAACAGGCTCGAGTTCCACCCGCTCCACCTGGCCGACCAGACCCAGCCGCTCTCGGTCAGCAAGCTTCGCTTCGAACACGCCGTGAATCAAGCCGCGCGCGCGAACGCCGCGCGCCTCCAGGGCATCAACCAGGGCCGAATTGGCCCGGTAGATCACCGGCCGCGCGACCGCCATGACTTCGTCGGTGGTGACGCGCAAACCGTCGCGCTTCTGGACCTCGACGCCGGCCGCCTCCATCGCCTCATCCAGCTGCGGCCCCGCGCCGTGAAGCACGATCGGGGTCAGACCCAGCCGGTGCAGAAAAGCCAGTGCAGCGGCCAGCTCATCGAGATCATCTCGCATGACCGCACCGCCCACCTTGACAACCGCAAAGCGGGATTCTTCAATCCTTGAAAACTGCTTCAGGTACTGGCGCGCTTCACGACTGGAGCCCAGCTGCCCGAGCAACTCGATAACGGTCTGGCGAACTTCAGCCATGATCGACGATGCTCCGATAGAGGCTGGCCGCAGTCGCCAGCTGCTCAAGCGTGACCCACTCATCCACGGCGTGCGCCTGGGCGATATCGCCAGGGCCAAGCACCAGCGCCGGAAGACCGGCTTCGGAAAACAGCGACGCTTCGGTCCAGAAGCCCACTGGCTCTCCGACTTTCAAGTCATGCTGTTGGCAGAATGCGAGTGCCGCCTGATCATCGCGCCCGCCGGCAGGTAGGGGGGGGCCGGCAAAGGGAATTTCCCAGGTCGCGTGATCGGTGGCGCTGGCCAGATGTTCGAGCGCCTCGAACAGTGCCTCGTTGGACTGCCCCGGCCCCAGTCGGGCCGAGTAATGGAGCCGCGCATCTCCCGCGATCACATTGGACTTGGTGCCGCCGGAAATCAGCCCGAGATTGAAGCAGGTGTCGCGACCCTGTTCGGCCTCGACCTGACAGTAGTCCAGCGCCGCACTGGTCCAGCGCGCCATCCGGTGATTGGCGTTGTCGTGGAGTGCTCGAAATTCAGACGAGTGCCCCATGACGCCGGCAAAATGCCCTTTGACCGAAAGAAATCCACGGTGCGCAAGAATGGCCTGACAACTCGTGGGTTCGCAGACCACGACCTGCTGATAATCCCGATGCGCCGGCTGCTCCAGAAACTTCCTCACGCAGCAGCTGCCCGCGCCCTCCTCATCACTGGAAAACAGGATCGCCATCGGCGCTTGTGATTCCTCGGCCACCGCCAGCAATGCCGCAGCCGCGCCTTTGATGTCGCAAACGCCTCGCCCGAAGACGCGCTCTGACTCGATCGTCAGCTCGAGCGCTGGCCGAGTCCAGCCCTCACCCACGGGAACGGTATCGAGGTGGCAATTGAACAGCACCGACGGCTGACCGCGTACAGCAAGCAGGTTCACATGCCCATCGCCAAAGTCTTCGAATTCGACGCCAAAGCCGGCCCGCCTCAGGCAATCGGCCGAATATTGAAACATCGACGAATCCACATGTATCTGGCGCGGAGGATTCTGACTATCGCAGGCGACCAAGGGGGCCAGATGATGAAGCACGGTTTCGATCATGGTGTCTGGATCAGGCCTTGTTCGAGTCAGACGTCGTTTGACGGACGCGAGCCGCGAGCGTGGAGCTCTGGCCAATCAACTTCACAAAACCTTCGGCTTCCTCTGGCGTCCAGTCCGCCGACTGGGCGTAGACCGCCCCTGGGTCTTTGAGCAGGTAGCGGGAACCCACCGATACCGCCGAGACAGAACCGCCATCGCTTGCCAGACGCACAACCCCTGTCACGTAGTGGTTCGCGCTGGCCAGATACGCCTCAAGGTCGAACTTATGCGGCTCGAAGAAGAATCCGGTGTACACCAGCTCCGCCCAACGCTGGGCCAGAGTCTGCTGGAACTGGTTCTGCAGACGCGTATTGACCGCTTCGCGCAGAGCGCGCTGGGCGATCATCAAGCCATCCACGCCGGGGCATTCAAAAACGATCCGACCTTTCAGACCGATTGAAACATCGCCGGTATATATATGCCGACCGACCCCGTAGGCACCGAGCAGGCGGTTGAGCTCGGCGAGCAAGGCCGGCCCCGGCATGGCCTCGCCATTCAAGCTCACGGCGCGACCGGCGTCGAAACCCAGGGTCAGCTCGAGCCGGCCTTGCGGCCATTCGCTTCTGGGCCGACACCAGACAAAGGTGTCATCGCCTGGAACGCCGAACTCATCGATCTCCTGACCGGACAGGGTGACGCCAAGCAGATTCTCGTTGATTGAATACCGGCTGGAAGACTGCGGCACCTCGATGCCGGCCTTCTTCATCAAACCCAGCTCATGCTCGCGAACGTTGCTGGTCTCACGCTGCAACTCACGAATCGGCGCATGAATGACATAGTCGCCGAGCGATCGAACCGACTGATCAAAGCGCAGCTGGTCATTGCCCATCCCGGTGCAGCCGTGCGCGAAGTGCCGTGTTTCGAGCGCATCGGCAAGCTTCAGGCACGCTTGCACGATGACGTAGCGATCGGAGCACAGCATGGGGTACTGCTCAAGCACTCGCGCCCCAGACCAGAGCAAGGGAACGACAAACTGGTCCCACAATGCCTGGGAGGCATCCAGCTCATGGTGTTTTGCCGCACCTAGCGAGCGTGCGCGTTCTGCAATCCAGTTCTTCTGCTCGGCAGAAATACCGCCGGTGTCGACGAAGGCGGTGTGGACTTCAAAGCCCTGTTCCTTGAGCGCCAGAACGCAGTAGCTGGTGTCGAGCCCGCCGGAAAACGCGAGCACTACGATGGGATGATCAGACATGGGTTTCCTTGAATTTATCTCAGGACGAGGTCGAGCCCAGCAGCTGACTCATCAGCGCTTTCTGGACATGCAAACGGTTTTCGGCTTCATCGATGGCGACACAGTAGTCGGAATCCATGACTTCATCGGTCGCCTTGATATTGCGCCGCAGCGGCAGGCAGTGGCTGAACCGGGCATTGCGCGTCATCGCCATCTTGGCGCCATCGACCATGAAGTGTCGAAACGGCTCACGCAATAACGCCTCTTGCTCGGGACGGCCATACAAGGGCAGCGCACCCCAACTCTTGGCGTAGACGAAATCCGCGCCCGTATAGGCCTGCTCGATATTCTGAGTGACCAGGATCTGGCCGCCCGAGGCCTCTGACTGCAGGTAGGCTGCATCCATGAACCGCTCGTCGAGCTGGTAGGCCTCATCCGGAATCAACAGCGTGATGTCCATCGCAAACTTGCTGGCAATCAGCAGCGCTGAATTGGCCACGGCAGTGTTCAATGGACGCGGGTGCCAGGTCCAGGTCAGCACGAACTTCTTGCCGTCCGGCGCCCCGAGGTGATCCTGAATGGTTCGCATCAGCGCCAGCTCCTGGCAGGGATGAACGATCGTTTCCATATTGATGACCGGAACCGAGGCGTGCGCGGCCAGTGACTTGATGACCGCGTCCTTGCGGTCCTGCGACCAGTCCTTGAACTGGGGGAAGGCGCGAAGCCCGATCGCATCACAATACCGGGACAGAACGGCGGCAACCTCTGCGATGTGTTCTTCGGCATCGCCGTCCATGACCGCACCCGGCTCGAATTCAATGCCCCACGCCGCCTTCCCCGGCTCCAGCACGACCGCGTGCGCGCCAAGCTGAAAGGCACCGATCTCGAACGAGCTGCGGGTGCGCAAGGACGGATTCAGAAACAGCAGCGCAAGACTTTTGCCCCGGAGACTTTGGTTGACCGGATCCTTGCGCAGCCGCTCGGCCTCATCCAGCAGTGACTGCAGCTCTGGACGAGTCCAGTCTTCAGTGGTCAGAAAATGGCGCATTGGTCTTTCAATCCTTTATCAGTCATCAAGCTTGAGGTCTGTTCAGATCCCGAGCATCCATCGCAAATGCAAAAAACCCAGCGCGAAGGCTGGGCCTGAGGTTCTGGGATACTGAGCTTGCTGTCGTCAGACTTCAGTGATTCCCGGACCATGACCCGGCCAGAGGGCGCCGTTCGCAACGGCGTCGCTGCGCGCTTGAGCATCGGCTGAGGGTCAGATTAGAATCCATGAACGTCAATCTGCCATAAGCGCTCAAGCAAGACAAGTGTGGGTTGCAGGCCGGGTGCGATAAGATGGAGCTCCCGCCAGCAATGTCATCGTCGCATGATCAAGCCTCGATGCCTTGCTCGTAACGACAAATCAATTGATACGGGAGTCCAGGCAAATGGGTATAGAAGTGGGCGGAATTCTAGGGCTGATCTGGTTGATCATCGTGATCTGGGCGATCATCAAAGTCGCGCAGAGTCGCGCAGGCGGCGTGGCAAAAGTGCTGTGGATACTGATTCTGCTGTTCCTGCCGGTTCTCGGCTTGATCCTGTGGTTCCTTCTCGGTCCGAAGTGAGACGCCGCGGCGCGCCCGAACAGTAATTTTGCGGTTCCCGTTCTTCGCGCATCGACCCTACGCAGCACGCGCAAAGATCGGCGGTGACCCGCGCGACATCGGATGCCCGAAGTCGGGCACCCGATCGCATCAGCCCTTCAGGATCAAACGCGCGAATCGTCGTTTTCCAACCTGAAGTACGCCCACAAAGCCTTGCGTCAATATCAGCGAGCGATCACTGACCTTGTCGCCGTCGATCTTGACTGCACCTTGTTGAATCATGCGAAACGCCTCGGAGTTCGAGGCCGTCAGCCCGCAGGCGGTCAGCGCGGCTGCGATACCCAGACCGTCCTGATCCACGACCAAGGCCTTCTCCTCGATATCCTCGGGCATGTCGCCTTGCCTGAATCGAGCGATAAAGGCATCGCGAGACTGAACGCCAGCGCCAGCGCCATGGAAGCGGTCGACGATCTCGATACCGAGCTCGAACTTGACGTCGCGCGGATTGCGGCCCTCGGCAACGCCCGACTTCAGGCTGTCGATTTCCGCCGTCGTCCGGAAACTCAGCAGTTCGAAGTAGCGCCACATCAGGTCGTCGGAAATACTCATCAGCTTCCCGAACATGTCGTCTGCCGGCTCGGTGATGCCGATGTAGTTCCCCAGCGACTTCGACATCTTCTGGACGCCGTCGGTGCCCTCGAGCAACGGCCAGGTGATGATGATCTGGGGCTTCTGTCCGGCCTGGGACTGAAGCTGACGCCCGACCAGGAGATTGAACTTCTGATCGGTACCGCCCATCTCGATGTCCGCCTCGAGCGCAACTGAATCCTGACCCTGAACCAGGGGATAGAGAAACTCATGGATCGAGATCGGCTGTCCGGAGCGGTAACGTTTCTCGAAGTCATCGCGCTCCAACATGCGCGCGACCGTATGCTGCGACGACAAGCGAATCATGTCTGCAGCAGACATCTTGGTAAACCACTCCGAATTGAACCTCACCTCGGTGCGCTCCCGGTCAAGGATCCGGAACACCTGATCGGCATAGGTCTCGGCGTTGGCCCGGATTTCCCCATCGGTCAATGGCTTGCGCGTGACGTTCTTGCCGGTCGGGTCGCCAATCATTGCGGTAAAATCACCGATCAGGAAAATTGCAGTGTGTCCTGCGTCCTGAAACCGGCGCATGGCATTGATGATCACGGTGTGGCCCAGATGCAGATCGGGGGCGGTGGGATCGAAGCCCACTTTCACGCGCAGGGGCTGGCCCGCTTTAAGTCGCGTTTGCAGTTCGTCGGGCTGGATTACTTCCTCGGCACCGCGGATCAATTCGTCAATTTCAGTCACGGGATTTTTCTTTGAGGCACGTCAACTGGATCACCGGCGGCTCGTTGAAGTCGCCGGTGCGCGTGTATCAGCGAAAGCAGCCAGGGCCTGATAACAAGGCCTTAACAATTGACTTCAAACGCCGCAGCTCGATAATGTTACCGAGTTTTTACCGGCGACACCTCATTCCATGATGAGAAAACCTATGGCCCGACCGCGCCGCCGTCCTCGCGGTCAGGTTGCGATCGAGCGCTTGCAGCAGCTGAAGGGGTCACTGACCCATTGGGGCAGCGAGTGCTTTGCGCGGCTGGCTGCTCGACCCGGCTGGACGCTGACCGGCGGCGCCTTGCTTGTCGTGGGCGTCCTTGTGGGCCTGCCTGACTCAGACGACAAAGCATCGATCCAGACCGTCCACGCCAGTGCGCTGGCGCTGCCATCGCTGCCGACCCCTGAGCAACGGATACAGGTCGTTGATGACCTGCCTGAGATCACAGCAAACGAAGGCACGCTCTCTCAAGCCCGCGAATGGACCCTGGTCGAAGTCCGTCCCGGACAGACGCTGGACCGGATTTTCCGTGACATGTCGCTAGGCGCTGGCCTGTTGCACAACATCGTCAACCTCAACGACGCCACCGCTGGGCTGGCGCAGATCCGCCCCGGTGACCAGTTTGCCTTTGACCTCGACGCCGAAGGCGAGCTTCGCGCACTGCGCGCCGAGCTCGATGAGCGCAACTGGCTGTTCGTTGAACGCAACGACGACGGTCTGATCAGCCGTGTGGAGCCCCGCGACCTTGATCATCGCGTGATCCAGTCTGCGGGCACCATTACCAGCTCGCTGTTCAATGCGGCCAAGGGCTCCGGCCTGTCTGACAACATGACCATGCGCCTGGCCGCGATCTTTGGCTGGGACGTGGATTTCGCGCTGGATATCCGCGCTGGTGACCAGTTTGCGGTGGTTTATGAACAGATCTGGCGCGATGGCGAATTCCTCCGCGACGGCGATATTCTCGCGGCCCGCTTCGTCAACCAGGGCGACGCCTTTGAAGCGATTCGCTTTGACGCCGGCGACGGCCCGGACTACTTCGCCCCGGATGGCCGACCCATGCGCAAGGCCTTTCTGCGCGCACCGCTGAACTTCAGCTACGTCACCTCCAACTTCAATCCGCGTCGATTCCACCCGGTGACGCGCCGGGTCCGACCGCACAACGGCACAGACTACGGCGCGCCGGTCGGCACGCCGGTCTGGGCGGCCGGCGACGGGCGAGTCATCGAATCGGCCTACAACAACCTGAATGGAAACTACGTTTTCATCCAGCACGGCAACAACATCGTGACCAAATACCTGCACCTGTCGCGGCGCCAGGTCAATCGCGGCGATCGAGTTCGTCAGGGCCAGACCATCGGGCGGGTCGGAGCGACCGGACGAGTGACCGGCGCCCACCTCCATTACGAGTTTCTGCTCAATGGCGTTCATCGCAATCCGCGAACGGTCGAACTACCGCCCGCCAATCCGCTACCTTCCGATCTGATGGACCAATTCCAGTCCTACAGCGAAGGCCTGATCGCGCAACTGCAGGCCATGGATAGCCGTCAGACTATGCAACTCGCCCAGCGAGACACCGAGGCCTGCTCGGAAAGCAGCTGCTGATGGCCCACTACCATGTCGGCCTGATTTCCGGGACCAGCATGGATGGCATTGACGCGGTGGTGGTCGATCTGAACTCGCGACCACCCAGGCTGCTGGCCGCCGAAACCTACGCCTTTGACGACGCGCTGCGTCATAGCCTCGATACCCTGCGGGCCGATCCGGATGCGTTTCCGGCCGCGCGTCTGGCCTGGCTCGATGCTCATCTTGGCGATCGATTTGCCGAGGCCGCGCTGAAGGTCATCGAACAGGCCGGCTTGCGGACAGCAGACATCGAGGCGATCGGCTCGCACGGGCAGACCGTGCTCCATCGCGTCGATGCCGATCCGCCTCACACTCTGCAGATCGGGGACCCTCACCGCATTGTCGAGCGCACCGGGATCGTTACGGTGGCCGATTTCCGGCGCGCCGACGTGGCGGCCGGTGGCCAGGGCGCGCCTCTGGCACCGCTTATTCATCACGCCTTGCTCTCGTCTCCCGACGAATGTCGAGTCGTGGTCAATCTGGGCGGCATCGCCAACCTGACACGTCTCGCGCCGGGAATGCCCGTGATCGGCTTCGACACCGGCCCGGCCAACTGCTTTCTTGATCTCTGGTACCGACGCCATAATCGAGACCGCTTCGACGCGGACGGTCAATGGGCAGCAGGCGGCGCCAGTGATCCGGACTGGCTTCAGCAACTGCTCAAGGACCCCTATCTTGCGCTCGAGGCGCCCAAGAGCACCGGCATCGAGTACTTCTCCACCCGCTGGCTCGACGAGCGCCTGCCCGACTGGGCCGATCACCGCCCGCAGGACATCCAGGCCACCCTGGCCGAATTCAGCGCGGCCAGCCTCAGCGATGCTGTTGGGCCGCTACAGCCCGAGCGGATCCTGCTGTGCGGGGGCGGCGTCCACAATCGTGATCTCTGCCAGCGCATCGAGCGGCATCTGCCAGGCTGCACGATCGACGCGACCGATGCCTTCGGCCTGCCCGCCGACCACGTCGAGGCGACCCTGTTCGCCTGGCTGGCGCAAGCGCGCCTGGCCCTGCAGCGACTGGATACCCGCACCATCACCGGGGCGAGCAGGCCAATCATGCTGGGAACCGTCCACCTGGCCTGAACCGGGCGTTGTTTTGACGATGGCGTCTGAAGGTGCTAAAACTCGTTAGGACTTGGAGGGTAGCCCTAAAACGCTGGAGATAAGGAGAGCAGGACGGTCCAGGCTCGTTTCGGGCCAAGCAAGCCCGAGATTGCCAGACGGTTCTCATCAGGCCATGAACTCAAAAAAATACGGTTTCAATCCGCGCCTCAATCCCGCTGTCGCACCCCTGGCCGCCGCGATCGGACTGGCCTTGGGTGCATCCTCGCTGCAGGCAGCGACGATCACCGTCACCACTCTGGCCGACGGCAGCTTGCCCGGCCAGTGCACCCTGCGCGACGCGCTCGTGGCGGCCAACGGCGATGCCCCCGCCGCGGGCTGCACGCCAGGGCTGGGCGCCGACACCATCGTGTTCCAGTCGGGTCTCAACGGCACCATCACGCTCACGGCTTCCATGCTTCCCATCGTGAGCGATATCACGATCAATGGGCCGGGCCCCGAACAACTGACCATCAGCGGCGGCGGCAATTATCGGGTGATGGCAGCTATCGGGCCAGTCACGGCACAGATCAACGGTATCCGCCTGGCCAATGGCTACATCAACGACTTTTATGGCGGTGCCGGCCTGCTTGTCGTTGACTCATCTCTGACGCTGAGCAACTGCGAGATCGCCAATAACACAGGCGGACCGAATGCCTATGGCGGGGGCATCACGCTCAGCTCTGCCGATCTTACCGTGGACAGTTGTGTCATCACCGGTAATTCGGTGGCCGGCGGCATGGTCCCACGAGGGGCTGCCACCGCCTTTGGTGGCGGAATCCTGGCCGTGAGCAGCCAGGCCAGTATCACCGGAACGAATTTCCTGGACAACAGTGCCAGTCGCTACGGTGGCGGGCTGGCCCTGGTCAATTCCATCGCCACTATCACCACCTCCAATTTCAACGCCAATGAGGCCCTGATCGGCGGCGCGATCAGCGTCGGCGGCGGCTCGCAGCTCAGTCTCGAGACCAGCAGCCTGATCGACAACTTCGCGGGCGGCGGCGGCGCGCTGACGGTTGGTTCGATGAGTTACGCGTCGGTCGATTCGGCCGAGCTCTACGGTAATAACGCGATCTATTTCGGCGGCGGCGCTCTAGTCGGCGTCGGCTACTCGACACCAACACCGATCGCAGCCCAGCCCCGTGCCGAAGTGCCGTTTGGCGCACTGAATTTCAGCCTGATCGGCCCGGGCGAGATCAGCATGCAGAATACCTATGTGGCGTTCAACACGACGCAGGGTGCAGGCGGCGGGATCGGCACGAAGTACGGCTCCTATGCCGAGCTATTCGCCAGTGATTTCGCCTACAACGTCGCCGGTATGAGCCCCGCACCGCGAGCCTCGTTCGGGCCCGGCAGGCGCGGAGATCCATCAGCGGGTGGGCGCGGCGCTGGCCTGGCCGCATTGGACGGCAGCTACATCACGGGCCTGGATCTCAATATTCGCGCCAATAATGCAGTCTTGGGGGGCGGTGTATTTACCGATCAGTACGCAAGCGCGGTACTGGAGACTTCCATCGTCTCGGGCAATATGGCCGAACTGGGAGGGGGCTTGCTCGGCGGCTACATCGACCCCCCGCCAGTTCCGCGTGAAAATGCTTCGACGAGTCGCGGAACGCCCTATGACGGCTCGGTCAGTGTCATCGATTCCCTGGTCATCGATAACTACGCCGAGAATGGCGGCGGCATTGCATCGACTTTCGGGGGATCGGCCGTGGTCAAATACTCCGATGTGATCGAAAACACGGCGCTCCAATTCGGCGGCGGAATATTTGCCTACGATGCCAGCCTTATCAGCGCCGACAGCCAGGTGAGCAACAATCAGGCTTTGTATGGCGCCGGAATTCTAGCCCGCTATGGATCGGGAGCCACCGTGATTACCCGGTCGTCGATATCAGGTAACACCGCTACGCTGGTCGGTGGCGGATTGGATCTGCGCGACCTCACAGCCGTAGTCAAGTACAGCACGGTCTCCGGCAACTCGGCGTCAGTGATCGGAGGCGTTCTACTGGCGGGCACGCCAGGCAACCAGCCCAGTATGCTGAATACCACGGTGACCGACAATTCGGCGACCCAGGTCGGCGGGCTCTACGCGATACAAGCGACCCTCGACTTTGTCACCATCAGTCACAACACCGCGAGCGGCGACCCTGCGCCCCGGCTCGAAACCGGTTTGCCGACCGGCATCACGGAGAACCCCGGCGGCGCCTATTTTGACGATGGCGTCCAGGTCAGCAACACCATCTTTTCCGACAACGTCAGCCCGGGCGATACCATTGACCTGACCGTTTCAGGCACACCCGGGGGAGTTCAGATCGAGTATTCCCTTATCGAGACACCGGGCCTTGGCGTGCCCGCCGGCGTCGGCAATGTCCTGAACGTCGACCCACAACTCAGCATACTGGCGGCCAACGGCGGCCCGACGCCGACGCGGGCCATCGGCCTTGGCTCGCCGGCACTGGATGCGGCTGACCCTGTCACCAGCCTCAGTTTCGACCAGCGCGGAAACCCTTTCCCAAGGGTATTCGGAGGCCGCGCTGACATGGGGGCATTCGAGTTCTCTATCGACGGTGTCTTTCAAGACCGCTTTGAACAACTGTAGAAGAAACGCAAACGTCGTGGCGGCAGGCTACACTGCTGCCTGAATCAAATGCACACAGGCCTGGAAGGTAATTGGCATGATCAAACGAACCCTAATCTGTTTTAGCGCGGCGACCCTGGTGGTCGCCTGCAATCAGGACCCGGAACCGGCAAGCGAGCCGGTCGCTGACACATCGCTGGTCGTCGAGGCCAGCCCGGAGCCAAGCGCCAGCTCAGAGCAAACGCTGCAGGAGATGGCGGGGAATCCAGAAGCCCTGCGCGAGGCAATGCGCGATCCCGAGCAGCGCGAAGAACTGATTCAAGCCATGCGCGAGCGTCGTGAAGCTCGCCGCCAGGAGCGCGGGGCAGAGAACGGCGACGTGGATCGGACCGCCATGCGCGAGCAGATGCGCGAACGTCGAGCCCAGATGATGGCCGAGCGCGGTGCCGATGACAGCGATCCGCGAGAGCAGATGCGCGAGCGGATGCTGGAGCGCAGTCGCTGGTGGACTGATGAGACCATCCAGTCGTCCATTGGCTTGAGCGAAGCGCAGTCAGAAGCGCTGACCGAGGCGCAAACGCAAATCGAGGAACAACGCCAGGAGTTACGACAGGCACTCGGCCAGAACCAGCGCGCCCTGATGGCCGCTGCTCAGGCCGCCGATCGCGGACAGATACTCGATCTGATCGAGCAACGCTCGATCACGCAGCAATCCCTGCAGAACATCGACATGGAGTGGTGGCGCACGATGCTCGATCAACTTAACGACGAGCAGCTGGCGCGGCTGGCCGAAGAGAACCCACAGGTTCTGCTGGGGCGCGGCGGACGCTAGTCGGCCACAAACCTGGTGGTCTATGACCCTTTGTCCGGCAGGCCGGTCAAAGGCGCCAGTAGCCCAAAAGCGTATCCAACAAGGTGAATTCCCTCGAAATCATCGAGGGGAAATCCTGGGCTTAGGTTAATTCTCGATCGAGCCGATCTTGCCCTGGGTGGGCCAGCTGCTGAGACTTCACAGCTGGGTTCCGCCCGTCTCGAACTCAGGACGAATAAGAGGGGCCGCCGTCGGATGTGCCCTGATCGGCTGCAGACCCTGACCCTGCACCATTGCTCTGCGCTGGCGCCGCTGCTGGAGTCGCTTGCACCACCTCCTTGAGGGCCTCGTCCGGTAACGCATAACTCATGCCGACGGCCGGATCGCCAATGCCCAGAACGTCCGGGAAACGAATGCCCTGCAGCACCGACACGGCGAAGACTTCCTGGACAGCATCTTCGAACTTCAGGAACGCCACCGTCTGCCCGTTGCGAATATCGACCACCCAGACGCCGCAGCTGCGCTCACTGACACGCTCAGTCAAAGAAATACCCGAGAAAACGGCCGATTCACGAACCTGGGAAAGACCCACGAAGGCGTAAGGGCCGATGAAATCCAGGCCGCGCGTGAACCCGGGCAGCTCGGCCACGGTCTCGAGCTGACCGGTTTCCAGATCGACCGTAGCCAGCGAGCCATTGCCCGATTCCAGCACCCAGAGCTTGTCCTGATACCAGCGCGGCGAGTGCGGCATCGACAGACCGCGGCAGATGAACTCATTGCTCTCCACATCGATCAGCACACCGCCGCCCGCCTTGTTCTCTCGCCAGCCGCCGGCCGTATCCGACGTGCCCAGGGCGGTGACGTATTTCGGTTTGCCATCGACAACTTCAAGGCCGTTGAGATGGCAACGGTCTTCGGCGGCATAACCCGAAATAAACCACGGCCGCCAGCGCGGAACAAAACTGTGCTCGTTATCCAGCGTACACAGGCAGGAAAACCGCGTGTTCACGACCCAGAGCTCGTCGCCCGCGAACGCCATCTCGTGGATATCGATGTTGCCGGTGATCTGACCCCGGCGCGGCAGGAAGGCGGTATCGTGCTTGCCCGGCGGGTTCAGCTTTCGCGCCACTTCGGGCATGTTGCGATAGTGCTCGACGGTAATGGCCGTGCCCAGCGCCAGGCGCGAGCGATCGCAGGCCATGCCCATCGGCCGATTGTAGATTCGAAAGTGGGTATTGAGCTTGCCCTGGTCTTCGCGAAGAATCACCAGCTTGCCGGCCTGATAAGTCGAAACCAGTACCGAACTGGCGGCCTGGTGCAGCAGTTCAGGCAGGCTTTTTGTATGCACGCTCCTGAGCGGAGAATGGGCCGGATCCTGCGCCGAATTGCCTGCCCCATTGCCTTGCCCCTGCGCGCCTTGCGGGGATTGCCCTCCCTGTGGGGCATGGGCCGTTGACGTCTGGACAGGACCCGATGCCGCCATGGCCGACGGCGCCCGCTGGGGCTGACCCGACGCCGGCGCCGGCGCCGCCGACTCCGGCGCGGCATTCGCTTCATTGCCCGCCGCCTGAGGGTTGGCCTGTGCCTGTTGGGCCTGAAGCTCGCGCTGCCTGGCCACCTGAGCCTGACGTTCCTTTGCACCCGGCGGAAGAATCACGACCGGCTTGCCCTCGCTGTCCTTGAGCGCGCCCAGCACCACGGACTGATACAGCAGCTCGGCGGCATCCATGCCGTTCGGCAGTTTCCAGACCCCGGCAAACATGGCGGCCTGAGCCACCAGCTGCTCCAGCGCCTGTTTATAGGCCGCATCACCAGCTTCGTCTTCACCATGGCGGGCGTGCACGCCCTGCCACTGGCGCATGAACTGACTCAGTGCAGACTCCAGCTTGGGCAGATGCGGAGCATCGCCGGCCACGACCGAGCGCAAATCCTGCATGACTCCGTTGATCAGGCTCTCCAGCTCCCACGGCGACATTACCCGCGTGGCGCGGATGATTTCGGTTTCGAGCGCTTTGGGTTCACCCTCCAGCTTGACATGGCGCGGACTCATGACAGATTCACGCTCAGGGTCCGCGGGTCGATCGGCGCTGTTGACCGTCGACCAGAATGACGCAGAACCTACCGTATCGACGACAAGGTAGATCAAGGGTACTTCGGACGGGTTGCTGTGCTGGTAGCCGCGCCAGCCGTCAACCAGCCAGGCCTGACCTGCCGGAATGGTCTGAACCGTCTCCTGCCCGACCGTCCACTTCGCGCCATCCTCAGACTGGATGGGAAGCACTACCCGGACCCGCCGATGCCAGTAGGATCCGGCATCGACCAGTCGCTGCGCGTCCTTGCCGGCTGCAGCGCGAACCAGCAGGGTACGCCCGGCCACTGTATCCAGCGCGGCCAGGAGATGGCGAATCGAGGGCAGCTGCTCCAGCGCAGCGGTCGCCTTCATTTCGCCTTCGAAGCGTGTCACGTCCGACTCGCCCTCCGAACTGATCAGCGCCATGACCTGATGCCCCTCCCAGCCTCTGGGATGGGGTTGCCATAACGCGTCATCCAGCGCGGCAACCTCGGCCATCACGGCATCGGCATCGAATCGGTAGGGCAATCGAACAAAGGGGGCGTCAAGTTTCATCTAGGATCCTGAAAATCAGCGAACAGTTGGAGACCATGCAGTCTGCCCGCATGATGCCTCAGTGGTCCTGCAGTGACAAATCACCTCGTCAAGGCCTCGTCAATTGCGCGCCGCGGCCCCGAACGCATCGGGATAGCGCTCGCGCAGGGTCGGGGCAAGCCACCACAACAAAGCCAGGCTCGGGAGCACGGCTATGGATGTCAGTACGAAAAACAGGGTCCAGTTCCCGCCAAGTTGGTCGACAAGCCAGCCTGAACTTGATGCCAGTGTTGTCCGACCGAGATTGCCGATCGAGGCCAGCAGCGCATATTGCGTTGCGCTGAAGGAATGACTGGTCAGCATGGTGATGAAGGCCATGAACGCGACCGTTCCCAACGCCGCAGTGAAGCCATCCACGATGACGGTCAGCGCGAACAGCCAGGATTCAGGCCCCACCGCCGCCATCCAGGCAAACATCAGGTTGGTGGCAGCCATGGCCACACCACCGACCATCAGACCCTTGAGAATACCGAAGCGGGCATTGACCAGGCTGCCCAGAATCGCGAACAACACCGTTACCCACCAGTTGAGCAACTTGGAGTAGGTGCCGATATCGGCGTTGCTGAAGCCGATCTCCTTGTAGAACACGATCGACATTCGCCCCAGGAACGCTTCACCAATCTTGAACAGAAGAACAAAGGCCAGCAGGGAAACGGCCAGCCCCAGACCGTTTCGAACAAAAAAGTCCTTGAGCGGGCGCACCACCGTCTGAACCAGCTGGCGGATCACGGGTTCCCGACTGGCCTCTGGCGCCGGACGCCTGCTGTCCGGCATCGGTGCAAACAACAGCACAAAGGCGATAAACAGCAACCAGACCACCGTCAGGCCCTGATAGACCGTGGTCCATCCGCCGGCAAGGCTGTCAACCAGCCAGAACGGCAAGGCACCAAGCAGGCCGTAACCGGTCCACCAACCCGAGGTGGCCATCGCCGCCCCGTAGGAAATTCGAGCCTGATCGGAGCGCTCGATCAGCTCGTCGCGATAGGCGTCGATGGCCACATCCTGGGTCGCCGAGGCCACGGCAATCGACAGCAGCACCAGACCGGTCAACTGCAGGTTCGCACCCGGTTGAATCAGACTGACGAGGAAGGTGCACAGCAGCAGGAGGCACTGGGTCAGCACGATCCAGCTGCGGCGCAGGCCCAGGCGACCAAACACCCAGGGGCGGTAGCGATCCAGAAACGGCGCCCAAAGAAAGTTGAGCGCGTAGGCGATGCCGACGCCGCCCAGAAGTCCAATCGCGCTTCGACTGACCCCCAGCTCTTCCAGCCAGGCCGACATCGCCGAACCAATCAATACCCAGGGAAAGCCAGAGGCCATGCCGAGGACGAAGATCGTACCCAGCCGGCGATCGCGATAGGCCGCGATCAGGCCTTTGAATCCGCTGCGCTGGGCAACTTCAATCATCCGCGTAGTCGATGATCAGGGGGGCGTGATCAGAGAAGCGATCGTCGACAAAAATGTCCGCCGACCGGGTGCGCTCGGCCAGACCCGTGCTGACCACCTGATAATCGATACGCCACCCGACGTTATTGTCCCAGGCCCTGCCGCGGTTCGACCACCAGGTGTAGCGGTCCGGTCGCTCATCAACGCGGCGGAAGGCATCATGCAGCCCGACCGACCCGAACAGCTCATCCATCCACGCCCGTTCTTCGGGCAAGAACCCGGAATTCGCGAGATTACCCTTCCAGTTCTTGAGGTCGATTTCCTTGTGCGCGATATTCCAGTCGCCGCAGATCGCGTAGTCCCGACCTGCCCTGGCCATGGCTTCCAGGTGAGGCTTGAGGTAATCCATGCAAACGTACTTGAACTCCTGACGCGCTTCCTTGGATGAACCCGACGGCAGATAGAGCGAGATGATGCTCAGATTGCCGACATCAAGCTGCAGCCAGCGCCCTTCACGATCGAAATCAGACCAGCCCAGACCATACTTCACCTGATTCGGCTCGTGACGCGAATAGAGCGCCACCCCCGAATAGCCCTTTTTTTCAGCATCGTGGTAGTAGCAGTGATACCCGGGCGGGAAAAAGTCACGGTCGAGAAGCTGATGCAGCTGGGCCTTGGTTTCCTGGATGCAGACAAAATCGGCATCCTGCGATTTCAGCCAGTCGAAAAAGCCCTTGCGGGCCGCGGCCCGAATACCGTTGGCGTTGAGGGTGATGATGCGCATGCATGCGACAGTCGAGAAAAGTCAGGCAATAGTGTACCCACCATCCACTGCAGATGAGCGGCGGCGAACGGGCGGAGGCAGCAGCCGGTTCGGTGCATCAACCGTGCGCAAGCTGTCGACTTCGGTCAAAGGGAGCGCTCAGACCAGTGCATCGGCCAGCGGCTTCAGCTGCCGCTCCAGCGCCTTCCACTTCCCGACCGATGAGGTGTACACCGCCTGCCGGACCTGATGGCTGCTGGCGGTTATTACCGCCTCGGCGCTCTGATCGAATCGCATGCAGTTCTGTTGCCATTCCAGCCCTAGGAAATCGAGCATTCGGGCCACCTCGGCCTCTGGCGAACCCACCAGGTCTTCATAGGCCACCTCAAGCAAGCGATCAGCGGGAATGAACTGCTTCAGTGCAGCTACAAATGACGATCGCGCATTCAGGTAGCGCCCGATGTCGCTCAAGTCATACGTCCAGGCATGTCCATTGAGAAAGAGCGTTCGAAACAGGGCATAGCCCGCATCCATCGGATCACGCGAGGTCAGGATGAAGCGCGCCTGCGGGAGCGCCCGGTGAATCAGCGCTGCCCAACGCTCATTGCCCGGCATCTTGTCGATGAAGTACGCGGTGTGGCCGGTTCGCGGGCGCGTCGATTCGATATAGGCCCGCCCCAGGCTGGACCAGGCGACAGCAGTCGGCGCCTTCTGGATTGCATCACAGATCTCTGGCAGCGCGCGGGCCTTTAAGCTGCGACTCGTTTCCTGCGGAAACTGGATCAGCTCTCCCGCAGCGAAAACCTGTGTGTGGGCCGCTAGCATGCGTTCGATCAGGGTCGAACCCGTTCTCGGCAATCCGATCACGAAAATGGCTTCGTCGACAGCGCAACCCATCTCACCGGCGGACAACGCGGTCGATGCGAGCAATGAACGCAGCTTCTCGAACGTGGCCAATTCGGCCTCAATGCCTGATGGACGATGCTGTTTCATCAGGCTGGCGCCTTGGGCGTAGTGCTCGAAGGCCTTTTCGATTTCACCCAAATCGTCGTATTCCTTGCCCAGTGCGTAGGCATAGCGACAGGCTGCAATCCAGTCTGTTGCCGCGGCCAGTCGCGCGGTGAGATCGGCAATGTGATTGCACGCCGAGGTCTGGGGCCGGATCACGCTGAGACTGTGAGCGGCCTCGTGATCCCCGGGATCAAGCTGCAGCAGCCGCTCGAACAGCGGCTCGGCCTCATCGACGCGCCCAAAGAAGCGGTAGGAGGTTGCCAGGTTGTAGAGCGCGGTCGGGTGGTCCGGCGCCAGCGCAAGGGCGCGCTCGAAAAGCACCAGAGCTCGGCTCTGCTCTCCGACGCGGCTGAACACGTTGCCGAGGGTATCGAGCAGCAAGTAGTTATCGCCGACTCGGTGCTCGAGCCGGTCGGCGCGCTCCAATGCCTGGCGATGCTGCCCGCTCAGGGCCTCGAAACGCGCCAGGTTGACCTCGTGACTCAGCGCATTCGGATCCAGCTCGCGAGCCCGCTGGAGGCATTCAAGCGCCCGATCGAACTGACCCACTTTCGCCCAGAGTTCGGCAAAAACGGCCCAGGCCGGCGCAAATTCCGGATGCCGCGCGACCAGCGCCTCGCAGGCCGGTCCGGCTCGAGCAATCGCGTTGGCCTGGATCAGCCCAAGAATGGCATCGCAGTCACGCTGTGCCGAGTGAGCAGATTCATTCATGTCGCGCATCACCTTGCTGTCAGTAATTCTCGGTCATGGTCGGTCCGACGCCATGCCGTCATTTTTGCCATCACTCTTTGAGATCGCGCCTGTGGTCGAGTTGATTCAGCACCTTCACCAAAGCGAACCAATGGCGGAAGAAACGGTCGATGCCACAGGCGTTAAAATGAATCCACACTCAAGGGACTGGTCCTACAATACCGACATGAGCAAGCAATGGACTGACAATTTCCTGGCACTGGCGCTGGAGTATCAAGCGCTGCGGTTCGGTGAATTTACCCTGAAATCAGGTCGAGTCAGCCCCTACTTCTTCAACGCCGGCCTGTTTTCGGACGGCCGCGGCCTGGATGGGCTTGCAGCCTGCTACGCCGCCGCAATCGAGGCCAGCGGCGTGGACTTCGACATGCTCTATGGGCCGGCATACAAAGGCATACCGCTGGCCGCTGCGATCGCGATACGCATGAATCTCGACTTCGGGCGCAACCTGCCGTTTGCCTACAATCGCAAGGAAGCCAAGGATCACGGCGAAGGCGGCAACATCGTCGGCGCGGAACTGCGCGGGCGTGTCCTTATCGTCGATGACGTGATCTCTGCCGGCACTTCGATCAGGGAATCGCGCGAGATCATTGATGCACACGGCGCGACCGCCTGTGGCGTGGCCATCGCCCTGGATCGGCAAGAGCGCGGCGAGAACGCGACGTCGGCGGTCGACGAGGTGCGAGAGGCCGGTCTTGAGGTGATTTCGGTGGCCAGCCTCAGTGACCTGATCACGTGGCTGGAAACGCATGATCTTGCAGGTGTGGACCGGTCTGCTATGCTGAGCTATCGCAAACGATTTGGAGTCTGATTGACGCAAGTCTCCGCCATGCTGAAACGTGTATTGACAATCGCTGTTCTCGTTTTACTGCCAGGCCTGGTCTGCGCGCAGTACGTGTACCGCTGGGTGGATGAAAATGGTGAGGTTCATCATGGCAACATGGTGCCGCCCGAATACCGCAACTTCGGCTGGGAGCGCATTGGTCCCAACGGCGTGGTGGTCGAGCGCGTTGAACGGGCATTGACGCCCGAAGAACGCGACGTGCTTCGTCAGGAACAGATTCGCCAGGCCGAGATTGAAGCCGAGCAACGCACTCAGGAAACTCGCGATCGGCTCCTGCTGGCGGCCTATCGCTCCGAAGAAGATCTACTGGATGCGATGGAGCTTCAAGTCTCCAGCATCGACAGCCAGCGCACAACGATTCAGACATCGCTGGATCTGGCCACGCAACGTTTCGAGTCGCTCGTCCGACGCGCGGCCCAGACGGTTCGCGACGGCGGCAATGTCTCGCCCGAGCTCACCGAAAATATCGAAGACGCCAGAGGCGAGATTGCGGACCTTCGAGCCAACTTGACGAACCTGGTGCAGCAGGAGCGCGAGATTCGGGAACGCTTTACAGCTGAGCTCGAGCGCTACCGTCAGCTGACCGACAACGCTGCCGGCTGAGCTTGCGGCATGTACACCCGCTGTCCCGGATGCCAGTCGGTGTACGAGCTCGACGCCCAAGGCCTGGCAGAGGCCTCAGGCGTTGTTCGTTGCGGCCATTGCGGCAAGACCTTCAACGCCCTCAGCGCCCTGTTCGAGGATCATCCCCGAGCCGATGAGGCGCCTCTGAGCGGTGCCGGCATGCCTCCGCTACTGGACTACCGCGCAATCGTACAGCCCGAACTTCCGGGTGTGGACATCGTCGATGAGCTGCCGATGGATCGTCCGGAGAATGGCCTGGCCAGGGAAAGCATCGGCCCGACCCTGACTCTGCCCGGAATCGAAGCTGATGACCATCCAGCCTCATCGATCTGGACCGTGGCCAGCCTCGCTCTGGCGCTGACGCTGATCACCCAGCTTGCGGTTCAGACCACGGACCCGGGCTCTGGGCTGCGGCAGTGGATCGGCAATGACGACGGCCTGAGTATCAGCTCGGACCCGCGTGAAGCCATCCAGATCACCTCACGAGACATGCATCGCCACCCGACCCTCGATGATGCCGTGATCGTCAGCGCCACGCTGCGGAACCGCTCCGATGAGCGCCTGGCCTGGCCAGTGCTTGAAGTTCGACTCTTCGATGCCAGTCAACAGATTCTCGGCGTTCGAAGACTGCAACCTGAGGACTATCTGGTCAACCCCGAGAATGCGGAACTCGGCATGCCGACCGAACTCATCGTGCCCGTGATCATGGAATTCGTGGTCGGAACTACGATGCCATCCGGCTTCGATTTCCGCTTCTACTGATTGATCGACCCGTTATTCGCAGCTTTCGATGGCGCATCTTGATAGCCCATCCCGGTGCGCAAATGAAGCCGCAGGCCCTGCTGCGAATGTCGAATTCGCAATCCCGACCCCGACAGGACTTTTGTCGAAAAAACCCTGATTCAATACTCGAAGCACCCGTAATCCATGAACAGCCGGGGGAGGCTGTGGTATCTTTTGCGGCCCGTCGCTCGTCCGTGTCGGCCGAGCGCCAAGTTTTCATCGGTATTGAGTCTTTTTTTGAACGCGCAACTCTCCAGCAACGACACCTGCCTGAACAAGCTCGTTGAACGGGTCGTTCAACAATATCTCGAAGACATGGGCTCGACGCCGCCGGACAATCTGCATGACGTCATTATTCGCGAAGTCGAGCGATCGCTGATCCAGACCGTTCTGGACCACGTCGGGGGCAACCAGTCACGCGCAGCGTTGATTCTGGGCATCACACGGGCCACATTGCGCACCCGAATCCAGCGTTACGGACTGTGATGTCAGAACCTTGAGTCTGGGTTTTCAACGTCAGGCTTTCATGCGAAGGCTCCGGCCCGGACCATCCCGCTCCACTTTCAGGATTTCATCATGACCGCCACACCAACCGCGCTGATCAGCGTTTCCGACAAGACCGGAGTCTGCGAACTGGGCCTGGCGCTCCAGCAGCACGGCTGGCGCATTCTCTCCACCGGCGGCACCGCACGCGCGCTGCGCGAGGCCGGGGTCGAAGTTGTCGACGTCAGTGACCACACCGGCTTCCCGGAGATCATGGGTGGTCGTGTCAAGACCTTGCAGCCAAAAATCCACGGCGGCATTCTGGCTCGCCGAGGTCAGGATGAAGCCGTCATGCTCGAGCATGGCATCGACGGCATTGATCTGATCGTGGTCAATCTCTACCCGTTTGCAGCGACCGTAGCGCGACCGGATTGCACCCTGGATGAGGCTATCGAACAGATCGATATCGGCGGCCCTGCGATGGTTCGGGCTGCCGCCAAGAATCATGCCCACGTCACGCTGCTGGTCGATCCCGATGACTATCCGGAGGTCATTGCCAGCTTGCCGACCCAGCCCGATCTTCCGCGACGCCGAAGCCTGGCCGTCAAGGGTTTTGCCCACACCGCCGCCTACGACGGGCAGATCAGCCAGTACCTGTCAGCGCAGATCGATGATCAGCGGCTCCCGCCGGTCATCAATATCGCGCTAGATCGAATCAACGCCTTGCGCTATGGAGAGAATCCACACCAGGCCGCCGCCGTCTATCGGACCCGCCAGCAAGCGCCCTCCGGACTCGCCGGAACCCAGCCCATTCAGGGCAAGGAACTGTCCTATAACAACCTTCTTGACGCGGACGCGGCCTGGTCAGGCGTTCGCTTGCTTGATCCGAACCGCGCGGCCTGCGTGATCGTCAAGCACACCAACCCCTGCGGTGTTGGCACAGCCGACGGTCTGCAGCAGGCCTGGGGACCGTGCGCTGGCCTGTGATCCGACCTCGGCTTTCGGTGGCATCGTTGCCATCAACCGAACGCTGGACGCCGAGCTGGCCGAAGCGCTGGCCGAACGCTTTCTCGAGGTCGTCATTGCGCCCGACATCGACAAGGCCGCGCTCGAAGTTCTTGCCCGCAAAAAGAATCTGCGGGTACTGGTGCCGACGCCATCAAGCGCGCACGAGCTGGAAGTCAAAGCCATCGACGGCGGTTGGCTGGTCCAGCAGCCCGATCTCGCCAGCCCAGCCGTGCAACTGAAAGTGGCAACCGAGCGCGCCCCGGACCAGGCCGAGCTGGCCGATCTGCACCTGGCCTGGGCCGTGGTGCGCATGGTCCGCTCCAATGCCATCGTGTATGCCAGGGATGGCGCCACCGTCGGCATTGGTGCTGGACAGATGAGCCGGGTGGATTCCTCACGAATCGGCGCCCTGAAGGCCCAGGACGCCGGCTTGTCACTGGCCGGAGCCGCGATGGCCTCGGATGCCTTCTTCCCGTTCGCCGACAGCATCGAGACCGCGGCCGCGCAGGGCATTCGCTGCGTGATCCAACCCGGCGGCTCGATGCGCGACCAGGAGGTCATCGACGCCTGCAACGCCCACGATATCGCCATGGTTCTGACCGGTCGGCGCCATTTCAGGCATTGAGATCGGGCAGCGACAGATCGCAACGACCACGCTGGGCAGTAGGCGCTGTTGACCCGTCTTCCGTTTTGCCGATTTCGGCCTCCACGCCAGGCCTTCTGGCTCGGGTGGCGCGTTCTCGCCAAGGTACAATGCAGCCCTTGGCTTCAACCCCTGAACGACTCAACCCATGAAAATTCTCGTTATTGGCGCCGGTGGTCGAGAGCACGCATTGGCCTGGAAGGCTGCCCAGTCGAAGCAGGTCAGTGAAGTACTGGTGGCACCGGGTAACGCGGGCACGGCAACGGAGACCGGGTGCCGCAACGTGGCGGTTTCTTCCGACGACATCGAGGGTCTGCTGAAGCTGGCCCGGGACGAAGCGGTGGAACTCACGATTGTCGGCCCGGAAGCCCCGCTGGCGGCCGGCGTCGTCGATCGCTTCAAAGCCGCAGGCCTGGCCTGTTTCGGCCCGTCAGCCGCTGCGGCGCAACTGGAATCCTCCAAGGCGTTTGCCAAGGACTTCATGGCCCGCCATGCCATTCCAACGGCCCGCTACGGCGTGGTCGAAAGCCTGGACGCAGGCCTTGAGCTGGCGCGATCGATCGGCTTTCCGCTGGTCCTCAAGGCCGATGGTCTGGCGGCCGGCAAAGGGGTCGTCATCATTGATGACATCGAAACCGCCAGGACCACGCTTGAGGACATGCTGTCTGGCCAGTCCTTCGGCGAGGCGGGCCATCGGGTTGTGATCGAAGAGTTCCTGGTCGGAGAAGAAGCCAGTTTCATCGTGATTGCCGACGGTGAAGACGTCCTGCCCCTGGCCACCAGCCAGGACCACAAGCGCCGCGACGCCGGCGACCAGGGACCCAATACCGGCGGCATGGGCGCCTATTCGCCCGCGCCCGTGGTAACACCCGAGCTGCATCAGCAGATTCTGGACACCGTCATTCGGCCGACCCTGGCCGGGATGGCGTCCGATGGCCACGCCTTTACGGGCTTTCTCTATGCTGGCGTGATGCTGACCGATGACGGACCCAAAGTACTGGAATTCAACGTCCGCTTCGGCGATCCCGAAACCCAACCGGTCCTGATGCGATTGAAATCAGACCTGGTCGAGATTCTGCAGAAAACGCTGGCCGGGCAGACCAATGACATTGAACTCGATTGGGATCCCCGCGTCGCCCTGGGAATCGTCCTGGCTGCCGGCGGCTACCCTGAACGCTACACCAAGGGTCATCCCATATCCGGACTTGATCTTGACTACCCGAACCATCTCAAGGTCTTCCATGCCGGCACCCGACTGGATGAACGGGGCAGAGTGCTTACCGACGGAGGCCGGGTCCTGTGCGTCACCGCGCTGGGCCAGAATGTCGCAGAGGCCCGCCGCGAGGCGTTGAAAGGATTGGAGACCATCGGTTTCGAGGGCAGCTTCTATCGCGACGATATCGGCCATCGAGCGATTGCAGCCGGCGCATGAAACGGACCCAGGCAACGCAATTGACCGTATCCACCGCCGGCACCCGACCAAGGCCCTGAGTCCTATGGATGTTTCCCACCTCCTTGACCAGCTCAACGACGCCCAGCGCGACGCGGTCACGGCAGACCAGGGCCACGTGCTGGTCCTGGCGGGAGCCGGATCCGGCAAGACCCGGGTTCTGGTTCACCGCATTGCCTGGCTGATCCAGGTTCACCATGTCTCGCCGATGGGCTTGCTGGCCGTGACCTTCACCAACAAGGCGGCCAGCGAGATGCTGGTGGGGGGGTCCGAGATGCTGCTGCAGATCGACCCCCGCCGGGCTGTGGATCGGCACCTTCCACGGCATCTGCCATCGCATCCTCCGGCTGCACGCCGAGGAAGCGGGGCTGAATCCGATACCTTTCAGATTCTGGATTCCGACGACCAGTACCGGCTGATTCGCCGCATCATCCGCGACATGGAGCTCGACGAGGGCGAGTATCCCTGCCGCGGGTGATGCAGGGTTTCATCAACCAGCACAAGGACGACGGCCGTCGACCCGACACCATCGAGTCTTGCGACCATCCCTGTCCAGGCGCAGCTGATCGCAATCTACCGCCATTACCAGGACGTCCTGCGAGCGCGCCGGGCCTGATCGACTTCGCCGAGCTGATGCTGCGCACCGTGGAGCTTCTGCGCGACAACGATGCGCGTCGCGCGCATTATCAGGATCGCTTCGGGCACATCCTGATCGACGAGTTCCAGGACACCAACACCCTGCAATACGCGCTCGTTCGGCTGCTCGCCGGCGACAGGAATCAGCTGTTCGTGGTCGGCGACGATGACCAGTCGATTTACGGCTGGCGCGGCGCCAAGGTCGAGAATGTCACGCATTTCGTCAAGGATTTCGGCCCCGAGGTGGTTCGCCTGGAACAGAACTACCGCTCGACGAAGACCATTCTCGAAGCCGCCAACCGGGTCATCGACCACAACGACGACCGGATGGGCAAGAACCTCTGGACCGAGGGCGAGAAGGGCGAGCAGCTGAAGGTCTTCTCGGCGTTCAATGCTGACGAGGAAGCGGAATTCGTCATCTCCCGCATCCAGGACTGGATGGAGCAGGGCGGCCGTGCCTCGGAATCCGCCATTCTGTATCGCTCCAACGCCCAGTCCCGCCTGTTCGAACAGGCGCTGCTCCGCGCCGACATTCCCTATCGGGTCTACGGCGGCCTGCGCTTCTTCGAGCGCGCCGAGGTGCGCGATGCGCTGGGCTACCTGCGGCTGGTCCACAACCCGGACGACGACGCCGCCTTCGAGCGCGTCGTCAATGTGCCGGCTCGCGGCATTGGCGAACGCACCGTCGCACTGATTCGAGACCATGCCCGGCATCACAATCAGCTCCCTGTTCGAGGCACGCCCGCAGTTTGTGCGAACAGCGGTGGCTTCACCGCCCGCGCCGGCAATGCGGTGGCGTCTTTCCTGGCGCTGATCGGCAAGCTGACCAACGAGTTCGGGCAGGCCTCACTGGGCGAGTGCGTGCAGGGCGCAATCCAGAACGCCGAACTGGTGGCCTGGTACCAATCGCGAGAGCCCGCCGATCGGGCCGAAGCGCGGGAAGAAAACCTGGCCGAACTGGTCCGCGCTGCGGAAAGCTACACCCAGCCCTTCGAGGACGAGCAGGCCGGTTTGAGCCCGACCGCGTCATTTCTGTCACAGGCCGCGCTGGAGGCCGGCGAACATCAGGGCGAACGCTGGCAGGACTGCGTTCAGCTGATGACCCTGCACTCGGCCAAAGGTCTGGAGTTTCCGCTGGTATTCATGGCCGGCATGGAAGAGGGCCTGTTTCCCCATCAGAAATCAGTGGAAGAGCCAGGCCGACTGGCCGAAGAACGTCGTCTCGCCTATGTCGGCATGACCCGGGCCATGCAGCAGCTGTATCTAACGCATGCTGAATCACGCATGATCCACGGCCAGACCAACTTCTCGCGGCCGTCGAGATTTCTGTCCGAGATTCCGCGCGATCTGGTCGAGGAACTGCGGCCGAGCGGCGCGCAGGTCGCCCCTGCTCGGATGAGTGCCAGTGCCCCCAATCAAGCCGATGGACTCTCGCTTGGCACGCAGGTCCGCCATCCCCGTTTCGGGCTCGGCACGGTCGTGACGATCGAGGGCCAGGGCGCCAATGCCCGCATCCAGATCAATTTCGAATCGGCAGGATCCAAATGGCTGGTGCTCGGCTATGCCTCACTGGAGATCGCTGGATGAAGTCTTTCGAGTGGCCGGAAGCCGGCACGGCCGGGCTGCGTCAGACCCGAGGCGACATTCCGGTTCTGGCGCTGCACGGCTGGCTCGATAACGCGCAAAGCTTTGTTCCGCTTTCAGACTACCTCGAGGGCCTGGATCTGGTCGCGCTCGACCTGCCCGGCCATGGCCGATCCGCCCATCGCCCGGCCGGCGTTCGCTACCACTTCGACGACAACGTCTTCGACGTTCTCGCAGCCGCTGATCACCTGGGCTGGGAGCGGTTTCACCTGCTCGGTCACTCGATGGGCGGCGCCGTGGGAACGCTGCTGGCCGCAGCCTGCCCGGGCCGAGTCATCTCCATGGCCAATATCGAAGGCCTCGGGCCGATTTCAGCACCCCCAGACACCGCCGCCAGCGGCTGGCGAAAAGCCCTGCGCGGCAGCCATTATCGGGAACGGCGCCAGCACCCGGACCGAGCCTCAGCCATTGCCGCACGTGCTCGCCACAGCGACATCGACGATCAGGCCGCCAGCCTGCTCGCCGAACGCGGCCTGATCGAGCTCGATGGTGGCTACAGCTGGGGCCACGACATTCGCCTGACCTGGCCCTCAACCCAGCGCTACACCGAGGCCCAGGTGCTCGATCTTCTGGCCCACATCGAATGCCCGGTGCTCAATGTCTATTCCGACCCGCCCAGTGGGCTGGTGTCGGCCAACGTGCTGCAGCGGCGGCACTCGGCCCTTCGCGATCGATACCTGTTGCCCAGCCCCGGCGGGCACCATCTGCACATGCGCCATCCGGACCAAATCGGCCCGACGATTAAGGAGTTCTTCCATGAGCACGCCCTTTCGACCCAAACCCATTCCGAATGAAGAACGACTGATCTTCGCGCTGGACGTGCCCGACGTTGATCGTGCCCGAGCGCTGATTCATGAGCTCGGCGACAGCGTCCGGTTCTACAAGTTGGGGCTGGAGTTGTTTCTCAGCGGAGCGTATTTCGAGCTCGCAGCAGAACTCAAGGACGCCGGCAAGCTGGTTTTTGCTGACCTCAAGCTCTTTGATATCCCGCCAACCGTCGGGCGCGCGGTCGCTCAGCTTGCTCGCCACGACGTCGACTTCCTGACCGTGCACGGCAATGACAGCATGCTCGAAGCGGCCGTCGCTGCGCGCGGCAATATCGGAATTCTGGCCGTTACCGCCTTGACCAGCCTGGACCGTGGGGACCTGGATGACCTTGGCTTCGACTGCGATATCGAAGCCCTCGTGCTGTCGCGCGCCAAACGCGCGCTGGCGCTGGGCTGCGCAGGCGTGATTTCATCGGGGCTAGAAGCAGCGGCGCTGCGCGAAGCGGTCGATCACGCGCTCAACGTGATCTGCCCGGGCATTCGACCGGTGGATAACGTGGATGATCAGAAGCGCACGCTTTCAGCCGCCCAGGCCTTTGCCGCCGGCGCAGACTACATCGTGGTCGGGCGCCCGATACGCGATGCCGCCGATCCTCGCCGAGGCAGCCGAACAATCCAGCAGGAGATTTGCAGCTATTTCAGTAAGTTATACCAACTTCAAAGAATACTTCGAAGTTATGGTGAAAAAGGTAGTCTAGGTCTCAAGTATTACACGCGGAATGTATCCTTCGTGCTCCACAACAACCAAGCAAGACACCCCAAAGCATTTCAAAGGGTGGCAATTTTCAACCGGGTCGTATGCCATGTGCATCGGCCCGGTTTTTTCTTTGATCCGGCATGGCAGGTCTGGCCTTCGGTCTATTCCTGCCCCGGTGCTAAACTAGGCGATTGCCCCTCCCGGATTGGCCCCGACCCATGTCCTCGTCTCCCGCTCCATCGACGATTCCTGTGTTCAAACGCATCCAGCTCGTCGGGCTGGGCTTGCTGCGGCGTGTCCTTCACTGGTGGGTTAAAAGCAATGTCCTGCCGGAACACCTGGATGAACTGGGCGTGGACCCGGAACGGCCGGTGTTCTATGTCCTCGACACCTATGCACTGACCTCGCTATTGATTGTCGATCAGGTGTGCAAGGATCTCGAGTGGCCGCGCCCCGCTCACGCGCTGAGCGGCCCGGGACTGGATCTGCCCCGAGCCTACGGTGCCAATCGACGCTTTGAAGGTCTGTTCATCCGCAGTCCGGAGAAGCGCCGCTATTCATTGATGCTGCGGCGATTGATCCAGCAGAGTGCTGCAAGTGGTCAGGCCACGGCCCAGATTGTTCCGGTAACGGTGCTGATCGGGCGAGCGCCGCAGAACGAAGACAGTGTGTTCAAGATCCTGTTCTCGGAGAACTGGGGCATCGGCGGACGAATTCCGTCGCCTGTTCAGCACGATCATCAACGGTCGCGCCACCATGGTCCAGTTCGGGAAGCCCATCGAGCTGGCCGAGTCGCGCTGGATGAGACCAGAGCACGCCGAGCAATGGCCCTGGGCCGCGTCAGTCGGGTTCTACGCGTTCACTTCAAGCGCATTCGAACCTCCGCCATCGGTCCTGACCGGTCGCATCGCCGCACGCTGGTCGATCGACGTCGTCCGTTCCGATCCCGTGCAGCAGGCCATTCGCGCCAAAGCGCAGCGCGACAACATCGATCAGTCCGCAAGGCGGAGGAAGACGCTCGCAAGTACGCCTATGAAATTGCCGCCGACTACTCGTACTCCTTGATTCGGATCGCCGACCTGCTGCTGTCCTGGTTCTGGAACCGCATCTACCGCGGCGTGCAGGTTAACCAGTTCAGCCGTTTTCGCGACGCTGTTGAAGGCCATGAAGTGGTTTATGTGCCCTGCCACCGCAGCCACATCGACTACATGCTGCTGTCCTGGCATCCTCTACCGGCGCGGCTTCGTGCCGCCGCACATCGCGGCGGGCATCAACCTCAATCTCCCGGTCGTCGGCCGCTTCCTTCGCTTCGGCGGTGCGTTCTTCCTGCGGCGCTCGTTCCGGGCGCAGCCGCTGTATTCCGCGGTCTTCAACGAATACGTCGCCACGATCGTCGATCGCGGCGTCGCACTGGAGTACTTCATCGAAGGCACGCGCTCGCGCACCGGGCGTTCGCTGCCGCCACGCGCCGGCATGCTGTCGATCACGGTCCGCGCCTTCCTGCGCAACCGCGACCGGCCGATGCTGTTCCAACCGGTCTACATCGGCTATGAACGGCTGGCTGAAGGTAGCTCCTACATCCATGAGCTTTCCGGCCACCAGAAAAAGCCCGAATCCTTGTCGGATTTCCGCAATATAATCAACATCCTCCGCAAGAACTACGGCGAGGTGACGGTCAGCTTCGGCGAACCGATCCTGCTCACCGAGGTACTGGACAACCACTACCCCGAGTGGAGCCAGCAGTCCCTGAACGCCGACAGCAAGCCGAACTGGTTACCGCATCGTCAACGAGCTGGCCGATCGGATCATCGTCAACATCAATCAGGCTGCGCACGTCAATCCGGTCAATCTGCTGGCGGCCGCGCTGTTGGCCAGCCGGAAGCACGCCCTGGACGAGGACGACCTGGAACGCATGATCGGCGTCTAACTGCTGATCCAGATCGTAGGCGAACCGCCTATTCAGCGATCGCATCGCCATTACCGAACTCACGCCCGAAGAGATTATCGACTACGGTCTCGAGCTGGGTATCATCGTGCGACACGAACCCGTGCGCTTGGCGACATCATCCGATCGAGCCGATGCCACCAACGCGGTGCTGCTGACCTACTTCCGCAACAACATCGCGCACCTGCTGGCCATGCCGGCCTGGATCGCCTGCTGCTTCCTGAATTTCCACCAGCGCGTGCGGCGCAGACTCGCGTCAACACGTCTGACAGCGAGACGGTCTACCCCTTCCTGAAGCGGGAGCTGTTCCTCCCTTGGGAAGCCGATCAGCGTGCCGATCATCGGTCAGCGATTCCTGCGCCGATGCGCTGATCAAACTCGATTTGCTAAAACCCAGCGGTGAATCCTTGCAGCGCGCGTCGGGCGGCAGCGATGAGGCCTACTATCTGCGCTTGCTCGGCAATTCACTGATGCAGACCTTCGAGCGCTACTTCATCACAGTATCAGTACTGGCCAAGAACGGATCCGGCAAACTGACCCGTCAGCAGCTCGAACAGCTGTGCATTCTGTGTGCCCAGCGCATTTCCCTGCTGCATGAATTCGAAGCACCCGAGTTTTCGGATCGAACGCTGTTCAAGCAGTTCATCGATTCCTTGACCGAAGCGGGCCTGCTCGGGAAGGACGACTCGGGGCGTTTGACGTTTTCCAGCGTGCTGCAACAACTGGCCCGCGATGCCAAGCTGATTCTGAGCAAGGAAATACGCCACACCATCATTCAGGCAGCGCCGGAAGTGCTCGAGCTCGAGACCTAGACTGCCCCGTCACTTCCGGTCTCAGGCATCCAGGTCTGGAATCATTCGCGATTCCCAGCGGGCAATCTGATCCTTGAGCATCAATTTGCGCTTCTTCAGTCGCCGCAGCTTGAGCTGGTCAGTGGCAGGATTTGTCGCCATCTGAGCAATCGCATCATCCAGATCGCGGTGCTCTTCGACCAGTCTCGCGATGCGTTCCCGGATTTCCGTCTCGTCCATGGTCACGGTTAGAATGCACCCTCAAAGCGCTCGTTTAGCCGGGCCGTTCACAAAGCAGGCCGAAGCCGTCTCCATGCCATGACTGACCCCATTCAGATTCCAATCCAGACCCGAACGACGCCCGCACCCGACCCGCGGAAGGCGAAATATAACACTGACAAGCTCCAGAAGCGCCTGCGTCGTCAGGTTGGCAATGCTGTGATGGACTACGGCATGATTCAGGCGGGAGATCGCATCATGGTCTGTCTGTCGGGCGGCAAGGACTCGTATGCCATGCTTGACCTGCTGCTCAGCCTGAAACGCACCGCGCCGGTTGATTTCGAACTGATCGCGGTCAACCTCGACCAGAAGCAGCCCGGTTTTCCTCAACACGTCCTGCCCGACTACCTGAGACAACTCGGAGTCGAATGGCACGTCATCGAAAAAGACACCTACTCGGTGGTAAAACGAATCGTGCCCGAAGGCAAGACCACCTGCGGACTGTGTTCACGCTTACGGCGGGGCACCCTGTACGAGTTTGCGGCCGCGCATGGCATGACCAAGATTGCCCTGGGCCATCATCTCAACGATATTGTCGAGACCTTCTTCCTCAATCTGTTCTACGGGGCCAGCCTGAAGGCCATGCCGCCGAAGCTCAAGAGCGACGATGGTCGACACATCGTCATTCGGCCACTGGCTTATTGCCTGGAACGCGATCTGGAGCAGTTTGCAGAAATTCGCCGTTACCCCATCATCCCCTGCAATCTGTGCGGCAGCCAGGTCAATCTGCAGCGCCAGAACATCAAACAGATGCTGACCGACTGGGAACGTATTCAGCCCGGACGAACGATGAACATCTTTCGTGCGCTCGGCAACGTCAGTGCATCGCAGCTGTGTGACAGCGAACTGTTTGATTTCGCCGGGCTGACCCTGCAACAACCATGACTAGCGACACTGGTGTCGAAACCGGAGTTCAGCGACACTGGGAGCCTGAAATTTCCAGTTAGGAGGACACCATGACCGCATTAAGATCATTGGCAGGCCTGATCCTGCTTGTCGCTCTGGTGGGTTGCAACGTCAACTCATCGGTGGAAATCCCGGACGGCGCGCGTTCGGATGGTGATGCGTCGACCGTGAACGGTTCGGTTAAGGTCGGCAACGATGCGATCGTTGACGGCGATGTCGGCAACGTCAACGGCAGCATCCGAATCGGTAACAACGCCAAGGTCAATGAGATCGGAAACGTCAACGGCGGCATTCGTCTCGGCGACGGCGCATCGGCCAGCTCGGTCGAGTCGGTCAATGGCAGCATCGCGCTGGGCGCCAACGTGACCGTCGAGGGCGACGTCGGCTCGGTAAACGGCAGTGTTGGCGGCGAGGAGTCCGTCCAGATCGGCGGCGAACTCAGCACCGTCAATGGCACGATCAGCCTGGAAAGCGGCAGCTCGGTTGCCGAAGGCATCATTACCACCAACGGCAATATTCGCCTGATCGGGACGACGGCGGCAAGTCTGGAAACCAGAAACGGTTCGATGGACCTGCTTGATGGCACCCGGATCGAAGGGCAGCTGCGGGTACGCGAAACCAACAACAGCAGTAACAGCAGGCCGCAGATCGGGATTGGGCCTGACGTTGTTGTGGTTGGGCCGCTGGTCTTCGAGCGCGACGTGGATCTGTATGTTCATGAAACGGCGCAGGTCGGTGAGATCCAGGGTGCTGAGGCAATGCCCTATCCCGAGGGCGAGGACCAGTAAGAGGAGCAAGACGAGAAAAGCGAACGCTGATCCGAACGCTCTGCGTGATACAGAAAGGCCCGGGACTGCAAGGGTCCCGGGCCTTCGATCGATGACCGGACGACAGTAGGTCTACTCGTAACGCGTCCCATTGAATTCGATCCAACCACCGCCGCCAGGATTGGCCGGGTCGGCATGGGTCAGAATGATCTCTCCGCCACCGCCGTGAAATTCGTAGCGGCCCTGGAACGCGATGATATCGTTGCGATCTGCTGGTACGATTCCACTGTCGCCTACCTGGTGGCGGATGACCAGCGACAGGTCCTCATTCACCCGAACCAGAAAGCGTTGGGTTTCGCTTGGCGAGCCAAGCGGGCGAACTACTGTTCCATGGCCACTGACCCAGACTCCGGTTCGCCCATCAGCGAAAGCCGACAGTAAGCGTTCATTGTCTGGTAGCGCCGGCTCACCACCACAAGCCGCGAGACTCAGGATGACGAAAAGCGCGAGCACAGCTACCCCGGTTTTTTTCATATTATCTGTTCCTCCTTATTATTCTGAGCATAACAGATCGAATCTCTGCCCAAATGATCACACATTGACCTTCTGCTGCAAGGATCATGCCGTAATTGACAATGCGAGATTCTCGCCCGAAAGCTGCCACTTTCATCTGATTTATGCCCGGGCTGGCCACAATGTAACAATTTCGGGCAGTAGTAGTGCAGACGTCCTGAATCCTTGAACACCCATCAAGGGCCAACCATCGCAAAGCGGTCGATAGATCCATGACACAAGAATCAACCCCTGCCGGGCTTAGGCTGCGCGCAGATTTCAGCCAACGCGTTGTGGTGCGACCCGACGATCATGCCTGGGTCGCCTCGCCAATGCCCGGGGTCGAGCGCATGATGCTGGACCGGATCGGTGACGAAATCGCCCGTGCGACGTCTCTGGTGCGCTATGCGCCCAACAGCGCTTTCTCCCCGCATCACCACGATGGCGGCGAGGAGTTTCTGGTCCTGGACGGGGTGTTTTCAGACGAGCACGGTGACTATCCGGCCGGACACTATATTCGCAACCCGATCGGGACGGCCCACACGCCACGAATCGGCCACGAGGGCGCGACCATCTTCGTCAAGTTGCATCAATTTGAGAGCGATGACCAGGAACAGAAGGTCATCAATACACAGACGTCTTCCTGGTTGCCTGGTCTGGTCGCTGGCCTCAACGTACTGCCACTGCATCAATTCGGCACAGAGAACGTGGCCCTGGTCCGATGGGCGCCCAATACCCGGTTCAACCCTCATCGGCATTGGGGTGGCGAAGAAATCCTGGTCCTCGAAGGGACCTTCCACGATGAGCATGGCAGCTACCCGAAGGGAAGCTGGCTACGCAACCCGGACGGCAGCCAGCACACGCCCTACACCCTGGAGGATGGCGCGCTTATTTATGTCAAGACAGGACATTTGATCAACCGCCAGACCGGATCATAGATTCGGCTCGAACCTTGAATCACGCTAGGAACGGCGTGCATACCTCCTGGTCTCACGGCTGATTCCGGCCAAAAAAAACCCGGCAGAAGCCGGGCTTTTTTGCAGGACAAAACAACGGAATCAGCGCGAGAGATTCTTTCTGAGACGCTCCAGGGCGGCCAGCTGCGCAACAGCCTGTGCCAGCTGGGCCTGAGCCTGGGCCACTTCCATGCCGGCCGAGCGATCGTTGATGGCTTTCTCGGCTTCTTCCTTGGCTTTCAAGGCCGCGGCTTCGTCAAGATCGCTGGCGCGGGCTGCGGTGTCAGACAGCACGGTGACAACGTGAGGCTGGACTTCGAGCAAGCCGCCGGAGATGTAATAGAACTCCTCACCCCCGCCGGGCAGCATCACTCGGACCTGACCGGGACGAAGACGCGTCAGCAGCGGCGCATGACGTGGTGCAATACCCAGCTCGCCCTCTTCGCCACTGACCACGACCATGGCTGCTTCGCCGGAGAATATCTCCGCCTCGGCGCTGACGATGTCGCAATGTATTGTTGATGCCATCTCTAAATAACTCCGTACAACTCGACACTCGAATCAGGCTTTGACGGCGTGATACGTGGTCTCTGGGAAGGCTTGAGCAAGGGCTGAGCGCGGAATGGACATGAGTCCACAAGCACTCTGCGCGCCGCGAAAACGCAGCCAGAGGCCGCGTCACACGTTATCAAGCGGCTTTTTCGAGCATTTTTTCGCCTTTCTCGACCGCTTCATCGATCGTGCCGACCATGTAGAACGCCTGCTCGGGCAGGTGATCGTAATCGCCATCAACAATGCCCTTGAAGCCACGGATGGTTTCTTTCAGGCCAACGTAGACGCCCGGCGAACCGGTAAAGACTTCAGCGACGAAGAACGGCTGCGAGAAGAAGCGCTCGACCTTGCGTGCACGGGCCACGGACTGCTTGTCTTCCTCACTCAACTCGTCCATGCCGAGAATCGCGATGATGTCCTTCAGTTCCTTGTAGCGCTGCAGCGTGCCCTGCACCTTGCGGGCCACGTCGTAGTGCTCCTGACCAACAACCAGCGGATCGAGCTGGCGAGTGGTCGAGTCAAGCGGGTCAACGGCGGGGTAGATGCCCAGCTCGGCGATGTTACGCGACAGAACGACCGTGGCATCAAGGTGAGCAAAGGTCGTGGCCGGCGACGGATCGGTCAAGTCATCGGCGGGAACGTAAACGGCCTGAATGGAGGTGATGGAACCGGTCTTGGTCGAGGTGATGCGCTCCTGGAGCACGCCCATTTCCTCGGCCAGCGTCGGCTGGTAACCCACGGCAGACGGCATACGACCCAGCAGTGCGGAAACTTCGGTTCCGGCCAGGGTGTAGCGGTAGATGTTGTCGATGAACATCAGAACGTCTCGACCTTCGTCGCGGAAGTACTCGGCCATGGTCAGGCCGGTGAGCGCGACGCGCAGGCGGTTACCCGGCGGCTCGTTCATCTGGCCGTACACCAGCGCCACCTTATCGAGGACGTTGGAGTCCTTCATTTCATGATAGAAGTCGTTTCCTTCACGAGTACGCTCACCAACGCCGGCGAATACCGAGTAGCCGGAGTGCTCGATGGCGATGTTGCGAATGAGTTCCATCATGTTGACGGTCTTGCCGACCCCGGCACCACCGAACAGGCCGACCTTGCCGCCCTTGGCGAACGGACAGATCAGATCGATGACCTTGATGCCGGTTTCCAGCAGTTCATTACTGGCGGCCTGGTCTTCGAACGACGGCGGCTGGCGGTGGATGGACCAGTGGGCCTCAGCACCGACATCACCGGCATCGTCGATCGGGTTGCCGAGCACGTCCATGACGCGACCCAGCGTTTTCTGACCGACCGGCACCTGAATCGGGGCGCCCGTGTCGGTCACCGAGCGGTGACGCTTGAGGCCATCGGTCGAACCGAGTGCAATCGTTCGAACCACGCCATCGCCCAACTGCTGCTGGACTTCCAGCGTAATGTCGGTGTCGTCGACGGTCAGGGCGTTGTAGACCTTGGGCACCTCACCACGCGGAAACTCCACGTCGACGACGGCACCGATGATTTGAACGATATTTCCGGAACTCATTGCGCTATTCCTCAGTTTTGGTTGGTCTTGAGCAGTTCGTGCTTGCGGACCAGGCGTTTCGAATCTCTTCAATCCAGTTTCGGGAAGCGGTCTGTCGTTACCGACACACCGGCTCTCCGGGTTAATTATTCAGGTCAAACGGCGGCGGCACCGCCGACGATTTCTGAAATTTCCTGCGTGATCGCAGCCTGGCGAGCCTTGTTGTAGACCAGCTTCAGGTCGTCGATCAGGGTGGATGCATTGTCTGACGCGCTCTTCATCGCGACCATGCGTGCAGCGTGTTCACTGGCCAGGTTTTCCAGCGTGGCCTGATACACCAGCGATTCGACATAGCGGGTCAGCACATCGTCCAGCAGGCTTTCGGCATCCGGCTCGTACAGGTAATCCCAGCTCTCGAGCATGGGTTCATCCTGGGTCGGCGGTAGCGGCAGCAGCTGGTCGAAGGTCGACTTCTGCACCATCGTGTTGACGAAGTGGTTGTAGCAGACAAACAGGCGATCCAGTTTTTCTTCGCGGTAATCGTCAAGCACGACCTTGATCGAGCCGATCAGATCTTCGAGGCGCGGCTTCTCGCCAAGGTCCTGGGTGGCCGCGGAAACATTCACCTTGACCCGGCGGAAGAACTGAGCCGCCTTGCGTCCGATGATGACGGTGGTGACTTCAACACCCTGATCCTGCCATTGTTTGATCTCGCCCAGCAGCCGACGGAACATGTTGTTGTTCAGGCCGCCACACAGGCCGCGATCGGTGGCAACGATCACATAGCCGACGCGCTTGACCTGCTCGCGCTCGACCGTGAACGGGTGCCGATACTCCGGGTTGGCGTGCGCCAGGTGACCAATGACCTGCTTCATCATGCGCGCATAGGGGCGAGAAGAATTCATCAGGTCCTGCGCCTTGCGGATCTTGCTGGCAGAGACCATTTCCAGCGCACGCGTCACTTTCCGCGTGTTCTGAACACTCTTGATCTTGCCGACAATTTCTTTTGATCCACTCATGCTCTATCTGCCTTCGATCCGTTGTTAGGATCACGCCGCACTGGCGTGACTCTGGTTCCTGCTTGATCAGTCGTTGTTGTGCTTGAACACTGATCCATCGCGTGCCGGTTCAGGCACCCGTTTTCTCAATCGCAATTACCAGCTGCCGGTGGCCTTGAAATCGTCCAGCGCGGCTTTCATCTTGCCGGCCAGATCGTCGTTCCAGTCGCCAGTGGCGTTGATGGTGTCGAGCAACCCGCTATGGCTGTTGCCCATGAAGTCCAGCAGGGCGCGCTCGAAATCCACGACTTTGTTCAGCGGCAGGTCATCGAGATAACCCTCATTACCCGCGAACAGGCTGACCGCCATTTCGGCGACCGACAGCGGTGAATACTGCGGCTGCTTCATTAGTTCGGTAACGCGCTGACCGCGCTCAAGCTGCTTGCGCGTTGCTTCGTCAAGGTCAGAAGCGAACTGGGAAAAAGCCGCCAGTTCACGATACTGCGCCAGGGCCAGACGGACACCGCCGCCGAGCTTCTTGATGATCTTGGTCTGCGCCGCACCACCCACACGCGAGACCGACAGGCCGGCGTTGATGGCCGGACGAATACCGGCGTTGAACAGGTCGGATTCGAGGAAGATCTGGCCGTCGGTGATCGAGATCACGTTGGTCGGTACGAAGGCCGACACGTCACCGGCCTGGGTCTCGATGATCGGCAGCGCGGTCAGGGATCCGGTCTTGCCCTTGACTTCACCGTCGGTCATCTTTTCAACGTAGTCGGCATTCACGCGGGCCGCGCGCTCAAGCAGGCGGGAGTGGAGATAGAACACGTCACCGGGATAGGCTTCGCGACCCGGCGGACGACGCAGCAGCAGGGAAACCTGGCGGTAGGCCACGGCCTGCTTGGACAGATCGTCGTACACGATCAGCGCGTCTTCACCGCGGTCACGGAAGTATTCGCCCATCGAGCAGCCAGCGTAGGGCGCGATGTACTGCAGCGCGGCCGACTCAGCGGCATTGGCCGCCACAACGATCGTGTGCGCCATCGCGCCGTGCTCTTCGAGCTTGCGCACCACGTTGGCGATCGACGAGGCCTTCTGACCAATCGCGACGTAGATGCACTTGATGCCCTTGCCCTTCTGGTTGATGATCGCATCGATGGCCACCGCCGTCTTGCCGGTCTGGCGGTCACCGATGATCAGCTCGCGCTGACCACGTCCGATCGGCACCATGGCATCGATTGCCTTGAGGCCGGTCTGGACCGGCTGATCGACGCTTTTACGCGTGATCACGCCCGGCGCGATCTTTTCGATCGGCTCGTAACTTGCGGCTTCGATCGGGCCGTTGCCGTCGATCGGGTTGCCCAGAGCGTCAACAACGCGTCCCAGCAGACCTTCGCCCACCGGCACTTCCAGGATGCGGCCAGTGCAGC
The DNA here is from genome assembly GCA_942491245.1 of uncultured Pseudomonadota bacterium. Taxonomy (GTDB): domain Bacteria; phylum Pseudomonadota; class Gammaproteobacteria; order Xanthomonadales; family Wenzhouxiangellaceae; genus Wenzhouxiangella. The sequence goes on from CALNZT010000016.1 coordinate 39,946, forward strand.
GCACCGTGTCACCTTCCTTGATGTGCTGGTATTCACCCATGACAACGGCACCAACAGAATCACGCTCGAGGTTGAGCGCCAGGCCGTAGGTGTCGCCGGGGAATTCGATCATTTCGCCCTGCATGACGTCAGCCAGCCCGTGCAGACGGCAAATGCCATCGGACACGCTGACCACCGTACCTTCGGTGCGAGCCTGTGAGGAGACTTCGAACTGCTCGACGCGCTTGCGGATCAGTTCGGAGATTTCAGTCGGGTTGAGGGTCTGTTGCATGTTTTGCAATCCTTAACAAAAATTCGGGTCCCAGGGCATTCCGCAGGACTAGCGAGCGAGCTGACGGCCCAGTTGTTCCAATCGGCCGCGTACCGAACCGTCGATCACCTGATCGCCAGCCCGAATCACCGCACCGCCGATCAACGATTCATCCACGTCCACGTCCAGATCGATCTCACGGCCGAAGCGCGCTTTCAAGCGCTCGACCAGTTGATCGGTTTCTTCGTCATTCATCGGCATGGCCGAGGAGACCTGAACCCGCAGGCGTGATTCGGCCTCGCGTCGGTAGAACTCGTACATTGCCGCGATTTCCGGCAGCAACTCGAGGCGACCATAGTTCATGAGCACCTTGAGGAAGTTCTCGACCTTGGCATTGAAACGCTCGCCGCCGAGTTCCATGATCAGTTCGCGCAGCTGCTCACGACCCACTCGCGGGTCGCCGATGAACTGCTTGATCTCGGAGCTGGAAGCCACCTGCGCTGCAAATTTCAGCGTGTCACTCCACTCGGCCAGATGACCCGCGTCGCGGGCCACCTCAAAGGCGGCGCGCGCGTACGGACGAGCCAATGTGGTTCGGTTCAGCATGGCTTACAGTTCCGCCGCCAGCTTGTCGAGCATGTCGCGGTGGCTGGACGCGTCGATCTCTTTCTCGATCACGCGGCTGGCACCGGACACGGCCAACTCTGCCACCCGCGCTCTCAGCGCTTCACGCGCCTGGTTGGTGGCCTGACGGATTTCGGCTTCGGCCGCCGCAACCTGACGGTCACGTTCGCCCAGCGCGTCCTGCTTGGCCTGCTCGATAAGCTGGTTTCCGCGCTGGCTGGCCTGCTCGAGAATGTCCCCGGCCTTGCGGCGAGCTTCACGAATGACCTCGTCAGCTTCAGCCTGAGCAATATCCAGCGCTTTTTCTGCTTCCTCAGACTGTGCAAGACCCTCGGCAATCTTCTGCCGACGCTCTTCCATGGCCTGGACCAGCGGGGGCCAGACGAACTTCATCGTCACCAGAATGAAGACCAGGAACGTACCGGCCTGACCGATGATGGTGCCTAGACTCAAGTCCATAGCTAAACCTTACAAATTGAATCGTTGGTGGAACGGACGCGAATGCCGGATCAGCCGGTGACCGGAGCCAGCAGCGGATTGGCGAACATCAGCAGGGCGGCAAACGCCACGCCAATGATCGACAGGGCGTCGAGCAGACCAGCGATGATGAACATGCGAACCTGCAGCATACCGGCCAGTTCAGGCTGGCGGCTGGCGCCTTCCAGGAACTTTCCGCCGAGCAGGCCAAAGCCGATACCGGTACCGAGGGCAGCGAAAGCGAAGATCATGCCGACGGCGATCGCGGTGTTGGCCTGAATTAGTGCAATGGTTTCCACGTGAAGTCTCCTAACAGTGTTGTGCTTGATTTGAGCGGTTGATGACGAAAAGCTTAGTGTTCTTCATAGGCCAACGACAGATACACGATCGTCAGCGTCATGAAAATGAAGGCCTGCAGCGGGATGACCAGAATATGGAACACGGCCCAGGCACCGCCCGGCGCGAACTGAATCCACCAGGGCAGCAAGGCAATCAGGATAAAGATCATTTCTGCGGCGTAGAGGTTGCCGAACAATCGCAGCGCCAGGGACACTGGCTTGGCGATCAACTCCACCATGTTCAATAGGATGTTGGCGGGCCACAGGAACGGATTCTTGCCGAACGGATGGAACAGCAGCTCTTTGGCATAGCCCAGCCAGCCCTTGCCCTTGACCGAGTAGATCAGGATCAAGGCGAAAACCACGATCGACAGACCGAAGGGACCGTTGATGTCGGCCGATGGCACCACGCGGGTGTACTCGAGGCCGAACAATTTGTAGGACAACAATGGCAGGTAGTCGACCGGAATGATGTCCATGAGGTTCCACAGGAACACCCAGACGAAAATCGTCAGCGCGAGCGGGGCAACGAACTTACGCGGACCGTGGAAGCTGTCCTTGACCGAGTTATCGACAAAGTCGACGAGCATTTCGACAAAATTCTGAAGCTTGCCGGGCACCCCTGCCGTCGCCTGGCGAGCGGCAAGAATGAAGAAAAACAGGAAGAACAACCCCAATGCAATCGATACCACCAGGGTATCGGCGTGAATCGTCCACAGACCGTCGCCGTAGCTCAGGTTGGTAATGTGGTGCTTGACGTATTCGCTCGGTGACGGAGTGCCGCTAGCCATGATTCTTATTGAAGTCCCTTGCTTTTACTCGTCTTGCTGTTGCGATTCCGGGCTCACGTGCGCGATGCGCCACATGGCCAACCAATACGCCACAAGCGTGGCAACGTATCCAATCAGTACCGGCCCAAAGTAGCCGGAAAACCATTTTGCGACGATGACAAACAGAATCACCGCCAGAACCAGTTTGAAAGCCATGGCGCGATAGAACGCGACAATCATGACTTTGGTGTCGCCGCCCAGACTCATGCCGATACGCAGTGCCGTGACTGCCGTCAACACTATTCCGATGGCGCCGCCAATCAAGGAGGCCAGCGACTGCTCAAGACCCCCAATCATCGCAAAGACGACCGCGGCCACACCGGCCAACAGGGCTTGAACACGCAGCAGCCAGACAATGGTTTTCGCGAAAAGCGCCTCTGAGGCCGCCTGATCGCCACTCATTGTTGTCTGCTCATTTGCCTGGTCTCCAAAACACTTGTCTCCGGGACACTCGTATCCAAGAAATCGGCGCGGCTTTTGGGCCGGAAGCCAAGCAAAAAACAAGGCGCATTGTGACAGGCGCCCTGCAAATCCGTTTAATTATAGCAGGAGAGATTGTGAGGCGGCAATCAAAACGGACGAAATTCGTCCAAATTGTCGCCGCCGCGACCCGACCCGGAAAAATGCCCGAGATCAGCGCACCCCAGGCTCGGTTAAAGTGAGACTCCGATCACCCTGAGCCCTGGCCCATGAGCGAACTCGACAACAAGACCGTCATCATTACCGGCGCTTCTCTCGGCGTTGGCGCCGCCACCGCTCGAGCGTTTTTCAGACAAGGCGCCAAGCTGGTGTTGATCGCGCGCGGCCGCGACGCGCTGGAGGCGCTGGCCGACCAGCTCGGTGCCCCGGATCGAATCACCGTTGAAGCCCTGGATGTGACCGACACGGCCGGATTCGCCGCCGTGCTGGAACGCGCCGAGCAGCGCTTCGGATCGGTGGATGTTCTGATCAACAACGCCGGCTACCATGCCCGCGGCCCGGCCCTGACGATCTCGGCCGAGGACATGGGCCGGATGATCGACGTCAACCTGAAAGCACCGATGCAGCTGACCCGCCTGGCACTGCCCTACCTGCAGAAATCCAGCCTGCCGGCGGTGATCCAGGTCGCCTCGCTCGCCGGTCGCACGCCGGTGCCGGGTTCGGCCAGCTACTCGGCCAGCAAATTCGGCCTGCGCGCCTTCAGCCTGGCACTGGCTGAAGAAATGCCCGATTCGGGCATCAAGTTCGCCTGCGTCTCGCCGGGCCCGATCGACACCGGCTTCATCATGGACGACATCGACTCCGTCAGCGATCTGACCTTTTCGCAGCCGATCGTGACCGCCGAGCAGGTCGCCGATGAAATCGTCAGACTGGTCACCGATTCCCGACGCGATGCGCCGATGCCCCGGTTCAGCGGCTATCTGACCACGCTGACCTACCTGTTCCCCGCGCTGGGGCGCGCTGTTCGGCCGATGTTGGAGAAGAAAGGTCGGAGGACGAAGGCGCGGCTGAAGGCTGCAGGTAAGTAGGATGTTTACTGCGCTTGCCTTATTCGTTAGCAATTGCGCTTGGAACTGAAGATGAAAAGCGCTTCGTTAAATTCACGCGCCACGCCTGCGCTCCCGGGCTTGTTGTGCCTTCGGCCCAAACCGCCCTTGCGTTCCCGGCTGCGCTGCGCGAATCCAACCAAGCGCCCTTGACCTTCAAGCCAAGCGCAGCAAATCTACCCCTACTTTCGAAACCGCTCCAGCAAACCATCCAGCTCATCAAGACTGGTATAGCGAATCGTGACCTGACCCTTGCCGGAGGCCGAATGCTGACCGGCGCACACAGTGTTTCGGTCAGTTTTTTACATATTGCTGGCTAACGCTGACAGCACTCAAACTCAATCATGCAGCAAACGAAATCCCTCGATCACCCAGCCATCTTCCGAGATCCCTGTAAAGTGGCGATCGCTAAAATCCGCAATCGGCAAATAGTAGAGTCGGGAAACGCCTTCGGGGTTGCCCACATTCATTGCCACCACACAGATCGGCGTGTTGTTTTGAGCACTTGTACGAAGATCGGGAAAGAGAAATACAAGATCGGACCCTTTTCCACAACTCAATAGGCCTCCCATAGAGACATGCGGAGCAAAATCGTAGTCGCCAAACAGAATGCTGTATTGGATTCCGATGGCTGAATCAGAATCAGCTGAAGTATTACCCCAAAGAATGCGGGTATGGAGTCCACCGAAGCCCCATCGTAAGAGAGCTTCCCCGTTCAAGTCTCGGCGATGAACAATAAGCCATGGAACAAGAGCATCTGAAATCTCGCCAATATTAAATCCGTAGAGCAGGGCGGCTTCCTCGTGGCTTGGCATGAGGTAATTACTTTGAGGCTCGAAAGAAGGAAAAGTAGTCCCGCCAAAGATAAACTGCGTCATAGACTGCGGCTCACCTCCATCCACCTGATAGGACAATAGATTTCTGGCATGAAACTCGATGTGAATCGAACCTGCCGATCCAATTAATTCGGGCTCTACGTAGTCGCCATTGAAATCCTGCCCGTTGGCAAATTCCAGCAAATCACTGTCCAGTTCCCAATAGACGCTCTCAAGCTCAGAATTGACAAGGCGACCGCTAATCTGAAACCAGGCCGCACTGCCGTCGTCACGGTAGCCATAAAAATTGGCGGCTAAAACGCCGTTTTGAATATCTATGGTCATCCCCTTGCCTGGCTGCTGTGGGTTATGCCACCAGCCGGAGTGCGGGTAGGGCGGGCGTTCATACTGAGGACATCCCAGACAACTTGGCGCGGATGGACCCTGCTGCGCTTGAATTCCACTTGCGCCTAGCATTTGGAAGATGATCACCAGTAGCAGTAGCAGCAGCCTATCGTTCATTACAAACATCCTGAATAGAATTGCGCGTTTGCGGTCGGACTCCAACCACTGCAGCCCCCAGCATTGCAAGCCATCACATTGACGGGTGTTGATGAATTCACATTGAAATCGGCGATCGTATTCGGACCGCTATAGAGTAGAACGGGCGTCCAGCCTCCCGTATTGTATAGGCGATATTCGGTTGCCCCAGACACTGATGACCATGAGGCAGAATTAAAGCCATAACATTGGAACGAATTCACCGTAAGCGATGCGGGAGCGCTGCTTGGTGGCACCGGATCAGGCATCCATGCTGAGGCTTTAGGCATGTTGATGTCCAATGCCGCAGCCATATCGCGGCTCGCAGACCCTGTGCGATAAAGGCCATAGAAGACATCCGGATTCGACCATCGGGCAATTCGGGGTGTTGACTGTCCGAAAGGAGATTGTTGCCCACTATCCTCCTCGCTAAAATTGAATGCACAATCGACATAGCCACCCATCATTGTTTGCCAAGCGCAGGCCGGAGAGGGTATATAACTATGCACCAAACCGCACGCGTAAGAAGGATCAGAAAGCCCACACGCTTGTGGAGGTTGCGTTAGATTTTCATGCTCGCCGTTCATGACGTGGCCGATTTCATGTAGGGCTGTTAGATCACCAAGTGCGAATGTGTCAGTGCTAAATGCAAATGGAGAAGAATGCCCAAAGCTTAGGTCGGCTCTCATCGACTAAGCAAATCCTCCAAATCTGCCGAAAGCGCATGGAGTGGGTCCAGAAGTGGTGGTGGGAATCGCTAGCCCAATATCTGCAGCCGCATTACTCATCCAATCATCAATGGTAGAAAACGGAGAGGCTCTTTGAACCATATTTAGAATTACATCTATATTACAATCCATGTCCAAATTGTCACCGATAGATTGTAACCCTGCCAAGACCACTGCATTCTGCCAGTGAACACCACTGTCTGTCAGCGATTGATTAAACGAAGCGATGATATTGTTCGCTAACAGGCTAACGTTGTTCCTAGTAGCACTCGCTGGCGTGTACATAACCAGAACGCGCACCACTCCAGACCCGGTTGAGCGACCACTGGAGCCCAAACTGAGTATTCCACGAATCTCTTTTGGAACCACTGGATCCACCAGCTTCTCATCTGGACCACGGGGGAGCAGCGATTGATTGACCACGCCAAGGAAAATTTCGGTAGTGTCAGACTTGATGATGTAAGTAAACCCAGCAGAACTGTGAATTCGACCTAGGATTTGATTGTCTTTAAAAGATATTGCTACCAACGACCCTTCATCACCCACCAAAGTATTGCGACATTCTGAACGCCGTCTAGACCCTCATAAACGCTCTGAATTCGAAGCCGAAGTGGATGATCAAAACGAGGCATCGGCAAGTCCAAAAGGAGTCCTGCCATCGGCCGTTGCGTATCACGCGAGAAATCAACTTCGCGTTCGCTCAAGACTGGAGCGAGCGATTGCCAATTGAAATCAACTAACCAAGTTTCAACTACCGCTTCAGAGGATTCGTGGCCTAGGATAAAGTCTCGGCGCTCAGGGACCGGTTGAATTAGCGTGATAATTTGCCCGTGACTTAATTCAGGATCGGAATCTTTTGCGACAATTGCTGATTGGGGCAAAATCGAGCTGAACAACATTGCCAGAAAAACGACTGAAGATTTCGTCATCAATGCTTTTTTACTAATCATTTTTCTTTACCTCGTTCACCGAACCCTAAATCTGAATTTTAACCCTATCTCATTAAATTTTATAAATCAAATAAGAAACCCACTAAACGATGTGAATAATTAGTGACGGCGGGATCGGCGTTCAAAGAGCTGCCTAACTGAGCGCGATAAAAATTGGGCCAAACAACCCTGCAGATCACTTCTCGCAGCCTGCAGCATAGTTTGGTTGACCATATATTTGAGACAGGCGCGGGCAGGCGCGATGTATCTCGTTGAAGAGTCGCAGCCGGAAACGGAAAATGGCCCGAAGCTGGGAGCACAAGAGGGCTTAGAGTGAATCCGTAGCACACTAATTTAAAACAAGTGGGCTTTATCAACTCGCGCAGCGAACCCTACCCTACTTTCGAAACCGCTCCAGCAAACCATCCAGCTCATCTAGACTGGTATAGCGAATCGTGACCTGACCCTTGCCGGAGGCCGAATGCCTGATGCTGACCGGCGCACACAGCGTCTCTGTCAGATCCTGTTCCAGGCGCTCCAGGTCGGCACTCTTGCCGGCGACCGGCTTGCTGCTTGGTTTGCCGTCCTTGATGCGCTTGACCAGCGCCTCGGTCTCACGCACCGACAGCCCCTTCTTCGCCACCTGCGCGCCGTCTGCGGGCTGCTGTCGCCGCGTCTCCAATGCGAGCAGCGCGCGCGCGTGGCCCATGTCGAGCGTCGCGATCCTGGACCAGCGTCCGCGCACTCGGCGTCGGCAGCTTCAGCAGGCGCAGCAGGTTGGCGATGGCGGCGCGCGTCCTTGCCGAGGCGCTCGGCCGCGGCGCTTGCGTGGGTCATGCCGAATTCGTCGATCAGGCGGCGAGGGCGCTCGGCTTCCTCGAGGCGGTTGAGGTCCTCGCGCTGGATGTTCTCGATGAGCGCCAGCTGCGAACGCGGCGTCGTCGGCGACGCCTCGCGCACGACGACGGGCATCTCGTGCAGCCCCGCGCGTCGCGCGGCGCGCCAGCGGCGCTCGCCGGCGATCAGATAGCAGTCGTTGCCGTCGTGGCGGACGCGCTCGGCTGGATGACCCGACGGCTTGATCGAGGCGGCGAGCTCCTCGAGCCCGGATCGACTGCGCTGGCGCGGCTCGTCCTCGATGGCGAAGGGAAGCCGGGCGGCTGCTCCGGGCTCGCGGTGGACGGCCTCGATCGGAGCGGGAAAGCCTAGTCGGGCTTCAGCGGGCGCAGCCTGCGAGTCGGTCGACGCTGGCCCGGGCAGGAGCCGCGCCAGCTGCGTCGGCGACCTCGGAGGTCGCTTTGCGGTTCATGCTTCGGGTCCTTCTCGCTCGAGCCCGCGGAGGGCCGTCGTGCTTACGCCGCGCGACGCCGGAGGCAACTCGTCCGCCAGCGAGACAGATAGCTCAGGCAGCCGCGCGATCGCCGGCGTAGAGCAGGATCGGCTTGCCGTGCGACGGCGCCTCCGACAGCCGGACGTTGCGCGGGATCACGGTCTCGAAGACCTTGGCTCCGAAGTGCTGCGCACCTCGCCTCGGCCACCTGCTGGGCGAGGTTCGTGCGCGCGTCGTACATGGTGAACAGCACGCCCTCGATCGTCGAGCGCCGGGTTGAGCGCCGGCGCATGAGCTCGATGGTGTCGAGGAGCGCCGCCGAGCCCCTCGAGCGCGTAGTACTCGCACTGCATCGGGATGAGCACCTCGGTGGCGGCGGCCAGCGCGTTGAGGGTCAGCAGGCCGAGCGACGGCGGGCAGTCGATGATGATGTAGTCGAACTCTTCGAGGACCGCGTGGATCGCACGTCGTAGCCGAGCTGCGGAGACGCTGCTCCCGTGCCACGAGCGACACCAGCTCGATCTCGGCGCCGGCGAGGTTCGGTAGCTCCGGCGAACGACGAGACGAGGGTCAGAGGTGTCCAGGTCGGTGTGAGGCGAATGACCTCGCTCGATCGTGACTCACCGAGCGCGTCGTAGATCGAGATCTCGACCTGATCGCGGGCGGATAGCCGACGGCCGCTCGACGCGTTGCCCTGCGGGTCGAAGTCGACGAGCAGCACGCGGCGCCCGATCGAGGCGAGACTGGCCGCCAGGTTCACGGCCGCGCGGGTCGTCTTGCCGACCCCGCCCTTCTTTCCACCTCGCGCGATTTCATCGCCAGCAATTTTGCGCCCTGAGCCAGCCAGTCCCGATGCCATTCAACCAGCTGCGGCAGGGGGGCGAGCGCCCGGGCCGTGATCAGATCCGGCACTGGCAGATCGGGCAGGGATTCCAGCCGGGCCTGGACCGGCTCGACGTTGCCCAGACCCAGGGTCCGGCGCACCTGGCGCACGAACCGAACTTTCTTGCCGTTGCTGTCAATCAGGGTAAACGCCTTGTCCGGTGCGCTGATCGCCAGGGGGATGCCGGGCAGGCCTGCACCGGTGCCGGAATCAACGATCGAATGGCCGTCTAGCCAGGGCTTTAGGCTGAGGCTGTCGAGCAGTGGCGTGCTACCATCTCGCGCGGTTCGACTACGGCGGTCAGG
>CALNZT010000017.1:0-132025 GCA_942491245.1 uncultured Pseudomonadota bacterium
CTGTGTCAGCTCGGATGCGGCTAATGCCAGCATCGTGCCGTGCCGTGACGATGGAAGTGATCGGTGACGGTGGGCCGGATAGCGCTACCCTGAACGGCACCGTCCAGAGCCTTGGCTACTGCAGTGCGGACCCGTCAATGGTGTCCAATGTCGAAGTGACGGTCACTGGCCAGAACAACACGGTATCGACCTTCACCAATGCCTCGGGCTTCTACCGGCTCAACGTCTCCGAGACCGAGAGCCCGGTCACCATTTCGGTAGCACCGGCGAATCGTATGCCTGGTTCAGCCAGCGGCGTCACCTTCGTGGTCGATGACATTGTCACCACCGATTTCGACCTGGTGCTTGCAGAACCCTGCGCAGATGTCGACAGGCTGCCAATGAGCATCATCCTGCCGCCGGACAACAGCGGCTCGATGGACGAAGCGATTGGCAATAGCCAGGGCGGTGATGGCCTCAACTGGACCGACGAAACCGAAGGTGTGGTTGCGGTTGATCCTCGCGGACTTCGGCCCGAGCCTGGACGGCGGTGTCAGCTTTGATCCGGAATCAGCATGCTGGCCGATCCGGAAGCCTCGGTGCTGTCCAGCGGCCTGGCCTCAAGCGCTCTTATCCAGGGTAGCCCGGTGATTGCCTATTCCACGACCGGATTCGGCTGAGGGTTATGTGTCGCTGGATCCTGCTGTTCCTGGCTCGCTCAACCTGATCAACGCCACCCAGCCGACCAACATCTATGCTGGTTCATTCATCAACGGTGACTTCAGTCAGCAGTATGTGATCACTCTACCGGCGGCACCATCGCGCCGAACACCTTCGGCACCATTGACAGCGTTACCCTGGAGCGTTCACTGGACCTGGGTCTGGTCACTGGCGCGGGTACAGGATCATGGACAGCATGAAATGGGATGACTCCACCTCGACGCTATTTGCGGTGCGGTTCGAAAACCGTTGGTACGAATAACCTCTACACCATCGACCCGATGACTCGGGTAACTACCCTGGTCGGGGTAATTCCGGGTGACATCATCGACGCGATCGCGATCGATGGCGCCGGTCAGATGTACGGTATTGACCTGACCCCGGACGCGCTGCTGTACATTGACAAGACGGATGCCAGTTCATCGCTTATCGGGCCTACCGGCTTCGCCGCGAACTTTGCCAGGACATGGACTTCGACTACACCACGGGCACCTGTTGCTGGCCGACTTCCTGGGTGGTGGCAACGGCAGATGACCGGTAAATCTTGCCACGGGTGCTGCAACCGCTATTGGCAGCATTGCCAACGGTAACGAGATGCTGTCGTTCACCATCGCCAACCAGCGCCGTTCCGCCGGTCTGCACCGACCCGGGTGGTGCCCTGGCGAGCGTAGTGCCGGGTTCGGAGCGGCGTTGCCGCGGGTGGATCGGAAAGCGTGTCGGTCAACTTCGATGCCACCGGCCTGACGGAGGGGCTCTACGAGGCCTATCTGTGTGTCAGCACTGATGACGCTGGTAATGACTCCCATGGCCATTCCGGTGAGTCTGCAGGTGTTCACGGATGATGTATTCGAAGATCGCTTCGAACAGTAAGACCACTATTCCTGTATCAGGTCAGAACAAAGCCCGGTAAGTTATTATGGACTCACGTGGAGCTTTTGACTAAGGGCTTGGAAAGACGGCGGTACGGGCTGGCGTCCTTAAACTTAATCAGCGTTGAGCTTGCTTGAAGATGCCAGTCCTTCAGCTGACGTAGTGGCGCAGCCGTTGAGCATCTCAAGCTCACGCTCGCTCAAGCGTCTCGCGATTTCTGCCGGGCGACCCCGGTACGGATAGCCAGACTCGAGCCTTGCCGGGACTGACCAGGCTGCCGGCCAGCAGCATGACGTCCGACTCGATAACCGCACCGTCCAGCACCAGGGCGCCCATGCCGATCAGGCGGCGGTCGCCGATGGTGCAGGCATGCAGAATGGCGCCGTGGCCGACGGTAATGTCTTCTGCGATCAGGCAGACCGCCGAGCCCGAATAGGGCCCGTCATGGGTGACGTGACCGATGAGCAAATCCTGCACGTTGGTACGTGTAATCGATCCGATTGACATCACCGCGCGGCACCACGCCCGGCCACTGCGAGACATCATCGCCGAGCGAGACCTCACCAATCACCGTGGCATCCGGATCGATCCATGCCTTCTCTTGCCCAGCGTAGACTGTTTCTGGTCAAAGCATCTCATTGCTTGCTTGATTCCTCTTTTTCTGACAGTGTTATTCACATGTGCGCCGCGTCACAGTAAAACGGGGGCTTAGCGCAGGGTTCATCAGTCCGTAATCAAAAAGCTTATAAGGCACTGAAGTATATGAATTATATGGCTTGGTGGGTTTTTGACCAATCCGCTGATCAATCAGTGTCTGTGCCCTCTGACGGCAAACATATTCAAGCCTTCCACAACCTTATCACAGGTCTTGTGGACGAGCTGGAACGCCTTAGCGCGCTGGCCCCGTTACAATACCGCTTTGCTCGACGGATTGGCATCATATGCGTAAGCATATCATTGAACTGGTCGCTCAGGCTCTGGGCTATCTGAAACGTGACGGCGAGCTGGATATTGATCCCGGCGCATGGACGTTCTGGTTGAACAAGACCCTTGATGCCCCTCACGGGGACTATGCCTGCAACATCGCCCTGATTCTGGCCAAGCCGCTGGGTCGCAAGCCGCGATATTGAGGAACTGATCCAGGCCGCTTGCCGCAATCGAACGCGCGTGACAAAGTGGAGATTGCCGGCCCCGCCTTCCTGAATTTCTCTGCCAGTCAGCACTACCTGCGCGTCATCCTGCGCGAAATTCTGACCCAGGGCGAGCGCTACAGTGCGCAGGACACCTGAGCTCGCTGCCGGATATTCTGGCCGAGTACGTGAGCGCCAATCCAACCGAACCGCTCCACGTGGGGCACGGTCGAGGCGCGGCCTACGGTGCCAGCCTGTCCTCGATTCTGAGGCGGCGGGTCATCAGGTACACCGGGCGGGTACTACGTCAACGATCACGGTAGCGTCAGATGCATATTCTGGCGGTCTCGGTCTGGCTGCGCTACCTGGAGCTGGCCGGCGAGCGTGTCGCCTTCCCGAGCTACGGCTACCGCTGCGACTATGTCTATGACATCGCGCGCGAAGTACGCAGCCGCCACGGTGACAGTCTGCGCCATACCGGCCACCAGGTCGGTGAAGGCCTACCGGCGGACAGCGAAAACGGCGATGCCCGAAAAGCATATCGATGCACTGATCTGCGTGCCCACGAGCTGCTCGGCGAGGCGGCTATCGGCCTGTTTCAACGCCGCGCTGGAAACCATGGTCGAGGATATCCGCGATGACCTGGACGAATTCGGCGTGCTCTTCGAGCGCTAGTGGTTCCAGTGAGCGCAGCCTGGAAGGCGACCTGCCGCGAGCGATTGCAAAGCTCGATGAGGCCGGCTGGCTGTACGAAAAAGACGGCGCCAAGTGGTTCAAGGCCTCCGAGCTCGGCGATGACAAGGACCGCGTGGTCGTTCGCAGAATGGCCAGACCACCTACTTTGCCTCGGATCTCGCCTATCTCGCACGACAAGCTCGAACGGTGTTCGGGCACCGCGCTGCTATATCTTCGGTGCCGATCACCATGGCTACGTACGCGCCTGAATGCGGCGCCCGAGGCGCTCGGTGAAGGATCCCCGCGATAACCTGGAATTCCAGCTGGTCCAGTTTGCCATCCTGTTTCGCGGCGGCAAGAAGGAGCAGATGTCGACCCGTTCGGGTAGTCTCGTCACCCTGCGCGAGCTGCGCGAGAAGTAGGCAACGACGCAGCGCGCTACTTCTATGTCATGCGCTCGCACGAGCAGCATCTGGATTTGATCTGGACCTTGCCAAGTCACAGTCGCCAACGACAACCCGGTGTATTACATCCAGTACGCCCATGCTCGAATCCGCAGCGTGTTTCGACAGCTCGAAGCCGAGGCCAGCGCCCAATCAGGCGATCGGCGAGGCCGCCCGCAGCCGTCTGGATTCAACGACCATGAGCGAGCCTTTGATGCGTACCCTGGGCCGCTACCCGGAAGTCATCGAGGGCGCCTTGTCGCCGCTGTCCGCACGTGCTGGCAGCACTACCTGCGCGTGTAGCCTCCGAATTCCACGCCTGGTACAACAACTCCGTTTTTCTGGTCGACGACGATGACGATCTGCGCCACGCGCGCCTGAACCTGGTGCCCTCCACGGGTCAGGTGCTGCGCAATGGTCTGGCCTGATCGGTGTCAGTGCACCGGAGGAAATGTAATGGCGCGTCGCCAGGCTCGCAGAGGCAAGACCAAGAGCACGTCAGGCCGCTACGGTTTTCTGACCTTTGGCGCCGGCCTGATCTGCGGGCTGGCGCTGGCCACGGTGGCCTGGCTGGGGGGTTTTCTGCTCCAGTGGCGATGCCCGCCACCGGCGCTGGGACAGCCTGATGAGCCGCCGATCGCCCAGAGCGAGGACACGCGCTCCACGCCAGTACGACTTTTTTACCGTGCTACCCGAGATCGAAGTGGTAGTGCCGCAGCGCGAGATCGAGCAGCGCGCACGCGAGCGAGAAGACAGCGCGCCCAGCGGTCCGTACATGCTGCAGGTCAGGTCGTTTCGATCCAGCGCCGATGCAGAAGGTCTGCGTGCGCGCCTGACCCTGCTGGGTCTTGATGCCAGCATTCAGAGCGTAACGGTCTATGATTCGACCTGGCACCGCGTGCGGGTCGGTCCCTCTGACGGTGCGCGTGAGGCCGATGGTGCCCGTCGCCGACTGGTGGAAAACGGCTTCGAAGCCATGGTACTGACCCGCGAGTAAGCCGTGAATCTCCCCGCCCCGAAACCCTTGGCTGCGCTGGTACTGCCAGGCGGCGGTGCACGCGGGGTCATCAGGTCAGGGTGATGCGCGCGCTGGGCGAAACCCTGGCCGGTCAGCACACGCCATTCCCGATCATTTCAGGTATCTCTGCCGGGGCGATCAATGCCGGCGTGATGGCGAGCTACGCCGATGACTCAAGAAAGGCGCTCATCGTCTGGCCCATTTCTGGGGCAATCTGAGCTGCGACCAGGTCTACAAGACCGGCTGGGTTCACAACCTGGAGCCGGCTTGCACTGGCTGGCATCGATGACGCTCGGCGGCCTCGGCGTCGCCAACCCGCAGGCGCTGTTCGACAATGAACCGCTGGCCCGCTTGCTCGAGCGCGAGCTGCGCCCGGACGCCATTGCCCGCTGCATACAGGCCGGCGCGCTGCGCGGCCTGACGATCACCGCATCGGGCTACTCGACCAACCGGGCGGTGACGTTTTTTCAGGGCGCGCCCGAGATCGAGGCCTGGCAAGCGCCCCGCCGGATCGGTCGCCCCACGGCGATCAATCACGACCATCTGCTGGCCAGCACCGCGCTGCCACTGTTCTTTCCGGCCCGACGCATCGGCAATGAATACTATGGCGACGGCGGCATGCCCTCTGCCGCTGGGCCCGGCGCTGCACATGGCGCAGATCGGCTTGATCGTGATTGGAACGCGTGACGAAGTCCAGGACCCCGAGCCGACCACCGTTCAGGACTATCCGGGCTGGAGTGAAATCGGCGGCTATCTGCTCGACATCATCTTCATGGACCACCTCAACGCCGACCTGAATCACCTCGAGCGCACCAATCAACTGATCAAGGACTGGCCATCAGATACTCCCAAACCCTTCGACCTGAAGCGAGTCGACTCGTTGGTCATCCGCCCGTCGCAGGATCTGCGCGTGGTGGCTGAGCGCCACGCCCACCGAATCCCGGCCAGCGTCAAGACGCTGCTGCGCGACGTCGGCGCCTGGGGCAGCGGCCATGGCCGGCTTCGTGATGTTCGAGGCCGAATTCTGCCGTGAGTTGATGGCCCTGGGCTATGCCGATGGGATGGCCGCACAAGACCAGATACGTGCCCTGATGGCAATCGACTGACCGAATCCCGGACGACGCGCTGGCCAGACGTCGCGTGGGCGATGTTGATTTGAAGAAGACGCTAGCGTCTGCAAGCGCCGCCGTTCAGGGCGGCAACAAAAAAAGCCGGAGCGAACTCCGGCCTTCTGGTTTTTTGGCTTGAGCTGGATCGTCGGCTACGGTATGGCGTTCTCGAGGCGGTCTGCGAAGATCGGGTCAGCGGGTCCGGTATCACCGTTGAAAACGCGAATCTGGCCATTGCTCAGCGCGATGTAGAGAGTGCCGTCCTGATCTTCACCAAAACCCAGCACGTTGCTAAAGGCTGGATCAAAGATCTCGGAGGCCCAGGTGCCGGGAAGTGTTTCCCGGGCAAACAGGATGTCACCCTCGCAATAGTCAGCGTAAATGTAGGTGCCTTGCAGTGATTCTACCGGGCCGCGACAGCGGTACCCACCAAATACCGAACAGGGCCTTCGCCGTGCAGCGCCAAGTTGCCGCCATTCGGATATTCGATGACCGGCAGAATGCTGTCTGCCAGGGTGCAGGCAGTGCTGGTCGAGCCGCGCAGGAACGTGCCTTCACAGATTTTCCAGCCGAAATTGGCACCGGCCGGGCTGCCGGCGGGCAGCAGACTGACTTCTTCCCAGGTGCTTTGTCCGACATCACCTATCCACAGATCACCCGTGTCGCGATCAAAGCTGAAGCGGTAGGGGTTACGCAGCCCATAGGCCCAGACTTCGCCGCAACGATTGCTCTGACCGACAAAGGGGTTGTCGCTGGGAATGGCATATTCGGCTGAACCGTCGCTGTTGGCCGCACACAGGTTGTTGCTGCCGCTTGCTGTGGTGTTGTCGACATCGATGCGCAGCATCTTGCCGAGCAGCCAGGCCGCCTCACCCGCTGTGCAGGCGGTGTTGGTGGAGGGGTCAAGTATCTGGCCTCGATTGCAGGGATCGTTGCCGCTGCCGCCGTCGCCCATGCCGATATAGAGGTAGCCATCCGGGCCGAAGTGGATGTCACCGCCGTTGTGGTTGCTGAAATCCTGTGGAATGACGATGATCTGACGTCGACTGGCCGGATCAATCAAGTCAGGGTTTCCCGCCGAGGCCTGGAATTCAGAAATAACGGTGTCGCCATCGGGAACGCCGGCGATATTGTCGGCCGAGTGGTTGATATAGATTCGACCGTTGCTGGCATAGTCAGGATGAAACGCCAGGCCCAGCAGCCCACGTTCACCGCCCGTGAATGTGATGCCGTCTACGTTGAGAAAAGGTGTCGCCAGAACATTGTCACTGGCATCGACGATCAGAATGCGTCCGTTGAGTTGGACTACGAATTTTCTGCCGCTGCCGTCATTGGCGTGACGGATCGCCACGGGATCGGTAAAGCTGGCGCCACCAAAGGCGTTTTCCAGGGTGATATCCGCCGGGATCTGCGCCATCGCCATACTGCTGGCCAGAACCGTGGACAGAGTGATCAAGAAAGTGTGGAATCTGGGGATCATCGGTATCTCTTGTTTGATTTGAGCGGCTCCCCCGAGCTTCGTATGGTACCGCACCGCTGCTGCGGATGCTGCATTGAGAAGCTGGACTGATTCTTCACGATTCACCACAGCGGCACAGAGGGGCAGGGTCTACGGAGTATCAGAAGAAAAGGTGTTCTCCGTGACCTTCCTGCCGCTGTGGTGAGTCGCTTTTTCGGATCAGAAAACGCCGCGCAGCTGCACGAAGAACTGACGGTTGCGGCGGCGATCGCGGATTTCGCGAAAGTCCAGCTCGGCCGTATCGCGGGGACCGTCGAAAACGAAGCGGTCGCGGTCGGTGGTCTCACGGAACAGGTCATTGACGCCGACGCGAATGCGCAGGTTCTCGATTGCGCGCGACTCGAGGTAGGCGCCGAAGTCCCAGACGCGCGAGAATCGATCGAGTTCATCCAGGCCGAACTGATCGTACGGCCCATAGAAACCGGCATTCATGCCCCATCCCAGCTGGGCGCCCGGAAGGTCTTGCTGAAAGCCGACCTGGCTGGTCCAGTGACGCTCGCCCGACAGATTGCGACGTGCGCCGGTCAGCGGGTCATCCACGCCGGATGCCTGCCAACGACCCGAGATGTCGAGCCGCCCGCCGGTGATGCCCACGCGCTCCAGCGGAATCGTGAACTCGCCGCGAATGCCATAGCGGAATCCAGCGCCGATATTGCCCGGCACTTCCAGCTGGCCTTCCAGCGGCAGCACGTCCTCGACGTCGTCGATCCAGTCATAGAATCCGGTCAGGCTGAGCAGGCCGATGCTGTTGAAACGGTGCTCGTAGGTCAGGTCCAGGGTAATGGTCGTCTCCGGGCTGAGGTTTGGATTGCCCAGAGCGAGCTCGTCGTCGCCGAGATCGGCGGCACTGACGAAATCCGAGAAATTCAGCTGATTGACCCGGCGCAGCAGCCGCCCCCGCAAAAGTGACGTCTCCTGCGGGGCGTAGCTCAGAGTCAGGCTGGGCTTCCAGAAGAAGAACGAGCGCTGTTCGGCAAAGCCGCCGGTCTGCTGGATTTCCGAGGCCTCGCCGGCCAGCTCCAGGTCGATCGATACGCCGCCCAGCAAAAACGAGTTGGCAATGGAGAAATCCAGGCGCTGTTCTTCGACATCCGTCTTGGCGCCTGGAACGACCACGGGCAGCAGGCCTTGATCGCCCATTCTGCGCAGCTCGAAATCGCTTTCGAGGCGGTTTTGCGCGCCCTCGATCGAGGCTTCGACCAACTGCCCCTTGATGCCCGAGTAATCAAGCTCAAGGCGCAGAATTCGCTCGCTCTCCAGCTGATCGTTAACCGTTTCAGTGATGATCTCCCCGGGCAGCTCCGGTGCCCCTCGCACCAGATTGCTGTTGCGTAAATCGTCTTCGCGCCGATACAGGCCGATTAATTTGGTGTTGACGAAGCGGCCGAACGCGCGCTCTGCGTCGACGCCCAGTTCGAGCGTGCGGTCCTGATTGTCGTTGCCTTGCGCCAGCAGGAAAAGGTCCTGGTCGACGGGCTGGCGCAATGAGCGCTCACCGCCGGTTTCGTCCTTGTATTCGTATTGCGCGTTGAAGCCGAAGCGCGTGCTTGCAAGTCGGTAGGTCGTATTCAGGCTCAGATCAAAGCCGTCATCGGTTTCGGTGAATCTTTCAATACGCAAGGCGCGTTGAGCGCCATCGCCGTTGAGCACCCGTTCTTCCGCGTCGAGGATGAACTTCGAGCGGTAGGCACCCGCGCCCAGCGTGTAGGTCAGCGCGCCGATGCGGTCGGAATAACTGATCGATCCGGACGGCAGAAACTGGGTGCCCGGATCGGGCGTGGCGGCGGTCAGGGACCAGGCACCCGTCGCGCCGCCGTTGCGTCGAATCACATCGGCGATCACGCTCTGGCCGCGGAGATCCGTGCCGCCCACCTGGCCACGTATGACGATGATCTGCTCAACGTCCGCGGCCGGAATTTTCGACAGCAGGTCCGAGGGCGACTCGCTCTTGGCCGAGACCCGCTCGCCGTTGATCAGGATGTTGCCGGCCGCTCCACCAAAGCCTCTGGCCCCGGTGTTGCCGTTGTCGAGGTTGAAGCCGGGCAGGTTGTTGACCATGTCCAGGGCCGTGACCGGCGCGTAGGGCTGGAAGAAATCGGCCTCGTAGGTCGTGGCAGCTGCCGTCATCCGTGCACTCGGCCACGGGCTCGTTGAGACTCAGGAAGGGTTGCGCGATTAGCGCTGGATGGCGCCCATCCGGAAACCAGGGCCCAGCATGCAGAAGCCAAGGGCCCGGAGTGAGACAGTTTGTGCATAGATCATCGTTCTTGTTCGCTTGGACGCGCTGCATTCGTGGCCGCTTCGTCATTCATTCGGCCGAGCAGGTAGCATTCAGTGCGATGTTTGTCAAAGTTCCTATCGGTCCAGGAAGCGCTTAGCTGTCCCGGAGATTAAACAGACCCTGACGGGGTCAATTGGTTCAGCTTTCGGAACTCGTTTTCTGTGCGGTCTTGATCATCCAACATGACCGCTTGCCGCAATCATTGAAGCCTAAAAAAAGGCCGGGGAAGTCCCCGGCCTTGGTGAGTAACGTTATGCGATGTTTGATCAGGGAGGCGTGCCCTCGAATCTGTCCTCGAAGATCAGCGGGCTGGCCGGCGTCGGGATCAGGCACCACTCATTCAAGGTGCCGGTGTCGGCCCCTGCGTTATCGCTGATGTTCAAGCGCCAGGTGCCCGACAGGTCTTCACCGTTGAAGCTGGCTCAAGTCGACAGCGAGCGTTCGAAGTCATAGGCGGGTCGCCACACCAGGCGTTGCGTCCTTCAAGTGGGTTGTCGAAGGCGGCCCCAATCGGACCGTCGTAAGCGCGTTCCTCAAGACGGCGCATTTGCTCCGTTCCGGTCGGTGGTGATTTCCAGCGTTGCTTCCCAGCATCCGGTCCCCGAGCTTTCGACGAATTGCCAGCTATCAAAGGTCATGATCAGATCAATGCTCGGTGCCAGGATCGAAGGCAGGAGACGTGATGATCAGATCCGAGACGGCTTCGACATTTCCAGCAGTCATCGCAATGCCTGCGAATGAACCTGGCGAGGATACGACCTGACCAGGTCGGAGTCGGCAACGCCAACCGGCTGGCAGAGTCGGAGCTGTCAAAGCCCTCGATCAGATCAGCTTGTTCAGTGGTGTAGATCGCACGGTCGCCAGGAAGCGCCTTCGCCGCAGTTGAATTGCGACTTAAGGCCCGCACGCACATAGTAGGTGGTGCGTGATGAGCACAAAATAACTGGCGACCTCGATTCGATTCACGTGGGCTCGGTCGCGCTGTAGACGAATAGACGGCCGGGGAAGCCCGGATCGGTGGCGATTTCGACCAGGTACCCGACCGCCCCGGCGATTCGAGTCCAGGTAATGGTCGGGCATCATGTCAACGCCGATGGATCCGCGGGCCGGTGGTGATGGTCGCGGCCGCGGGCGCGGCGTCGCCCAGGTTCAGGCTGATCGGAACCAGGCGGTCCAGAATCTCCGCTGTTGCCCTCGACGGAGGTCAATCGTGTCGCTGCCGGCGCCGGCCGAGGCCAGGTTGCTGAGCGTCAGCGCGCTTGAGCCTGGCGGCGTGACGGGGTTGGTCGAGTAGCCATCCGTCGCGCCGACCGGCAGGTCGATTGTGCTGAGGGTGACCGGATCTGCGAAGCCGCCGGAGGCGCTGATATCCACGGTGATCTGGACATCGGCAAAACCGCACTGGCTGATCTGCGCCGGATCGACGCTCAGTGCAAACCCGGTATCGCCCGAGCCGTCGATGAACTCCGGATTGGTGCCCACCGGATCGAGGTGATCGCGCGTGGTGTCATCGTTCGGGTCCAGGCCTTCCCAGCCGTGGAAAAGACCGCCGTAGAAATCCGACAGGCTGGTGCCGGTCGCGCCGCAGAACGCAGGGCCCCCGCTGAGCACGCCAATCAATCGTTGATCGGCCGAGTACAGGGGCGAGCCTGAAGAGCCTGGCTCGGTAACCGCGGGCGGCAGTGTTCCACCGGGCGGCATATTTGGCAGCTCCGGCGGATTGGTATGCCAGAACGGATGCCAGTGCACGTTGTCCGAGCCGGCAATGCTGCCGATCTGCATATCCTGAGCGACCCAGGTGATGCGTTTTTCATCGACGCCCGGGTGGTGAATCGAGGCACACAGACCGTCGGTGCTGTTGCCCGGCCCCTGTGCACAGATGGTCGGCGGCGGACGACGATCCCAGCCAGACCAGTAGAGATTCCATGCCTCTTGCGGCTCGTCGTTGACTTCGACCAGCATCATGTCGGAGCACTCGGCCCCGTTTGCGCATCCGCTAAAGGGGTTGACGGTATTGGCGATAAAGGTGGTGCCGGAGCTGCGACTGGTTCGGATCCGGCGGCTGGACCTGAGAGCCTTCCAGGATCACCCGGGCGGCGACAGGTTGGCCATTCGTCAGTTCCAGAAAATCACAACGTTCGGTGCATCTCTGGGACCAATGCAGTGGCGCGCGGTCATGAACAGCATGCGCTGGTCATTATTGGTGTTGTTGACCAGCGATCCGGTGCAGAAATCCGTCCCGCTGACCTGGTAGGCGCCGACGGAGCGGCGTGGCAGATTCCACGGGTCGCCTTCGCTCAGGCAGGCCACGTCCTGGTTGCAGGAGCCTGAGCGCCCGCCGCCCAGGGTGCTGCAGGACTGCTTGCCTTCACCGGTCAGGCCCTCGATGACTTGCTGGTAGTTCGGGGCCTTGGTGCCGAAGCCGCGGTAGCCGTGGCTGACCTGCTGCACGCTCAGGCTGAACTGATCGCGAACGGCGCGTTGGCACGCTGGCTTCAATCACGGCGTAGCGCCGTAGAGATTGGGGGTCCAGAACACGCCATTCGTCCTGATTGATCTCAGCACCGTAGGGGCCGATGACCCGATAGGTATCGATCGGTGTCTCGTCAACGGCCTTGGGGCCGTAGACAAAGAGCTGGCTGCCTTCGGGCAGTTTGACGTCGTCGAAACCGAAGTTGAGCAAGGTCGCCTCTATCGGCAAACACTGCCGGAGTCGCCTGATGCTGGTGCCGTCGACTTCATCGGGCCAACAGGCGCAAGCGCCAGATGCGGGAAGGCAAAACGGGTGATGCCGCCGCATCCCACTGGCCGTAGCGCTCGGTGCCAAGCGCGAGCGCGTGCGGATACTGGTACCCCTTCGACCTGATCCAGGGCGTGATCGCTCGCCGCTCCAGGCCGAAGCTCGAGGGGCGGTCAGGGCGGGCGACAGCCCATGTGCTGCCCGATCACGGTAAACAACAATAACAGGTCATCCACGAGCCGCCTCCCAAAAACCGCGCGACACGGTCGGTGCACTTGATTAGACGAAACAGTGATCCCCGCCGCATGCGCGCCCCGCTGAGCCTTTATCAGGCTAACCAAACTGAAACATAAAAAGCGTGATACACATCACATATATGGGCGTCAAGTGGAGCAGTTGCAGCTCTCTACATCGACGAGGTCGCGGCCAGGGGGGTAGGCGAATAAGGGGGTGATCCGTTCGAGAGGCTCAGGCGCCGAATCCAGCGCAGATGAGGACGACGGGATGGAATGCTAGCGGCGAGTAGGGGCGATTTGATCGATCCAGACTGAGAATGCCAGGGTCTCGATCACGTCGGTCGCTGGGCCGGGAAGGTCGTGTCCGGAAAACCCGGATTCAGCACCAAGGGACAGGCGGTAAGCCCGGGAGTTCATAGTCAAACGGCCGAACAGACAGAAGTCATTCTGACGTCCAGAACCACATCGAACCAGCGCTTGTCCGTCCAACGACGTGTCGCGACGACCTTGGGAATCACTTCGGGAAAAAGCAAGGCGTAATCGAGGGGTGGATGAACATCGAGTCCTGGAACGACGTTAGCTGTTGGGGTTACTCCGGAAAGATCCTGAGCAGTTCGGGCCAGATCCCGCGAGCGAGCCGAACGATTGACCCATGACCAGGCCACGCCTGACTGCCGATCGCCAAGGGCTTGGGTTATCGGATCGGGAAAGGAGCTGGAGTGCCTTGATGAATCCACAGTTATCGTTATTTCCCTGACGATCAGAGATCGCATGGACGGTTTGCACGGTGGGCCCGTTTTGGTCATTCGAAAGTGGTGCGCCTTTCGAAACTGCGTATGCCTCAAAGTCATGGCTCATGAGCGATTAGCCGGGTTTCTTCATCCGGATCAGCGCTGAGATATCTCGCCCTGGTTCCTGATGATCGACCAGCTGCTGATAATCCGGGGATGGCCAGTTCGAGTACACCGGATTCGAAATCAACGTCCTCGCAGAGCGACTTGCAGATTTTCAGGTCCTTCAGCAGCAGCGCCGGCTCGAAGCCGACTTCGAACTCGTCGGCCAGCATGGTCCGGCCGCGCTTGTCGAGAAACCAGTTGCCTGCGGCGCCGCCCGAGAGCAGCTCGAGCATCATTTCGCGCGGCAGGTCGAGGCGGTCCATCAGGGCCAGCGCCTCGCAGACGGCCTCGGCGATGCCGGCAACGATCAGCTGGTTGACGGCCTTGGCCGACTGGCCCGCTGCCGGTGGGGCCGAGGTGATGCTAGACGCTTGGCGTAGGCTTCGAGGACCGGAATGCATGCCGTTAGAGGTCCCGACGTCGCCGCCGGCCATGATCGCCAGCTGGCCGTTCTTCGCGCCCTCGACGCCGCCGGTGACCGGGTGCGTCGACGAAAGCCGACCTCGTGCTCGGCCAGCCGCTCGGCTGCCGGCGCGCGGCGGCGGGCGTGACCGTCGAGTGGTCGACGACGGTCTGGCCGGGTCGGAGGTGATCGGCGAGCAGGTCGTCGAGTACGTCGGCCAGGTCGCTGATCGGCCGAAACGCAGACGGCGATTGCATCGACCTCGGCCGCCAGCGCCGCCGGCGACTCGGCGAGGTCACGCCTCGGGCTGCTGTTCGGCAAAGGCGCACGGCGCGCCTCGCTGCGATTCCAGACGGCCGTGCAGTTGGCCCTGGGCGTGCAGGTGCCCGGCCATCGGCGCGCCCATTGCGCCGAGGCCGATCCAGCCGACCTTGGTTTGCTTTCCTCGCTGTACAGCCCGACACTCATGCGCTGCGTGCAGGTAGGTGTAGGCCGAGAGGCCTTCGGTCAACGCAGCCGTTCGATGGCTTCGCGCCTCGGGGCTCGAGGCCGGCCGCAGCCACCTGGGCGCGGCAGGCGGCCATCAGCTCGCGGGCTGGTAGCCGACCAGTTCGAGCACGACATCGGCGGTGTCGCCCGCAGGCGCGCGTTGTCGCAGCACGAACTGGCCGTCCTGGTGCGATCACGTCCACGCTGTCCGTGTCGCCGAACAGGTTGTGGATGTCGCCCAGGGTTTCCTGGTAGGCGCCGGCCATGAATACGCCGAGCAGATAGGTTTCATCCGGCTTCAGTTCGTGGACCGGCAGGGTGGGTTCGAGCAGGCCGCGCTCGACGTACTGGTCGATCCGGCCGTCGGAGTCGCAGGTCAGGTCTTCGAGCACCGCCGCGCTCGGTCGGGGTTTCATCGAGGCGCGGTCAGCGGGGCGATCGGGAAACACCTGGTCAATGGCCCAGATATCGGGCAGGGACTGGAAGATCGACAGGTTGATGAAGTACTTGGCCGACGCTGATAGCGGATCCGTTCGGCCAGTTCGCGATGGCGGCGGTGTTCCAGGATCAGGCGGGCGGCCACGCGCTCGAGGATGGCGTGGTAGCAGCGGCTCGAGGCGGGCGCGGTCGGCCAGCGACAGGTCGCCGTAGAGGAACAGGTTGCGGCCTTCTTCCAGCAGATGTTCGGCTTCGAGATAGCATTCTTCCGGCTCGCTTGATCGACCTCGATCCAGGTGTCGTGCAGGCTCTGCGGATCAGGGCGTGGTCGTCTCGCTCGGCGTCTGGACGCGGGCGGAGGGTTTTTCGGATTCGGTGACGTTGGTAATCAGCACGGCGTGATGCGCGGTCAGCGCGCGGCCGGATTCGGAGATCAGGTCCGGCATCGTAATGTCGTGCTCGGCGACACAGCTCGGCAATGCTGCCGAAACGATGGCCTGCGCGTACTGGGTCGAGGAATAGTTCATCGAGCAGAAGCTGCGCGTGCCGCCGCCTTCGTAGTCCACGCCCAGGCCGCCGCCGATGTCGAGCAGGCGAATGTTGACGCCGGTCTTGATCAGTTCGACCAGGTAGCGCCCGGCCTCGCGCACGCCGTGCTGGATGTCGCGCAGGTTGGAGATCTGCGAGCCCATGTGGAAGTGCAGCAGTTCCAGCGCGTCCAGCGCATCGTCTTCGCGCAGGGTCTCGATCAGCTCGAGCAACTGCACGGCATTGAGTCCGAACTTGGCCCGCTCGCCGCCGCTGTTCTGCCAGTTGCCGGCGCCCAGTGAAGACAGCCTGAGGCGGACGCCGACGGTCGGTGTCACATCCAGCCGTCGCGCTTCCCGTTCGATCAGCGCCCACTCGCCGGGCTTTTCGATCACGATGATCGGCTTCAGGCCCAGCTTGATGGCGCTCAGCGCCAGGCGAATGAAGGCGGCATCCTTGTAGCCGTTGCAGATCAGCGTGGTGCCCGGCCGGGCTTCGGCCAGGGCCGCGATCAATTCCGGCTTGCTGCCGACTTCCAGCCCCAGGCCCTCGACCTGGGCCAGGGTGCGAACCACCGTGGCCTGCTGGTTGACCTTGATCGGATAGACCGCCGTGTAGCTGCCCTGGTAATTCAATTCATCGATCGCCGTGGCAAAGGCGTCGATCAATTGCTGGGCCCGGCTTTCCAGAATCTGCGGAAAACGCAGCAGCAGCGGCAGGCGCAGCCCTTGCTGATGGGCGCGCTCGGCAATCTCGACCAGCGCAAGCGCGGGCGAATCAGCTCCTTGCGGCTGAGCGCACATTCGACCGTGCTCATCAATTTGAAAATAGCCTTCGGCCCAGCGCTCGATGGCATAGCGTTTTCGGTTTTGTTCTACGGTATTGAGGCTCATCAAGCGGTCCGTTGGTTTAAAGAATTCTGCAGTGTTCAGCGATGGGCGCAATTGTAGCGCGATGCTATGCGCTACCATGCAAGCCTTGTCCATCCTCGTGATTCAGCATGCTTTCAACTACAGAAAAATGGTTCAGCGAGCACCATCAGGGCGCCGGCTCTGCCTGGTCGCTGATTGTCGAAACCCGTCTGGCCCATGAAGTCACGGACTTCCAGACGATTGAAATCTACAAGACTCGTGACTGGGGCAATCTGATGGTCATCGACGGCTTCGTCATGCTGACCACGCGCGACAATTTTCTCTATCACGAGATGTTGACCCATCCGGCCCTGTTCTCTCATCCGAATCCGAAGCGGGTGCTGATCATCGGCGGCGGCGACTGCGGCACCTTGTCGCGAGGTGCTGGCGCCATGAGGTCGTGGAAGACTGCACTCAGGTCGAAATCGATGAAATGGTGACCCGTCTGGCCGAAAAGCATTTTCCAGAGCTGTGCCAGCGCAATCAGGATGCCAGGGCGCGCCTGTTGTTTGACGATGGCCTGGCCCATATTCAGAACACCCCGCCTGGCAGCCTTGATCTGATCATTGTCGACTCCACCGATCCGATCGGCCCGGCCGAGGGCTTGTTCGGCCCGGGCTTTGTCGCCGACTGCTATCGCGCCCTGGCCGAGGGCGGCATGCTGGTTCAGCAAAGCGAATCCCCCTTGCTGCATCGCGAGTTGATTCGTGGCATTCGCGGCAATATGCAACAGGCCGGTTTCACCGACATCAAGACCCTCGGCTTTCCCCAGCCTTGCTATCCCTCGGGCTGGTGGTCGGCCACCCAGGCCTGCAAGGGTGGTGCGATCGAGGCAGCGGATCCGGAGCGCTTCGCCGCCAGCGGCATCCAGACCCGCTACTTCAACCCCGAGGTCCATCGCGGCGCGCTGGCGACCCAGTGGGAAACCGCTGCAGTATGAGCTGTTGGTCTTAGCTGTTTCACCTAGCAATTTCGTTTTTTGCGCCAGCCGGACGCGGCTGGCATTGAATCGTGGAAAGCGGTAGCATCGATTCTCTCACAAGGGAGTCTTGAAGCATGACCATACGATTCGTTCTACTCACCGGACTGTGCCTGGCCGTCAGTTTCACGACCGCTGAGGCCGGCGACGGTGCTATCGACAGCCGTTTGAGCAATGATCAGCTGGAATGGTTTCCAGAAGCCGCCCACGGCGGCGCGATGCTGACGCTGGCTCGCCCCGACGGTCAGGCGGTGTCTATGCATTTTGGTCCTGATGAGGCGATCACCCTGGACCTTTCGCGCCAGGCTGGCCTCCCAGGGCAGTACCTCTATGAGTTGACCTTGCTGCCGAACTTGAGCGCCGAGCAGAAGGCACAGCTGCAGCAGGCCCGCGATTCTGGGCAGCAGCTGAGTTTTGGCCCGATGGCCATTCGCCAGCAGGGTGCGTTTCGGAAAGAAGATGATCAATGGTTGGTTGCAGGTTCAGCGGCTGAAAGTGAGAGGCCGCTGCCGGACGAGACGATATCGGACCTGATCATCGGCGATCTTTCGGTGCAGAGACAGCCTTTGCGTGGGGCTGGATTGCGCTGCGGCCGAAACCTATGGGTCCGACACGATTCGGCTCAAAGAAAACAATCTGCGCATTCATTTTGATGACACCAGCAATTCGGGCTCTTTTGCCGCCAACGACTGGCGGATAGGGATCAATGGTTCGGAAAACGGTGACCCTAGTTATTTCGCGATCGAAGATGCGACCGCCGGCAGAACACCGTTTCGAGTACAGAGCGGTGCGCCCGCCAATTCGATGTGGATTGACAATGCCGGCAGAATTGGCGTAGGCACGCCTACGCCATCGGTTGAAATGCATATTCGCAATGGCGACTCGCCGAGCTTGCGCCTGGAACAGGATGGCTCGTCGGGCTTCGCTCCGCAGGTGTTCGACATCGTTGCGAATGAAACCAACTTCTTCGTCAGAGATGTCACCAACGGGTCAAGTCTCATTTTCAGGGCCCGGCCAGGAGCACCTACCAATAGCCTGTTTATCGCGGCGGACGGAAACATTGGCCTGGGAACGGCAAGCCCTGCCGCTCGTCTGCACGTGGCCGGCGGCGACCTGCGAGTGGACGGCGCGGTGTATCAGCTGTCCAGCCGCGCGGCGAAGACCGATCTGATGGCCATGGACGCCAGTCGGCTGCTGTCACTGCTCGCCGAGCTGGATTTGTTCAACTGGCGCTACAACACATCGGCCGACCAGGGCCAGCACTTCGGACCCACGGCGGAGGATTTCCATGCCGTGTTCGGTCTGGGTGAGACCGATCGGCACATCAGTGTGGCCGATATGGCTGGCGTAGCCTTGGGCGCTGCCCAGGCACTGCAGAGTGAGCTGACTGCAAAGGACCGCGAACTGGAAGACGTCAAAGCGCGTCTCGAGCGCCTGGAACGGTTGTTGGCCGCTGAATCCAACTAGGAGTGTCTGCCATGTATCTGAACGACTCGAAGGCTGCGGCCTTGGTTCTTGCGTTAGTTCTGTCGGTTTGGGGTGTTCCCGCACAGGGGCAGCTGTCTGCGCTGGTTTTCGAGGAGGCGAGCAACGAACTCCGTGTCGTTGAAATTGATTCAGAAACCGGCGACGTTGCACTGGGCGCAGTCGGTGCCTCTGATTGCTGTCGCTTTCTGGCGGGCCTGACAGCGGCAGACACTCAGGGTGAGCGATTTTTTACCGTGGGCGAGTTTACCGGTGGTGCCGGCGAGGATCAGCTGGCCCTGTTCAGCCTGAGCTTTGACGGTGTTTCCATCTCGGCCGAACTACTCCCGACATCGCCGGCGTTTGTGCTGGGCTATGACGCTGATAACGATCGCTTGATTTCAATGACCGCTGCCGATCTGGCCACGGGCCTGCAGTTGGTCGAGATCGATCCAGACACAGCCGTCAGTACCACGATCGGCACCCCGAATCCTGATTGCTGCGAAGTCCTTACGGGCATTTCAGCCATTGATGCAGGCGCGCAGATCCTTTACTTTGCCGGGCGCCTGGCTGGGGAATCCAACTGGAGCGTGTATTCAGCCGACCTGACCACCGGGAGCATTGTTGAAGAACTAGCCCTGGTCGCCGGCACGCCGGGCTTTATGGCGCTCAATGCTGACACTGGCTTTCTTGAGGTCCTCTTGCAGCAGAGCCTTGCGGGCAGCAGCCAGTTGATCGGGGTCGATCTGGTCGGCGGTGGCGCGGTGCTTCTTGCTGAGCATGCAAGCAGCGACTGCTGCTTACTTTCGCCAGGTCAGACCGCGAGTTCGAGCGCGGACGGGGACGCCTGGTGGTTGGCCGGAGGCGACACTTCGTTCAATGCATCGATGATCGCGATCAGCTCGATCGGCACGCCCGGATTATCAAGGGTGCAAGCCATCACGGCCGGCTATCGAATGCTGGCCATGGTCGTGAATGGCGAAACCGT
The DNA here is from genome assembly GCA_942491245.1 of uncultured Pseudomonadota bacterium. GTDB lineage: Bacteria > Pseudomonadota > Gammaproteobacteria > Xanthomonadales > Wenzhouxiangellaceae > Wenzhouxiangella. The sequence continues at coordinate 19,817 of CALNZT010000017.1, forward strand.
GTCGCTGGATCTGGTCTTCCGCGATCGATTCCAGCTGTAGCGCAGCTCAGTCCTTGGCCTGGCAGCGCGGCTGCCGGGCCAGGTCAAAAACGAGCTGCTGTGCCGCGCGCGCCTTGGCGGCGGGCCAATCATCGTTCCCCTCGATTTGTTGCATCAACCATTGAATCGTAGAGCGGCAGTCTGGCTGCTGAGCCAGCCGTGCCTGAATAACGAGCTGCAGGTGAATCAGGCTGTCGTCGACGGCGTAAAGGTGCTCACTGAGACGAATCGTCAGCGCCAGGGCGGGCAGGCTGGCGGTTTCCGAGCTGATCAGCCTTCGAATCACGACGGCGACGGCGGCTCGGCCTTCGGCATTCAAACCGGAATGGGTCGCCAGTTCCTCGATATCAGTAAAACGATCCAGGCCCATCAGCACATCGATGGCCTCACGCCACACCCCAAGGTCCTTTTCGAGGTCAAGTGCGGCGAGATAGTCACCGGCGGCCGCCTCCAGGTTGGAAAGTTGTCTGGCCAGTCGAGCCCGCGTCACAAGTGATTCGAAGCTGCCAAGGGTTGCTTCATCCTCATTGAGCAGCCGCCAGGCGCGGTCGATCTCACCCTGAGCGCTCAGGATTTCAGCCAGGTTGATTCGGGTCCTTTGCTGGTCCGGATCGAGATCAAGCGATCGCCTCAGGCTGGCGATCGCCGCGCTGCTATCGCCCAGCAGGGCCTGTGTCGCGCCCAGGTTGGCCCACGCTTCCGGGTTGTCGGGATCGGTCACGCTGCTGCGCTCAAACAAGGCAAGCGCGCTTTCAAAGTCCTCAGCCAGAAACGCGCGCCGCCCGCGCAGAAGCAGAATTCTTGAACCGCGCGCGTGCTCTTGAAGGTACTCACCGACTGGGTCATCCGGGCTCAGGCCAATCTGGCCGGCCAATGCCAGTTCGCGCTCCATGGCGTCCGTTTCACCGAGCGATCGGTAGGCCATGCCCAATGGAAAGCGAAGGCGGTTGGCGCGAGGCTCGATAGCGAGCGCGCCCTGCAAGGCTTCCACGGCCGCCTGGGCCTGGTCGAGTGCCAACAGGGCTTCGCCTTTGACGGCGAGGGCAGATGCTGAGTCCTGGTTGCGGGCCAATGCCTGTTCGGCGGCCAGCAGCGCTTGCTCTGCTCGCCCGGCATCGAGAAAAACGCGTGCAATGCGAATCCAGGCCGCGGTGGTCTGCGAAGGCATAAGGGCCATGGCGGCGGTGAAGTGCAGTCGCGCTGCTTCAGTCTCGCCCCTGGCCGCCAGGATGATTCCGACCAGGTAGGGCCAGCGTCCGTCGAGAGGTTGGATGGACTGGGCCCGGCGGTAGGCCTGCAGTGCTTCATCGTCGTACTCCAGGGCCTGGTAGAGCATCCCCAGCTCGCCCCAGGCCTCTGATTGTTCGCTCAGTCCCTGTCCCTCGCTTTCTTCGATCAGCTGTTGAGCGTCCGTAATTTGTTCGGCCAGCGCCGGTTCAACGCCGTCGAGTGAGGGCTGAGGAATCTGGGCCGCGGCCGCGCTGATCAACCCTGCGGCCAGGAATAAAAAACAGAACAGTCTTGTTTTCGAAGAGATCAGGGTGTCCATGGTTCCCCTTCGCCTTGGCTCAGGGTTTGATAGCGAGATGACTCCAGATCACTGAACTGTTCGATGCTGCCGTCGGGCCAGTGAACGCGAACCGCAAGCGAGTCTTGTTCGTGCTGACCCAGGCCAAAGACGACGCGTGGATCATTGCTGTTGAGATAGCCGCCGTCGGTCGCGACGCGCTGACGCTGCTCCGTCTTGCTGCCTCGCTTGATCAGCACCACATCGGCACCGAGCGCATCTCGAGCCGGTGAACCGGTCAGCAGTCGCAGTCCCAGCCAGTCGCGATCTGTCTCGGTCCGATTCAGAAGCAGCCGAGACGGGCCATGGTTGTCGCACAGCAGCAGGTCTTCCAGGCCATCGTTGTTGACGTCACCCAAGGCTGATCCACGACCGACCGCGGCCTGGATAAACGCCGGGCCGGCCTGCGCGCTGACATTGTCGAAGCGATGTCCGTCGCGGTTTCTGAACAGAAGGTTGGTTTGGCGCAGGGGATAGCTCAGCCCGCTGGCGCGCTGCTCTTCTTCCACGCGCACGGCACCGTTGGCAATGAACAGATCTTCCAGGCCATCCAGGTCGAAATCAGCAAAGCCAGTCCCGAAGCCGGTGTAGGGCAGGCTGGGCGCAAGCAAGCCGGCGCCTGCGGTGGTGTCGACGAACAGACCGCCACCGAGGTTTCTGTAGAGCGTGTTGCTTTCGCCGTCCAGGTGGGTAAGAAACAGATCCCAGAGTCCGTCGCGATTGTAGTCGGCCACGGCAATGCCCATGCCGGCCTCCATCTGCCCGTGCCGATTGACCGCCGTTCCCGAGACCAGGCCCTGTTCGAGAAATCGGCCGTCGCCGAGACTCTCCCAGTATTGATTGGCATCCCCATCATTGGCGACGAACAGATCGAGGCGCTTGTCGCCGTTCATGTCCAGCGCGACCACGCCGAGGCCGGGCTTGGCCTGGTTGTCGATCAGCGCGTTTTCAGACACGTTGCTGAATCGTCCCGAGCCCTGATTGATGAACAATTGATCGCGCTGGGCCGGGAACACCGCTGGACCGCAGTAGTCTCGCCGCGTGTTGCCGGCCAGGCAGCTCGGATTGTTTTGTGGATCATGCTCGACGTAGTTGACGACAAACAGATCCAGCCGCCCGTCGTTGCTCAGATCGGCAATGCTGGCGCTGACGCCGAAGCCGGGATCATCGGTGCCGGATTCAGCGCTGATGTCACTGAATGTGCCGTCGCCGTTATTGCGCCAGAGCTGGTTGGGTCCGTAGTTGCTGATGTATAGATCCGGGTGGCCGTTGCCGCTCAGGTCGCCGCTGGCCACCCCCATGCCGTAGCCCAGGGCGCGAAGGCCGGATGCTTCGGTAATGTCCTGAAACTTCGGTAAGGCCGATGGGCCTGCGGCGCTCGGCCCTTGATTGATCAGGATGCGGCTGCCGCCAAGGCTCGAGCGGTCTGGCGGGTTGCGGTCCTCGGCGTCGCGCGGCAGCGGCCCGCTCTGGATCAGGACAAGGTCCATCCAGCCATCGCTGTTGACATCGACGAGGCCGCAGCCGCCGCCGAGAATCTCGGGGTATTGCCAGTCGCCCTGTTGTCCGTTGTCATGGACAAATTCAAGCCCGACGGCAGCACTCACGTCCTCGAATGTGATTGCTGCGGTCTGGGCCTGGGCGGCGCCGGATAGCGCAACGGCGAACAGGGCAAGTAGCTTGGGTTTCAGCGCGGTTTGACGCGAGGGGCGCACTATTTCGATGGACGAGCGGATCAAGCGCAGGGCAGGCAGTTGTTTACATCTATGCTGCCGGTCGCATTCGACCGGCAGCATAAAGGACGGCTTCAGGATCAGCCTTCGCAATCACCGATGCGACGGCCGCTCATGGTCACGGTCATCTGCATGGGGCCCATCGGGCTTTCCATCTCACCACGCACGGTGCCTTCCATGGTGTCGCCCATGAAGCTCATCTCGGCCTCCATGGTCATGTTGGTGCCGCCAGCGTCGCATTCCATGCTGTAGCTCATGCCGTCGGCACGCATGTCCTGCTCGATGATGTTGCAACCTTCCATGTCCTGCATGAACTGACCATCGTTGATGTCTTCGGCCGTAATGCAGTTGGTTGAGGTATCGGATTGATCCGGAATCGGAAATTCGGAAGAAAATTTCACCGTGCTGGTGTTTTCCCACTCGCCCGGTTCGATGTTGGGGGTTTCAGCCGCTGCGGACAGGGCCAGGCTGGCGCTCAGGGCGGCGACGGCAAGACGTAAGAACAGAGTTGGATCTCCATTGCTTTGGGGTCAATATCAGACCACCCGAGCGGCGAGACCGTACGGGCGATTCAATGGGAACCGAAGTGACAGGCTCAAATGAGCTCGGCAGCTTTGAGGTTCCGTGAGCGCCGATTGTACCCGCCGTGCCTGGCAAGAACCAAGCGCGGGCAAGAACCAAGCGCGGTGATGTTTTCGGCGTGAAGCGTCGAGTGGGTCCTGGTCAGTCGTTCAGCAGCGCGGCAAGCGTGATCCGGTGCTGATTTCACAGACCTCGGCCAGGTCAAACTCCACTTCCATGCGAACCTGGCGCTCCACCGTGTTGTCGCCTCGGCGAAAGGGCTCGAAGCGCCATTGTTCGATGGCCGCGCGGGCGGCCTCGCCGAAGCGCCAGCCGATCGGTTTCTCCTGGACCACATCGATGCTCTGGACCTGGCCACGCTGGTCGATGGTGAACGCCAACTCGACCATGCCATTGACACCACGCCGGCGCGCGCTGCGCGGGAAATCCGGTTCAACCCGCTGAATCAGCTGGCCTCCGGTCAATTCCGGTGGCTCGATGGACACGCCAGCTTCGGGCCTGGTTTCTTCGATCGCCGGTGCTGGATTCGGCCGCAGCGCAATCTCGAGCGCGGCTGGTGCATCAGAACCTGAGTTCATGGTCGTGAGCCCAGGCCTTATGACGTTGCTGGCTTCGGCAGTGCGAGTCGAATCAATTGCTGGTGCATCCGGCCTTGCGGCGGATGATTCGATCAGTGGCGGTGGCGCGATGGCAGGCGTGCTCGCTGCAGCGCTGATGGCCTCGCTCGAGCCGGGCGTGCTGGAGGCAAGCGCTTCCGGTCCAGTTTCGGGCGCTGGCTCGGGAACCGATGCGGCCGTTGATGCCGAAGACGCCGGTCCCAGCGATTCAGCGCGCGGCAGCGCAAATAGCGGCGTTGTCGGCAGGGCGGTGGACTCGATGGGCATAGGCGCTGGTGCGATGGCCCGAGTTTCAGCCAGCTCGATCGGCGCAAGGTCCGTGTCCGGCTGCGGCATCAGCCAGACCCCGGCTGAGCCTGCGGCCAGCATCAGTCCCAGCAGCGCAGGCAGCGTGATGCCGAGCTGACGCCTCGGGCGCGAGCGCTCGACCAGGCGGCGGATACGATCGAGGATCTGCCCGTCCTGCACTCCCAGGACCAGGCGCGGCCCGGGCTGACGCAGGCGCTCCAGCGTGGCCAGCATTTCAACGTAGGCCAGTCGCTTACGGGTCGAGCGGACGGCCAGGTCATCGCAGGCGTTTTCGCGCTCGATACGGATACGGCGTGATACCAGCGCCACCACCGGATGGTAGAACAGCAGGGTCTCGATCACGGTCTGGAACAGGTTGATCAGATGATCGTGGCGTCGAATATGGGCCAGCTCGTGGGCCAGAATCATCTCGATCTGATCTGCGTCAAGACGTGCAACCAGCGCCGGCGGAAACAGGATGAGCGGCTTCAGCCAGCCGACCACGACCGGTGAACGAATGCGGTCGGACACGGCCAGCATCACCGGCTTGCGAATCGCCATGCTGGATCGCAGGCCGTCGAGAATCGGCGCGAGGTGGGCCAGCGCCTGACACCTGGCAGACCGCCGCAGCTGGACGATGTAGTGCCAGCCCAGAATCAGGCGCGCCGACAACAGCAAAACGCCGCCCAGCCAGGCCGCCACGGTCCAGGCCAGCAGCGTTGATGTGCTGCCCTCAGCGGTGGCGTTGACCACCAGCTGAATCAGAACCGCGCTCTCGGCACCTGGGGCTGCCGTCGCCTCAGCGGTGACTGAGCCGAGGTGGCCGAAGGTCAGCACTGGCGCCAGACCGAGGGCCAGCAAGGTAGCAACCGCCAGGTTATATCGGGTCTGGGCGCTGGCCGGGCGCGCGATGATCAGGGTCAGCCAGTAGAGCAGGCCGATCAGTGCGCCCTGCCAGAAGAAGTGCAGCAGGGTCAGACCCAGCCGTTCGATCAATGAATAATCCAGCCAGGTCATGGGTCAGGACTCCTGCTCAGCTGTGTCGGCAGAATCGGCGTCATCGTGCTGCCGAAGCCGGCGAATCAGGCGGTCGATTTCTGCCAGTTCTTCCGGGTTGGCCGCGCGCGACAGCCCCAGCGCCTGCATGACCAGTCGCTCCGCTGAACCCTCATAGACCCGGGTCATGAAGTCATCCAGCATGACGCGCTGGGTTTCGTCCTCGCCGATGATGGGCTTGAACACATGGGCACGCTGCGAGTCGTCGCGTTCCACCAGACCCTTGGCGTGCATGATCTGCATCTGTTTGAGCGTGGTGGTGTAGCTCAGGCCCTGGTCGCTGGCGATGCGTTCATGCACTTCTCGCACGGTCGATGGGCCATCGCTCCAGAGCGATTTCAGGATCCGGAGTTCGGAAGGTGTGGGTGCGGGCAAGCTGCTCAAAGCCGTGGCTCCTGTTGGTACGACAAGCACGAAGTGGTTCGTACGTCAATTACCCAAGGTTAGCCGGGCGGCTTTCAGCTGTCAATCGGAGGTTTGTGGTGCGGGACTTGAAGCCTTGAGGCCCGCCGGAGTCTCTGGTCTCCGGCGGGCCTGAAGGGGTAGGTCAGAACTCGCCGCGCAGGCCGATCCGGACATTGCGTCCCGGGAGGGGCGCAAAATCACGCAGGAACGACGTATGCACACGGGCCTCGTTATCGCCGAGGTTGTGGCCGGAGACGTAGGCTTCCATCGGCATCATTCCCAGAGTGAAGCTGTAGGCCAGTCGCGCGTTGATCAGGTTGTAGCCCGGCGTTTCGGTTTCGAACTCGGCAACCTGGTCCTGACGGAACATGCGCTGCCATTCGACGCCGGCACGCCAGGCGCCGCGATGCCAGTCGATCGCGCTGGTCAGACGCTGCGGCGAGATTCTCGGCAGATTGCCGCCGGCATCCAGCTCACCACGCACGATGTCATAGCCCAGTTTGAAGTCGAAGTTGCCTGCGGCGGTGTCGTGGACCTGCCAGGTACCCTGGGTTTCCATGCCCCAGAATTCGGCGTCTTCCTGCACCGCACGGCGCAGCGCAAAGCCTTCAACCTCCTGTCCGGTGTCGGCCAGATAGATGAAATCATCGACCTGCTTGGCGAACAGGTTCAGCTCGAAGTCGAAATTCTCGCTGTGCCGATGCAGGCCCAGATCCCATGACAGGGTGGTCTCGCGATTCAGGTTGGCGTCACCGATCTCGAAGCTGAAGGTGGCCAGGTGGGCGCCGTTGGAGAACAACTCGGTGGCTGACGGTCCGCGCTGAGAGCGCGAGACGTTGAGATTGCTCTGCCAGCGCTCTGTCATGCGCCAGACCGCTCCGACGCTGGCTGACCAGTTGGTGAAGTCGCGGTTGTCGGTATCGAAGACGACCTCTGGCGCTTCGCCGTCATGATCATGCTCGTCGCCGTGGTCGGCCTCATGGTCATGATCATCGCCCATGGCCGACAGGTCGGCCTGGACTTCGTACTGTTCGACCCGGGCGCCGAGGCTCAGGGTGACGTCGCCGAACTGACGCTCCTGCAGCAGGAACAGGGCCAGGGTGTCGGTCTGGTTCGGCGCCACAAAGGCTTCCTCGCCGATCGCCTCGAAATCTTCCTGGTCGACCTGCAGGCCGATCGCGCCAGCGAAGCCGAATACGGGCTGATTCTGCAGTTCCAGTCGGGCCTGCCAGCTGTTGACATCGAACGTGGTCGGCACGTGCTCGTGCTCACCGTCATGATCATGATCGTCGCCGTCTTCGCCCATGCCCGCTTCCATCTCGATCTCGCGGTGGACATAGTCGTTGCGGCCCAGACGCAGATCAGCGCGGGTAAAGCCGGGCAGCGGATTATCGAGCCCGGCTTTCAGGTCCAGGCGCTCTTGCTGGAGGTCGATGAAGGCAAATTCATCCGCCTCTTCTGCGCCATGCTCATAGTCATGGTCATGGTCATGGTCTTCGTCTTCGCCGTGGCTGTGTGGCGCGGGAATGCCGTATTCGGTGTCGAAGCGACGGAATGAGGCGCCAAGGAATCCGCGCGATCCGATCCAGCTCAGTCCAAGCGTGCCGGACTGGCTTTCGACAAAGCTGTTCGGTACCCGCCCGCTGTCGTCGCCGTCATGATCGTGGTCGTGGTCGCCATCATGATCATCACCAAACTCGCGCTCGGCCATGCCCGGAATGCGGTAATCGTCCGTGTCCCGCCACGCGCCGTCCACATGCCAGGCCAGATTGCCGGCGGCCCCGTTGAGTCGCAGCACACCCGAGCGCTCATCGGCCACGCTGTCGCCACGCAGCTCGAAGCGAGCCAGGAATGGCGCTTGCGGCAGCTGGCTCGGGATGCGGTTGTCAATGATGTTGACGACCCCGCCCGAGGCGCCGGAGCCATAGAGCAGCGTGGCCGGTCCGCGCAGGATTTCAATCTGGTCGATCAGCAGCGGCTCGATGGCCACGGCATGGTCATCGCTGGGAGCCGAGGCGTCACCGGTCGCCAGGCCGTCTTCGAGGATGCTGACGCGCGGGCCGCTCAAGCCGCGAATGATCGGGCGAGCGGAACCGGTGCCGTAGAAGCTGGAGTGCACGCCCGGCTCATTGGCCAGCGTTTCACCCAGAGTGACCCCGCGCCGGTCATCCAGTGCTTCGCCGGTCAGCACGTCGATCGGCTGCGCCGCTTCCAGCGCGGTCCGATCATAGGGCAGGGCATTGACGATCACGGTTTCCAGATCGACCTTGTGACGTCCATCGGAATCGTCCGTTTTCGACAGCGTCGGACTGGGCTGCTGCAGCGGCGCTTCCCAGGCTCAGAGAAATGGCTAGAAACAGGGCAGTGTGATGCATGAATCGTTCTCGAATGGGCCAAAGGATGCGAATGTTATATCATTACAGTTGTGGCTTGCAAGGGTGCCGTGTTGCTACCGCGCAGCGGAGGATGGAGCGAAGATTCCGCGCTGGTTCTGGCCTCTACTGAGCGCTGTCGCAAGGAAGAAGAGACAGTGGATGCGTAGCGCTGGCCGCGCACAGGCCGGCTACCGCATGCTTGATTCGCTGCTGATCCAGCCCATTGATGTATTCGTTTTCGTTTGTGGTCAGAGCGCACTGCCCGCCGGCCCAGCGCAGCACGCGGCAGCTGTTGATCAGCCAATCATGCGACGGGCTGTCTGCTGACAGCAGTTGCTGGCGGATCGCAAAGGCGCGCGCCGCCGACAGACGCGCCGCCTCGACCCGGCCCTGTGCGAGGCTAGCAAGTGATTGCCCGATCAGCATTTCAGCCAGGCGTGGGTGTTCAAGCTTCTGAATGGCCTCGATCCGCTCGATGGCCTGACCGAACCAGATCAGTGCGTTTTCCGGCTGGCCTTGGGCCAGCGCCACCCAGGCCCGGTCGGATCGCGCAAAGGCCAGCAGATGGCTGCTTTCGGAAAAAAAGCGCTGGTAATCCCAAATCATCTGGTCCATCAATTGGGCTGCGGTGTCCATGTCGCCGCGGCTCAGATGAGCCAGCGCGCGCCAGTGCCGCGTCCAGACCAGGCCATCCCAATCCTCCCCCTGCAGGCCGCGGCGCACGAAATCGGACTGGTCGAGCACCCTGAGCGCCTGCTCGACATCGCCACGATGAATCAGGGTGACGGCATGGTGATCCAGCGTCGCCGAGTGAATCGCCTCGGTCTGAAGTCCGAGGCGCCGTTCCCGCTCCACGGCCTGACGCAGGACGGCGTCGGCAGCGCTCAATTGCCCCCGATCGCGCACCAGCATGCCCCAGAGACGATCGGACCAGTTCGACAGTTTCCCCGTTTGCCGAACCTCATTGATCTGTGCCGCCGATGCCTGATAGTCCCCGCGGCTGTGGAGCAGGTCGGCCAGCGTCAGGCGCACGGTTGCCACGGCCTCGGAATCGGCAGCGAAGCGCCTGAGATGCTCGTCCAGCATGTGCCGCATCATGTTTTCAGAGGCCGCGTAGTCGCCGGCCCATATTCCGATCGTCGCCAGTCCGGCGCGGGCGCGGTCCATGGCGTCAGGCAGGTCATGTCGTTGAGCCAGGGCGAGCGCGCGCTCGTGACGTTCGCGCGCAAGGATGAGTTCCGATCGCACGCGATGGACTTCACCGAGCACGTTGAGCACGCGCGCCTTGGCCCGCGGCTGGTCAAGCATTTCTGCATCCAGCCGATCGGCGGCATCCACAAGCACTCCGCGGGACAGGCGTTCGGCACCTTCGGTCAGGTACGGGTTGGCGTCCATCAGCAGGTCTTCGAGGTAGGCCATGACGGCTTCGTTGGCGGCATTGCCCTCGGCCAGCTTGCGGGCCTGATCGAACTGATTGACGAGCGCGGCACTGCCGAGCAACAGGATCAGCGCGGCCAGGCTGATGCCCGGCCACTGGCGCCGAAGCAGGCAGCGGGCGCGATACAGCGGGCCATCGCCAAAGGCGCGCACCGGCGAATGCCCGAGCAGTGCGCGCAGATCGCGGGCCAGATGATCGGGGCCGAGGTAGCGGTCTTGTGGCCTATGAGCAAGCGCATGATCGACAATCGCCTGCAGTTCTCGATCAGCCAGACCGCGGCCGTCGGCACGGCCTGCAAACAGGCGGCGCAGCAGCAGGCCTAGCTGATACACGTCACTGGCTGGTGACGGCGGTTTACCGTCGCGCTGTTCCGGGCTGGCGTAGTCGGGGGTCAGCGCCCGCCATCGATCGTTGTCGTCGTGCGCGCCGGGTCGATGTTCCAGAAGCCGCCCGATGCCGAAATCCAGCAGCTTGATCTGACCGTCCTCGGTGACGACAACGTGGTCCGGTTTGATGTCGCCGTGGACCACCAGCTGACGATGGGCTGCGGCCACGCCATCGGCGACGTCCAGAAAAAGCGTCAGTCGAGCCGTTCGGTCCAGGTTCAGGCGGTCGCAATAATGAGTAACTGGCTCGCCGCGCACGTATTCCATGGCCAGCCAGGGTCGGCCTTCTTCGCTCAGACCGCCGTCGACAAGCCTGGCGATACGAACATCATCCATAGCGGCCAGAATCTGGCGTTCCTGACGAACCAGATGGCCGGCGCCGGGGCTGCACAGCCCGGGCCACAGCAGTTTCAGGGCGACGGTCTGTTCGAAGGCGCCATCGGCGCGCTCGGCCAGATAGACCTCGGCCATGCCGCCTTGACCGATCCGGCGAATCAGACGCCAGGCGCCGATACGAGTGTTGCTGGCTACCGGTTCGCGTTCGGAAAGGAAACTCAGCGCGGTCAGCAGACTGGCATCGATTCGCTGGTCGGCGGCCTGCGCATCAAGCAGGCGGCGCAGGATTGCAGCGCTCGCCGGGTCCTTGTCTTCGATGGTCGCGATTGCGGCCTGTTGCGCGTCGCGGTCCAGATCCAGCAGCTGGTCGAGCTGTCGGTCCAGTGCCTGCCATTCGTCGGCGCTGAGGTGGTCCAGCTTGATCGGTCGAGACACGGCGTCGGGTCGCTAGTCGTCGAGCCCGGCGGCAATCCAGGAGCGCGCTCGGGCTGCCAGGCGCTGCACCGTTCGGATCGACAGGTCCAGCCGCTGGCTGATTTCGCGGTCGCTCATACCGGCAAAGTAGCGCATCTCGAATACTTCAAGCAGGCGCGGATCCCGCTGGGAGAGTTGATCAAGCGCGCGGCCGAGGGCAATCAGCGCGTTGTCGATATCCGGGGTTACCCGACGCGCCTCGTGGTCGGCAAGCTCGTCCGGCAGCGCGGTCCGCTTTTCGGCTGAACGACGCCGGTAGTGGTCAATGATGATCTGACGCATGGCGTAGGCGCACAGGGCATAGAAACTGCTGCGTTCGGTAACCGGCAGGCCGCCCTGGGCGGCGAGTTTCTCGAAGGCTTCGTGGACCAGCACGGTGGTGCTCAAGGTCTGACCCGGCGCGATTCGTGCCATCTGACCGTGTGCGATGCGCTTGAGATCCTGGTAGACCAGGGTGGTGAGCTGATCCCAGGCTCGGTCATCCGAGCGCTCGACGCGCTTGAGCAGATCGCTGAACTCCGATTCGTCCATGAACTCTCCAGACCTTGGCGCGCTTTTACGAGTCCGATTCTGACCGGGCTGGATTCGGTTTGCCCGGCAAAGCTCGATGGTCATTAGAAGTCACCGCCCGCTCGGGGTCAAATGGAGGGTTCTTCTACTGGATACGCAAGCCGGATCACCCGCCGCCAAAAACCTCCAAATGGGGAGTCCGGGCTCTGAACGGAGTTGTCCAGAGCTTCCTCACAGAGCACCCCCACAGAGCTTCCCTAGAGGGTGGGCTCAACGATGGGCCGTCGACGCATCCAGTCGCGCAGATCCTCCAGGCCGAAGAGGCTGTCATTGCTGCCCGGGTCGAAACCGGGTTTGAATTCGATCACTTCATCGAGGGCCAGGGTTCGGGCATCGTGGCTGATCAGATGCACTGGCACGTCGGCGCTGGCCTCGACGCCGGTGATCAGGGTCGCCGGCTGGTGGTCGCCCAGCACCAGCAGCACGGCGTCGGCGGGTAGTTCCTTCTTGGCCCACTGCATGACCGCGCGCAGGCTGTAGGCCAGCGACTGCGGATAGCGCGACCGCAGGCGTTCGCGGTCGCGAAGATAGATCAACCGGTCGCGCGGCGGCGGGGTCCAGTCCGGCCAGGGCTGTGCCTGATCCAGTTGCTGCCAGTCCTCGAGCAGCGGCGGGCCGGGCGACCAGGGCGCGTGGGAGCTGATCAGCAGCAGCAGGGTGAATACCGGCCCGGCGTGCTCGGGCCGGATGCGCTGGCTGTAGTGGCGCAGGGTGTATTGATCCGGCACGGTGACCCAGCCAGCGTTCGGGCCTTGATACCCCAGCGCGCCGGCAGGGTAGCTGGTCCCGAAGCCCAGCGCGCGCGCCTGGGGCCAGGGCCGGACGATCGCCGGCGCGACCACCAGCGGGGTGTGGCCGGTGGCAGCGAAATCGTCGCTGAGGAAGCGCTGATTCGACTGCAGTACCCGGTTATAGGCGAGATCGTTGTCGATGTGCTGGCCGCTGAGTACGCTGGCGTGTGCCAGCCACGATTGACCCCCGCGGATCGGCGAGCGCAGCCGCGTGCTCATGACCTCCAGCCCGGCCGCGTTCAGCGCCCGCCGCGACTGGGTCATCAGTGGTTCGATCACTGCGCGGTAGTCCGGCTGTTCCCAGGCGCTGGCTCCGTAGGATTCGACAAACACGACAACGACATCGCGCTCGGCCAACGCGGGAATGGCCCGGGCCTGCAGCTGCGGCGAATCGGCGCGCTCGATCAATCGGGCGCGATCATCCAGCGTGGTCGCGATCTGCTGTGCCTGCGACCCGGCCAGTTCGATCAGCGCCGGGCGAGCAAGGGGCAAGGATTCCGTTCGCAAGCCGACACCGGCCAGCACGACGGCGAGCAGGGCCAGCATCACGGCCACGGGTTGCGCCAGGTCTCTGCCGATCTCTGCAAGCATCGCGCGCAAGCCAACGATAAGCAGGCCGACCAGAAGCGCCGCACTCAGCGCAATGGCGAACGCGGCCCACGCCCCAAGACTGCCGGACAGGAAGTGATAGCCGGCGCGCAGCAGCCAGGGGTCGAGCAGCAGATTCAGGGGCCGACCCAGCACGTCGCGCACCAGCGCATCGCCGGTCAGCGCAAGCAGGCCCAGTCCGAGCACAGCCGCCATGGTCCACGCGGCAAGACGGCGCCCGAAGGTGACGGCCCACAGCGGCAGCAGCAACAATTCCGGGATCAGCCAGCCGCGGCCTGCACCGCCATCTCGCCACCACATCGGCAGCAAGAACAAGCCATTGAGCGCCAGCAGGCACAGCAAGCCGCGACCGGGGCTCAGGGCAGGCAGGGATCTGGATCGCTGGATCGATGACTTGGAGCGCACGGCTTTGGGGCAAACTGAAGCAATGTGCACGATGCCACAAATCCAGTGAAGCTGATCGCCAGCCTGCAGCGGCGCTGGGGCCTGCTGAAGTCTTTATGGATCTATCGGCGTCCGGGCCGTCTGACCGGCTTGCTGCCGCTGTATCGACCACTGGTGCCGACAGACGGTCTGGTGTTCGACATCGGTGCCCACCTGGGCGACCGCACCCGTGCCTTCCGCCGCCTTGGCGCTCGGGTGCTTGCGGTCGAACCGCAGGCCGGCCCGCTGGCCTGGCTGCGGCGTTTTCACGGCAATGATGCGGGCGTGATCATCGAAGCCTGCGCGCTCGGCCGCCGGCCCGGCCGGGCGCAACTTGCTCTCAGCCGCGCTCACCCGAGCGTGGCCACGCTCAATGCGAGCTGGATCAGCGAGGTTCAGGCCGGTCACGGTGGTTTTGATCAGGTCCGCTGGGATGATCGCACCGAGGTCGAGGTCACCACGCTGGACGCGCTGATCAGCCGCTACGGTCGCCCGGATTTCATCAAGCTGGACATCGAGGGCCATGAGGCGGAAGCGTTGGCCGGCTTGAGCCAGCCGGTCGCCGGCTTGTCGTTCGAGTTCGTGCGCGGCACGCTGGAGCGCAGCCTGGCGTGCATCGACCGGATCGACGCCCTGGGCCCGGCCACCTACAATGCCGTTGCCGGTGAACAGCGCGCCTGGCGATGGGACGAATGGCAGGATTCTGACGCCCTGCGTGCCTGGCTGGCCGCGGGCGCCGATGGCCTGGCTTCGGGCGATATCTATGCAAGGATGCAGACATGATTTTTCACTGGCCGGAACTGACCAGCCCCGAACTTGACGATCTGGTCGATGCCAGCAGCGTGGCCATCCTGGTGCTGGGCGCGATCGAGCAGCACGGCCCGCACCTGCCGCTGGCGACCGATCTCATCATCGGTGAAGGTCTGCGCGACGCCATGCTGGAACGGCTCAGCGATGACCTGAACGTGTTCGTGCTGCCGTCGCTGGCGCTGGGAGCCAGCCAGGAACACGCTGCAATGAGCGGAACCCTCAGCCTGCCGCCCGAGCTGGCCGGCCGAATCATCGAGGCCGTGGGTGAATCGCTGGCTGCCAGTGGCATTCGACGCCTGGTTCTGCTCAACGCGCACGGCGGGAATCATGCGGTCATCGACAGTGCGGCGCTGAACCTGCGCCGAGTCCATGGGCTGCTTGTGGTCAAGGCCAGCTACATGCGCCTGGCCCCGCCGGATGATGTGCTCGACGCCCAGGAGCTGCGCGAGGGGCTGCACGGCGGGCGCGCGGAAACTTCGATGATGCTGGCGCTGGCGCCGGACCGGGTCCGCCGCGACCGATTGGCCAACTTCGCCATGCGCGAAGGCGCAGGCGATGAAACCGGACTGTTCGGTCCTGCGGGGCGGGCAGCCTGGGCCTGGCTGGCGCAGGACCTCAATCCCGAGGGGGTGGTTGGTCGCGCCGATCAGGCCTCGGCCAACGATGGCCAGCGATTGCTAGCGCACTACGCCGGGCTGCTCGCCGAGGTGGTCGAGCACACGGCCGCCATGGCCTGGCCGACCGCTGACTGAGACGCGTGCTGAGCAGACGATCTGCTGAAGAAATCAACCCGAGCTTGATTGTGCACCACCCGGCCGGATTCTGGCCGAGCGGTTGCGACACAGCACCTCAAGGCTCGTTGAGCAGCTCTTCGAGCAGGTGGCCTGATCGCTGGGCCTTGGCGCTGAGGTAGCGTCGATTCTGCTGCGTCACCTGGCCGTAGAGGCGGTCGTTTTCCTCGACCTCGATACCGCCATTGGCCAGCGCCCTGAGCTTGCTCGGGTTATTGGTCAAAAGACGGATACGCCCGATCTTGAGCGAGCGCAGCATGTCCACGGCCACCCCATAGCGCCGCTCGTCATCGCTGAAGCCCAGAGTCTGGTCGGCCTCGACTGTATCCAGCCCCTCATCCTGCAGGGCATAGGCGCGCAGCTTGTTGGCCAGACCGATACCCCGGCCCTCCTGGGCCAGGTAGAGCAGGACACCGCCGCCCAGCTCCTGGATGCGGGCCACGGCGTTCTTGAGCTGTTCGCCACAGTCGCAGCGCAGGCTGGCAAACAGATCACCGGTCAGGCAGGCTGAATGCAGGCGCACCGGCACTGCATCTGGCCAGTCATCGGGCGAGCCGATGAGCACGGCCAGATGCTCGCGCAGGCCATCGGGTTCACGAAACAGCACGAAGCGTGCGCGCTCGGCATCGCTGAGCGGCACATCGGCTTCGCTGATGCGCCGCAGCAGGCCATCGCCGAGCTCGAAACAACGTTCGGCCTGGCTGACCGACACGCGCAACAGCTGGCCGTCTGCAATGGCTTGCTCGATTGCCGCCTTGCGCGAGGGGTGAATGCTTGCGGTCAGGGCGCTGGGCACCAGCAGCGCGCGGCGCAGCAGAACCAGCCCGGCGTGCTCGATGCGGCTGGCCGGCCGCGGTGGTGCCAACAGGCGTTGCGCGGATTTGTCCGTGGAGGCTGCTGCGTCATACAGGGCCTGAACATCGGTCTCGGCTTCGCGTCGCAATTCGAAGCTGGCGGCGTCGGCGTCCAGCGTGTGGCCCATGGCCTGAAGCCGGTGACCGGTCACGGTCAGAACGACAGGATTCCCGGCCTGCTCGGCCAGTTCGCCGAGGCGCTGCTCGGCGATCGACTCGATGGGAAAAACCAGCGCGCTCTGACCGGAATCCCGATCATTCGACAACACGACCGGCACGCCGCGGCGCAGGTCGAACAGGGCTCGTTCCACTTGGTGCATGGGATTGTCAGATAAATATGTCATCATTGAAAGTAATGGAGCGCATGCGCAATCGTGTGAAAGCCGACCCGGATCTGGACCACTTGATCCGTAGCCCTGCGGCGTCGTCGTTGACCCAGTCACCACGCTTGCCAGGCACTGGTCGTGGCTGAACCCTCAGCCGCATTATGGCAGGCCTTGCTGGCCCTGCTTGAGAGCCGCTACGGCCAGCCTTTCAAATGGCGGTCAGATTCGGGAAACGCAAGCCTTGCCCGACAGCCTGATCGTGCGCCGATGCTGGTCGGGCGCTGGAGCGCTGAAGATCAGGCCGCCATGGCGCTGTTTGCCCCGCTGCTCCAGCGCCCTCGATTGGCGCTGGCCCAGCTCGGACAGAGTCTGGACGGACGAATCGCCACGGCCTCGGGTGATTCCTATTACATCAATGATCAGCCCATGCGGGCCCACCTGCATCGCCTGCGCGCGCTGGTCGATGCCGTTGTAGTGGGCGCCGGGACGGCGACTGCAGATCAGCCTGCCCTGACCGTTCGTCACTGTCCGGGTAACAGCCCGGTTCCGGTGATCATCGATCCATCGGCTCGTGTCCCGGTCAGCGGACCGCTGTTCGATGGCGATCAGACGCCCAGGCTGATTCTGGTTCATGGCTCAGGCGTCCGTCACAAGCAGCTGCCTGCCCATGTCGAATGTATCGAGCTGGCCGCCGACGATAGCGCTGAGGCGACGGGTCTGCCGCCCGCCGCCATTCTCGACGCGCTGGCCGAGCGCGGGCTGCCCCGGGTACTTGTCGAGGGCGGTGGCGTGACCGTGTCGCGGTTTATCGACGGCAAGGCGCTGGATCGCTTGCACCTGTTGATCGCCCCCTTGCTGATCGGCTCGGGTCCGACCGGGCTCAGGCTCCAGGCTATTGAACGTCTGAGTCAGGCGCGCCGCGTGCCGATGCGGTGCTACCCGCTGGACGATGAGCTGGTGGTTGACCTTGACCTGCTCGATTCGAGCGGCGCGGGCTCGACCAGCTTGAGTCCGGCCTCGGTCAATGCAGGCTCGGCTGATCTCGATTCAGAGCGTGCAACGGAGTGCGGTTCTGGGCACGCTTCAGGCAACGATTCGGTGCGTGGACAGCCCAGCCAGACCAGCGCCCCGGGCGTGGCACCCAGCGCAACAATCACGCCATAGGCCATGGCCACGGCCACGCCTTGTTCGGGCGGCAAGCCCAGCGCCAGCCAGAGTCCGCCCGCCATGGCTTCGCGCCAGCCCCAGCCAGCGACCGATAGCGGAATCAGCATCGCCAGCAGGATCGGCAGGGCGACCGCCATCAGCAGCGTCCAGGGCAAAGTCACGCCGATGGCTCTTGCCGCCAGGGCAAACACCAGGGCATAGCTGATCACGATCAACAGCGAGGCGATGAGCTGACGAGGCCAGGCGTCCCGGGCCAGAAGGGCGCGTCGAAGATCGTCTTTGAGCGTGACCAGCTGCTGTGGCCAGCGCCGATGGGCTAGAACCGCAGCCGCGCCGATCAGGATCGACATCACCAGCCCGCCCAGCGTCAGGTCGGCTGCCGAAACGGGCAGCACCGAAGCCGCCCTGCCATTGCCTGAACCCGCCCAACCCGACAGAGCCAGCAGGCTGACCAGGCTCAACAGCATCACCAGCAGCTGACCTGAAGTGCGTTCCAGCATGACTGCCCGCCAGGCTGGCCCGCGCTGGCCGCTGAGGCGCGCATGGCGCTGGGCCCGCCAGGCGTCGCCCAGCACGCCGCCGGGCAGGGTCTGATTGGCAAAGCAGGCCAGGTAGTAGTCGGAAATAGCCTTGCGCCACGGCAAGCCCAGGCCCAGTCGCCCCGCGGTGTAGCGCCAGCGCCAGGCCGAGAGTACGGTTTGAGCGACCGTGATCAGCAGGGCCAGCAGCAGGTAGACAGGCTGCAGGGTGCTTACCTCGGCGGCCACTCGAGCCGGCTCGAACCACAGCAGCACGCAGGCCAGCACGGCCAGGCTGATCAGCCAGCGAACCTTGTCCATCAACCCGGCCTGCTCATCACATGGCCTGTCCATCACGCGGCAGGGCCAGCAGGTCGCGATGGCCAACACGCAAGCCTATCTCGCCGCGCTCGATGCTGGCCTGACGCTGCTGTCGCCACGTCCTGATCGTCGACCTGGTCGATGCGGGCGCCAGGTCCTCAGCCGCTGTAGCCCAGCCGGCCAGCAGCTCGATGCCCAGGCTGCTGGCTTCAGCGCTGTCGGCCGGCAGGACCCAGTCACTGGCGGCCAGTTCGACGCCGAAGCCACTGCTTGAAAGCGCCTCGGCCAGCACCTGCACGGCATCCGGACCGAGGGCCGGACTGTGGCCCAGGCCCTTGGGCTGACGCTGGTGATCATTGAAGGCCTGGCGCAGGTTCTCATCCTCGTCGCTGCTCAGTTCGGCGCCCGACGCATCGATGAATGCGCGCCGCCCGTCGACGCTCAGCGCGATCAATGCCGGCGTGTTCCAGCGCGTGAGCTGAGCGACGAAGCGCTCTATCCAGTCGCCAGAGACCAGGTCCAGCCAGGCCGAAGCCGTGACCAGCTCGGGTCGCGCAAGCGCGAGATCCTCAATGCGGTTCAAATCCAGGCAGCGGGTTTCGAGGGACAACTCCAGATTGTCGATCCGGGTTTGACGGGCCAGGTCGAGCAGGCCGCGATCATGATCAAGCAGGGTCCAGGTCTGAGGCCGGGCAAGGCGCGGTGCAAGGTGGCGCAGATTGCTGCCGCGTCCGCTGCCCAGGTCGAGCACCGTGATTGGCCCGGATGGCAGCGCGGCCTGCAGGCGAGTTTCCAGCGCCACAGCCCGTGAGCGATGGTCTACCGGCTCGCGCAGCGTCAGCCAGTCGGCGGCGAAGTGCGCGCCCTCAGTCATGCTTGAACCTCATGTCGATTTCAGCGCCTCGGCAAAGCGCCTCGCAGCCGTGGGCCAGTCGAGCTGCCTTGAGCGATGGCCGGCCGCAGCTCGGCTCAGCGTCATCCGCAGATCCGGCTCGTCCAGCCATCGGGCCAGGGCATCGCGCAGCGCCTGGCGATCGCCGGGCGGGACGCGCAGTGCGGCATCTGCCGGCACCGTCTCGGCCAGCGCGCCGCCCGTGCTGGTGATCAGCGGGAGGCCGCGAGCCAGGGCTTCGCTGACCACCATTCCGTAGCCCTCGTACCAGGACGGCAGCAGGCACAGATCAGCCTCATGATAGTGCTCGTCGAGCTCGGCTGAACTCACTTCGCCGCTTAGTTGCACGCGTGATTCAAGGCCGCGCTGGTTGATCTGCTCGCGCAGTCGGCGGGCGAAGTCGGGGCTGCGATCGGGACTGCCGACCAGACGCAATGACCAGTCGCGGTCACGCAGGTCAGCCAGGGCATCAATCAGAACATCCTGTGCCTTGCGCGGACTCAGACTGGCTACGCACAGCAGACGCGCCGGGCCGTTGGGCTCATCGTTTTGCAGCCGCTGATCAACGCGCCTGGCCAGCGCGGCCGGCGCCACGCCGGGTTCGGCGACGCTGACGGGCCGCAGGTCCATGCCAAGCGCTTGCAGTCGCTTGCGGGTGAAACGGCTGGTCACGATCAGGCCGCGGCAATGAGCAATAGCGGCGCGTTCGGATGCGAGCAGGGCCTGCTGCTGCTCGGCGCTCAGACCGGTTTCGTCGGCCAGGGGATGATGAATCAGTCCGGTCAGGACCAGTCGCTCGGCGTGGGCCTGGACAGGCTCGGGCACGCCACCCAGGGCCAGTCCATCGATGACCACGCGTTCGCCATCCGGCAGCCGGCTGAGTGCTGTGGCCATGGCCTGCCGGGCGCGATCATCGGCAGCTGGAAATTCACCCGCCAGGCCGATGACATCAACCGACCAGCCCATGGCGCGTAGCTCGGACACGATATGCGCATCGTAGAGATAGCCGCCCGTGCGCTGGTCCGGATCGCCGGGCACGATCATGGTCAGGCGGGAAGACGCGAGGGCTTCAGTAGCGGTCACGAGATCATGCTCGCTCAAGCGCGTTTCAGGCCAGGGCCAGTCACATCTGAGCTATTCACATCTGAACTCGTCACAAGCCGCGCTGAAAGCTTGCCCGGGCGCGGTCGGACTCGCGCAGTTCCACGTGCAGGGTGTCGATCCCCTTGGCGTATTCGCCCAGCCGTCCGGCTGCAATCGCCTCTGCCAGACGGTCGGCGACCACGCGCGCCATGAACTCGGTCGTGGTGTTCTGGCCGCGGAACGCCTCGAGCTCGTCAAGGTTGTGGTAGTTGAATTCGGCCAGCAGCGCGTGCAGCACCTCGCTGGCCTTGCCGATATCGACGACCAGGCCGTCCGGGTCCAGCTCGGCGCGCTGGAACTGCGCATCAACCAGATACGTTGCGCCGTGCAGGCGCTGAGCCGGGCCGAAGATCTCGCCGCGAAAGCTGTGGGCGATCATCATCTGATCGCGGACGGTCAGGGTGTACATGATTGTTCCTCGACTGGTTCAGGGTTGCTGGGTTGAGGTCGGATCCGGGTAGCGGATGCGGTGGCACAGCATGCCGCCTGGCGCGCTGCTGAGGCCAGGCATCAGGTCTGGCAGCTGATCAAAATCACTCTCGCCGGAAATCAGGGCATCCAGCGTCGGGTCATTCAAAAGCGATAGCGCCTTGGCCAGGCGCCGGCGATAGCTCCAGCGTGCGCGGCGCTCGGCCGGGAGCTGTCCGACCTGGCTGGAAATGAGGCTGAGGCGACGAGCATGAAAGGCTTCGCCGAGCGGTACGGCCGGTCGCTGTTGGCCGTACCAGCTCATCTCGACCACGCGCGCCTCGAAGGCGGCCAGATTCAGGGCGTTTTCCAGCCCGCTGGCGCTTGTGCTGGCATGCACGACCACGTCCTGATCGCCCACGGCCCGTTCGGGCAGAGCAAAGCCCAGGCCTAGCTTGCTTGCCAGGCGCTCGCGCTCAGGATCAATATCGATCAGGGTCACGTCAGCGCCGGGCAGCTTGCTGGCAAGCCAGGCGATCAGCGTGCCAACCACGCCGGCACCGACCACGCTGATCCGGTCTCCAGCGCTGGCGCCACTGTCCCAGAGGCCGTTGAGCGCGGTCTCCATATTGGCGGCCAGCACGGCGCGTTCTTCCGGCACATCGTCCGGCAGCAGCAGCACCGATTCGGCAGGAACGACATAGTGAGTCTGATGGGGAAACAGGCAGAACACGCGCTGAGCGATCATCGATGGCTCACCGCCGATCACCTGGCCGACGCTGGCGTATCCGTATTTGACCGGGCCGGGAAAGTCGCCGTCCTGAAACGGGGCGCGCATCCGCTGGTGCTCGCTTTCGGGGACTTCGCCGCGAAACACCAGCGCCTCGGTGCCGCGCGAAATGCCGCTGTACGCGGTCTGCACCAGAACCTCGCCGTCGCCGGGCGGGTTCAGTGCTTCGTCGCGCAATGCACCGCAGCCCGGCCGAGTGACCCAGAACGCGCGCGCTTGCAATGACTTGTCGGCAACGGATGGCATGATGCGATCATTATCGAGTGGCAACTGTCGTTCGAGTGTAACGAGGAATTCCATGGGCCGTGCCTTCAACCCGGTAATTGCTGAACTGCTGATCGGCGTCGCCGTGCTCGTGCTGGCGCTGCTGATCACGTTCGGGCTGGATCAGATCAGCGCGGCTGGCGTGCTGCTGAGTCTGGGGCTCTACGCGCTGATGGCAGCGCTGATCTGGCGAGGCCGGGGTACGCTGAGTGTGCATTTCGGCTGGGCCAATCGCGTCACCCTGCTGCGCGCCGTGCTGCTGGTCTGGCTGGCCGGCTGGCTGATGTTCAGCTACCCGTCGCCGGAGCGGCTCAATGAAGGTGCCTGGCCGGTTGTCGCCGCGGCCTTGATCATCCTGGTCCTCGACGGTGTCGACGGTCAGCTTGCGCGTCGGCTGAATCAGACCAGTGAGTTTGGCGCGCGTTTCGACATGGAAGTCGATGCTGCTCTCATTCTTTTGCTGAGTCTGGGTCTGATGCTGGCCGGGCGGGCCGGCCCCTGGGTGCTGTTGATCGGCCTGATGCGCTATGCCTTTGTTCTGGCCATGCCGGTCTGGCCCTGGCTGGGCGCACCACTGCCGGCCAGCTTTCGCCGCAAGCTGGTCTGCGTCTGGCAGGTGGCCGGCCTGATCATCGCCTTCGTTCCGGGCCTGCCTGCGGGGCTGGTCACCGCAGCGCTGCTGTCGGCCCTGGTCCTGCTGATTCTTTCATTCGCGCTCGATATCCTGTGGCTCTATCGGCGACGTACCGCGTCCCACAGCCATTGACTGGAGATACTCATGACCGCTTTCTTTCGCTTGTTGCTGCTGGCGACACTGCTCTGGCTCAGCCCCAGGGTCTGGGCTGAACCGCAACGGTTCGAGATCGATGAAGATCATTTCTCGATTGTTTTTCTGGTTGACCACATCGGCTACGCGCGCCAGATCGGCCAGTTCCTCGATGCTGGCGGCTCGTTTGTCTATGACGCTTCGGCCAATCGCCTGGAAAGCGGCGAGGTCACCATCTCGGCCGACAGCGTGTTCACCAACCATGGGCGCCGCGATCGTCACCTGCGCGGCGAGGATTTTCTCGACGCCGGCGACTACCCCGACATCCGCTTCGTCATCGCCAATCATCGCGCAGTCGAAGGCAATCAGCATCAGGTCGATGGCGAGCTCACCCTGCTCGGACAGACCCGGCCGGTGACCCTTGACGTCACCCTCAACAAGGCTGCCGACTACCCCTTCGGCCATGGTGAGTTCACCCTGGGGCTGTCGGCCAGAACCACTATCAAGCGCAGCGACTGGGGCATGGACTACGGTTTGGCGGGCGGGATGGTCGGGGATGAAGTCGAGTTGATGTTCGAATTCGAGGCGATTGCAGAGTAGGGGGTTGCTGCGATTTGCTGGGGCGCGCCAGATAGGTTCGCTTGCAAGCAAGCTCCTACAAGGTAAAGCGGCAAAGGTCAGGCATGAGCCTGACTGTAGGAGCCTGCTCGCAGGCGAACCGTCAGAGTAGCATCAGGTATTCACAATCAAAAAGCGCGATGACATTTTAAGCATCAGCCCTTTGGTCCCGTAAACCCAAGGAGAAATTGCTATTGATCGTGAATGGCTCTAGAGTTGATTGCCGCTCTCGATGTGGCAACTGGCGAACAGCCCCAAGGGTTCAGATCGGAGCGTAATCATCTGTTTTGGTGCCACCACAAGCGGCGCCCGCGTAGCGTAAGGAATTCAGGAGCGAAGCAATGAAGATAGGTGCACCCAAAGAGACCGCACCGGGTGAGGCGCGGGTGGCGCTGACGCCGGAGAGTGCGGGTCGCTTGCAGAAGCTGGGCTATGACTGTCTGGTCGAGACCGGCGCCGGGGTCGCGGCCTCGATTCCCGACGCGGCCTATACAGACGCTGGCGTCAAAGTTGTCGACTCCGCGGCCGAGCTCTGGAAACAGGCCGATGTGATCGTCAAGGTGCGCGAGCCCTCGATGGAGGAGATCAACGCCGCACCCGATGGCAAGACCCTGATCAGCTTCATCTGGCCGGCCGCGAACGAGGACCTGCTCGAAGCGATGAAGGCCAAGGACATGACCGTGCTGGCCATGGACATGGTGCCGCGAATCAGCCGGGCTCAGAAGATGGATGCGCTGTCTTCGATGGCCAATATCGCCGGCTATCGTGCGGTGGTCGAAGCCGGCAACAATTTCGGTCGCTTCTTCATGGGCCAGATGACCGCGGCCGGCAAGGTCCCGCCGGCGAAGGTGCTGGTCGTGGGTGCCGGCGTCGCCGGGCTGGCGGCAATTGGCACCTCGGTGTCGTTGGGTGCCATCACCATGGCCTTTGACGTTCGCCCTGAAGTGGCCGAGCAGATCGAATCCATGGGCGCTGAATTCGTGTTCCTGGATTTCGATGAACAACAGACGGACGGCGCGGAGACCGGCGGCTATGCCGCGCCGTCCAGCCCCGAATTCCGCGAAAAGCAGCTGGCGAAGTTCCGCGAACTGGCGCCGGAGGTCGACATCGTCATCACCACCGCGCTGATCCCGAACCGACCGGCACCCGAGCTGTGGACCAAGGACATGGTCGAGGCGATGAAGCCTGGCTCGGTCATCGTCGACCTGGCCGCCGAGCGCGGCGGCAACTGCACGCTGACCAAAGCCGATGAAAAGATCGTCACCGACAACGGCGTGACGATTGTTGGTTACACCGACTTTCCCAGTCGCATGGCCACGCAGTCATCGACCCTGTATGCCACCAACATCCGACACATGCTTGACGACCTGACGCCGGAGAAAGACGGCACGCCGGTCATCGATATGGAAGATGACGTGATTCGGGGAGCGCTGGTTACCCACCAGGGTGAGATCACCTGGCCGCCGCCAGCGCCCAAGGTCAAGGCGATTGCCGCGGCCGCACCGAAGAAGAAGGAGCCGGAGGTATCCGCGGAGGAAAAAGCGGCCCGCGAAATGGCCGAGATGAAAAAGTCACTTAACCGCAGCGGTCTCATTCTTGGCATCGGCAGCCTGGCTTTGCTGGGGCTCGGGACCGTCGCGCCGCCAAGCTTCATGCAGCACTTCATCGTGTTCGTGTTGGCGGTATTCGTCGGCTTCCATGTGATCTGGGGCGTCGCCCATTCGCTGCACACCCCGCTGATGGCGATCACCAACGCGATTTCGTCGATCATCATCGTCGGCGCGCTGCTGCAGATGGTTTCGGGCAGCGTCCTCGTCATGATCCTGGCCGCGGCTTCGGTGCTGATGGCCTCGGTCAATATCTTCGGTGGGTTCCTGGTGACTCGCCGCATGCTCGCCATGTTCCAGAGGTCCTGATGATGAACGAAGGCTTTATTAACGAAGGATTGATTGGGGCCGCCTATGTGGTGGCCGCTGTACTCTTCATCCTCGCGCTCGGCGGCTTGTCCAACCAGGAAAAGGCCAAGCGTGCGATCTGGTACGGCATCATCGGCATGGCACTGGCGGTGTCGGCAACCATCGCTGCGACCAGCGTTGCGGCCGGTGTCGGCCAGTACATCCTGATCGGTCTGATGGTCGTCGCCGGTGGCATCGGCGGCTGGATCGTCGCCAAGCGCGTGCAGATGACCCAGATGCCCGAGCTGGTCGCCGGCTTCCACAGCCTGGTCGGACTCGCCGCGGTCTTTATCGGCATCAACGCTCACCTCGAGATGGTCCGGGCACTGGCCGCGAAAAGTGCCGGCACCGTCGCCGAGTTGGCCGGCTTCGCGGCCACCATCGCCAAGAAGACGCCGGTCGAACTCAGCATTCTCAAAGTCGAGCTGTTCCTCGGTATCCTGATCGGGGCGATCACCTTCACTGGCTCGATAATCGCTTACGGAAAATTGGCCGGAAAACTGAGCTCGGCCGCCCTGACGCTGCCAGGTCGCCATGCTCTGAATCTGTTCGCGCTGATTGCCTGCCTGGTGCTCGGCTACCTGTACCTGGGCGGGGCCGGCCTGTGGACGATGATTTTCGTCGCGATCATTGCAGGCGCGATCGGCTGCCACCTGATTCTTGCCATTGGCGGTGCCGATATGCCGGTCGTGGTCTCGATGCTGAACTCCTACTCGGGCTGGGCGGCGGCGGCGATCGGCTTCACCCTGGGCAACGACCTGCTGATCGTGGTCGGGGCGCTCGTGGGTTCCTCGGGCGCGATCCTGTCCTACATCATGTGCAAGGGCATGAATCGCTCCTTTATCTCCGTCATCCTCGGCGGCTGGGGGGGCGAGACCACCTCGGCCGGTGCGGTTGATGGCGAAATGATCGAAGCCAGCGCTGACGCCGTGGCCCAGGCCGTGTCCGATGCCGACAGCATCATCATCGTGCCCGGCTACGGCATGGCCGTGGCTCAGGCCCAGAGCGCGGTATCGGAACTGACCAAGAAACTGCGTGGGCAGGGCAAGAGCGTGCGCTTTGCCATCCACCCGGTGGCCGGTCGTCTGCCAGGCCACATGAACGTGTTGCTGGCCGAAGCCAAAGTGCCCTACGACATCGTGCTTGAGATGGAAGAGATCAACGACGACTTCCCGAAAACCGACGTCGTCATCATCATCGGCGCCAACGACATCGTGAATCCGGCCGCTCAGGATGACCCCGGCAGCCCGATTGCCGGCATGCCTGTGCTGGAAGTCTGGAAGGCGCGCCAGGTCTTTGTCTGCAAGCGCGGCAAAGGCACCGGCTATTCCGGCATCGAGAACCCGCTGTTCTTCAAGGACAACACGCGGATGTTCTACGGCGACGCGAAGGCGTCGATGGATGCGTTGCTGCGAGAGCTGGGCTGAGACCGGCGACCAGCCGGTTCAGCGCTATCGAAATCACAGGGCGTTGCCCGAGCTCAGCTCGGGCGATGCTCAACGGTAGGCCAGTGATCCCGAGACGTACTGGGTCAGCTGTTGAACTTCCTGTTCTTTGTTCTGGATCTTGTTCTGGGCTTCTTCGATCTTGTGATGGACCAGCTCTCCGATGCCCAGTACGCCGACAATCCGACGGCCGTCAAGCACGGGAAGATGTCGGATATTGTGGGTCGACATCAGGGAAAGGCACTGATCGAGCGAGTCATTCTCGGTCGCCGTCACGACGTCGGCGGTCATGATCTCCGAGACCGGCGTATCGATTGACGTCTTGCGAAGCAGCGCTACTTTGCGTGCGTAATCACGCTCCGAGATCACGCCCGCCAGCTGGTCCTTGTCATCCAGAACGACAAGCGCGCCGCAGTTCTTCTCCGCCATCATCTTGAGGGCCTCAAAAACAGGAGCATCCTGGTGCACGCTCCACACGTTACGGCCTTTCCGGTCAAGAAAATCTCGGATGTTGTACATGGGGTCGGCACTCCTGCAAGGTTTGAAAAATAGGACAGCCGACAAATTGCACCCGCATCAGTGAACGACACGTGAGGTCTTGACGACGCTAGATCGACTGCCAGTCACCCATTGTGGCACTGACCACTCGATCGATCGGCCGCATGAATCGGCCCCGAAACGCTCGCAAGTCACAACCTCGCCGGCAAGCGAAAAAATCAGGACACAGCCTGCGCTGGCGTAGTGTTGATTCGACGCCCTGTACACTCTTGGCCATACCTTTGGGCTGATACGTATGCTGCTCGGCAGCATCGTGATTGCCGTGAATCACGCCGTTACAGGAGCGCCGCAAATGACCAAGTTCAACCTGATGCCGATGGTGGCATTGTTGTTGACCCTGCCGATGACCAGTTATGGACAAGACGGTCAGGCGCGTTTTGTTCTGGACTTAGAGCTTGGATCGAGCTGGCAGAACAGGAATGATGTTCAGATTCCCAATGACCTGACGGCTGATCGCTTTGACCTGACCGATATTTCCGGGTCCGGGCCGTGGCCGACGGTCCGTCTGAACGGCATCTGGAATATCAATGAGCGCCATGGCATTCGCGTGGTGCTGGCGCCGCTGACGATTGATGAAAGCGGCAGTTTTGACCAGGACGTGCGTTTTGATGGTGAAACCTTCCTCGCCAACACGCGGCTGGACTCACGCTACCGCTTCAATTCCTGGCGTGTCGGCTACCGCTACCAGTACTACGACGACAACAACTGGAAACTGTGGGTTGGCGGCACTGCCAAGGTGCGCGACGCGGAGATCAGCCTGCGCCAGGGAGACACGCGCGCCAGCGATGACAACGTCGGTTTTGTCCCCTTGCTGTACCTTGCCGGGGAGTACCGTCTGGGCGATAGATGGCGCTTCGAATTCGATTTCGATGGTCTGGCCGGTGGGCCGGGCCGCGCGATTGATCTCAGCTTGAAACTGGGCTATCAGCTCAACGAGCAATGGCGAATCAGTGCCGGCTACCGTGGGCTTGAAGGTGGAGCCGACACCGACGACGTTTACAGCTTCGCCTGGTTCAACAGCGCGCTGATCAGCACCCAGTATCGATTCTGAGTGTTTCGGCGACTCAAACATCAGCGAATGGAAACCAGTTCAGCCCCGTCGGGAAATGGGTCTGACCTGAACGGCGCTGCTATCCTCTTGCCATGAAATTCCCTACTTCGATCTGGAGAGTCACCCATGTACATTCGAGCGCTTCTTGTAGCGAGCCTTGTGCTTCTGGCCAGCTGGACGCTGCCGGTGGCTAGTTATGATCGCGTCACGGGGGCAACCCATGCCTCCCGGCCGGATGTGATCGCGGCCAACGGGATGGTGGCGACCTCGCACCCTCTGGCCACGCAGGTCGGGCTGCAGGTGCTCAAGGACGGCGGCAACGCGATCGACGCCGCGATTGCCGCCAACGCCGCGATCGGGCTGATGGAGCCGACCGGCAACGGCATCGGCGGTGACCTGTTCGCGATTGTCTGGGATGCCGAGACCAGGCAGCTCTATGGCTACAACGGCTCGGGCCGCTCGCCGAAGTCGCTGACGCTGGAGTGGTTCGTGGAGAACGGCTACGAGGACATTCCGGCTCACGGCCCGCTGCCCGTGTCGGTTCCGGGTACGGTCGACGGTTGGTTCGCGCTCCATGATCGCTTCGGCACGATGGCCATGGCCGATGTGCTCCAGCCAGCGATTGGCTACGCCCGCGACGGGTTTCCGGTCACCGAATTGATCGCGTATTACTGGAATCGCTCGGTGCCGATCCTGTCCGAGTACCCGGGCTTCAGTGCCCAGTTCACGCTCGACGGTCGCGCGCCGCGTGAGGGTGAGATCTGGCGCAACCCGAATCTGGCCGATACCCTGCAGGCCGTGGCCGAGGGTGGTCGTGATGCCTTCTACAAGGGTGACATCGCCCGCACCATCGGCAGCTTCATGGCCGAGCACGGCGGTTTCCTGAGCTATGAAGACATGGCGTCGCATGCAGGCGAATGGGTCGAGCCGGTCAGCACCAACTACCGCGGCGTGGATGTCTGGGAGCTGCCGCCGAACGGGCAGGGCATTGCCGCGCTGCAGATTCTGAATATTCTCGAAGGCTACGACATGGCGTCCTACGGCTTCGGCTCGCCGGAGCACGTGCACCTGTTCACCGAGGCCAAGAAGCTGGCGTTTGAGGACCGCGCCCGCTTCTACGCCGACCCGGACTTTGCCGACATCGACGTCGACTGGCTGATCAGCAAGGGCTACGCGGCCGAGCGCCGCGCGACGATCGACATGGAGCGCGCTGCGCGCGCCGTCGAACCCGGCAGCCGAGCGCTGGACGATGGCGATACGATCTACCTGACGACCGCCGACAAAGACGGCAACATGGTGTCGCTGATCCAGTCGAACTATCGCGGCATGGGCTCGGGCATGGCGCCGCCCGGACTGGGCTTCATCCTGCAGGACCGCGGGGAGATGTTCGTGCTCAAGGAAGGCCATCCCAACACCTTCGAGCCCGGCAAGCGACCGTTTCACACCATCATTCCCGCCTTCCTGACCAAGGACGGCGAGCCCTGTTATCAGCTTTGGCCTGATGGGCGGCGGCATGCAGCCGCAGGGCCACGCCCAGATCGTCATGAACCTGGTCGACTTCGGCATGGGCCTGCAGGAGGCGGGTGATGCCCCGCGTATCCACCATCGCGGTTCGACCGAGCCGGTCGGTCAGAACCTGCAGATGACCGACGGCGGCGTGCTGAACCTCGAGTCAGGCTTCGACTACGACACCGTCCGCGCGCTGATGGGCAAGGGCCACCGCATTCAGTATTCGCTGGGCCCTTACGGTGGCTATCAGGCCATCATGCTCGACCCCGAATTCGGCACCTATCGCGGCGCCACCGAAGTGCGCAAGGACGGCCAGGCGGCAGGGTACTGATAGCGATCCGATTCGCTTGAAAGCGCTCCTCGGGTCAGCTCGGGGCTGGCCTGAGTTCGGCGGCTACAGGGCCTGTGTCGGCACGCGCGGTGCCAATCAGGGCGACCACTCCAGCAGCGCCTGCCGCAGGCGCTGAGCGGCTGAATCAGCCTGCTGAATGATCTCTTCGACCCGATGGAAGTGGAGAAGACGAATGCCCTCGACTTCGGGTCGAAGGTAGAGGTCGGGCGGATTGCTGCGCAGCTTTTCACGCACGATCGACTGCTGCATCAGCTCGAAGGTCTTGAACAGCAGTTCACTGGCCGGCACCGAGCCGTCTTCGGTCCGCTCGCGCTGACCGGACACATCGACAGCGACCACGTAGTCGATATCCTCGCCGAGCAGGTCCCAGGGCAGAGGGTTCGAGACACCGCCGTCAACCAGCAGATCATCGTCACGCTTGACCGGCAGGAAAAGCCCGGGAACCGCCATGCTGGCGCCGAGTGCCTCGAACAGATCGCCATCCTCGAACACGACCGTTTCACCGCTGAAGTAGCTGGTCGAGACCACCACCAGAGGAATCTCGAGATCGCTGAAGCTGCGCGCATCGATGCGTGAGCGCAAATGATCAAAAAAGGGTTTGGGGTCGAGCACGCCCCCATCGTCGAGATCAAGATCGATCAGGCCGGCCAGGCTGATGCCGTTCTCGCCGCTGGCCAGATTGCCCAATAGCTCAAACCCCGAGCCGCCGAACTCGGCAAACAGGGCTTCGATCTCCGTGCCACTGAGACCAGCGGCATATAGTGCGCCGATGATCGCGCCGATGCTGCTGCCGGCGATCCGGACCGGGCGCTGCCCGGCCTCGTCGAAGGCCTTGAGGATGGCGATATGCGCCAGCCCCGCAGCGCCACGCGAGCCCAGGGCAAGTCCGATGCGCGGGGCTTGAGATGTCTGGTCCGAGCGATGTTCAGGCGAGGATTGGGACGACGCTGCCGAAACATCGGAGGTCGAAAGGAGGGCGATCAATAGAACCATCAATAGAACAATCGGATGACGCATGCCTTGGACTCCGCGCTTGAATCCGATCATTCTGGCATCTGGAAACCGAACCCCGGTGACTTTCGCCTTGAAGAGTGGAAAAAATAATCTTTGCTGCCGTAATGATTGCCGGCGACGACCCGGGTTTGTAGCCGATAGCCCTCGAAGGACTTGAACTCGGAGAATTCGCCGACGAAGGGTTGGAGCCGATGCGTCGGCGCCGGGTTCAGCGCTTGCCGTCAACGAGCTAGATGTGCGGCAAAAGGATCTCTTGCTTGGGAAAAGATCTTGGCGTCGAGAATGCACACGGTGCCACTCTGTTGACGCCGCTTGATCCAGGCTATCGTTTTCGATCCAAGGTTTTTCAGCTTGAGCTCTGAAGGTATTCTCATTGTCGGCAAAGCCCTGATCTGGTTTGCGATTCCTCTCGGAATTGCGCTCTGGGAGCTCTGGTGTCTGCGGGACAAGGATCGCTAGCTCACTAGCGCACGACCAGCGACCGGGGTTTACCTCGGGGGTGCGCGGTGGGACACTCCGAGACTTACTCATGCCCGGATTGCCCTTTACCGATGGCCAGCAGCCTGTTTCTACTTCTCGACGACATCGCCACGGTGCTCGACGACGTGTCGGTGATGACCAAGGTTGCGGCCAAGAAGACCGCCGGCGTGCTGGGTGATGATCTGGCCCTGAACGCCGAGCAGGTTTCGGGCGTCAAGGCCAACCGCGAGCTGCCGGTGGTCTGGAGCGTGGCCAAAGGATCGGCGCGGAACAAGCTCATACTGGTGCCCGCGGCGCTGTTGATCAGTGCGTTTGCGCCCTGGGCGGTGACGCCGTTTCTGATGCTTGGTGGGGCCTATCTGTGCTACGAGGGGGTCGAGAAGCTGGCCCACAAGTATCTCCATCGCAGCCAGGCCGAGGCCGACAAGGCGAAGCTCAAGGCGGCCCTGGCCGATCCCAAGGTCGATTTCGTTGCGCTGGAAAAGACCAAGATCAAGGGCGCGATCCGGACCGATTTCATTCTCTCGGCCGAGATCATCGTGATCTCGCTAGGCACTGTGGCTGGCAAGCCCTTCATCACCCAGCTGGGCGTGCTGACGGCGATTGCTGCGATCATGACCGTCGGCGTCTACGGCCTGGTTGCGGGCATCGTCAAGCTCGACGATGCAGGGCTGGCGCTGGCCAGAAAAACCAGTGCTGCCGCGCGCGCCATTGGCAATGGCATTCTCGCCTTCGCCCCCTGGCTGATGCGCTTTCTTTCCATCGCCGGGACAGCGGCAATGTTCCTCGTTGGTGGCGGCATCGTCTCACATGGCATTCCGGCGTTGCACCATGTCAACGAAGCCCTGATCGAAGGCATGGCCCAACCTTGGATGACGCTGACCACCATGGGCTGGACCGCAGCAGTCGGGATTGCCCTGGGTGCGATCATCCTTGTGCTTCTGACCGTCGGTCGGCGGTTTTTCACCACCGACCAGGCTGCCGATCATTGAGCATTGTTGTGGCACTCAGCCAAGCTATCGCATGAAAAAACGCCCGAGTCCGAGTGCCGGCTCCTTTGCTTAGGGAACCTCTGAATAATTATGCTTGGGCGCGACGGGTCTTTGCGGGCGTCACGCGCTTAACGGCACTCCGATACGGCTTCTTCGCTGCGCGAAACCGCCGCATCTGCGTTGCCTGCGCTGGCTTGGCTTGGGCGAGCGCCGTTTCATGCCTGGTGCGATTTGCCGCAGGCAAGAAGCGCCAGGCAAGGAAACGATCAGCGCGTGCGGTTTGGTCATTCCAAATAAGGGAGCCCAAACTAGGCGGAGGCCCCGCAAAGAGCCTGCCCCGGACCTGATCCGGGGCCCGTCCCATATGGCGATTGTTATGACAAGCGCTGGAAAAGCCGCATCTCGCGCGGATTGTCATGACAATCGCCACCCGGCCGTAACGCGCTGATCGTTCTTCCGGCAGGCACTTCTTGCCCTGCGGGCAAAACGTACCTGCGTGCAGAACGGCACGCGCTATTCTTCGCTACAGGAGGGCTACTTTGCTTCGCAAAACCGCCATCCTTGCGCTTCAGGCGCTACGGCTACTGTCACTCGTGTCGCAGCGTAGCCGGCGAAGCTTGGCTGGTTTGCCGAAGGCAAGAAGGCCAAGCGCAGCGGCGTTAAACGCGTACACGATCTGCGGCTTTTCCGACTGAAACGCGCTCCAAGCATAATTGTTCAGAGGTTCCTTAGCTTCATGCTGATGGCCGCTAATTCTCGAAGCGATCCGTAAACAATGCGTCCGTAGGGAGCGAATACAGCACCGTGGCGCTGCCGGTGCCGGGCTGTGAAATTGAGTTGCCCGGCGCGCCGATAATAAGATCGGCCGCATCACCGGAATTGATACTGCCGGCGGCCAGAGCTGCACCAAAGTTGTCCTGATCGCCCGAGCCATCGATGGTCTGCAGCCAGAGCTGACGATCGTTGAGAGTCAATCCCAAAGCGTCAAGGCCGTAGAGCACGTGAAGGACGCCGGTGTTGAAAATTGGCCCAAGGTCTTCTCCAGACACTCCGATCGCCAAGTCGTCCACACCGTCGCCATTGAAGTCAGCGGCGACCAGCGCGCTACCGAACTGATCAAAGTCTTCGGCCTGTTCCGGACCCAGATCGTCCTGAGACCACAATTGGTGGGACTCGCCGGTAAAGTCGAAGATGTTGACCACGCCGACGCTCTCCCGCTCTGGTGCCGGTTGCTCAATGTCTTCTCCGTTGGCCGTGGCCGCGATCTGGTCGAAACCGTCACCGTCGAAGTCGCCGAGCGCCAAGCGATAGCCGAGTGAATCACCAGCCTCAGCGACGCCCGGGATGTCCGGGCTGTCTTGAGTGAAGGTCGCATTCAGCACATTGAAATCAACATCAGTAACGATCATTATTGCGCCGGCGTTGGGCAGCGCAGCCGAGATGTTGTAATTGGGAATGCCGATGACCAACTCATCGCCGGCGAAGGCGTTGATATTACCGGCAGCCAGCACGCCACCGAGTTGCTCGCCGGTGACCGGCGAGCCAAACAGATTGGTGCCTCGGCGCAGAATGACGCTGTCGATCGCGCTCAACCCACTTGCAAGGCTGAACAGTACCTGGATCGCGCCGGCATCGCTGACCTGCGACGGGCCAGAGCCGATGTCTTCACCCGGTATTCCGATGGCTATATCGTCGCGGCCATCGCCATTGAAATCACCCACGGCGAGCGCTCGGCCATAGTTGTCGTTGGCCTCCAGCGCCCCACCGGCGCTGCCCGTTCCCTGATGCCAATAGTCGATGCTGTTGACGCTGAGCCCATCAAGGGGCGAGCCGTAGAATACGTTGACGCCTCCCGCATTGTTGACTCCGTCAACATCGTCGAAAGGAACACCGATTGCCAGATCGTCGCAGCCGTCGCCATTGAAGTCGCCGCTGACCAGGCTCGAACCAAAGTTCTCGAAAGGTCCCGGATCACCCGGAACGGCGGGTCCTGCCTGTGACCACACTTGCCGGCCCTGCGTCCCCAGCCCGCTTGCGCCGTTCACCGAGTACAGCACCAGCACGCGACCACCATCGATGGCGCCAACCAGATCATCGCGCGGCATGCCGAAGGCTGCATCATCCAATCCGTCGCAGTTGTAGTCGCCCACGCTTACTGCGCGACCGAACTCAGCATCGGCCTCCGGTGCCACGCCCACTCCCGGTGAGCCCTGATGCCAGAATTGCGTTCCCGTTGACTGCAGCTGCGCCAAGACGCTGCCGCCAGGAATTAATACCGCAGACAGTATCAGCCATGTTGCCGTTGATCGTTTCATAGTCGAGTCCTTCGCCTGTTTTGATTGCCGCGCATGCTTGCGCTCCAACCATTAAGTACGAAAGGGCCACATTGACCCGCCAAAATGGCAATGGGATAGGTCGACTTCGGGCTTCGGAGCGCATCTCCGATGTGTTGAGTGTCCTGACTCTGGCTGATTCGATCATTTCGTTGCCGAGGCCAGCTGATGCAGACCGACGATCAACCCCGCTCCCTGTGCGGGTCTGGATCGTGCGGGGCCAGAAGTATGAGCCGGTTTCCAGCGTCAAGTGGAGAGGGCAGATTTGTCCAGCCGGGTCGGACAGACCCAAACTCTTGATGTGGTTCACATAAACGGTCATTAGATGAGACGGGGTCGCAGATTCGGAGGGCTGTTGCCTGAACAGCTCTTCCAAACGGCAAGCCGCTCGGATAGTATCGACAAATCAAGGGGTTGATACCAGCTGAAAGGCATAGGTCATGAAAGACAGTCAGCCCGCGCTCGAGAATCCGTCTCGTCGCTCACTTTTCAAATCCCGCGCGCCCAAGCAACATACCCTGCTTCGACAGGACATTGCGCGTCAGGGCGGGGCCCAGCTCGATAATCTCTCGGACAACGCCGTCATCCCACCCTTCGCAGTTCGCGTCCTGACGCGCATGGGATTCGGTCCGCGTAGAACACAGCTGACGCCGCAGGTGGCACCGGACCCCGAAAGGATCTTTTCCGATCGCTTTGGTTTCGGCTCCAATCTGCTTGGCGTGGACGACGTAGCCTACTTCCAGTCGCTCGGGCCGACCGACGACCTGCGCCTCGAGCGCTACGTCGACCAACAGCTGAGCGACGACCTGCCTGACCCGGAATGGGAGCAACGCAAGGCCGCTTACCCGGCCAGCTTCGATATCCTTGACGAAGAGCTGGCGGTCACCTTTTCAGAGCGCGAATGCCAGGGCTTTACCGAGTACGTTGAACCGCAGCGCCAGGTGGAACGGGCCGCGTTTACCCGCGCCTGCTACAGCCGGCGTCAGCTGCTCGAGCTGATGACAGACTTCTGGCACAACCATTTCAATATCTTCAGCGGCGGCGACGAGGACACCTACGTCTCCTGGGCCGACTGGGACCGTTCGGTGATCCGCGGCCACGCCTTCGGCAACTTCCACGACATGGTCCAGGCCAGCGCCAAGCACCCGGCCATGCTGCACTACCTCGACAACTACGCCAATGAAGCCGGCGGCTTCAATGAAAACTACGCGCGCGAGCTGTTCGAACTGCACACGCTGGGCGCGATCAACTACATCGGTAATTCGCCACCCCTGAATGCGCCAGCGCTGCCGACCAATCCCTATGTGGGCCTTGGCGACCCGCTGCTCGACGCTCTGGAATACAGCAATCCTGCGCGCCCGATCCAGAGCGAGTACACCGACGATGACGTGTATGAAGCCGCGCGTGCGCTGACCGGCTGGCGCTACGACGACGTCAACGTCAACGACAGCAGCGGCAGCTGCATCAGCGGCGGCACCGGTGCCTTCCTGGTTGATGAAGGTGAGCATGATGGTGGAGGCAAGGCCATCTTGTCCCAGGGTTCCGTTCTGCTGCCGTCCGACGGCGGCGCGGTCCACGACGGCGAAGTCGCGATCAAGCTGGCTGCCTATCACCCGGGCACCGCGCGTTACATCGCCTTGAAGCTCTGCCAGCGCCTGATCGCCGACGATCCGCCCGAGAGCGTGGTCCAGGCGGCGACCGACACCTTCTATGCCAATCGCACCGATCCCCGCCAGATCGCCAGGACCCTACGCACCATCCTGCTGTCCGATGAGTTCAAGGACCCGGCCACCTGGGGCAAGAAGATCAAGCGGCCCTTCGAGTACGTGGTCTCGGCCATGCGCGCAGCGCGCTGCGACTACACCTGGCGCTTCGACGATTCGGATACCGATCGATTCCCGAGCACTTTCCGAGGTGCCGGCCAGCAGCTTTACTGGTGGCGAACGCCCGATGGCTATCCGGACGAACGCGCGGCCTGGATGGGTTCGACCACCCTGGTTCAGAACTGGCGCACGATCAACTGGTTGCTGGATGAAAACAACAACGACGACGCCAACCGGGTGATGCGGGTGGTCGACACCACGCTGGAGAATTTTCCCGGCAACCCGACGCCGCGCGAGCTGGTTGCATTCTGGTGCGAGTGGGCCCTGGGTTTCACCCCCGAGGGCGGCTGGGTCGGCCCGGTCGGCACCTTCTGGGGCAACGAGCCGACGGCCCTTGGCCGGACCTGCATGCAGTTCATCACCCAGCAGGGTTTCCCGATCGGCGAGGAGGATGCACCACCATTTCCGGCCGATCAGCAGATTCCCCGCAACGAACTTCGGGACGACCCCTCGCCGAATCGCTGGCATCGCCGCCTGCGCGGCATGGTCAAGCTGATCCTGTGGTCGCCCAACTTCATGCAGCGCTGAGGAGACAGGCTATGAAAAAACGAACCCTCAACGAACTCAAGGCCGCGCTGACCCGTCGCCAGTTCCTCAAACTCTCCGGCGCCACCGTCGGAGCCGCCAGCATGAACCTGAGCTTCGTGCCCAAGGCCTTTGCCGGTGGCAGCGGTCAGAAAGTCATCGTCTATCTGTTTCTGCGCGGCGGCATCGACGGCCTGTCGCTGCTGCCGCCGATTTCTGGCCCGGATTACGGTCACCTGGTCGATGCCCGGAATCCCGGTCGTACCCTGGTCGATATCAACGACGGTGACCCCGCCCGGCGCCCGATTCCTCTGGTCAACGGTCAGAACCTCGGCTTCCATCCCTTCTGTCAGGGCCTGGCCGGTGTCTATACCGACGGCGGCCTCGCCATCGTCCAGGCGGCCGGGCACCCCCCTAACACCTTCACCCGCAGCCACTTCGATGCTCAGGAACAGATCGAACTCGGTCAACCCCTGGTCGTGGATGGGACCGGGCAGGCGCTGCCCGCCAACGGCTGGCTGACCCGCTACCTGGCCAACTCCCCGAGCGTGCCGGCGCCGGGCGCGATCTTCACCGCCATGGTGTCGAACAATACCCCGCCGGTCAGCCTGGGAGGCTGGTCGGACGTGGCCACGCTGGATTCGCCGGACAACTTCATGCCCAACACGGGCACCTTCGGCAGCACCCATCTGGCGATGCTGAACTCGATCTACGGCGGGGCCGGGGAACTGGACGTTGCCGCAGGCGCGGCCCTCGATGCGATCGACCTGATCAACGGCATCGACTTCGGCAGCTACGTGCCCGGCGGCAACGTGACCTACCCCAACACCAGCGAAGGCAACGATCTCAAGCTGATCGCGCAGCTGATCCGGCAGGACCTGGGTATCGCGGCCGCGACCCTCGACGTCGGTGGCTGGGATACGCACAACAACCAGAATTCCCTGAACGAGTTCAATGGTTTCGGCCAGAACGTCAGAGAACTGAGCGAGGCCCTGACCGCCTTCTATCGCGATCTGGAAGGGTCGGGCTACATCAACGATGTCGCGGTGGTCGTGCAGAGCGAATTCGGGCGCCAGATCAAGGAAAATGCCAGCTTCGGCACCGACCATGGTCTCGGCAACCCGATGCTCATCCTCGGCGGCGGCGTCAATGGTGGACAGGTGTATGGCTCGACCCTGGGCATCGCCCCGGCAGTTCGCATCGGCGACAGCCTGGTGCCGCAGACCGATTTCCGCGACGTGCTCGCCGAGGTGGCCGGTGGCTTGCTCGGACACCCGGATGTGGAAGGAATCTTCGCCGATCCCAGCTGGACCTATTCGCCCGTCGGATTTTCGGTCTGATCGTGATCGGTTTCGTTCGGGGAGCGGCCGTCTGGACAAGCGCGCTGGTCATCGGCGCGCTTTCCGCTTCAGCCGTGGCGCAAGA
Source organism: uncultured Pseudomonadota bacterium (assembly GCA_942491245.1). Taxonomy (GTDB): domain Bacteria; phylum Pseudomonadota; class Gammaproteobacteria; order Xanthomonadales; family Wenzhouxiangellaceae; genus Wenzhouxiangella. The sequence continues at coordinate 58,696 of CALNZT010000017.1, forward strand.
CCTGAACTGTGTCGATGTGAGCGGCGTGACGCCCAACTCCGGCCTTCGTTTCGAGCAGGACGTGCGCCCGATCATCGAGGATTCGCTCTGGAATTGCACCAATTGCCACGGCGGCGCGGGCGGGCTTCGGCTCGACCTGGGCAACGCGACCCACGGCGAGCTGTTCTGCGAAGACACCCAGAGCAGCACGCCGAACCCGGCGGCCAAGCGCATCGTCCCCGGTGCGCCGGAGGAGAGTTGGTTTTACCTGCGTATCGCCTGCGACAACCCGCAGGACCAGGGTTTTCGCATGCCTCGAGGTGGCGAGTTCTTTCTGTCCAGCAGCGAACTTCGCGTGATCTATGACTGGATCCTGCAGGGCGCGCCCTCGGCCGAAACCATCTTTACCAGCCGCTTCGACAGCCGCGGTTCTTGCCCCTGATCAACTCGATTGATCCGTCGTTTGCCTGGACGTGATGAGCGTCGATGCAAGCAGGGGGCCACGTCGGAACAGTCCACTTCAAGCGCTTCGACAATTCCGTATCACGTTCAGTGGAGGACGATTCAGGAGTGTCTTTTCGTGCGCGCCGTGGCCAGCGCGGTCAGCGGATCTTCTGGCCATGGATGCTTCGGATACCGCCCGCGCATGTCCTTGCGCACCTCCGGATAGGCATTGGCCCAGAAGCTCTTGAGATCACTCGTGACTGCCAGCGGCCGCCCGGCGGGAGAGAGCAGGTGGATCAGAACGGGGTGACGTTGAGCGCCCACGGTGGGAGTTTCGATCTGGCCGAACAGGGTCTGCAGTTTGGTCGCCAGCACCGGGCCGGGGTTGGCGGTGTAGTCGAGTTTCGCATACTGGCCGGTGGGCAATTCAAGGCGTGGCGGAAAGCACTGGTCCAGCGCTTGTTGTTTCGGGTAGTCCAGCCGTGTCTTTAGGGCGTTCAGCCAGTCGATACCCGCCAGGTGCTGCCAGCGGCGGTGAGTGGTAATAAAGGGGCGCAGCCAGCTGTCCAGTTCGTTCAGCAGGGTGTCATCGTCGAAGGCGGGCCAGTCCTCGGGGCTCAATGCATGGGCAAGCTGGGCGCGGGCACGCCATTGCCGGACGCCGTCGCTCCAGTTCAAGGCGTCGAGCCCACGCCGACGGATGGCGGCGATCAGACCGTCCTGAATGACGGCGGGCTCGAGCTTGGTGATCGATTCCTCGTCGAGAACCAATGCTCCAAGCCGGCGCTGTCTGCTGGCCACGATGGTGCCGCGATCATCATCCCAGTCGGCGGTGGTTTGGCTCGTGATGTGATGTCCGAGGGCGGCTTCGAGCTCGTCACGACGAATCTCGGCCGCCAGAAAGATGCGCGATTCTCTCGCCTGGCCGTCCAGCTCGGCGGCGACCAGGTAGGCGCAGCCGGCCAGGGCATCGTCTTCGAACAGCATGGCGCCGCGACCGTTGCTCAACAGAAAGCGCCCGCGGCCGCTGCGGGCCTGGGCGATGCGATCGGGGTAGGCCATGGCCAGCAGCTGGCCCAGTGGTGGCGTTTGTGTGCTTTCTCGGTCGTCTTTCGTACTCAGCGATCGCGCCAGTGCTTTGACCTGGGCCTTTCTGCCGTGATGAATGCCCGGATGTCTACCCGCGTGCAGCGCCTGCAGGCGCAGGGCGAGGTCGGCGCCGGGACGGTCGATCAGGATGTCGCGTTCGCTCAGCAGCGCGGCAAGATCTGCTGCCGCCTGACCCCAGCCGGCCTGTCGTCCCTTGACGATCAAATGCGCCAGTCTTGGGTGCAGGCCGAGCTTCAGCATCGCTTCGCCATGCCGGGTCAGAGCGCCGTCGGCGTCCAGCGCATCCAGCCACTGCAGGAGCTCGCGCGCCTGGGCCCAGTGGGCCTTGGGCGGCGGGTTCAGCCAGGTCATCGCTTCGGCCGAACGTGCGCCCCAGCGCGCCAGTTCCAACACCAGCGGGGCAAGATCGGCCTGAAGGATTTCCGCCGGCGTGAACGGTTGCAGGCGTTCGGATTCGGGCCACAAGCGATAGCAGACTCCGGGTTCGAGGCGGCCGGCGCGACCGGCACGCTGCTCGGCGCTGGCGCGCGAGACCCGCTCGGTGACCAGCCGGTTCATGCCGCTGTTGGGGTCGAAGGCCGTGCGGCGCTGCAGGCCGGCATCGATCACCACGCGGATGCCTTCGATGGTCAGGCTGGATTCGGCAATCGATGTGGCCAGCACCACCTTGCGCTGACCCTGGGGTGCCGGCGCGATGGCGGCGTCCTGATCGCCTGGGGACAGATCGCCGAACAGCGGCGCCAGTTTGACGTTGTCGGGCAGAGCCTCTCCCAGCTGATCGGCCACGCGCCTGATTTCTCCTACCCCGGGGAGGAAGACCAGCAGCGATCCGGTCTCGGCCTTCAGCGCCTGGCCGATGGCGCGACAGACCGTGGCTGCGAGCTCGCGTGCGCCTTGCTGACGCTGGTGGTTTCGATCGCTGGCCGCCCGGTGCTCAATGCGAACCGGGTGAGCGCGTCCTTCCGAGCGCAGGATGGGCGCGCCATCAAGCAGGGCAGCCAGCGGCTCGATATCCAGCGTGGCCGACATGATCAGAATGCGCAGCTCCTCGCGGAGTATCTGCTGCGATTCGCGGGTCAACGCGAGCCCCAGGTCCGCCTGCAGTGAGCGCTCATGAAATTCATCGAAGATCACGATGGCGTAGTCCGACAGTTCGGGGTCGGACTGGATCAGGCGGGTCAGGATGCCTTCGGTGACCACTTCGATTCGGGTGGCGGCCGAGACCTTGCTGTCCAGCCGAACCCGATACCCGACCGTCTGACCGATCGACTCACCCATCTTGCTGGCCATGAAGCGCGCCGCAGACTTGGCCGCCAGACGACGCGGCTCCAGCATCAGGATTTTCTTGTCGCCGCGCCAGTCCGCGTTCAGCAGGGCGGGCGGGACCTGGGTGGTCTTGCCGGCGCCGGGGGCGGCCTGGAGCAGGACGGTGTTGTGATTTTCGAGTTTGTCCAGGAGCTGGGGCAGAAGGGGGGTGATCGGGAGATCACTGCTTGGAGTGTTGGCGGCCATCACCTTGGATGATACTCATTTGCTTGGTCTCGCTGCGGTTGGTTTGGCGGTTAGCCGTTGCGTTTGGATTTGCTCAAAAAGCGTCTGGTTACCTTCGCTTTGCGAATAAAGATCAAAAGGCGTTTCGCCCCGCTTCGCTGAGGGCGAGGTACTTTTGTCAAACGATACAAAAGTACCCAAAAGATCTGTACGCCCACGGAAGCGCCGGCTACGCCGGTCCCCCTGCGATGCTCGGTCCAGGCGGGCGGTTTCGAACTCGCTCCGCTCAGACAGGCGAAACCGCTTATCCGCCTGGCCCTCCGCTTCTCGGCGCCTCCGAGGGCTAATCAAAGGTCAAAAGAAAAAAGGCAAAGGCAAAGGCAAAGGCCAAAATCACCCACAGTCGTAAACCACTGGGGCTTTGTTGGCGCAGCTGCCAGAGCACAGCGTGCCTTTGGTCTTGATATTGATCTTTCTTTAGCCCTTGACGCTCGCCGAGCATCGCGTGCAGGAGACCGGCGCAGCCGGAAGCCCCTGACTTGCATCTCGCGAAACGCAACCACTAACGAAAAATGGCCCGAGCGGAAAGCACAACACGCTTTGCAGATGACAGGTAGTGCGTGGACCAGATCGCGCCTGATTGTGTTCTTGCCCTACATAATGAGCCCACTGACTGCTCCGGCTTGATGGAGGCGCCGTCGGCGGCAAAACCAGGTTCGTGAAGTTTGCCGTCCATGTCGTTTTGAATCGCTGGCTGTCCGGTTCTGACCGGTTTTCTCGTAACTGCGGGTCATGAATACACAAAATGATAGCGAGTCGACCTCGGACTCCGCACCGCTGCGCCAGCTTCTGGGCGTCCTTCTCTGCATTCTCATGCTGCCGCTTCAAGCCGGCACGGATGATATCTTTGCCGACCGCTTCAGCGGTGTCGCAACCAGCTTCGATGTGGTCTGGTCGCCAGACGTCGAACTGGTCGAGGGTGATGCGCTGGATGCCCTGCTGAGCGTTGATGCGGCCGGTGAGGTCTTTACCTTCGACACGGCCTTGCTCGGGGCAGCTGGCATTGCCTTTGCGCCTGGCGAGGTGATGATTCTCGAGGGCCTGGCGCTTCGCCGGGTGGCTTCGGTGTCACTCTCCGGGCCGACCACCATTGTGACGACCGCCCAGGCGGCCCTGAACGAGGCCATCGTTTCGGGCCAGATGGACTGGGCACTGGATATCGGTTTTCAGGAAATCGCCAATGCCGAGATCTTCATGGCGGGGCGTGGGTCTGGTTGCTCTCCAGCCTTCGATCCTGAGGCCCAGCAGATCAGCTTCGAGTGCAGTTTTGATGACTACACCATGGCCCTGACCTTGAGTCGCACGGGAAGCTCATCAAGCATTCAATACCAGGTCACCAAGGGCACCGATCAGGCGAATGCTTCGATCACGGGCACCGGCACCCTGAGCAACTTCGATACCGATGGATCGGCAAGTTTCAGCGCCGGCGAGCTCACAAGCTTCCAGCAGAACACTCAGGATGCGCAGATGGATCTGAATATCGCCCTGTCTGCAGCGGGTTCGGGCAGCAACGATCTCAACTTCGAGGTGCCGTTTCCGATCATTCGGATACCATTTACGGTCGGCCCGATTCCGATGTCCATCGATATCGGCGTTCAGTTCGTCGCCATCATGGAAGTGCCGTTGTCGGCAACCGCTTCAGCAACGGCCTCGGCTGATTTTCGCTATCGAGGTGACACCGGCTTTACCTATGAGGGCGCAACCGTCGACACCACCGCGACCATCAACGATCATGAATTCAGCAACGGAGAATTCGACTCGGCCAGCCAGTTTGTGAGTGTCGATGCGGGCTTCGGAATTGCCTTCCCGCGTGTCTCGCTCAACGTGTTGACAAGCGAAGTCGCCTGGGTTCATACCGGTTTCACCTTGCAGTCCAGCTTGCGCTTCGGTCCGGTTTGCAAGGTTGGTATCGCCGGGTTGGTGGTTCAGGGGGGCTACAAGCTGGAAATCATGGGCGTTGAATTGCTCTCTGATCAGGAAACCTTTGCCAGCGAGGAGCGGCGCGTCGAAAGCGATGGCTGCCCCCCTGCGTGATGTCGCTCGGGCAGCGCAGCAATTGGCTGTCAATGCGCGCCGCAATTAACGATTTCAACTTGCCCACTTGATATTGCAGCCCACGCTGGGCTTTTGTTCGGGATTGACCTTTTGGCCGGCGAGCAGGGCGTTGACAGCAGCGCACAGGTCGGCGCCGGTGACCGGCCGACCGTTGCCGGGGCGAGAACTATCAAACTGCCCGCGGTAAACCAGCTTCCTGGCGCCGTTGTAAACAAAGAAGTCTGGCGTACAGGTGGCGCCATAGGCGCGTGCGACGTCCTGACTCTGGTCATAGAGATAGGGGAAATCGAAGCTCATCTTGCGCGCCAGCTCGGCCATCCGCTCCGGCCGGTCCTGGGGGTAGCCGGTGACGTCGTTGCTGCTGATGGCCACGATGCCGACGTCCGGTCGATGATAGTCGCGACCGAAGGCGGCCAGACCGTCCAGCAGGTGTTTGACGAAGGGGCAATGGTTGCAGATGAACATCACCACGGTGGCCCGGGTGCCGGCCAGCGTTTCCAGAGAATGCGTGTTTCCGGTCAATGGCTCCGGTAGTTCGAAGTCTGGCGCCAGGGCGCCCAGATCGTGCATGCTGGATTCGGTTTTGGCCATTCGGGTATTCCCTGAGTTTGACAGCGTAGTTTTAACCCAAAACAGGTGAATCGCCAAGCCACATGGCGGCTCATCGCAATTGTCGAACCGGCTGCTGGCAGCCTGCCTTGAGTAATTCGGCCAGACGTCGCGCGCCCGGTCCGGCCGCATCCGCGTCAGCATAGACCAGATACAGGGTTGCCCAGCGTTCGCCCCCCTCGATCAGCGGCAGTGGTTTCAGCGCGCCAGCATCAAGTTCTTCGCGGATGATCTCCTCGGCGTACCAGGCAAAGCCCAGCCCCATGCAGGCGGCGCGCAGAGACGTCGCTTTGGCGCTGACCGTCCAGCGCCGATCCGTGACGCGATAAGCGGCATCTTCCGGGGTGCGCGAGCCCGAGTCGCGCACGACCAGGTGACGATAAGGGCGCAGGTCGTCGGTCGTCAGCGGGCGCTTGAGTTGATGCAGCGGGTGCTGAGGTGCTGCGACCGCGACAAAGCGCACCTGAGTGAGCGGATCGCCGACGAAGCCGGGTGGAATGGACGACGCGATCGCAAGATCGACCTGGCCTGAATTGAGCAGCTCGGTGGTGCCACCCAGCACCGATTCATACAGCTGGATGCGCATATCCGGTTGCTCGTCAGACAATCGAGACAGGCAATCCAGCAGCTGCCAGGTCGGGAAAATGATCTCGGCGGCCAGGCGTAGCTCGGCTTCCCAGCCTTCGCTGATCCGAAAGGCAGCGCGCTCCAGGCGTTCGGCCTCGGCCAGCAGCGCCTTGCCGCGCCGATACAGCATGCGTCCGGCGGGCGTCAGCCTGGCCTTGCGCCCGATCACTTCCAGGGCCTTGAGCCCGAGCAGGTCTTCGAGCTTGTGTACGGCATAACTGATTGTCGATTGCGACTTGTTCAGCGCCTCTGCGGCCTGGGCATAGCCCCCGGCGTCGACCACAGCGATCATCGCTCGCCACTGCTCCAGGCTGATTCTCGGCGCGGTCATGCTCGAAGTATCCAATAAATCGATAGATATGCCGGATATATTGCGCTTTTTATTCGATCAGATCAAAGAGACAATCTTTTTCAACACGAGCGTGGCCGCCGCCGGCCGACGACTCCGGATCAACGCTTTAACGCTGAGGACATACGATGAAGACTTTGCTGCTGATCAAATCAAGCCTGTTCGAAGGTGCCGGGCAGTCCAGCGCGCTGGCCGACCACTATGCCGGGCTCTGGCAGGCGCGCCATGCGAAGGGCCGGGTGATCGAGCGCGATCTGGCCGCCGATCCGCTGCCGCACCTTGATGGTGACGCCTTCGCCGGCTTTGTCGCCGATGCCAACGACCGTAGCCCAGAACAACAACGTTCGGTCGCGCGTTCCGACACCCTGATTGCCGAGCTCAAGCAGGCCGATGAAGTGCTGATTGCGCTGCCGATGTACAACTTCACGGTGCCATCAAGCTTCAAGGCCTGGATGGATCACGTGGCTCGCGCCGGGGTGACCTTCAAGTACACCGAGCAAGGCCCGGTCGGCCTGCTCGACAACAAGCCAGTGGTCGTGATTTCGACCCGCGGTGGCCACTATGCCGGCACGTCAGCCGACACGCAGACCAGCATGGTCAAGATGTTCCTGGGCATGCTGGGCTTGAGCCGGGTCGAGTTCGTCTATGCCGAAGGTCTGGCTCTGGGGCCGGAAAGCGCCGAGCGCTCGAAGGCTGAGGCTCGAGCGCAAATCGAAAGCTTGGCGGCAGGTGCTGCCGCTGCTGCATAAGGACCAAGGAGATTCAATCATGACGACCGATACCCCTCGCCGCATCGCGCGCATCATCAAGTCACTGCCGACCTCGGACGGGGCAGGCGTGAAGCTGCGCCGCAGCATCGGCTCCAGCCAGTTTGCCCGTCTCGATCCGTTTCTGATGCTGGATGAGTTCTTTTCCGACAACCCGGACGACTACCTGGCTGGTTTTCCGGCCCACCCGCATCGCGGCTTCGAGACCGTGACCTACATGCTCGATGGCCACATGGAGCATCAGGATCACCTCGGCAACGTGGGTGATCTCGGTCCGGGCTCGGTGCAGTGGATGACCGCCGGTCGCGGCGTGATCCATTCGGAAATGCCCAAGCAGGAGAACGGGCGCATGCGCGGCTTCCAGCTGTGGATCAATCTGCCCTCAGCCGAGAAGATGCGCCCGGCAGCGTATCGGGACATCCCGGCCGAGGCCGTGCCCGAGCTGCGCTTCGACGGTGGTCATCTGCGCCTGATCGCGGGCCAGCTCGAGCTCGGCGGCCAGGCCATGGCCGGGCCGGTCAACGGTGGTGATCAACGCCTGTCCACCGATCCGCTGTACGTGGATCTGCGCCTGGAGGCCGGCCGGTCGCTGACCCTGCCGATCACGGCGGACTACAGCGCCTTCGTTTATCTCTACGAGGGCGAGGCAGCGATCGGTGAAGCGACGGTGCCGCATCGGGCCGCCGGGGTGCTTACCGAGGGCGATTCGCTCGCCATCAATGCCGGGCCAGAAGGCGCGAGACTGCTGCTGCTGGCCGGCAAGCCGATCGGTGAGCCGGTGGTTCAGCACGGCCCCTTCGTGATGAACACCCGCGAAGAGATCGAGCAGGCGATGTGGGATTACCGCGATGGTCGCTTGACTGAAGCGAGCTGATCTACGTCCTGGAGAATCCGCCACAGGTCTCCAGGCGCCCCGGCCCTTGGTGCTTCGAAGGGGCTGGGACACGAAGAGGATTTCAGATGTCGCCAATTAAAAACCCCGCCGATATGGCGGGGTTTGATCATGGATCATGGCCCGGGCTCGGGCACTGAGCATTGAGCGCCGTCGTTGTGTTAAAAGCGAGTGTCAGGCCAGCCGTCGTCCAGATCGTCAATGTCGTCCTCAGCCTCATCGACGCGCTCTTCGACCTCGTCGGCAGCCTCGACGACATCACCCCCGCCGCCACCGTCGCCTCAACGATCTCCCCACCCCCCTCCATGGGACCTTCCCTGCTCGCATGCCATCAGTGCCAGACTCGTCAGCGTTAGGAACAAGGCCATCAGTAAAGACTTGGCGTTTGTGTTCAATCGCAGAGTCATGATCGATTGTCTCCCATCAATTCATTGAATTTCTTGGCGATGACTTCCTTCTGCTCGCCATACTTTTCTTGAATCCTGGCAATCAATTCCTCCTTGTTGCCTTCGGCCTTCTTGACCTCATCGTCGGTCAGATCCCCCCACTGCTGTTTGACCTTGGCGGTAAATTGGTCCCACTGACCTTGTGCTTGATCATCGTTCATGGTGTCTCCTTTGACGCCACGGCGTTCAGTAAATGAGCCGCAAGCTTAGGTCGAATGGAGCAAGACGTCATTAACCTGGATTAAGGAAAGAGGCTGACCAACTCGTGTAGGTTTGGCAGGACATTCAACGTCAAACGAAGGAATCACTATGCTGGGTTGGGCACTGACATTCTTGATTATTGCATTGGTAGCGGGCGCTTTGGGCCTTACCGGGATTGCCGGCACTGCAAGCAATATCGCCTGGATCCTGTTTGTCGTCGGCTTGATCGTCGCGGCTTTCTTCTTCCTGACCGGACGACGACCACGCGTCTAGGGGTGCCTCGTCAGACGATCGTCCGATCAGGGCAGCAACAGGTCGGCTCGCACGTTCAGATAGTCATCGCTGAATTCGCCCAGCCGAGCCAGGCCTTGCAGATCGAGAATGGTCATTAGAGTGCCTTGCTGCTTGATCAGGCCCTTTCGCTTAAGTTCGTTGAACACGCGACTGACATGGACCGAGGTCATTCCGAGTGCGTCCCCAATCAAGCTCTGATTGAGCGGCATATCGAAGTGGCTGTCTTCAACCTGCAGGCGCGTGCGCAGTTCCAGAATGAAGTGCGCAAAACTCGCTGCTGCAGTTTTGTTGCCGATATTCGAAAGGCGCTGAGTGAGCAGCGCGTTATTCTGGGCCAGGATCAGGAAAAACAGAACGGCCAGGCGGGGTGATTCTGCAAAAACGTCCGACAGCCTGCTTCGGGGGAATGGGCAGGCTACCAGGTCGGTCAGGGCTTCTATGGTGGCGTTGGCCTGCAGGAGACCGACTTCACGCAACCCCATGACCTGTCCGCTGATGAAAATGTCGATGACCTGACGGCTGCCGTCTTCATGCAGCTGTGAAGCGCAAGCCCATCCGCTGCGCAGCGAAAAGAAGCTGTCGGCCTGCTCGCCCTGTGAAACCAGACGCGCGCCGGCCGGATACTCTTTGACCGTTTCTTCAAGGCCAAGGAGCAGGCTTTTCTCGTGATCGGTCAATGAGATGATCCGATCGAACTGGGCAATCAGGCAGCTATCCTGAGACATCCATGATCTCCATTATGGTCCAACAAGTGCGGCTGGTTATGCTGCATCGTAGTGCAATTCCGATTTGCCCTCCGGTGCGGGAAGCAGCGCGCGACGCCCGATATCACGCTATTCATTTTTCAGCGCTACGGTTTCGTCAGCCGTCTGATCGCGGGTTGAGGTCATGGGCCCGGATAAGGTGTGGAGGTCCGGATAATGGAAGGTGCCCTAGGTGTGGTCTTTCAATACGTTATCAACGCCCGATGCAATGAGCTCGGTGCCCGGCGGCGAGGGGCGCCGCCTGCAGGCACGCCTTGGATCATGTCGGCTGCGTCGCCAGCGTTCAGCTCAGTGAAACTTGGGCTGCTCCCCTCGCCGCTACTTGCCTTGACCACTCACAAGCCCTCGGTCAGGTGGAGTGCCGGCCGCTCGCCTGACCCGGCACCCGCCGATACTCGATGCCAATCAGGGCGATGATCGCTTGACTGGCTGAAAACGTGGACAACCAACTGAGATTGCACACCCAGGCAGAGGAAGATTGACGTCCTGGCCCAAGACCCGGCCGATTGAAAACCACTGGAAAGCGTGTTTGCTCAAGGCTCCTCGCCCGGCTCCCACAGTTCGATCCGGCGGCCGTCGTGGTCGACAACATGGGCAAACTTGCCGTAGGACTCTTCGATGATGTCGCCGACGATTTCCACGCCCGCTTCTCGCATCTGGTCGATAACCTTGATCAGATCATCGACGCGGTAGTTGATCATGAACTGCTGGTCTCGATCACCGAAGTACTCGGTATCGGCCTTGAACGGGCTCCACTGAGTCCAGGCTTTTTCCTCGGGCTGGTCGTCTTTCCGCCAGCGAAACACACTGCCCCATTCGTCGACGGCGAGGCCGAGATGTTGGGCGTACCATTGTTTGGTCGCTTCAGGGTCCTGACAGCGGAAGAAGACGCCACCGAGGCCGTCAGCCCCGGCACGGTCGGTTTTGCGCTTGCTCGAATCATTCATCGTCTGGCTCCTTAGATCTGTGTGAATCGCGCGTTCTGACAGGGCCATGAGGTCAATCCGATGAGGATTGTCTGGCCATCCATGCCTTGACGGTGCGTGACGGCAGTGGAAAGTAGCCGTTGACCACAGCGGGATTACCGGCGCGGTCGTCTTTGATCAGGTGAACATGCTGGCCGTCGATTTCGGTCAGCGCCAGGCAGTCGTCGACATCGTACAAATCGTCCTTATGCACTTCCTCTCGCCCCGGCAGCAACTGGGCTTTGGCCCTGGCTTTGGCTTCGGTCTTGTTGGCTGCGACGAAAAAGCCGTAGGCGTGCTGCTCGGCCAACTCGTTGGCTTCGTAGCCCCCGATGTTGATGAAGTACAGACGCTGTTTGCCCTTGGCGGGCTCATCTCGCAGCTCGATCCGGTGACCGTCGGCTTGATCCAGGCGGGCATAGGCATCGATGTGCAGGCCTTGCGGCTGCCCGAACCATTGCTTGAGAAGTTGGTCATGCATGGACGCCAGCGTTGTGCCGACGGCAAACGCGATGTCATGCAGTTCGATGCGGCAGCGCGGGGCGCGGCCACCAAGCATCACGGCATGAAGTGCGGGAGAGGTGTCATTCATTGAAGGGTAAACCGGCCAGTTGGGGACAGGCCCATTCTGTCAGGCGCGCGGACGATGAGCAATTGTCCGACACCGCCCACGCGGCGGTGTCGGCCAGGCGGCTTACTGGAAGCGATCCCGGAAGAGCAGATCCGGGTTGACGATCACGCCCTGCGGATTGCGGCCATCAAGCTGCAACAGATAAGCGCGCAGTCGGTTGAAGTCGGTGGCGTTCAGGTTGCCCGCCACCCGATGCGCCTGGGCCAGCGCCAGGTCACTGGCGGTGGAAACAGTGATGTGATCGAGGGCCGGCGACTGCCAGCTGCCGGTCGAGACTCGGGTCACGATCACCGTATTGCTGCTGCCGGCATTCAGGGGTACGTCCTCGAAGCGCAGGCGCGTCCAGTCGAGCGCGACCCGGCCTTGATCGAAGGCCTGCTCCTGAGTGTGGCTGCCGTTGACCGTAATCCGGAAAACGCCTGAAGAACCAGGGTTGATGCGCAGTTCGATGGCGCCAGTGCCGCCGCTACCGCCGTCAATGCCGTTGAATGTCGCCGAGGCGTTGTCATTGTTGAATTGCACCAGTTCGCCGTGCGAACTGCTGTCCCAGTTGAACTGGATGAACCCGGGGATGTTGGCGCCACCGGCCAGGACTGCGGCCTCGGCCTGGTACATCCGGCCGCCGGCGACCTGAAATACTGCGTTCAGGTCTTCGGCTGATCCGTCGTGGAAGTACGGCGCGCTATTCCACAGGCCGAGCAGCGTGGGCGTGCCCATGCCGGTCAGTGCTTGGCCGAGGCGCGTGCCTGAGCTGCTGCGCAGCGTGCCGACATCGTGCAATGTGGCCGTACCCACGCTGGCATCGGTGTAGTCGGTCAGCGGGTCATGGCAGCCGGCACAGCCCATGGCGTTGAATACATCGGCGCCAGCCATCGCCTCGCTGCTCATCTGACCGTTGACTTCGCGCCAGGGGCTGCGTTCCAGATGACTGCGGTCAAGCGAGCTCATGTAGGCGGCGAGCTGGTCGATCTCGAGGCTGCGGCCTGCGTTGGGTGCGCCCAGCGACGGGTTGGGGACCTGACCTTCGGGCAAAAAGCCCGTGCCGCCGAATTCATTGACGATATCAATCATGAAGTCCTGCGGCTCGTCGAAATTCTCGGTCCAATGCAGGTTGCCCTGACCCAGCCCGGCCTTGCCTCTGAGGTCCTGGGTATTGCGGAAACCTTCGCCGCGCTGGGTGAAGTCCCAGGTTCGACCGTCATGGCCGCCGTCGATGTGGCAACTGGCGCAGGCAATGTAGCCTTCGAAGCTCATCGCGTTATCGCCTTCGGGATCATTGCCGGCGAAGTAGAACAGGGCCTTGCCGGCCAGCACATCAGGGCTCAGGGATTCATCGCTGGAACTGGCGTGTTCGGTGGTCTGGAAATCTCGCTCGCCGGTGGCCAGGAAATCGGCGAGGCGAATCCGGCTGAGCGAACGGCTCATGAAATTTTCGACCCATAAGGAATCGGTCACGGGATCAAACGCCAGGCCGCGCGGGGCAGCCCCGACTTCTTCGCGCGCCAGAGAGGTCCGACCGCCACCGGCCTGAACGGCCAGGTCGTCAAAGATCGCAACCACGTTGTTGCCCTGAAAGCTGCTGAACACGTAGTCACCACGCGGCGAGAAGGCAATCGCGCTGGGTGAGTCGGAGTTGTCGCCATCAATGCGCTGGTTCGGGGAAGCATCGACGTCGGGCTCGACCGGCACGCTGGCGGTCAGATCCACTCGGCCGAGCATGGGACGCACGGTGGTGTCATGGGCCAGCGGCAGATTCAGCCCGGTGCCCTGATCGAAGAATTCACCGCGATTGGTGTCGGCCTTGACGGCGCCGTACCAGAGCCACTCGCCGTGAGGATCGATGACCAGACTGGCCAGGTAGTTCGGTACGCCCGGACCCTGAGAGCCGCCGGGATCAAGGCCGGAACGACCGCGATCGCGGCGCAGACGCACTGTTCGCGTCAGGCTCATGGCCTGAGCATCCACCTCCCAGATCTCACCGTAATGCTCGGCGGAAATGAAGCGGGCGATGAACAGCCGCTGGCCATCACCGCTCAGCGCCATCGCGCCGGGTGTCGGGCCGAGATCGAGCTGGCCGCTGGGTGCCCGCGTGCTGGTATTGATGCGCAGCACCTGACCGTGGCCGCGATTGCTGCCGGCACGCGCGCGAGTAGAAACGAAAGCCTGCGCGTCGTTAGGGCTGAACACCACGGCCTGCGGCGCGCTGCCGTAGCCGGTTTCGATCAAATCAATCAGGCCGCCGCTGCCGTCGAGCACCGCGACCGCGTCGCCGCCGGCCAGCGCAACCCAGGCCTGTCCACTGCCGGGCTGCACCGCCACGCTGACTGGCCTGATTGATTCGTCGCTGCCGATCAAGGCCGCTAGGTTGATCTCCGAGAGCAGGGCGCCGCTGTCGGCGTTGACTCTGGACACGCTGCTGTTGTCGCGGTTGACCGACCAGACCACTCGGCGCGCCTGGTCGACCGTGATGCTGCTGGAGGAAGTCGGCAGTGGTCCGTTCGGCAGGCTGGCCACGGTCAGGGTCCGGGTTTCCGTGACCACCGAGGTGGTGCCGTCGGGCTTGATGTCACGAACCTGGACCTTGACGCCGAAATGGCCCTCGTTATTGAAGGTATGGGTGAGCTCGGGCGTTGAAGACCAGGGGCTGCTCGGCGTGCCGTCGCCGGGCGAGAAGCGATATTCGACCGGGTCGGATTCCGGGTCGGTCGCGCTTGCGCTCAGGGTTACGCTCTGGCCGGGGTCGATGGGAGAGGCGCTGAGATTGAACTGGCTGATCTCGGGCGAGCCATTGCCGCCGCCCAGCGCGGTGCCGGTCGAGAACGTGAACGAGTAGCCGCTGATGCCGTTGCCGGCCGCGTCCTTGATGCCGCCGTCGGCGACCACGACTTCATAGGTGGTGTCGGGCTCGAAATACTCGTACGGGGTGAGGGTCAGAATACCGTCGTGCGAAAACGACGCCCAGGCATCCAGTGGCTGGCCGCCGACCGGACGCACAAGCACGGTTTCACCATTGATAATGGTGAACGACTCCAGCGTTTCCGGAATGATCAGGCTGATCGGCGCGCCCAGCGGGTAGTTGGTCTGGCCCGGTCTGGGAATGTGGTAATCGACGAACGGTCCGCGGGTATCAGGGCTGGATTGATGACACCACACGCCAACGCCATCGCGGTCGTTGAAGCTGTAGGAACCGGTCACCAGCAGATTGCCGATCGGCAGCTTGTACTGGCTGACGTCCAGTGCGCCGGTAATGCTGCCCGCGGGCCGGTTGTTGCCAACTTCATCCAGCTCGAGTTCCGGCGTCAGGGTCTTCATGTTGATCTTGTGCCTGCGGGTAAACACGTACTCGTCCTGGGTCTGGACGTAGGGCACGTTGGTGCCCGCATCCAGATCGGGGTCGCCGCTCAGGTCCATGGTGGTGACCAGATTCAGATTGGTCGGATCGGAGTAGTCGATCACATAGACCAGCTCACGCGGCTCGCCGCCGGCGAGCACCAGGTAATTCTTCCAGACCGCGCCGATGTAGGCGCCGAAGGCACCGGAGAGCTTGTCCAGAAACCGCGGTGGACCGGGCGGCACGTCGAACACCGGTGAGATGTCATAACTGACCACACCCAGCATCGAGGCATCCGAGATGATGAACAGGTAGTTGCCGATCAGGATGCCGTTGCCGCTGACGCCGTGATCGGCCAGCGGTTCCCATTCGGCCAGCAGCTGATTGCCGCGCCACAGCCGGCCTTGTCCAGGCGTGGCTCCGTATTGCAGCCAGTTGAAAGGCACGGCCCAGGGATAGTAGAGCCGGTGCAGGCCGCTACCCTCGTTTGATGGTTGATTCTGCGGCGTGAAGCCGGCCGAGATTTCGCCCGGCGCGCTGGCTGGCATCAGCTGGTCAGCGAGCTGGCCAGGTCCGTTGCTGCGAACCCGACAACCCCAGCCGCCGCAGACGTAGTCGCCGATCTTGCCGTGCGAGTGCGTGCCCTGGTCAGTCGGCACCTCATTGTCGGCGGCATAGATCGACAGCGTGGTCGGGTCGTCAGGGTCGGTAAAGCGCCACCAGCGCCGCGCGCCGCCGCCGACGTTGTTCGAGAGCAGCACGCCATTGTGGTAGATGATGTTGGCCACCCGGCCGAGCCCCACCTGGCGGTACAACAACTCACCGGGTTGGCAGCTGAGTTGATCGGGAAAGCCGGGTTCGACCGGCGGGACCTGCGCGCTGCTGATGGTTGGTATGCCGGTGCACAGCAGTGCGATCAGCAAGGTCGAAAGACGAAGTAAGACTGACATCGAACATGATTCCCTCGAAACCGATTCCCCTTGTCATAGAAGCACGTTGCGTTCTCGTGCCGCGCACGCAAGCCGCCCTCCATAAAGTTGAGGCAACTCGATGGTCGGACAGGCACCAAACCGTTTGACCCCGGGAATTCTGCCGTTGGTCGAGAGCGTGAAGCGATTTGCGAACCGAGTCACAATAATCCGGTCATGCGAAGCAACGCGCAAGGCGTTATCCTGCAGCTTGTTCGTATCCGTTCGAGGCATGAGGCTTGACGATGGGTAGTGCTGTGCTGATGCTGCTGGCGGGCATGATCCTGCTGCTATGGAGCGCCGATCGTTTTGTCGGCAGCGCTTCCCTGCTGGCCCGGAAATGGGGTATGCCGCCCCTGCTGATTGGGATGATTGTGGTCGGTTTTGGTACGTCTGCGCCGGAGATGACGGTGTCGGTGCTCGCTGCCCTGCAAGGCAATTCCGGCCTGGCCCTGGGTAACGCCTACGGGTCGAATGTCACCAACATCGCACTGATTCTGGGTCTGACCGCGCTGATGCGACCGATCTGCGTCCAGTCGGGCGTGGTGCAGAAAGAGCTGCCGTTGCTGCTGCTGGTCACAGCGATTGCCGGGTATCAGTTGCTCGATGGTCAGGTTTCTCGCCTTGATGCAGCAGTCTTGCTGACCCTGTTCCTGATGCTGATGATCTGGAACTTCATGCAGGCACGCCGCGCCCCTGATGATCCGCTCGGCGCCGATGTCGATGATTCGATGACCAGGACGGCGCTGACGCCGCGATTCACGACCTTATGGCTGCTGTTCAGTCTGCTGCTACTCGTCGTCAGCTCGCGTCTGGTGGTGACGGGTGCGGTCGAGCTGGCCCAGTGGTTCGGGCTCAGCGACCTGGTGATCGGGCTGACTGTGGTCGCGATCGGCACGTCCTTGCCTGAACTGGCTTCCACGCTGGTTGCCGCGCGCCGAGGTGAGCAGGAGCTGGCGCTGGGCAACGTGCTGGGCTCCAATCTCTTCAATACCCTGATCGTGGTCGGCCTGGCTGCCAGCGTGGCTCCACTGACGGTCGCGGCCGAGGTCATCCGCCGCGATCTGCCGGTGATGTTCGGTTTGACGGTTCTGCTTCTGGTGTTCGGAATCGGTCGCAGCGGTCCTGGCCGGATCAATCGCTGGGAAGGCGGGCTGCTGCTGCTGATCTTTGTGAGCTACACCGTGCTCTTGATAAAGTGGTGAGGCGTATTCCATTTGACGGCTTCCAGTCGTCGTGTTCTTGAACCCTGGATAAGGAAGTGATTCGATGCTGCGTTGCCTGATTATGCTGCTGATTTCCGTGCTGTTGGTGGTCCCTGCATGGGCTGATGATCCGGATGCAGGTATTGCAGGCGCGCCGACGTCCGAGGAGGGTATGGGCCCCTATCGCCAGTTGATCCTGCGCGGAGTCACGGTCATCGATGGCACCGGTGCACCGCCGATCGGGCCGATGGATATCGTCATCGAAGACGATCGAATCACGCGTCTGGTCGGAGTCGGCGCGCCGGGGGTTGCGATTCCCGCAGAGGCGCGACCGGAGCTGGCCGTCGGCGGGCGTGAGATCGATCTGGAGGGCTACTTTGTCCTGCCCGGCTTCATCGATTCGCACGCGCACATCGGCGGTGCGGCGCAGGGCACGCCGGCCGAATACGTCTACAAGCTCTGGATGGGTCACGGCATTACCACGATTCGAGAGCCGGGTTCTTTCAACGGGGCGGACTGGACCTTCCGCGAGCGCGACCGCTCGGCGGCCGGCGAGATCACGGCCCCGCGCATCATCGCCTACGTCGGTTTTGGCCAGGGCCGTGATGAGCCGATCACCACCGCAGAACAGGCCCGACGCTGGGTCCGTCAGCTGGCTGAGCGCGGCGGTGAGGGCGTCAAGTTCTTCGGCGCTCGTCCAGAGGTCTTGCTGGCGGCCATTGATGAAGCCGGCAAACAAGGCCTGGGTACCGCGATGCATCATGCGCAAATGGACGTCGCTCGGGCGAACGTGCTTGACACCGCCCGCGCCGGGCTCACCACCATGGAGCACTGGTATGGCTTGCCGGAAGCGCTGTTTTCCGATCGCACGGTTCAGGACTATCCGGTCGAGTACAACTACGCCGACGAATACCATCGATTCGCAGCTGCCGGGAGGCTCTGGGCCCAGGCCGTGGGTCCGGATCATCCGCGCTGGGCGGCCGTGCGCGATGAATTGATCGAACTGGATTTCACGCTCAGTCCTACCTTGACTATTTACGAGGCCAATCGCGATTTCATGGCCCAGCGCACGGCCGAGTGGCATGCCGACTACACCTTGCCCAGCCTGTGGGATTTCTTCCAGCCCTCGCGAACGGCGCACGGTTCGTACTGGTTCAACTGGTCGACGGCCGATGAGGTCGCCTGGCGCGATAACTTCCAGCGCTGGATGCAGTTCCTGAATGACTACAAGAACCATGGCGGCCGAGTGGTGGTGGGCTCGGATTCCGGCTTTATCTACAAGCTGTATGGCTTCGGCTTTATCCAGGAGCTGGAGCTACTGCAGGAAGCCGGTTTCCATCCGCTTGAAATTATCCGCGCCGCGACGCTGCACGGCGCCGAAGTGCTGGGCCTCGACGATGAGATCGGCTCGGTCGAGGTCGGCAAGCAGGCTGATCTTGTCGTGGTCGCCAGCAACCCGCTGGTCAACTTAAAGCGACTCTATGGCACCGGCGCGATCGAGCTCGACGAGAACAACGAGGTGATCCGTTCCGGAGGCGTGGCCTATACCATCCGTGGCGGTCGCGTGTTCGATGCGGCCGAACTTCGAGCCGATGTTCGCGCAATGGTGAAAGCGGCCCGAGAGGCCTCTGGCCCGCCACTGATTCAGCCCGGCGTTGCGCCCAGCCCATGACGGCTCGGCGGGCCTTGCTCTGCTGCCTGCTTGGCGCCGCACTGGTTGGACCGCCAGCCGTCCTGGCGCAAAGTCCACAGCTGATCTTCAAGGACCGTTTCGGCGGCTGGCCGGTGATTCCCGTAGTGCCCGAGCCGCCCTCGCAGCGCCACACACCACGCCCGCTCGGCAGCACTGCCGCAGGCCAGGGCTACTACGAATATCTGCCGCCCGGATACGATGCGGCCCAGGCCTACCCGCTGCTGATTTTCATCCACGGGTTGGGCGAGAACGGTAATGGCGACAGCGAGCTCGATCGCGTGCTCAGCAACGGCCCGCCCCGCCTGATCAACAACGACAGCTGGGATGCCCAGCGGCCTTTTCTGGTGCTGTCTCCGCAGCGCTCGGGCGGGGGTTGCACCTCGTCGGCCCAGATCGAGGCCTTTATCGAGTATGCCGTGTCCAGCTACGCCATCGATGAGCGCCGGATCTATCTGACCGGCTTGAGCTGCGGTGCGATCGGCAGCTGGCAGTATGCCGGCCAGCAGATCGCGAGCCGAATTGCTGCGATGGTGCCGATTGCCGGTGATGGCCGCAGCGCGTTCAATGCGGCCGGTTGCGCCCTCGGGGCGCTGCCGATCTGGGCCTTTCACGGCGACAACGATGGCACCGTCACGCCAAACGGCACGACCGTTCCGGTTGCTTCCCTGCTCAACTGCAGCGATCCGGTCGCCTTCGATGTGCGCCAGACCATCTACCCCGGCGACGGACACAATTCCTTGCGCCGGACCTATGATCTCAGCGCCGGGCACGACATCTATGCCTGGATGTTGATGCACCAGCGTTCCCAGTGATCAGCGTGACCACGGCATGGACGCGCCGGATTTTCTGACCGGGCTCAAGGCGGTGCTGGATGCCCCCGGTCTGGTGCATGCCGCTGATGCCCTGGCTCACTACACCATCGAACCGCGCGGTCGCTTCCACGGCGTCCCGCTGGCGGTGGCTCGACCGGCATCGACCACAATGCTGGCTGGAGTGGTTCGGCTGTGTCAGCACCATCACGTCGCCATGGTGCCGCAGGGCGGCCGCACCGGGCTGGTCGGCGGCGGCAGCGCGATCGCCGGCGAGCTGATCATCAGCCTCGAGCGTATGCATGCCTTGCGCGCCATCGACCCGGTCGATGCCAGCCTGGTGATTGAGGCCGGTGCCACGCTGGGCGAGGTTCGCGCGATCGCGGCCGAGCATGGACTGCAGTATCCGATCAGTCTGGCCTCTGAAGGCACGGCCAGCATCGGCGGCACGCTCGCGACCAACGCCGGCGGCAATCTGACTATCCGCTACGGCAATACCCGCCAGCAGGTGCTCGGGCTGGAAGTCGTGATGCCCGACGGCCGGGTATTCAGCGAGCTTGATCCGCTGCGCAAGGACAACAGCGGTTATGACTTGAAGCAGCTGCTGATTGGCTCGGAAGGCACGCTGGGCATCATTACCGCGGCCTGTCTTCGACTCGCGCCAGCGCCGCGCCAGTGCGTGACGGGCCTGCTGGCGCTGAAAACGCTGAACGACGGCCTGGCACTGCTCGAACGCTTGCGCCGGGCTTTCGGCGAGAACCTCTCGGCCTGCGAGTTCATGCCCCGCCTGGCCATGGAATTCGTGCTGCAAGATCAGCCGTCGGCGCGCGATCCCTTTGATCGCGCCTATCCCTGGTACGTGCTGGTGCAGCTCGACAGCAGCGTGTCCGGAGATTGGCTGGAACAGGCGGCCCAAGCGATGCTGGCCGAGCAGATCGAGCGCGGAGTCGCACTTGATGGCGTGCTTGCCGAAAGCCTGCCTCAGGCCGAGCAGCTATGGCAGCTGCGCGAAGGCATTTCCGCGGCCCAGGCGCGCGGCGGCCTGAGTCTGAAGCACGATATTTCCGTACCGATCCCGAGCATCCCGCGGTTTCTGGAGACGGTCCTGCCGCTGTTGCAGGCCGCCGTGCCCGGCATCCGCCCCTGCGTCTTCGGGCATCTCGGCGACGGCAACCTGCATTTCAATCTCAGTCAGCCCGTCGACTGGGCGGCCGAAGACTTTCGCGCTCAGGAGGCGGTCTGTAACCGGATTGTTTTCGACCTGGTCCGCGCCATGGGCGGCTCGATTGCGGCCGAGCACGGCGTCGGCCAATTGCGTCGCGAGGAGCTAGCGCGCGGTCAGCCCCTGAAGGTCGAGTTGATGCGGCGCGTCAAATCGGCCCTGGACCTGCAGGGCCTGGATGAATCCGGGCAAGGTGGTCTGACTCCAGATTGCGGCCGTGGTCTAGCGATACGCTCCGCCGACGCCCACCATGGCCTCAATTCTGCGGATTGCAGTGGGCGGCGATGCTCTTTTGCTCGGCGAGTTCGAGATCGTAACCAATGCCGGCACAGCGCCCGACATCCGTTCCCCACTTGCGACCGTCCTCCGGCATGTTCAGCACGGCGGGAATCTGGTGTGCCATCTCGCCAAGGCAGCGTTGGGCCTGTTGTTTGGTTACCGTCCGGCACGCATCCTGGCTGACCTCGAAGCACTGCATGAAGTACTGGTCGGTCTGACAGAAGAAACCCGGCAGCGTCTCGACCATGCCGTTCATCCAGGTCTCAGCGTCGATCTGGCTTTGGGCCGCGGCGGGCTGGACCGGGCCCAGCAGCAAGAAAAATCCAGACAGGGTCAGGGCAAGGCGAGCAATCATGGGCGTTCTCCGTGGATCGTTGATAACAGTGGCGAGATTCTCGCCGGCGCGCGGCTTCATACCTGTTAATTCGAGATTGGCATCCAAAGCCTGCCATGACAGGACGAATTTCTGCCTGAGCGAAACGCTTCAGCCTGCTGGCTCGGATTGCGGGCCCAGCTTGACCGCGGTGCCGTAGGCCAGCATTTCGGCAGACGCCGCGGCGACCTGGGCGGTGACCATACGCACGCCGACGATCGCGTCAGCGTCGAGGGCTTTGGCTTGTTCGATCATGCGATTGATGGCCTCGTTGCGGGCCTCGGTCAGCATGTCGGTGTATTCGTTGAGCTCGCCGCCAACCAGGTTGCGCAGCGTCGCGAGAATGTCTTTTCCGATGTGTTTGGCGCGAACGGTATTGCCACGCACCATGCCCAGGTGCTTGACCACGGGCCGGCCGGGAATGGTTTCGGTCGTTGCAAGAATCATCTGTCGTCTCCAAGGTGTTCTCTGATTGATTCCGGGTTGCTGCTTCTGCGGTCCTGAATGACCGTTGCCATAACGACCAGCAGGCCGGTGCCGGCGATGACAAGGCCGATTCTGATCGGTAAGGGTAGATCGAAGAACAGCGGCCAGAGATTGCGCAAGGGTTCGATGAACCAGCTCCCGCCGATCAGGGCGCCGGCGACAATCAGCAAGGTGCCTAGCCAACGTAACAGACTAATCATCGAGCAGGTTTCCTTCGCGTTTTCGGGCATCCAGACGCTCGAGTCCGATCGACAGCATGATCAGGCCCACGCCGGCCATCGCAATGGCCGTGCCGCTGGTCAATTGCCAGGGCCAGTCGAAATTTCGCACCACTTCCCAAGCGCCACGGTAGAAGCCATAGGCCACGGTGAATGCTATACCGCCTCGCCAGAGAATCAGACCGGTGAGCTGCCAGCGTTTTGAGTTTGCAGAGTGCATGGTCTCGAGTATAGCCAAGGCATCGCGACCTGGCGCAAACCAGCGATAATGTCCTCATGTATTCAGTCCGTCATCTGCTCCAGCTCAGCACCGAGAGTTTTGCCGACATGATCCCGGCGCTGAAGCAGGCCTTCAATCGCCGTCGCGATGATGACCGGCTGGATGAAGTGTTTGGCCCAAGACCGCGATGGGCCATTGCCGGTCTGATTGTGGCTTGTCTGCTTGGTGGGAAAGTCATCGAGACGGCCACGTCGAACTTCCCGCTCTGGCGCGTGCTGGATGCTTCAGCGTTGTTGATGGCGGCGGCCTACGCCTTTCTTTTTCGCCGCTACCTGTTCGGGCCGCGCGAACCGGGGCCCGATGATTTCTCCTGGCTGGCAGCCAGCCTGATTCCGGCCGCAGCCGTGATGACGCTCTCGGCACTGATCGGGAAAATGGCAGATGGCGGCGTTGATGTCCTGCCCGGTGCGCCGGCCTGGACCCTGTTCGGCAGCTTTCTGGTTGCCGTGGCTGATTCAATGGCGCTGGCCGCTGGCCTGGTCATTGCCGTTGCAGCCCTGTGCTATTCAAAGCGCTGGTCGCAGGCGCTGAAGCAGCTCCTTCGCCAGTTCATCACCTTCAAGGTGGTCGTCTTCGTGATGGTCTTGCTGCTGGTTGAAATCGGCATTGTCGGGCCGATTCTGGGCTTTCTGTTCGGCCTGGTGGGCATCCATTTTCCGCCGTGGCTGGGGCAGACAGTCGATCAGTTCAGCTATGCGCTGTTGATGGGCACGGTCTACTGCGCGGTGATAGGCGCGGCCTGGGTGGCTTGCCGAGAACGTTTTCCGCAGTTGATCAGGACGGGCGAGGCCGACGTGCTGTCTGCGGTCAAAGCCATGGCGGACCCGGATCAGGGTTCCGCATCGGCGACCGAAAAAACAGACCAGTCGAAGCCAACCGACGATCAGGCGTAGCGGGCCTGTTGCTCGCTGACGCTTTCGGCTCGGGCGGCAGAGCGCAGCCAGTCGGCCAGCTCGGCTTCGTCCAGGTCGCCTGCGGCCAGCGCCATGAATATGGGATACAAATCCGCATCCTCGGCCACCAGCCGATATCCGTTCAGCTCGAGAAAGACTTCGCACAGGACAGCAGCGGTTCGCTTGTTGCCGTCGACAAAGGGATGATTGCGGGCCATGCCGAAGGCGTATGCGACTGCGAGGGCCGGGAGGTCCAGGCCGACTCCGCTGTGCCGAAATTTTTGCTGCGCCCGACCCAAAGCGGGCTCGAGCAGGCCCTGATCACGAATGCCCTGGGGCCCACCGTGCTCTGCAAGCTGTCGTTCGTGAATGGCGGTGGCCAGTTCGAGGGATATCCAGTTGGGCTCTCTCACGGCTTACTCCCCCAGTTTCTTGAGGAGGTTGCGTCGCCGTCGCATCACCCGTTCGGCCACGTCCATCTGCTCGGCAAAGTGGGCGTCATAGGCCGATAGCACGATCCCGTCCGGTGTCTCGGTCGCCATCAGTTCATCGCCCCGGCCGACCCGCAGCTTTTCCAGCAGTTCCTTGGGCAGAATCACGCCCGTTGAATTGCCGATCGCGGTGACTTTGAGTTTCTTGTGCATGACCGATCTCCGTAGTGTCGAGACCGGAGTATAACAATTGTTTTACAGGGCTTGATTGATGTGATTCACTACAGGGGTCACGGTTCACCACAGAGGCACGCGCGGTCGTTTTCCGTCCAAAGGCTTCTTGCCTGCGGCAAACGGCCTCTGGACTCCAAACTGCGCTGAGGTCACAGAGAAAGGCCAAAAAAGAGATTTTGCCTCTGTGTGCTCCGTGCCTCTATGGTGAAATGTGGCTTGCCGCCCTGTCAGAACGCGTCGTCGTCCAGCGCCATCATCGGGCTCGAGCCGGCCTTGATCTTGGCTTCCAGCCCCAGGCGCTCGGGCAGCATTCGGGTCATGAAGAACCGCGCCGTGTCGAGCTTGGCCTGGTAGAAGCCACCCTGTGTCTCGCCGGCGTCCAGCCTGGCCTGCGCGATGACCGCCATGCGTGCCCACATGAAGGCCGTTGCGGTCAGGGCGAACAGCTTCAGGTAGTCGCTTGACGCGGCGCCAGCCTCGATCGGGTTGCTGGCCATTTGCTGATAGACCCAGCCCGTGGTGTCCTGCAGCGCCTTGGCGGCGTCGGCCAGCGGCGTCACGAATTCGGCCACGGATTCCTTGCCGGACTGCTCGGCGAGGAAGGCCTGGAGCGGCTCGAAGAAGGCTTTGAGGTTCTCGCCGTTGTTGGCGACCAGCTTGCGCCCGACCAGATCCAGCGCCTGCACACCGTTGGTGCCTTCGTAGATCTGAGTGATACGGACGTCGCGGGCAAATTGCTCGACGCCGGTGTCGGTGACATAGCCGGCACCACCGTGGACCTGCATGCCCAGGTTCGCGACCTCGAAGCCGATGTCGGTGAAATGGGCCTTGATGATCGGCGTCATCAGGGCAACCCAGTACCCGGCCTTGCGGCGGACGTCTTCATCCGGATGGTGCTGTTCCAGCTCCAATTGCACGCCGGTGTAGATGCCCAGCGCGCGGGCACCTTCGATGTGCGCACGGCTGATCATCAACATGCGCCGTACGTCCGGGTGGACCAGAATCGAGTCGGCCGGTTTGTCCGGCGATTTGGCACCGTCCAGACTGCGCCCCTGAAGTCGTTCACGGGCAAAGGTAACAGCGGCCTGGTAGGCGGCAGACGCCATCCCTAAGCCCTGGATGCCGGTGACCAGTCGGGCCGCGTTCATCATCGTGAACATGGACGCCAGGCCCTTGTTCGGCTTGCCGATCAAAAAGCCCTTGGCCTCGCTGTAGGTCATCTCGCAGGTGGCCGAGGCCTTGAGGCCCATCTTCTTCTCGAGGTTCGTGCAGAACACGCCGTTGCGCTCGCCCAGCGAGCCGTCGTCGTTGACCAGGAACTTCGGCACCAGAAACAAGCTGATGCCGCGTGAGCCTTCGGGGGCGTCCGGCAGGCGCGCCAGCACCAGATGAACGATGTTGTCGACCATGTCGTGCTCGCCAGCCGTGATCCAGATCTTGGTGCCGCTGATCTTGAACGTGCCGTCGTCATCGGGCACCGCTTTGCTGCGGATCAGGCCCAGGTCGGTGCCGCAATGCGGCTCCGTCAGGTTCATGGTGCCGCTCCACTCGCCGCTGATCATCTTCGGCAGGTAGGTCTGCTTCTGCTCATCGCTGCCGTAAGCGTGGATGACCTCATAGGCGCCCAGGGTCAGGCCGGGATAGGCCGCAAACGAGGGGTTGGCCGCGTTCTTCATTTCAGACACCGCCAGGCCGACAAAGCTGGGCAGGCCCTGGCCGCCGTAGTTCGGGTCAGCGATCAGTCCAGGCCAGCCAGCGTCGCAGAACTGCTTGTAGGCCTCACCAAATCCGGCCGGCATCGCCACGCTGTGATCGGCATCGTTATGCTGGCAGCCGATGCGGTCGCCAACTTCATTGAGTGGTTGCAGCACGTCCTCGGTGATCTTGGCGGCTTCATCCAGAATTGATTCGATCAGTTCTGCGTTGACGTCGCTCATGCTGGGCAGGTCGGCGAGCGAATCCAGATCCAGAAATTCGTTGTAGAGGAAGCGGAAGTCAGCGAGCGGGGCACGGTATTGGGGCATGAGACACCTTCGTCAGGGCGAATAGGGAAATAGCGAAAACGGAGCCTACCATACGCCGCCGTATGTCATGAGGCAATCAACGCCGGCTGCCGGTCTGGTCTGATCGCGTTACTCTAGGCCCATCCCGCCTGGAGGCTTAAGCCCATCATGACCCCTGACCGCCCCTTGAGCCTGCTTGGCCAGCGCCGCTTCGGGCCGTTCTTCTGGACGCAGTTTTCCGGGCGCCGTCAACGACAACCTCTTCAAGAACGCGCTCGTGATTCTGCTGTCGCCTATTCGCGGCGCCCAGCTGGCCGGCGGCGTCGACAGCAACGTCTTGATCAACCTGGCCGCGGGCCTGTTCGTGCTGCCGTTCTTTCTGTTTTCAGCAACCGCCGGGCAGCTCGCCGACAAGCTGGAAAAAAGCCGCCTGATTCGCATCATCAAGCTGCTCGAGATTGTCATCATGGTGCTGGCCGCCGTGGCGCTGATTCTCGGCAACGTCTGGCTGCTGCTCACGGTGCTGTTCCTGCTCGGCACCCAGTCGACGCTCTTCGGGCCGGTCAAGTACGCGATCCTGCCGCAGCACCTCGGCCCGAGCGAGCTTGTCGGCGGCAACGGCCTGGTCGAGATGGGCACGTTCGTCGCGATCCTGCTCGGCACGATCGCCGGCGGGCTGTTGGTTGCCGTGGGCGATCGCGGCCCGTGGTGCTGGCGGGCGGACGCATCGATCGTGATCGCGATCGCCGGGTGGCTGCTGAGCCGTCGGATTCCGCTGACGCCGGCCGTGGATCCGGGCCTGAAGATCAACTGGAATCCGTTCACCGAAACGCTCGACTGGTGGGTTTCATGCGCAGGCCGACCGCCGTCTGGCTGTCGATGCTCGGCATCTCGTGGTTCTGGTTCTACGGCGCGCTCTACCTCGCCCAGTTCCCCAACTTCACGCAGCTGATGCTGGGCGGCGACGAGCAGGTCGTTCACGCTGCTGCTCGCTGCTGTTCTCGATCGGCATCGGCGTCGGGTCGCTGCTGTGCGAGCGGCTGTCGGGCCGCAAGATCGAGATCGGCCTCGTGCCGTTCGGCTCGATCGGGCTCACGCTGTTCGCGATCGACCTGTGGCTCGCGTCGCGCGGAATGAAGCGCGTCGGGAACGAGCGGGGTGACGGCATTCCTGGCCGTCTCCGCGCACTGGCGCATCGCGATCGACATCGTGCTACTCGGCGTGTTCGGCGGCTTCTACATCGTGCCGCTGTACGCGCTGATCCAGGTCGCTCGCAGCAGCCAACGCATCGGTCGCGCATCATCGCGGCCAACAACATCCTCAACGCCCTGTTCATGGTCGTATCCGCGGGCGTGGCGATCGGCCTGCTGCTGGGCGGCGGCTTCGCATCCCCGAAGCTTTTCCTCGTCGTCGGCATGCTGAACGCGGTCGTCGCGATCTACATCTACACGCTGGTGCCCGAGTTCCTGATGCGCTTCCTCGCGTGGATCCTGATTCACACGCTTTATCGCGTGCGCGTGATCGGCCGCGACCGGCTGCCCGAACACGGCCCGGCGGTGCTGGTCTGCAATCACGTCTCGTTTGTCGATGCGCTGATCATTGGCGGGTCCTGTCCGGTGCCGATCCGCTTCGTCATGCACCACAAGATCTTCAAGATTCCGATCATGAGCTTTATCTTCCGCACCGCCAAAGCGATTCCCGTGGCATCAAAAAAAGAAGACCCGGGGATGCTTGAAGCGGCCATGGACAAGGTGGCCGAAGAGCTTGCCCAGGGCCATATCGTGTGTATATTCCCGGAAGGTGCGCTGACGCCGGACGGTCAGATGCAGACCTTCAAGCCGGGTATCGAGCGCATCATCGAACGCAGCCCGGTGCCGGTCTATCCGATGGCCTTGCGGGGCCTCTGGCGCAGCTTCTTCAGCCGCTCCGGCGGGCGCGCCTTCTTCAAGCTGCCGCGCGGCATCTACCGCAGGATCGAGCTGGTGGTCGGTGAGCCGGTGGCGCCGCAGGACGTCCGCGCAGCGGATCTGGAAGCTCGCGTGGCCTTTCTGCATGATCAACCCTTGCCCGATCAGAAGGAGACCGTTCATGAAGCCGGATGAGATGTGGCGCCTGGACGGGCGCATTGCGCTGGTTACCGGCGCCAGTCGCGGCATCGGTCTGGCCGCCGCTCGGATGCTGGCCGAGCGTGGCGCTGAGGTCCGGATGGTGGCGCGTGGTGAAGAAGAACTCAGCCGCCAGTCCGAGGCCCTGGCTGCCGACGGCCTGAAGGTCCTGCCGATTTCGGCGGACGTCAGCAAGGCCTCCGACCGGGACCGCCTGCTCGATTCGCTCGACGGCCCTCTGGATATTCTCGTCAACAACGTCGGCACCAACCGGCGTAAGCGCGCGCTGGACTACACCGCCGATGAGCTGCGCGCGCTGCTCGAGACCAACCTGATCGCGGCCTTCGAGCTGACCCGCGCCGCGCACCCCTTGCTGGTCCAGGCCGAACACGCCAGCGTGGTCAACGTCAGCTCCGTGGCCGGCCACACCCATCTTCGCACCGGCGCGCCCTACGCAATGACCAAGGCGGCGCTCAATCAGCTCACGCGCAACCTGGCCGTCGAATGGGCCGAGGACGGCATCCGGGTCAATGCGGTAGCGCCCTGGTACATCGACACGCCGCTGGCGCGGCAAGTGCTAGACGATGCCGACTATCGCGCTGCGGTCCTGGCCCGCACTCCGATGGGCCGGATCGGCCAGCCCGACGAGGTCGCCGGCACGATTGCCTTCCTCTGCCTGCCGGTGGCCGGCTACATCACCGGCCAGGTGCTCACCGTCGACGGCGGATTCAGTATTTACGGGTTTTAGTATGAATCGTCGGCTTGGTGCCGAAATGGTAGGTGGCCACTCTGCGTTGTCACTGTTATCGTCGACTGATCGCAGAATAGTGAATCAGCCAATAAACAAGCGCGGCAACTATCCCGCCACCGAGTACGGCGAGGCACCACAGCGCCGGTCCGACGAACTCGGGGCCCGCGTCGTTCGCCCTGAGTCTTGATGCGTCATTGAAGACAGCGGCGCTGAATGCCACGTGGACAATAACGGTGATGAGCGCCGTCAGAGAAAGCCACACGGGCATCCCCGTGGCGTATAGGTGATTAAAATCCATCGACAGGTTCTCAGTTTCCCTGTCAGTTACTATAGCCGTAACCCATTGATCCACCCAAAATCAGCGCAGTCTTGCGCCTGTATCAGAGCACGTAGCGCTCGGCCCAGTCGTCGATCTGGATCTGCAGTTCCTGCTTGCCGTCGTCGTCCAGGAACGAGGCCTTGACCGCGTTGCGGGCCAGGGTCTCGATATCGCGCAGCGACAGATCCAGTGCTTTGGCGGTTTCGAGGTAGTTCTGGCCGATGTAGCCGCCGAAGTAGGACGGGTCGTCGGAATTGATGGTCACGCAGAGGTTGGCGTCCATCAGGCTTTTCAGGTTATGCGCTTCCAGACGGTCGAATACGCAGAGCTTGACGTTGGACAGCGGGCACACGGTCAGCGGAATCTGCTCCTTCTGCAGTCGGCGCACAAGGAAGGGATCTTCCAGGCAGCGCACGCCGTGGTCGATGCGCTCGACCTTGAGCAGGTCCAGGGCCTGCGTGATGTATTCCGGCGGGCCTTCCTCGCCGGCATGGGCGACGGTCAGCAGGCCTTCAGAGCGCGCTCGATCGAACACGGCCTGGAATTTTTCGGGCGGGTTGCCCTGTTCGGAGGAGTCCAGACCCACGGCGATGAAATGCTCGCGCCAGGGCAGAGCCTGTTCGAAGGTTTCCATCGCGGCCTCGGCCGAGAGGTGGCGCAGGAAACACAGGATCAAGTGGGAGCTGATGCCCAGCTGGTCTCGCCCGTCGCGAAGTGCGGCCGTGATCCCTTCCATCACCACATCGAAGGCCACGCCGCGATCGGTGTGGGTCTGCGGATCGAAGAAAATCTCGGTGTGGCGGATCTTGTCGGCCCGGCACTGCTCGAGATAGGCCCAGGTCATGTCGTAGAAGTCCTGCGGCTTCAACAGCACCTGTGCGCCGGCATAGTAGATGTCCAGGAAGGACTGCAGGTCGCTGAAGTCATAAGCCGCACGAACGTCTTCCACCGAGGCATACGGGAGATCAATGCCGTTGCGTTCGGCGAGGGCAAACATCAATTCGGGTTCGAGCGAGCCTTCGATGTGCAGATGCAGCTCGACTTTGGGCAGCGCGCGGATGGCGTCTTCCATGGCAGTTCAGCGTCCTTGTTATTTTCCGGGCGTGGAGGATAGCAGCTCGCTCAATCGCTTGTCCTTGTCCTCCCATAGCTGGTTGATCCAGGTCTGCATGCGCTCGCGGTGTTCGGGATCGGTCTGATAGTTGCCGCGGCGCAGCGCTTCCGGAATCGGAATGAC
The DNA here is from genome assembly GCA_942491245.1 of uncultured Pseudomonadota bacterium. GTDB lineage: Bacteria > Pseudomonadota > Gammaproteobacteria > Xanthomonadales > Wenzhouxiangellaceae > Wenzhouxiangella. Next base: position 89,217 of record CALNZT010000017.1, read on the forward strand.
GCGCACATCGACCCGGATTTCAGGCATCCGATTGGCGAACAAGTCGGGCAATTCTCCGGCCCCGTTGGGGTAGGCAATGGTGACGTCGACCAGGGTGTCGAGCGAATCGCCCATCGCGTCCAGCACGAACGCGGTTCCGCCAGCACGCGGCTTGAGCAGGTGCTTGAACGGGCTGTTCTGTTTCTCGTGCTTGGCCGGGGTAAAGCGCGTGCCTTCGGAAAAGTTGACGATTGAGACGGGCACGTGGCGGAATTTCTCGCAGGCCTTGCGGGTGGCTTCGATATCGCGACCGGCCAGTTCCGGATTGCGCTCGATTTGTTCGCGGGTGTAGCGCTTCATGAACGGCATGTCCAGCGCCCACCAGGCCAGACCCAGCAAGGGCACCCAGATCAGCTGGCTCTTGATGAAGAAGCGCAGGAAGGGCAGGCGATGAAGCAGCACCTTCTGAAGCACCGGAATATCAACCCAGGACTGATGGTTGGACAGCACCATGTAGTGGCCCTGCATCATGGCCTCGGGCTGGCCGGTGATCGTGACTTTCGTGCTGGTCAGGTTATCGAACATCCAGTTGTTGGCGATGATCCAGCTGTTGGCGATGGCCATCAGAATGCGATCGCAGAGTGAGCGCGCGGGCGTGGCCTGCAGGATGAACTTGATCAGGGCGACCAGCAGCAGGGGCAGGATGTGAACAACACAATTGAGTGAAACCAGGGTGGTGGCCGCTGCAATTCTCAAGCCGGCGGTAAGCGTCGAAATCATGGCTGGATTATGTCATGTTGACGGGCCTGGTCGTTCACCGACAGCGCGTCCCGTTGCTGCGGCAGGCTGAGGCATAATGCTTGCGATCGAGCCTCGGCTCGATGCACGTTATTACCGTTACCCCTAAAGGATTCGACATGCCCAGCTTCGACGTGGTTTCAGAAATCGATCATCACGAAATGGCCAACGCGGTCGACCAGGCCAATCGCGAAGTCACGACGCGTTTCGACTTCAAGGGCAGCGATTCAAGCTTCGAACCCAATGATGCGGTGGTTACCCTGAAGACCGGGTCGGAGTTTCAGCTCGAACAGATGCTCGATATTCTGTACTCCAAGTTCGCCAAGCGCGGCATCGATCTGGACGCGGTCGAGGCGTCGGAGCCGGTGATCATGGCCAAGACCGCGACCCGCAACGTAACCGTGCGCGAAGGCATCGACACCGAGCTGGGCAAGAGGATCGTCAAGGAAATCAAGGCCTCGAAGATCAAGGTCCAGGCCTCGATTCAGGGCGATCAGGTGCGCGTGACCGGCAAGAAGCGTGACGACCTGCAGCAGGTTATCGCGCTGCTCAAAGGCCTCGAGCTGGGCATGCCGCTGCAGTTCAAGAATTTTCGCGACTGAAATCCGCTCCGAGACCTTTCGTCAGCGGTCAGCGATTGATGATCGCCGGCTTCATCGGTGCCAGTAGCGCAACCACCTGGTTCTCCAGGCCATAGGGAATGTCGTTGGCGCGCATCGCCAGCTGGAAATCTTCGACCAGGGCATTGAATTCGGCGGCGGTGATGTCCAGGCCGAAGTGCGAGTCTTCCATGCTCATGCCGTCGTAGATGCAGGGCCCGCCGGCCAGATCACAGATCTGCTCGCTGAGCTGGAACTTCAGGTTGTCGGCGTCAACGCCATCGAACAAATCGTTGATGCGCTCGTCCGCCAACACGTTCTCCACACCGTCGTTCACAAAGCGCTCGATGACCTCATAGCCGCCGAGGCGATCGTAAAGCGAACTGTCCTCGGTGCTCAAACGTTCGTACAGGGTTCGGTCGTAGTTCTTCAGGTTGGAATCGCTACCGCTTTCGTTGGTCGGCACGCTGCTGCAGGCGGTCAGCGCGACGATCGGAATCAAGCTGATCAATCGAATCATGGTCGTGGTCTCCTATCAGAACGACGCTTGCAGCGACAGGTAAGCGGCGTTGGAATCGGGCTGGAACGGCAGATTGCCCAGATCAACATAAGCGGCAGTGATGGCCAGGGTCTTGTTCGGGAACCAGGCCAGGAAGATATCGAAGGCATCGTCTTCTTCAGCCAGGTCCGGGGCGCCAAGCAGGCCGAGTACCGGCTGGTCCTCCAGGCGGCTGGACTGGCTGCGGTATTCAGCGCCGAGCACGACGGTCGGGGACAGGAACAGAGCGGCCGAAAATTCGTATTCGAGCTCATAGCCGTTATCGCGATCGAGCAGGGTGCCATCGAGTGGATTGATCACTTCGCGACCAAACCCCAGCAGGCCGAAGGCGTTGGCCCGGGTGGCGCGCAAGGTGCCGTTCAACAGGAGATTGCGGCCGAATGGCACGCCGAGGAATACCTTGGTCGCGGACAGATAATAGTCCGTGCCGTTGGCTTCTGCGGCACCTAGCAGGGCGGGAACACCGACGTCGCCAAGATAGGGCACGGCCACACCACTGCCGAAGTCCAGGTTGCGCTTGTGCTGAATGCCGAGCGCCACCTGCGGCAGCCAGGAATCCTGAGCGTACACGGCGTCACCGAACAGCCTCAATTTGGCGCCGATGATATTCATGTCGATGGCCGTATTGCTGGCGGTCAGAGGTGCCGGGGTGCCCAGAATCGGCTCAAGCCCGCCGATCAGCGCGGCGGCGGTGGCGTCGACCACGTCTGAATCGATGCTCAGGCGCTGTCGCGTCAGCGACACCTCCAGGCGATCGAAAAAGCCAAGCTTCACACCGGCTGATTGCAAGCCATAGCTGTCGGTGTGCAGATAGGTGTAGTGGGCGGCGCCGCCGATTTCGTCTTCGGTGCCGTAGCCGGTAATCAGGGCCCAGGGCGTCAGGCCGCCGCCGGCGGACCCTTCGAATTGGCTGACCCCGCCGGTGGCCAGCAGGCGACCGCCCTGAGCCTGCGCCGAAGCGCAGAAGAGGGTGGCCAGAACAAGTCCAGCCAGCAATCGTTGCGTACGCATAGTGAATCTCCCTTGAGTCAATTGACGCGCTGCCGACACTGTCTGGACGCGTCATCAATTGCTAATCCTACCGTTTCCCCGCAAACGCTGCCTCGACGGGTCCAAGGCTTGTCGCGCGTCCAGCGGCCATGGATACTGCAGGGCTTGATCTTCAGGGGAAGCGATGCGTGTCTCGCGCCTACACCTTCATCATCAACCCGGTAGCCGGTGGACGCCGGGGACGGCGTGATCATCCAGTGGAAAAATGGCTTCGCCGTGTTGAGCCTGAGGCTGAGGTCGTGCTGACCTCAGCGCCTGGCGATGCCGAGCGGTTTGCGCGCGAGCGATCAATGGAGGCTGATCGGGTGGTCGTGGCCATTGGTGGCGACGGCACGGTCCATGAAGTGGCGCGCGGACTGGTCGGTGGTCGGGCCGCGATGGCCGTTCTGCCGCAGGGCTCCGGCAATGACTTCGCCAGGATGATCCGCAGCCCGCTGGGCATCGAACAGGCCCTGGCCTGGTGGTCAGCCGCCGCGCCGCGCGGCTGTGATGTGGGTCAGGTTCGCCTGCAGACTCGCTCCGGTCGACTGGTCGAATCGCATTTCATCAATTCGCTGGGTATTGGCTTCGAAGCCGACGTGGCGGCCCGCGCTGGCCGCGCCCGGGTGTTTCGTGGTTTCTCCCGATATCTGATCGCGGCGCTGATTCATCTGACTCGCTTCCGCGCCCCGCACATGAGCCTGCGCTGGAATGACCAGCACTGGTCCGGCCCGCAATTCCTGATAGCCCTGGGCAATGGACGCAGTGCAGGCGGTGGATTCCTGCTCACGCCCGAGGCAGAAATCGACGACGGTTTGCTGGATCTTTGCCGGGCCGACGATCTGCCGCTTCACCGCCTGCTCAGGATTCTGCCGAGCGTGATGCGCGGAACCCACGCTCGCTTCGACGGCGTGCACAGCGATCGGCTGGCAAGAATCAGCATCGATTGCCCCGAAGGCTGCGGCCTGCACGCCGATGGCGAAGGTCTGGCCAGTGATGCGATTCGAATCGAGGTCAGCCTGTTGCCGGGCGCCTTGCGCCTTCTGGGCTGATCGACCGAGCGGTCAGACTTTCAAGCGCCAGCGGGTGTGACCGCCGGCTCGCAGCGGCACGCCAGCTTGGCCGCCGAATTCGACCAGCTCGGGAATCGGCGTGTCCACCTTCTCCAGCGTGAGCTGATCGCCGTTGCGCGGCAGGCCGTAGAAATCCGGGCCGAAATGGCTGGCGAAGCCTTCCAGTCGATCGAGCGCGTCGGCGTCTTCGAACACTTCGGCATACAAGGGCATGGCGTGCAGGGCGGTATAGATGCCGGCACAACCGCAGTCCGACTCCTTGGCCGCTTTGGGGTGTGGCGCGGAATCGGTGCCGAGGAAGAATTTCGGATTGCCGCTGGTCGCCGCGCGTACCAGCGCCTGGCGATTTTGCTCGCGCTTTAGCACCGGCAGACAATAATGATGCGGTCGCAGTCCACCGTCGAAAATCGCGTTGCGATTGAGCAGCAGGTGATGCACCGTGATCGTTGCCGCCAGGTTGGCCGGCCCCGACTCGACGAAATCGACCGCGGCTTCGGTGGTGATGTGCTCGAGGACCATGGGCAGTTTCGGGAAGCGGTCGACCAGCGCCTTGAGTTCGCGATCGATGAACTCGGCTTCGCGGTCGAAGATATCGATCTCGTGGTCGGTGACCTCGCCGTGCATCAGCAGCGGCAGGCCGGTGGCTTCCATCGCCTCCAGCACCGGGTAGACCTTTTTCATATCGGTCACGCCGGAGTCGGCGTTGGTGGTCGCACCTGCCGGGTAATACTTCACCGCATGCACGAAGGGGTGTTCGGCTGCGCGATGGATTTCCTCGGGCGTTGTGGTCTCGGTCAGGTAGAGCGTCATCAGCGGCTCGAAATCGGCCGCCTCATCCAGTACGCCAACGATTCGATCTCGATAAGCCACGGCCTGGTCTACCGTGGTCACCGGCGGTTTGAGGTTCGGCATGATGATGGCGCGCGCGAACTGGCGCGCCGTGTCAGGCACGACCGAGGCCAGGGTGGCACCATCGCGCACGTGCAGGTGCCAGTCGTCGGGGCGGGTCAGGGTCAGGGTCTTGGGCTCGGCCATGAGAAGTTCTCGTTCGATGTGCGCTGCAATGCCTGCAGTTTAACGAAAGCTGCTGGTGTATTGATGCCGGGTCGGCATAATGGGCGACCGTTCAACGTCAGGATGCCAGATGAGCCAGTCCCGCGAATTCGATCTGATCGTGCTGGGTGCCACCGGTTTTACCGGTCAGCTACTCGCCGAATACCTTCTCAAGCGACAGGGGGCCGATGGCGATCTGCGCTGGGCGCTGGCTGGACGCAACCAGGTCAAGCTGGCCCAGGTCCAGTCGCAGCTGGGGCCCGAGGCCAGCAAGTTGCCCTTGATCATTGCCGACAGCAATGACCGCGCCTCGCTCGATGCGCTGGTCGCCCGAACCGGCACGGTGGTCACCACCGTCGGGCCCTACGCCTACTACGGTACCGAGCTGGTTGCGGCCTGCACTGCCGCCGGCACCGACTACTGCGACCTGACCGGTGAAGTGCCCTGGATGCGCAGCGTGCTTGATCAATTCGCCGACGATGCCAAAGCCAGTGGCGCGCGCATCGTCCACTGCTGCGGCTTCGATTCCATTCCGTCTGATCTCGGCGTCTGGTTCCTGCAGCAGCAGGCGATGGAGCGCCTGGGCCAGCCCTGCACCAGAATTCGCATGGGTGTCGAGCGCATGCGCGGCACGATGTCGGGCGGCACGGCGCTGAGCATGCTCAACATCATCGAGGAAACCCGCGCCAATCCTGAAGTCGCCCGTATCGCCCGGAGTCCCTATGCGCTGTGTCCGCCTGAATTCCGCAACGGCCCGCGCCAGCGCTACGTCAAGGGCCCGGATTTCGATGAGGGCTTGAACAGCTGGCTGGCTCCGTTCGTGATGGCGGCCATCAATACCCGCATCGTCCACCGCGCGCACGCGCTCCAGGGCCGGCCCTGGGGGGATGACTTCTGCTACGACGAAGCGATGATGACCGGCCGCGGATTCTCCGGTCGTCGTCGGGCCTGGAGCTGGTCGCTGGGGCTGGGTGCATTTGCGCTCGGCGCCAGCTTCGGCCCGACCCGGTCGCTGCTCAAGAACCGTCTTCTGCCCAAGGCGGGTGAAGGTCCGAGCCCTGAAGATCAGGAGAAGGGCTTCTTCCGCCTGCTGTTTGACGGCCATACGGCCGACGGCAAACGGCTGCAGGTTCGGGTCACGGGGGATCGCGACCCCGGCTATGGCTCAACCTCCAAGATGCTGGGCGAGGCCGCTGTCAGTCTGGCCAAGGACCTGCCCAAGGACGCATTGCCCGGCGGTTTCTGGACGCCGAGTACAGCCCTGGCTGACCACCTCAAGCCGCGCCTGGAAGCGCACGCCGGCCTGACCTTCGAGGTGGTCGAAGCCTGATCGCCCGATGTCTGATCAAAAGAGAGTTGACAAAACCTTCAATCGGCATCTACTATCGGTTTCGTAGTTATCTACGACCGCAATCGTAATCATAATAAAATCTGGAAGGAGTTGAAGACCATGAATCGGATCCTGTTCGCCTTGCTCACCACCGTTTTTCTCGCCGCCTGCGCGAGTGGCGGGAGCAGTACGTCCAATCGCTCGAGCAGCGACGAGCTTCGTCCGGCGCCGTTCTCTGAGGAGCCGCGCAAAGTCGCCGTCGACGAGTATCTGGAGTTTCTGGATGAACTGAATGTGGCGGTTGGTGAAGGCGTGCCGCGCGAACTGAGCCCGCGCGAGACCGAGCAGTACAGTGACGCGGAAAGTCAGCTGCGCTCACTCCTCGAGCCGGTCAACAATGTCGACGAGTTGAGCGACGAAAACCAGGTTCTGGTTTTCAATCTGCATCAGCGTCTTCAGGGCATCGTGATTGGCGACCCCGAAAACTACCTGATCTGCAGCCGTCGCAGCACCGTGGGTACGCACTTCAAGCGCACCTCCTGTGTGCCGGCCGGTGATTTCCGCCGCCAGCAGGACCGCAACCGCGAAGCGCTGCGTCAGCGTCTGGGGCCGGGTCCGATGCCAGTACTGAACTAGTTTCCAAGGCTCGACCCTGCGTGTAAAAGGCCGGGCATTTACCCGGCCTTTTACATTTGCTTAGCATTTATTGGACAATCTGTTACCCGCGAATTGCGTTAGTCTCTGAGTTCGTTGACTGTTTGGGAGACTGTAATCATGAAAGCCTTATCCTCGATCCTTGCCGCCGCCTGTGGCCTGGGCCTGTCCGTGTCGGCCGTGGCGCAAGACATCGCGCCGCGGGTTTATTTCGACACTGACCGCGGCCCTATCGTCGTTGAGCTGGATCCAGCCAACGCACCGATCACCACCCAGAACTTCGTTGATTATGTGGACGCGGGCTTTTATGACGGCCTGGTATTTCACCGCATCTTCAACGATTACATCATCGAAGGTGGCGAATACGATCGCAATCTGGGCGCGCGCCCCCCGTTGTTCGATCCGATCGAAAGCGAAGCCGACAACGGCCGCCTGAATCTTGAAGGCACCATCGCCATGGCCAACGGTGGCGACCCCGCGGCGGCCCAGGCCAGCTTCTACTTCAATCTGGCCGATAACGCTGTGCTCGATGGCGACTACACCGTGTTCGGTGATGTGATCGCCGGTCAGGCCACGCTGAGTGCGATCGAAACGGCATCGCGCCATCCGGATCCGGATGACGGTTCAGTCACATCGCTGCCGCTTTCGCCCACCGTAATCCGTCGCGCAGTGGCCTTTGATGCGGGCGTCTCTGGCGATGCCTTCCCGGTGCTGCCGCTGCACAGCGGGTCCTGGTTCGATCCCTCCAACGCGGGGGTGGGGTTTTCGCTGGAAGTCACCAACGATGCCTCCAATGAGTCCGGCCCGATCGTTGTCGTCTACTGGTTCGACTTCAACGCCGGGCAGCCGCTCTGGCTGACCGGTTCTGCGGGCTTTGAATACGGCGCGACCTCGGTGACCATCGACTTGATCAGCGTGCCGAATCCTGGCCCCCAGGTCGGCTTCCAGCAGCCGCCGCCGGGCGATGCCTTCGATCCTGCGGGCACGCTAACGGTCAGCTTCAACAGCTGTGGTCAGGGAAACTTCAGCTACGACCTGCTCGACTTCGGCAGTGGCGATATCCCAGTCAGCCGCCTGACCTTGCCTGACGGTAGCAGCTGCACGGCCTTCTGATTCAAATTTCGAGTTGGTTTGATTCCGGCGCGGAGGCACACTGTCCTCCGCGTCTGGACTTTCCCGAGTCCGGCAGGTAGCTTAGCGGTCTCCCGTTCCCGCTGAGAATTCCAATGTCCCGACTCTTCAATTCCGCAGTTCTGCTTGCGCTGTCAGCCACCATCCTGCCAGCGTCTCTGGTCATGGCCCAGAACACGCGCGTCGTCATGGAGACCGATCGCGGCCCGATTTACATTGAGCTGGCGCCGGATGCTGCTCCGGTCACGACCGAGAACTTTCTCGGCTATGTCGATCAAGGCTTCTTCGATGATCTGATCTTCCATCGCGTCGTCACTGACTTCGTGGTTCAGGGTGGCGGCTTCGATCGCGACTACGACTTCCGCGAGCCGACTCAGCCCAACATCGTCAATGAAGGCATGAACGGCCTGCTCAACGTTCCGCGCACGATCGCGATGGCGCGTCAGAACGATCTGGACACGGCCAACTCTCAGTTCTATTTCAATCTGGCCGCCAATGATTTTCTCGACGGCACCTATGCCGTGTTTGGCGAAGTGATCGGTGGCTGGGCCACGGTCGAAGAGATTGCCGGGCTGGCCACGGGCACCCAGGCCACGCCGATCGGTAACTTCCAGGACACACCGCTGACCCCGCCCTATATCAAGCGGGCCTATCGGTTTTCGGATTACCCGGTTCAGGCCATCCATTCCGGATCCTGGTTTGATCCGAACAACAGTGGGGTCGGTTTCAATATCGAAGTCACCAACCAGGGCAACGAAGCCGACGAACCGATCCTGACCATCTACTGGTATGACTTCAGCGAAGGCAACCAGATCTGGCTGACCGGAACGTCGGGCTTCCAGTGGGGCGCGAGTGAAGTCACGGTCGATCTCCTGGGCGTGGTCACACCCAATGAGCAGGCCGATTTTCAGACCCCGCCGGCCTTGGACGCCTTTCAATCCCGTGGCACTATTACCGTTGGCTTCAACGACTGCCTGACCGGCCTGTTCACCTATGATCTGCCGGGCATTGGCTTGGGCGCGGTTGAAACATTGCGTTTGAGCGTCCCGGACGGTATCAGTTGTGATCGTTACCAGCTCGGCGATTGAAGACATTTCGGCGCGCCTGGCAGTATTTCTCGCTGAACTCCGTAATGTGGTGTGTGTCGCAGGAGCGTCGATTGACGGCGCTCCTTGATGGTTTCCTTCACTTAAGGAGTTCACATGCTTTCTCGTATTCGTTCCCTCGCGCTGATCCTCTCGGTGCTTCCCGTGCTGGCCTTCGGCCAAGCCATCGAACCCGGCTTCAACGCCAATACGCTGGCACCCAACGATGACAGCTCGACGGCACCGGTCCCGATCGGGTTCACCCTGGATTTTTTTGGCGTGAACCGCACCGCGATCTATATCAATAACAACGGCAATGTCACCCTGGATGCGGAACTGTCGACGTTCACGCCGTTCGACCTCAACTCCACCGGTGCCGAAATCATCGCGCCGTTCTTCGCTGATGTGGACACCAGTGCGGCGGGCGATCCGGTCACCTACGGCGCCGGAACCTTCGAAGGCCGGCCGGCCTATGGCGTCAACTGGATCAACGTCGATTACTTCAATAGCGATCCGACGCACACCAATCGCAACAGTTTCCAGCTGATTCTGGTCGACCGCTCCGATGTGGCAGCCGGTGATTTCGACATCGTCTTCAACTACGACCAGATTCAGTGGGAAGCGGGCGAGGCCAGCGGTAGCGACCCCAACGGCCTGGGCGGTGATTCGGCCCGCGTTGGCTACTCGAACGGGACGGGCACGCCAGGAACATCGCTGGAGTTGGCCGGCTCGGCCGTCAATGGAGCCTTCCTCGACGGCGGGCCCAATGCATTGATCAGCAACAGCCTCAACAGCACCGTGCCGGGGCGTTACATCTTCCAGGCGCGCGGTGGATCGATCGGTGGGCCTGGCCCGAGCGGTCCGTCCTTTGCCGTCCCGACCGGTCATCCCTTCGGTTGGGCCGTGCTGATCCTGTCGATGCTGGCCGTCGGATTCTGGAGCGTAATGCGCCGACTCTGAGTTCCGGCCCGGCGGGCTCCATTGCGGCCGCGCACTTCGAATAGGCTACGATTGCCATCTACTTCGAATCCGGCCATGGAGCCCGCCATGAGTTTCTTCGAATGTCCGAACGCTGAAATCCATACGCCCGAGGACTGTACTGCCGCCGTGGCGCAGGTCATCGTGCCGCGCTCGCGCGACATCGGCGGCTTCGAGGTGCGCCGCGTACTGCCATCCCGGGAGCGACGAACCATCGGGCCCTTCGTGTTCTTCGATCAGATGGGTCTGGGTCATTTCAAGCCCGGGCAGGGCCTGGACGTGCGCCCGCACCCCCACATCGGCCTGGCCACGATCACCTACCTGTTCAGCGGCGAGATCATGCACCGCGACAGCCTGAACACGAAGCAGGTCATACGGCCCGGCGCGGTCAACCTGATGACCGCTGGCCGCGGTATCGTCCACTCCGAGCGCAGCCCGGACGAGGCCCGGGCGCAGGCCAGCGAGCTGTTCGGCCTGCAGGCCTGGATCGCCCTGCCCAGGTCGCTCGAGGAAATCGACCCGGACTTCTCGCACCATCCGGCCGACGAGCTGCCGGTCATCGAGGACGGCGGGGTACGCGCGCGCGTTCTGGCCGGATCGGCCTACGGTCATTCGGCCCAGGTGCCGGTCAAGAGCGAAACCCTCTACGTCGACATCGAGCTCCAGCCTGGTGCGCGCCTGCCTATCGACAGCCCCCACGAAGAGCGCGGGCTCTACATCGCCGATGGCTCGGTCGATGTGGACGGGCAGACGTATCCGGCAGGCCAGTTGCTGGTGCTCAAGCACGGGGCTCACTTCACCATCGGCACGCAGACCGGCGCGCGGGTCGCGCTGCTCGGCGGTGATCCCCTCGACGGGCCTCGGCACCTCTGGTGGAACTTCGTCCACTCGGACCAGGAGCGCATCGAGCAGGCCAAGGCGGACTGGGTGGCTGGCCGCTTCGACAAGGTGATCGATGATCCAGAGTGGATACCGCTGCCGGATCAGTGAACCCAGCCGACCCGGACCGCGCGGCCGGGCCGGCTCGCCTTCGGTCTCTGTCCAGCTCAACAACGCGCGGCCGTCGGCCAGACCGAGCAGTCTGGGAACGCCGCTCACTCGACCCTGATTCACAGTCCTCAGCGCACTTCGTGCGAGCAGGGTTCCTGCGTTATCGAATCGTGCTACACGAAGCTCGGCGGCGGATTCGTTTTCCGCCAGCCAGCTCAAAACGATGTCCTGGCCACTCCAGCCCAGGTCGACTCGCCCCAGGGCCGTGCCCTCGTCGAGTGATACCGGCGCGCCGAAGCTCTGGCCGCCATCGTTGGACCATGCGATCTGGACCCGAGCGAGATTCTGGGCCATGGTGAACCAGGCCACGACAACCCGATCGCCACGGGCGAGTACCGCCGGACCGTTGACCGGGCAGGCCTCGATGCGCCAGCCGTCCGCGTGCACAACCACCGGATCCGACCAGCCCGATCCTCCGCGGCGGACCAGTTGAATGTCCCGGACTTCCTCCTCGCTGCGGTCGCGGTACACGACCACCACGCCATCTTCGGCGATGGCGGCGTCGGTCGGGCAGCAGTCACAGACCCGCCCATCCAGCAGTGCTGCACGGGTGATGCGTCCATCCGGAAGAATGCTCGCGCTGCGCAAGGTCATGGCGCCGCTGCCGTGCTCATGATGATCGCCGTGGTCGTGGTGTCGGTCTTCGGCCGCCGGCTCGGTGTTCCGCCCGTCCAGCCACACGGCGCCGAAGCCAGCCTCCGCGCCGGGCTCGACGAAGGTGCTGACGAATCCGTGTTCTGTCAGCGTGCCGTCGTCATGGGGAGAGAAGGGCCGGGACCAGCTCCGGCCGGCGTCCGAGCTCAGGGCCATGACCACGTCGTAGGCGTAGCTGCCTCGACCTGAACGCACGAGCCAATGGGCCAGCCACTGGTCCCCCTTGCCGATGCGGATGCCGGGCGTATCGGCCCAGTTCGCAAAAAAGCGATCGCCCTCGGCAAGCTGTCGCGCCGGCCCGAATCGCTGGCCGTCGAATTCAGAGAGCATGAACCGATGGCCCTGATCGGTGGTCTCCAGCCAGCTCAACACAGCGCGATTCCCCTCGATCGGCGCCAGGCGTGGCGCGAAGCTGGCCGGGCCTGCAGGCGTGTCGATCAACGACAGGGTCTGAGCCTGCGAGGCGATCGATGCCAGCATCAGTACAAGCAGGGCGAGACGACGGAGACGGGCGGATGAATTCATCCGCTGATTATCTCAGAACCCGTTCCAGAACCTCGACGCAGTCGCCGCCGATCTTGAAGTCGAGCAGGGCGTCAGCGCGCGTCCGCCCGTCGTTGATGGCGACCACCGGGCGGCCCATCTTTTCGGCCTGGCGTGCGATGCGAAATCCCGACATCACCACCAGCGACGAACCGATCACCAGCAGGGCGTCGCATTCCTGCAATCCGCGCTCGATTCGCTCGACGCGCTCGCTCGGCACGGACTCGCCAAAGAACACGACATTCGGCTTCAGTCGGCCACCACAGGCCGGACAGTCGACCACCTGAAATCCCGGGTAGGCGCTGGCGTCCAGCTCCGCATCGCCATCAGGTCGGTAGCCCAGCACTTCGGGCCGCCAGTCCGGGTTTGCGGCATCAAGTAAATCCTGCAGGGCGTCGCGACGCATCTCGTGGCCGCAATCCAGACAGCTGACCTGATCGAGTGCCCCATGCAGCTCGATCAAGGATGGCGAACCGGCCGCACGATGCAGGCCATCCACATTCTGGGTTACCAGCGCACTGATTCGGCCCTGCGCCTCAAAGCGGGCCAGCGCTCGATGGGCTGCATTCGGTTCGGCCTTGTTCATCAAGGACCAGCCAAAGAAGCTGCGCGCCCAGTAGCGCCGACGGGTGGTCTCATCCGACATGAACTCGTGGTAGAGAATCGGATCACGCCGCAGCCATTTTCCCTGCGCGTTTCGATAGGCCGGGATGCCGGATCGTGTACTCAAGCCCGCGCCGGTCAGGACCAGCAGCCGAGGGTGATCGTCGATGAATTTCTGCAGCTGGTCCAGCGAGCCGACCGGGGCTTCGCGAGTGTCTCTGGTTTGCAGCGTGGGAACGCGGATCAGGCTGGGCGCAGGCATGCCCGAAGTATAAGGAGGGTGGGGTTGGGGGCCGTGAAGCTCGCAGGACATTAGTCTGGCGTAACCGCCCCAGCAATCTCTTATGATGATGGTTCAACCGTAAAGCAAAACCAAGCCAATGAACAAAGCAAGCGCCGATGACATTCTCCATTTCTGGTTCGATGAACTCGAACCCAGGCAGTGGTGGAACAAGGATGAGGGCATGGATCAGCAGATCGCAGAGCGCTTTGGCGAGCTGCATCGTGCCGCCTGTCACGGGGAGTTGTTCGATTGGCGCTCAAGCGCAGGCGGCCGGCTGGCGGAAGTGATCGTGATGGATCAGTTCTCACGCAATATCTACCGCGATCAAGCCGCGGCGTTTGCGGCCGATAACGCGGCGCTGGTCCTGGCCCAGGAGGCGGTGGCGGGCGGTCACGATATCGAACTGAACAGCGAACAGAAGGCGTTTCTGTATATGCCTTACATGCACTCGGAATCGCGGTTGATTCACGAAAAGGCGGTGGCGCTCTACAGTGCGCCGGGTCTTGAATACAATCTTGAATTCGAGCTCAAGCACAAGGTGATCATCGATCGCTTCGGACGCTACCCGCACCGCAACGCCATCCTCGGGCGTGAATCCAGCCAGGAAGAAATCGAATTTCTGAAACAGCCGGGCTCATCGTTCTGAGCCGCTTTTAGCTGCTGGCGCGGCTTTTCTCTGAACGACCGGGGACCAACCCTTCGCCTGCAAGCAGGCTCCTACAGGGCAATGCGCACAAGTCAGGACCCGTGGCACAAACTGTAGGAGCCTGCTTGCAGGCGAATAAATGTTTACGACCCCACCACAAGCCCGAGGCCGGGCGCCTTCCGACCCTGAGCTCAGTTCTTGCTTTGATTAGCTGGCGCGGCTTTTCTCTGAGCGACCGGGGCCATCCCTTCGCCTGCAAGCAGGCTCCTGCAGGGCAATGCGCACAAGTCAGGACCCTTGGTACCAAACCGTAGGAGCCTGCTCGCAGGCGAATAAATGTTTACGACCCCACGACAAGCCTGAGTTTTGGCACCTTCCGACCTGCGGTCAGTTCTTGTTCTGAGTGGCTGTCAGCGTCTTGCTCAGGCTGGCCACCACCGAGCCGATGTCGGACAGCTCGGCCGGCAGGATCAGGGTATTGCTTTCCTTGGCCAGCTTGCCGAACTCCTTCACGTACTGCTCGGCAATGCGCAGGCTGACCGCGTCGGCGCCGCCGGGCTGGTTGATGGCCATGGCGATGCGCTCGATGCCGGCCGCGGTGGCGTCGGCAATCAAGGTGATTTCCTCGGCCCGACCCTTGGCCTCGTTGATCTGCTTCTGCATGTCGCCTTCCGAGACGTTGATCATCTCCTGCTTCATGCCTTCCGAGACATTGATCTTGGCCTCGCGCGCACCTTCGGACTCAGCGACTACCGCGCGCCGCTCGCGCTCAGCGCGCATCTGCTTCTCGAGGGCATCACGAATGGTTTCCGGCAGGACGATGTCGGCAACTTCATAGCGCAGGACCTTGGTGCCCCAGGGCTCGGAAGCCTCGGCCAGCACTTCTACGACTTTTTCGTTGATCACCACGCGCTCTTCGAAGGACTTGTCGAGCTCGATCTTGCCGACCACCGAGCGCAGGGTGGTCTGCGCCAGCTGGGTGGCGGCGAATCGATAGTCCGCGATGCCGTAGGAGGCCAGCTTGGGATCGATGACCTGCATGTAGATCACCCCGTCGACGTGAATCTGGATGTTGTCCTTGGTCACACAGGCCTGCTGCGGCACATCGATCGCTTCTTCTTTCAGCGTGTGCTTGTAGGCGACCCGGTCGACGAAGGGAATCATCAGGTGAAAGCCGGCATCGAGCACGCTGTGAAAGCGGCCCAGTCGCTCGACCACATAGGCCGATCTCTGCGGCACGATCTGCGCAGTCTTGGCAATCGCGACCACCACAATGGCCAGCACGATCAGGGAAAGCAGGGTTGGAAAATCCATGGGAACGGCTCCGTTTCAGTCGAGAATCAGGGGGAATTCAATCAGTGTTGGCGGGTGTGACATGGACCGGGCGTTCAGCGCTCACCTCCAGCGTGATGCCGCGGTGCCCGATAACCCAGACGGTCGCGCCCTTGGCGTGATCGCCGTCCTGGCTCTCGGCTTTCCAGTCCACGCCGCTGAGCTTGACCTGACCGATGCCATCGGAAAAGGCCTTGCTGACCGTGGCCCGCTCACCGCGGCTGTAGATCAGATCCTTGTCGCCGTCCCAGCGCTCGCTGACCTTGCCGCGAAACCAGACCTTGATCTTTTCGCGCGCGAACAGCAGCGTTCCCACCGACAGCACCGCAAACACCGTAATCTGCTCGGGCAGGCTGTCGATCAGCCCGGCGGCCGTCAACAGGCCGACCAGCAGGGCGCCAACGCCGAAAAACACCGCAACAATGCCGGTCATGAAGAACTCCGACAGAATCAGCAGCGCACCCAGAATCAACCAGAACCAGGATTCTTCAGCCATGTGCTCAACTCCAGCGCCAGGGAAACAAACGATGATTATAGACACAGGCCGTCGCTGCGCACACCTGCCGGAAGTCCGGGATGCGGGTCACTACACAGCAATCAGCGCTGAACTGATTCTGGTGGCTGGTCCAAACGACCAACAATGCAGCGCCAGTGCTTGATGCTCAAGGGGACAGAATGAATCTGCTCAATCCAGCGCGCGATCAGCCACAATCATGCCGTTGAGGTCAGCGTAAAGGTAGTCACCGGGGCGAATACTGACGCCACCGAAGTTCAGCGGCACATCGACCTGACCTTCGCCGCGGCGAACGCTCTTGATCGGTACTGAGCCGAGTGCCAGCACGCCGATATTGATATCCGCCAGTACGTCCACATCGCGACAGGCGCCGTGAATCACCACGCCGGCCCAGCCGTTGTCGCGCGCTTTGGCGGCTAACAGGTCGCCGATCAGGGCATGGCGGAGAGATCCCCCGCCGTCGACCACCAGTACGCTACCTTCGCCGGCTTCGGCCACCAGTTCCTTGACTCGAGAATTGTCCTCGTGGCACTTGACCGTCTTGACCGGCCCGCCAAAGGCTGATCGCGCGCCATAGCTTTTCCAGTGCAAACCAGTCACCACACGCACGTGTTCGGCGTGGGCATCGCAAAGATCGGGAGTCGAGAGCATTGTGCAATTTCCTTAATGTCTGAATCGATTCAGTTGATCGCCTGATCGGGCTCGTCCGCTTGCAGGCCAGCGATTCTGTTCAGCAAGGGATGGCCACCGTCAGGGTTGATCGAGCGCAGGCGCTGTTCGGCGCGGGTCAACCAGGGCTGGGCATCTCCGGGCCGTGACAGTCGCAGCAGCAGCTCGGCTCTGAGCACCTCAATGGTGGCGATCAAGGTGACATCGCCGCTGTCCTCAATGGCCCGCTCAATCACCGATTCGGGCACCCAGTCCGGCTGGATGTCCGCATCTTTGTCGACCAGTGCGCAGCGAGCCTGGGCCAGTCCGATATGAGATGAGATGTCGTCCTGTTCGATCGCGAGCGCGCTGTTCAATGCAAGATTAGCCTGTTCGTGCTGCCCAGACTGACAGAAATAACCCGCCAACCTTGCCCATCCTTCGGCGATTCGATGGGGCGGTGCGGCGCTTCCGGCCAGAATGAACTCCAGTGCCGTTGCCATGTCTTCTGCCGCGAGAGCAAATCGTTCGGTATCTTCGTGAATCTGAGCACGGTGGTAGAAAATGAAAAAGTCCTCGTCCGGGCTTGCGAGGTTCATGACCTTGGCCCACTCCTCAGCGGCCAGGGTCAGCCAGCGTTCGGCCTCAATGAACTGCGCGCGATTGCGCGCCAGATCCGAAAGATGCTTGTAGGCAGTGGCCCGCGCCGGACGCGGAACTTCCGTGTAGTCCGAAAATCGCTCGATCACCCGATTGAAATGACGTTCTGCGGCAACAAAATCGAGCTGGTTCTTCCTAAGAATCCCGAGATTGACCTCGGTGATCGCCAGTGATTGCGGCGAGTGACCTTCGGCTTCTTTGAGCGCAAGTATTTCAGTAAAGCGCTGAATGGCCAGATCGTAATTCGACATCGCGCCTGCGGTGGCCGCCAGATCGCCGGCGATGGACAGGCGCATGTCGGCGGCATCGTCGCGAGCGCTGACCTGATCCTGAAGGCTCAGCAGCATCGCGTCGGCCTCTGGCCATTCCTCCTTCGACATCTTGACTCGCGCCAGGCTGCGGCGAAGCTCGATCAGGCGCAGTGCATCGGGCGCGTGCTGTTCATACAGCGCAATCGCCTCCACAAAAAGCTGCTCGGATTCGTCCAGTTGACTCCGCATCAGCGCCGATTGGGCGGCCAGCCCCAGGCGCTGCATGTCAATTTCAGGCACCGGCTCGCCGATTGCTGCTGTCATGTGCGCCACTTCATCGAGCAGCCCGTCGGCTTCATCCAGCTGCCGTCGGCTGACCAGAATGCTGGTCAAAGACAGCAACAGTTCAGCGCGCAGCGCGGGGCCTCCTGCGGCTGGATCGCGAGCTCGAGCGATGCCCTGGTCGATGACCTGGCGAGTGGTCGGCAGTTCATCCGGCGGCAGTTCAGGGATGCGCGACTGGAACAGGCTGAGCAGGAAGTCATTGATCGAGTCGGCGCGCTGACGCGCCTGTTCCGCACTGGACTGGGCAAGACGGGCGGTTTGCTCAGCACCCGGGCCTGATCGGCCTGCCACAGTGCAACCCCGGTGCCGACCAGCATGGCCATTGCAACCAGGGCGCTCGAGAGCGCAAGGCCGCGGTGTCGACGTAGCCAGCGACCGACCAGATAGCCGCGCTCTCTTGCGCGAATCGAAATCGGTTCACTGCGCTGCCAACGGTACAAATCATCCAGCAGGGCTTCGACGCTGGCATAGCGATCATCTGGATGCTCGGCCAGCGCTTTGCTGATGATCAGATCGAGATCGCCGCGCAGCATTCGAACCCGCGCAGGATCATCCAGCGCCCGCCGGGCTTGCTCCGAGGCCTGCATGACTTCGGTGTCGATATCGGATAAGGCCACGGAACGGGTCATTTGTCGGGCCGTTCGGATTCGACGCCCGCTGAGCAGCTCGAACAACAGCGCGCCGAGTGAGAAGACGTCTTCGGCAATGGCTGGAACCGCACCACTCAGGCGTTCAGGCGCCGCATAGGCTGGAGAGCACCAGCGCAAATCATTGGCCAGCGTCTTGTCATCGGACGTATCCCCCAGGCCGCTGGCAATGCCGAAGTCCAGTAGCTTGACCTGGCCGCGGCGGTCGACCAGAACGTTATCCGGCTTGATATCGCCGTGCACCACCAGCTGACGATGGCAATAGGCCACCGCTTCTGCGACCGAGCAGAACAGGGCCAGCCGGGCTTCACCGTCAAGATTCCGCGCTTCGCAATAGCGCTGAATGGATTCGCCATCAACGTATTCCATGACCAGATAGGGCAGGCCGGACTCGGTCAGCCCGCCATCGATGACCTGGGCGATATTGGGATGCGAAAGCCGAGCGAGGATCTGCAGCTCGTCGCGCAGATGCTGCTTGCGCGCCTCGCCGACCTGGGCCGAGTTCAGCAGCTTGATCGCGACCGCCATTTCAAACTGACCGTCTGCGCGTTGGCCATGCAGAACCACACCCATGCCGCCGCGACCGATTTCATCATCGACGATCCAGGGACCGAAACGCTGGCCTTTGAAGTCCTCGTCCAGCGGCGCTCGATGTTCGGCACGCTCGCTCAATCCGTCGAGCAGGGCATCGATGTTCTGGTCGATGAGCGCGGCATCCTCCTGATCATGCGCGGCCAGCAGTTGATCCAGCCAGGCGCGCGCCTGAGGCGATATGTCTTCGCCCTCAAGGATGAGTGCGCGCTGCTCGGGTGACTGTGTCGCCAGCTGATCAAACAGTCGTGCCGCCTGCTGCCAGATGAGCCTCGTCGCGTGGTCTTCGTCGCTCATTCGGCCATCTGCTGGATCAGAAATGCGCGGGCGCGCTGCCAGTCGCGCACTGCACTGCGCGGCGAGACCTCGAGCAGTTCGGCGGTTTTTTCGATGCTCAGGCCGACGAAAAAGCGCAGGGCGATGACATCGGCTGCCCGGGGGTCCAGGCGTTGGAGTTTGTTCAATGCCAGGTCCAGGGCCACCCAGTCCTGCGAGTGACCCAGGTTCAAATCCGGCATGGCGGACTCAAGCAGCGTGACTTCTTCGCGCCGATCTCGTTGCCCCGCACCGCGGTAGCGCGCGTAGTCGACCAGGATGTGGCGCATCGCCAGGGCGGCGGTCTTCAGATAGTGCAATTCGTTTTCAAACGCGCAATCGCCGGACTGCAGTTTCAGCCAGGCCTCGTTGACCAATGCGGTCACGTTCATGGTCTGCTGCGGATTGCGCCGATAGGCATTGCGCGCGGCCATATGCAGCTGGCGATAAATGCCCTCAACCGCTCGGGGGTCGAACCCGGTTGTTTCGGCGTTTTTATCTGAAACTTCAGGATCGTTCACAGCGGGGCCCGAAGTGGGTGGGCCTTTGCGCAATGTAAAGGCCCCTGCTTCGATTCTATGTGCCAGCGCGGCAGGCATTCAAGTCGGTGATCCGAGTAGGGCTGATGCGTTTAACGGCAAGAATGCCCAATTTCTTGGAAATTCGATGGCGCAGTTTTTCCTTCCAGGCCGTCAGCTTCAATACAACCGTCCGCATTAGCGCGGCCGTTGCGCCCTCAGGGCGCTCTTAATTCATTCGGGAGGAAAACCAATGAAACGATGTCCGATCCTGATGTCGATGGTGGGGCTGATCGCGTTGTGCGCGATGCCGCTATCGGCCAATGAAGGCAGCGCAAACGCTGAACAGGTCAGTGGTGATGGCGGGCCGCTTTTCGAACTCAGAAAAGTCGTGATCAGCGCTGGCGGGGGTACAAATTTCAGAAGCGGCGGATTCGCTCTTTTCGGAAGCTTGGGTCAATCAGTGGCAACAGCGCCGGTGTCGAACGGCGATTTTAGGATCAGGGCCGGGTTCTGGTCACCCCTGGCCCCCAGGGTCGACAGTCTGTTCAGTGATCGATTCGAACTTGAAATAACCAGGAGTGAACCATGAAAAATCTGAAAATCATCACCTGTCTCTGCGTCAGCTCGATGCTTGCGGCCATCAGTCTGTCAGCCAGTGCCCAGACCGTCGATAACACCTTCACCTATCAGGGCTACCTGGAGTTTCAGGGTCAAGCCGCTGAGGGCCTGTTTGATTTCGCAATCTCCCTCCTGGACGAGGATGCGCCGCCGGCTGGGGGAGCAGGCGGGAATATTGTCGACCAGGTGTTACTGAGTGACCAGTCTGTCGATCGCGGCGTGTTTACGCTGGAACTTGATTTTCAAGATGGTCTGTTCGATGGCACGAACTATTGGTTACATGTGGCCGTTCGCGAAGCAGACCAGCCCACCTATACCAATTTTGGTGAACGCCAGAAAATCAACGCCGTGCCCTATGTCTCATGGGCGCTCAACGGTGGGGGGCAGGTGGCCTGTTCGAATCCAACAGCAACGGCATTGGCTACACGGGCGGGCGCTTTGAAGTCGGCGGCCCGCCAGCGAGCGGCAACTCGCTGCTTCAAGTCGATGCGGCACCAGCTGTCAGTCCGCTGCGTATCAGAATCGAAGGCGCCACCCGAATGATGGTGCATCCGAATGGCGGTACCAGTCTGGGCGCCAATGATTCATCGGTCCCTGATAACGGGTTGCTGGTGAGGGGTGACAGCGAGCTTCAGGGTGATTTGAGGCAAGAGGTCGACAACAGCGGTGTGATCAAGGCGGGCGTCAATCTGTTCTGCAGCAATTCGCCAAGCATCACACATTTCTTCAATGGGGTGAACGCCGACGCCATCACCGCCTCAGTGGGTGCGGATCCCGGGCGCTGCAGAATCGAGTTTCCTTTTGTCCTGGATAACCGCTATTTCATGGCCATGTACCTGTCCGACTCGACGGCGACCAGTGAGATACGCCTGGTCAGATGTGCGCAAGAATCGCCGGGATCTTCCTCGCTGGTTTGTGCCGTCACCAACAGCAGTGGCACGGCGGTCAACTCACAGATCAACGTCATGGTGTTTTGATGATGCGTGCTGCGCTCAAGGTCCGAACAGCCTTCTGGCTTGGCTTGATCCTGCTGCCGGTCAACGCTTTGATGGCCCAGGCCTTGCCGCAGCAGGTCGATTTTCAGGAGCTGGGTATCCGATTCGATATCCCGCCTGGCTGGACCGGCTATCTCGAAGGCGAGGCGGTTGTGATGGGGCATTCCTCCATCCCGGGCATGATGATCATGATCGAGAACCCGGCCACCAGCATGGCTCAGCTCAGGCAGCTGGCGGCTGAGGGGATCAACGAGCCCGCGATTCGCCTGAGCCCCATGTGTGAATTCACCGAGCGCGGCCAGCATCGTCTGGAGGGTGAGTATCAGGGCATGTTTAACGGTCAAGCGGTCAGGGCCTATGCCCTGGCCCTGATCGACGGCCAGGGCAAGGGGGTCAGCATCATCAGCCTGACCACCACCCAACAGTACGGGCAACAGCAACAGGATGAGGCCAACAAGCTGGCCGAATCCGTGCGCTTCTATCAGGCCAGAGATTCAGAGGCGACCGTGTTCTGGAAGAACAAGATCGTCGGGCGGCAGTTGAGGTACATGCACACCTCAGGCTCCTCAGACTACGACGGCGGCTACACCGGCAGTTCAGACCGAGTCACTTTCGACTTGTGCGGCGACTATCAGTTTGTCTACGCCTCCAGTTCCCAGGCCAGTTTCGAAGGCTCAGGCGGATTTGGTCACGCTGCCGGCCAGGGCGGGAATAGCGGCAGCTACACCATCTATTCGGTGGGCGATGCGAGTTACCTCACCCTCACCTACGCTGATGGCAATACTGAGGAATATGCCCTGAGCACCAACCAACAGGGCAACACCTTTCTGGATGGCACCCGCTACCTGGTGACCGATCCGGAGCGTTGTTATTGATCGATCAGGGCTGAGCACATGGGTTCAGTTGAGTCTTTCTTGCCTGCGCCTTGTTACCTTGAACGCTCGATCTAAAGGATCACTCCCAAGGATTCAAGCATATGGATAAGGTTCTCCTGATTACCGGGGCTTCAAGCGGCATCGGCGCAGCCACAGCCAGACTCGCCGTTCGCGGGGGCTATCGTGTCGCCCTGATCGCCCGATCCGAAGACAAGCTGAACAAGCTGGTTTCCGAGCTGGGTGCGGACAACGCCCACGCGCTGACCTGCGACGTCACCGATTTCGAGGATCAGCAAGCCATGGTCCGGTCCGTGCTTGATCGCTTCGGCCGCATCGATGCCGTGTTCGCCAACGCAGGCACTGGCGGTGCGCCCGGTGGGTTCTCAGGCGCCCCGGTAGAGAGCTGGAAAACTATGGTGGACGTCAATATTCTGGGCGTGGCCTATACGCTGAGAGCGAGCCTGGCCGAGGTCAAGAAAGCCCGCGGCCACGTGGTGCTGACCGGCTCTGTCGCCGGGCGACGCACGCTGGCCGGCTCGATATACTCGGCCACCAAGTGGGCGGTGTCAGCGATCGGCTACGGTCTGCGCGAAGAGATTCGCGGTTCAGGTGTTCGGGTGACACTGCTTGAACCCGGCATGGTCGATACGCCCTTCTTCGATGACCCCAAGCCGGATGCGCTGAAGCCGGAAGACACCGCCCGCGCCGTGCTCTACGCCCTGACGCAGCCAGCGCACGTCGATGTGCACGAGCTGATGATCCTGCCCACGCCGCCAGTGAGCGATGATTGAAACGGCTCCGAACGGCCAACTGGCTTGACATGGCTCACTTGAAATCGACCGAGGCCTTTATCGGCCTGGCGGGCACACTAGAGTCTTTCTGACTCCATCGCCTGAAATTGCGCCCGCTGCTCGGCCACGCCGGCTTCGAGCTCTGCAAGCAAACGCTTGAAGCGTTCACTGTCGAGGATGGGTCCGAGGCTCGGATAGTAGAAGTCCAGGCCCCACCAGTAGTAGCGCCAGCCGCTGTCGACCAGGTCTTCGAGGGCCGTCAGCGCGGCCTCATAGTTCCCGTGCAGGGCATGATCGATGGCCTTCTCGTGGCCCACGACGAGCCAGGGGCCTTGCTCCGTCCGAGTGCGTTCGACCAGCTCGGAGTGTGCTGCGAGCAGGGCCTGAGCCTCGTCACCTCGATTCTGCTGCTGCAGACAATGGATGGCAGTGTGCGCAGGCATCAGCTGCATGGGATTGAGTGTCGGCTCATCTGTGAACAAGCCGGCGAATCGTTGCTCGAGCAGACTCAGGGCGGCCGGACAGTCGTTCCAGGAATAGGCCTGGGCGAGCAGTGCCGGCGTTAACGGGTCGCGATCGTTGCCGAGTGCGACGACGTCTGCAAGTGCTTGAGTCTGCTGCTCCAGCTCGCCGCGAAAGCCGTGCAGGATCTGGCGCAGGTAACCTTCGCGGAAGGGATCGTCATGGTTGGCGGCAAAGGCCTCGCTGCAGCGCTCCGCCGACTCGTCGTCGCCCAGCTGCAGCCAGAATTCACAGACGCGAAAGTGGCGCGCCGTGCTCCCCGGGTCCAGGGCATGCGCCCGGAGGATGTGCTGCATGGCCTTGGCGGTTTCGCCGGTCTGGAGCAGGTAGGTCGCCAGGCGGTCGTGGGCCTGAGGAAAGTTCGGTTGGCGCTCGATGGACTCACGCAGGCGATACAGCGCCTCTTCGGCGCGGCCCACGGCCCAGAAGGCATCAGCCAGCCAGACCGTTCCCAGCGTCATGTACGGATCGAGCCGTGCGGCTGTTCGAAGGGGCTCGATGGCCTCGTCATAGCGGGCCTGGCGAAAGAGTATCCTGCCGAGGTGGCGCCAGGCCGTCGCATCACTCGGGTTGCGCTCGAGCGCGAGGCGAAAACTGCTGATGGCCTCGTCCGATCGGCCATGGCTGAAATGCCAGTCACCGACGGCGCGCAGGACGAGCGCGGAATCGCCGGCGATCATTCGCGCCCGGTCGAGGTAGGGTTCACGCACATCCACCGTGTCGCTCGCGGTGCGCATCGGGCCCTGACTGCGCTGCATCCCAAGCGCGTCGAACAGGCCAATCAGCGCATCGACGTTGTCGGGCTCCAGCTCCAGCGCTTGCTGGAAGTAGTTCACGGCAGCGGTCGAGCTATCGAGGGTAAAACGATCCATTGCTACTCGGCCGGGTGATCAGTTCCCAAACCTGCTGCCATGTCCTGGCGTGGGGCAGTCACGTTCCGGCAGCAGGGTGTCGGTCATCGTCCGTGCCACCTCGTTGGCGATCTCGTCCTGCAGGGCGAAAAGCTCGCCGATCGGCCGATCATAGGTGCGCGACCAGAGGTGAACCTCGCTGTCGGCGTCGATCAGCTGGGCCAGCACTCGCACCTGGTCGTCAGCCCGCTGCACGCTGCCTTCCAGCACCACGTCCACGCCAAGTGCACGAGCGATTTCGCTGATCCGGGACTGACTCCCCCGGAACGCAAACGACGAAGTTCGAGCCGTCACGGCCAGATCAGGCGACAGGGTGAGCATGTGGATGATGCGGTCGGCCAGGCCATCGGCGAACGGGCCATGGTCGCCGGCCGGGGTCATGTCCACGAAGGGCAGGACGGCGACGGCTTTGCCGATCTCGACCTCGCTCGGAACATCGCGCCAGGGCCGTTGCCAGGTCAGCCAGCTGCCAGCAATAACAAGGATGGCCAGCGACAGGACCACAGAAAGCATGGCGCCTCGGCGAGGCGGCACTGCAATTTCGGGAGGCGTCGTTTCAGGCGCGACGGTGGATGCTGCCTTCCGCAGCCGATGTGCCGCTTCAGCCTCATCGAGGTGAGAGACGGGTCCGGACTCGAAGCGATAGCCACGCCGCGGGACCGCCTTGATGACGCGATGGGGCCGACGGTTATCGCCGATCGCCTGTCGCAGAGAGGAGACGGCGACGTTGACCGAGTCATCCGTGGCGGCTTCGAGATGCCCCCAGACGGCCTCGATCAGCGTGTCGCGGGCAATGACCGAATCCGGGTGTGCAACGAGATAGCGCAGCAGCGTGAGCAGCCGCGGGCTTAGCGTGCTGACTTCCTGATCGAAGTGAATCTGTCCTGACTCGAGATCGATGAGTCGACGCCTGATCGCAATCCACCGCATGACCCTGATCGTCCCCCATGACGTGTTGGACGAAACAGTATAAACCGTCTGGTGGTCATCGTCTTCACCGCTCTGCCGGACCGAACGCCTCTTTATAGTGTTGATTGCTATGGCTTTTAGGAATTTTTCGAGTTTCCACAGGACTCCCGACTCCGACCCCGACAGGATGGCTATCAAGGCTTCGGGCGATACCGCCTGCAGCCGGCGCTACGGATCAGGGCAGACCAGACTCTCCGCTCAGACCGCGTCGCATTCATGTTCAACAGTCCGGCATGTCCGGGGGAGAAATTAAAGATGAACAGCACTCGAGACCATTTCAACAAGCACCTCGTGCGGAGCCTGGCAGGCGCCGCCCTTCTGGCTGGCGGCATTCTTCCGGCCTCCAACGCCCTGGCCGAGCAGGTCAGCATCCAGTTCTCGCAGACCATTCCGGGCGGCGGCACCGTCACCGGCATCCTGATCGGCGAGGATCTGAATGACGACGGCCGCCTGTACACGGTAGCGCCACCGCTGGCCGGCGCCCTCGGCCTCGAGGAAGGCGGCTCCGAGGTGACCTACGCCAGCGTGCGAATCGAAGGCGTGTTGGGTCAGACCGTGACCAACGTGTTCGATGCCGCCGTGGCCGACATCAACGACCCGTCGAACTTCTTCTGGGGCTTTGCCTACAACTGCCTCGGCGGCACGCTGGGTGACGAGGCCTACGATGGCGTATCCTTCGCACCCTGGCACTCAGCACCTCCTACATCGGTGGCCCCCTTTCAATGCTCCGCGCCATCACGCCGTGAGCGTCGTCCCGGACAGCGTTGATGTCTGCTGCAACGCCAATGGCGACGCCTGCTCGCTTCTCGTGACCCTGGACCCCGTCGACCCGTTCCCCAATTTCGAGCTCCTTTTCTCGACCGCCTCGCCCGCGCCGATTGTCACCCATGAACTGCTGCGCTACACCTTCGAGCAGGACGGATTTGACGGCGGCGCGTCGGTCACCGGCACCGTCAGCGGGCGGGACCTTGACGGCGACGGGCGCCTCTACAGCGTCGGCCAGGCTTACATCGATTTTCTCGGCTACCCGCCCGGCGACGAAATCGCCTATGCCAGCGTCACCATTCGCGGCATGGGCCCCGAGGCCATAGTCAATACGGTCGACCTGGTCGGCAGCGACGTGCTGGACCCGCCGAACTTCTTCTTCGGCGCGGCCGTCAACGTGGCCGGCAACCAGCTTGGCGATGAGGAAGGTGAGGGCATCGCGATTGCGCCGTTCTCGCCAAGCACGTCCTACATCGTCGGCGAGTTCTTCGCGCCCGGGAACCTCGGCACCCAGCCCATCGCCGACTGCGGCAATGCCGAGGGCCTGCCATGCGGCGCCCTGACGACCCAGACACCCAACCCGGACTCTCCGACGGGCGTGGATCTCCAGGCCGAACAGAACAGCGCCGAGCCGATCGCGCTGACACCGGCCCCGCTTGTCATCAACGGTGCCTTCAGCGGCCACTTCTTCAACAAGGTCGAGGGCGGTGAGGGCGTAATCGTACAGGTCATCGCCAACGGTACCGTTCTGGTCTACTGGCTCAGCTATGACGACGACGGCGGCCAGCGCTGGATCTTCGGCATCGGAGAGCGCAGCGGTTTGACCGTGTCTCTCGACAAGCTCTACGAGACCGACAACGGAGTCTTTGCCACTATGGACCCTGTCGAGTTCGATCTCGAGGTCGTGGGGAGCGGCGGGGAAATCCGATTCAGCGGCTGTAACGACGGCGTGGTCAACGCCACCGTCGACGGGGTTCCAAGAACGATGGAGATCGGTCGGCTGACCGGGCTGAGTTCTCTCGAGTGCGTCCGCTAGCGATCGGGCTCACACGTTCTGGAATGCGATGCCGGCCTCGTGCCGGCATCTTTTTTACTCTGGAGAAGCATCGGGTCACGCGCCCATCGCCTGCCTTGGCATTGTTCAATCGTCGAGCTGAAGACCCTCGAAGCTCGCGCGCACCGTGAACGGCAAGCCTGGGACGGCCACGGCCGCTGCGCTCAGGTAGTCCTCGCAGCGCACCAGCTCGAATTCGAACTCGCCGCTGATGGTGGTCGCGGTCAGCGCGGTACGATTGAAGCGACCCTGAACCGGATCTGCCGCAGTGCAGATCACCCTTGTCGCCTGACCCCCGATCTCGACCTGAGCGATGTAGAGCACGTTGTTGCCGATCAGCTCGGTCGATTCTCCGGGGCCGGCATCGGGCAGATTGCTGGCATGGACGCGCACTTGGTCATCGCCGGCGCGCAGCTCGATGAGCGTGTCCTGCACTATTGTCGCTCGCGCGCGCGGCGATTCGCTGCTGAAGCCGCCGCCCAGCGAGTCGGTCACGGAGAAGTCACCGGCCAGGTCACTCGTGCGACTTGCAGTCGACGCGCTATTGTCGCTATTGCCGGTATCTGCACCGCAGGCCGTTAACAGGCTGCCGAAAAGGAACAGGCCCGGTATCAGCGTCAGTCGTGACATTTCAGAGTCCTTAATGAGTTGACTTAATTCTTAATTACGACGAAGCGTGATGATTCCTGCCAGCTTCGGGCATAGCGATTGGCCGAAGCGCGATTGCGCCACGTCAAATCATCGCTGCAACAGCCTTCGTATGCTGGCCCCTTGAGTGATCAATCACGAGGGAAGGCCATGACGCTTGACGACCAATACGCACCAGGCTCGCAAGTCCGCGCGGCCTTCTGTTCCGAAGCTCGCTTCAGCCATTGGGCCGATCCCAGGAGCGCGGAACTGGAAGTCGCCCGCATTCTCCATCCAGCCCCGCCCAACGCGTACCTCAAGCAGATCGGCGGCATCTTCCACGCGGGCAACCGCTACTACCTGCAGGTCATCGAAGGCCCTTCGCCGGCGGTGGACTGGTACCTGCAGCACAGTGAAGCCGACGAGCGTCACCAGAACTTCAAGGCTCTGGGCGCCTGGCCTGTCGATTCGCCGGCCTTCAAGCTCGGCCATTTGCGCTTCGTCGGCAAGCAAGACGACATGCACGCCATCCAGCAGCAGGCCGGCGAGCGCGTGTTCAATCCCTACCGCTATGACGAGTCGATGATCAACGCCTTCGTCGAGCTGGCAGTGGATGTGTCGGCACGATAAAGTGCAGGCTTCCGTTCACTTCCGATGCAGGACCAACATCATGGCCGACAACAACAAGCCCGTCGCTCCGGCCCGTGGCGTCAAGCAGATTGCGCTGTACGCACGCGAATCCTCGACCGACCAAAGCCACGAAAGCGTCGCGCTCAAGGATGACGGCAGCCTGCTAATCAGCGGCCATGACCTGGGCGCCAGCCCCAAGGAATTCTGGGGCGGCAGCGAGTATGAATACTGGCGCAGCATCGCCGAGAACGACGTCCCGCGCGTGCTGCTCGGCCTGATCAAGGAACGCTTCGCCTCGCACGCCGACTTCAAGCAATGGCTGGAAGCCAATGACATCCCGTCAACGTTCGATTCCTTGGGTGTCATCGGACTGAGTCCGAGTCAGATCAACGGAAAGAACCGCCACCAGCGCGAAGCGCCGTCTCAGCGCAAGCCGGCGCGTTACACTACCCACCGCTACTTTCCTGCCAAGCCATGTCCACATGAAAACGCCACCGCGATTACAGTCGCTGGTCGAAGACGGTCTGATCGACGAGGTACTTTACGAGCTCAAGAGCGGCAAGGAAGCCGACGTCTATGTCGTGCGCTGCGGCGATCAGCGGCGCTGTGCCAAGGTGTTCAAGGAAGCGCGTCACCGCAGCTTCAAGCAGGACGTGATGTACCAGGAAGGGCGCAAGGTCCGCAACAGCCGGCGCGCCCGCGCTCTGTCGAAGCGCTCCAAATTCGGCCAGAAAGAACAGGAACAGCTCTGGGTCAGTGCCGAGGTCGATGCCCTCTACACCCTGTCGGCCGCCGGCGTGCGCGTGCCGCAGCCCGAGATGTTCATCGACGGGGTGCTGCTGATGGAGCTGATCACCGACGCCGAGGGCCGGGTCGCCCCGCGCCTGGATGATGTCGAGCTCGATGAGGCCACCGCGCTGAAGTTTCACCAGCAGCTGATCACCGAGGTGGTGCGCATGCTGGTTGCCGGGCTGATTCACGGCGACCTGTCGGAGTTCAATATTCTCATCGACGCCCATGGCCCGGTCGTCATCGACCTGCCGCAGGCGGTCAACGCCGCGGCCAACAACTCAGCCGCCATGCTGCTGATTCGCGATGTCGACCGCCTGCGCAGCCACTTCGGCCGCTACGCACCGCAGCTGCTCGAGACCGAATACGGCAAGGAAATCTGGCCCCTGTTCGCCGCCGGCCGCCTGCAGCCTGACAGCGAATTGACTGGCCGCTACGAGCCCGAACACCAGGACATCAACCTCGACCATCTGATGGCAATTATTGATGCCGCGCGCGAGGAAGAGCTGGAGCGTAGAGCGCGCTTGAGCGCCGACGAGGCTGACGAGGACTGAGTTGCCGAGTTCGATGGTTTTCGCTGCTTCGCCCAGGCCTCTGTCACTCATGCTTAATTCAGTCCTGTGGACTGGCCACGTTGTGAAAAGGCCGTCGGCCGCTCTTAATTAATGGCTGAAGTGGGTCATCAAGTGCTACCCGCGATGATCTTCACGCGCTCGAGGATGAACGGAAGCCGAGCCTGATTGGCTGAATCACCGGGCAGGTGACCGGGCAGGGCTGCAATGAATTGCTCGTCTTTGATCAGCTGGGTGAACTGTTCTGCAAGGTACATTCCACAAGTCGCCGCAGTGTTTGACTTCTTCCATGATCTCCGGCCTTCCGTCCAGAACTGAAATGATGTCTTCCATGTCATGGCTCATGACATAGTCGCTCAGGCCTCTACCCTTGAAGGCATCAAGCTTGGTGGCTAGAAAACAGGGGGCGGTCACCAGCGCGATTTGTTTTCCGGAAGGCAGCTTGATCGTTTGTGAGTTCTCCATGGCAGTCTGATACCAGGCATTTCCGAATCCCAGAATTGTCTGGTCAGTCGGCATCACGTCCAGCATGATGGCCTCGGAAACCCAGCGACAAACTGGCGCATTGGTGCTTTGGTCTTCTTTGAAGCCGCGTTTTCTCAGCTGCTTGGACAAGCGTTGATAGTCAGCCAGCGATGTGACTTCAGTGATCACGTCGACGTCTTGCGTCACGCGAATCGGAGGTGCTGCGGGATCGGTCAATAGCAATCCGGCCGCGCAGCCGCCAAACAAAGACCATCTCATCGGCGAGTGTGCCGAGACGCTCGGCAGTGAGCTGAAGGATATCGATATTCGGGTTCTGTTCCTTATTCATAGTTTGCAAGGCGTTTTTTCAGTTCATCGATTGCCAACGCGCGCTCGCGCGCACGGCCTCCACGAATGCCATCGATCAGCACCAGAAGCTGATAAAGCAGCGGATCGGCCTGGGCGGCAACCGGCGCCAGTGGGTACAAGGGAGCGAAGGAAAAGCCTCGGACGCTGCCTTGTGGATCTGGCCATACTGGCGGTGGCTCCGAGTTCGATGAAAAAAACGCATTAAGTGGCGGCGCAGCGTAGCCGGTCGGAATCCCCCGGGTCATCTCGCCACGTTCCGGCACGAAGACATACTTCAATCCATGAATGAGGAATTCTTCGAGGTTGCGTAAATTGGGCACAATCAGATCATCTCGGCGAACTGCCAGATGGGCGCTCAAGACACGTTTTATTGCGGCATGCAGCTGCGAGGGGCTCATACCGAGTTGCACCGCAAGCTCGGCGTAAGACCATTTCTCGGGTCCCAGAGCGACCAGTTTGAGCAACACCAGCACATCTTGTGGTTTGAGCACTGGATTTATCCTTTATTCTAGAATCTAGAACAAAGAATAGCTCTCAAGGCTCGTTTGTCAAGCCATTGACCGTTCGGGTCTGATTCGTCATGTCATCCTGGTCGATCAGGCATCAAGGGGCTCAATCGAAGGCCCGGAGAGCTTGTGATCGGTCAACTCAGGGCATTCCTTTCGATCCTGCTGAAGAAGACTGAGCCGATGCCCTGGTTCAGGAACTCGTCCCATCCAGACTTTCGCACACGCGTCGAAGCCGCTTCTCGGCTTCATCGGCCACTTTTTTCATCGCGGGTTTGTCGACCAGCTTGACCATGATCTGCGGGTTCAGGAAGCCGACCACGATCTGCTCGCGCTCGACTTCGCGCACGATCACATTGCACGGCAGCAGCAGCCCGATGTCGGGCTCGGCCTGCAGGGCCTGATGGGCCAGCGGTGGGTTGCAGGCGCCGAGAATGCGGTAGCGCGGCATGTCCACGTCCAGCTTGGTCTTCATCGCGGATTGGATGTCGATCTCGCTGAGCACGCCAAAGCCCTCGGCTTTCAGCGCGTCGATGGTCTTCTGCAAGGCCTGATCGAAAGTGATGCCGTCAAGTGTGGTGGTAAATCCGTACATGCTGAGCCTCTTCGCCGTCAGGCGCTTGGTGTGTACTCTCCAGAGTCTACGTTGCACGCTGCGGTGTCTGTTTGATGCCGCGCAAATGAGCGGACTGAGCACGAATCGGGCCCCAGGCCAGCGCGTCGCCAGGCTGCGCCACTTGCCATCAAAGCGGCATAAGCCTTGGCAGCCGATCGAATACCAAGCCCATCGGTTAGGATGCAGAATCACCGAATACCGAGGAGTAAACCATGGCCGATACGAGCACGATGAACCGCCTGCTTATGAACCGCGCGCGGTTCGAAGACATGCAGATTGATTCCACGGACGCGCCGTCGGCTCGGGACGGCGAGGTGGTCCTGGCGCTCGACCGCTTCTCGCTGACCGTCAACAACGTCACCTACGCGGCCTTCGGCGATGAGCTGCGCTACTGGGAGTTCTTTCCATCGGGCGTCGAGGGCTACGGTCTGCTGCCGGTGTGGGGCTATGCTGATGTTGTCGATTCACGCGCTGAAGGTGTCGAGGCCGGCCAGCGTTTCTTCGGCTACTTCCCGTCGGCCACCCATCTGGTGGTGCAACCCGGCAAGACCGGCGCCCGGAGTTTTCGCGACGATTCGCCGCACCGCCGTGACCTGCCCGAGGTCTACAACTGGTATCAGCGCAGCGACAACGACCCGTTCCAGACCGCGGCCACCGAGTCGTTGCACGCGATCTTCCGGCCGCTGTTCGTCACCGCCTTCGGCCTGGCAGACTTCCTGGCCGAGCAGAGCTTCTTCGGCGCCGAGCAGGTGGTGATCTCCAGCGCTTCGAGCCGAACCGGCTATTCCGAGGCCTTCAGCATCGGCCTGCAGTCCGACATCGATATCATCGGCCTGACCTCGGCCGGCCACCGCGGCTTCGTCGAAGGCCTGGGGCTGTATTCTCAAGTGCTGGCCTATGAGGATTTAGAACAGCTGGATCCGAATCGCCCGACGCTGTACGTTGACGTCGCAGGCAATAGCGAACTGCAGCTGCGCGTGCACCGGCACTTCGGCGATCAGCTGGTCCACGACGCCGCCCTCGGCGCTGCCCACACCCACGAACCGCCGCAGCCCGACCCGAATCTGCCGGGACCGACGCCGACGTTTTTCTTCGCGCCCGTGTGGGTGGCACGTCGGCAGGCCGAGTGGGGCTCGGAGGAATTCAACCGCCGCGTCGGCGAGGCCGTCGCCGGCTTCTTCGGTCATGTCATCAAGCACAAGCTGATCGACATCCAGGAACAGTCGGGGTTAGAGGCCGCGCGTGAGGTGCTGATCGAGATGCTCGACGGCCGAACGGACCCGGCCATTGGTCATGTGATTCTGCTTGATCGGAAATTAACTGACGGCTGATCGGTTTCGATGGCGCTTTCAGAGCGGCCCCCTCAGCCTGCAGCCTGGTCCCTTGATCTCAGCCTCGGGTTCGCGCGCTGCGCTTCCCGGTGAAAATCGGTCAGTGCTTGGGTCGAGTGGGCAGATGCGCCACGAATCGCCGCATCACGCCGCGCGCCCGAAACGTGTCCGGATCGATCACAAACCCTGCGCGCTCGACCGCGGCCACGGTGTCGCGGTTGGGGTGGCAGCCACCGCTCACTCGCGTCCAGGCCGGCTGAATCCCGTTCAGCACCCGCGCCCAGAATGGCGAACTGGCCTGTACGTGTTCCAGCATCAACAGCTGGCCGTCGGGTTTCAGCACTCGCTTGAGCTCGCTCAAGCCGCGGTCGGCGTCCGGCACGCTGCAGAACACCAGCGAAGAGACCACGCAGTCGAAGCTATCGTCAGCAAACGGAATCGCCTCGGCCGAGGCACAGACCAGCCGGGCGTCACCCCGGCGGCGACGCGCCCGATGCAGCGAGTCGAAGTTCAGATCCAGCGCGAACAGCGCCACGTCCTCGCCGTAGTCCGGCAAGCCGCGCCCCGTGCCGCAACCCACCTCCAGCACGCGCCCGTGCGCCCCGGCTACCAGCTCGCCCCGCCAGCGCTCGATCCTCGGCGCCAGGCGAATGAGCGCATCATAGAGCCAGGGAATTTGTTCGATACCGCGCATGGGGTTCGGTTCAAGCCTTTGGGCCCTGGATCATACACCGGCCCTTGCTGTGCTCAGCAATGGGGCGCTGGGGCCAGGAAAAGAGCCTTGGAAAAGCATTCCGGAACGCGCGAGATCGTTGTAGATTGCCAGTAATCCAAGGAGAAACCCGCATCAGCGAATCAACCTTCGAACACGTCTTCATTGGCGACGTCCACGGCCACGCGCCGACCCTGCTGGCGCTGCTTGATCAGCTGGGCTGGAAGCCGCGCAATGGCCGTCTGAGCAGCCCGGGCGGTCAGCAGCTGGTCTTTGTCGGCGACCTGATCGATCGCGGGCCGGAAAACCTGCGCACGGTCGAGATCGTTCGTGACCTGGTCGAGCGCGGCGAGGCCCGCTGCGTGATGGGCAACCACGAGTACAACGCCGTGCAGTTCCACACCGAGCACCCGGATCGGCCCGGTGAGACCCTGCGCGAACAAAGTCCCGAAAACATCAAGCAGCACCAGAAAGTCCTCGATGAGATCGAACGCTCCCCCGGCGATTGGCAAGACATGCTGGACTGGTTCCGAACCCTGCCGATGGCCCTGGAAGGCGAGACCTGGCGCTGCGTCCACGCCTGCTGGAGCCCGCCCATCTCTCGAGGTGCTGGAACGCCGTGGTGATGGCTGGTACCTGCCGGAAGATCGCTGGACCGCTTCAGCCGGCAAAGGGTCGCCAGACAACGACGCCGTCGAGACCCTGCTGAAGGGCCCGGAGTACACGCTGCCTGACGGCAGCGTCTTTCTGGACAAGGACAACAAGCGGCGAACGGCGGCGAGAATCGCCTGGTGGGAGCCGAACCCGACGAACCTGGGGCAGGCGCTTCTTCTCCCGCTGGAGCCCGACGGCTTCGATCCTGACGCGGCCTACGAAAACCCCGAACATCCAGCCTACCCCGAAGCGGCCAGGCCCGTGTTCTTCGGCCACTACTGGCGCAAGGGCTTGATCCAGCCGCAGCGGCCGAACGCCCTGTGTCTGGACTACTCGGTAGGCAAGGGCGATCGCCTGGTCGCCTATCGGCACGGCGGAAGCCCGACGATCCTGGAGGATCGATTCCACTCGGAGTCAGTTCTCAAGGGTTGAGCGCACCATGCTCGACTCGAACAAACCCGTCATCCCAGACCCGCCACGGCACCCAGCAACTCCCCCCAAATCCGTCATCCCGGACTTGATCCGGGACCCAGCGACTGAGATCCCCCATCCGTCACCCCAGACCCGCTCCGGCACCCAGCGACTCCGGTTTAACGATGTCATCCCGAATCCGCCCCGGCACCTAGCAACTCCCCCAAATCCGTCATCCCGGACTTGATCCGGGACCCAGCAACTCCCCCCAAATCCGTCATCCCGGACTTGATCCGGGACCCAACGACTCCGGTTTAAAGATGTCATCCCGGACCCGCCCCGGCACCCAGCAACCCGCCCCCCAACCCGTCATCCCGGACTTGATCCGGCACCCAGCAAAGCAACTCACCCCCAAATCCGTCATCCCGGACTTGATCCGGGACCCAGCGACTCCGCCCTCGCCGATCAAACGGCGAAAGCAGGGCAGGCGTGCGGACGAGGTCTTAATGGGGCTTAATAATGAAATCGGCACTGGGCGATGAGAAGCTGGTCATTCTCGACGGCATAGACCAGCCGGTACTCCCGATCGATTCGGCGCGACCAGAAGCCCGTCCAGTTGCCCCTCAGTGGTTCGGGCTTGCCAATGCCCTTGAAGGGTTCTCGCTGAATCGCCCTGATCAGCTCGTTGATGCGCAGAAGCTTTTTCCGGTCGGTTTGTTGCCAGTGCAGGTAATCGGCCCAGGCATGCTCATGAAAACAAAGTTTCACTCAATCAATTCGCGCGTCGCGCCTTTGCCCCGCCGCAAATCCTCGATCGATTCGGTCAGCCGCGCCGCATTTCGGGGGCTGGACATCAAGTAAAGCGTTTCCTCGATTGAGGCGTAGTCATCCGCCGAAAGCAGAACGGCACCCTTGCCCTTCTGGCGGGTGATGTACAGGGGCGCGTGATCTTCGTTGACCTGGTCCATGGCACTGGCCAGACGACGGCGCAGATCGGTATAGCTGATGGTAGACATAGCTTGATTATTGCGTACAGAAATATGTACGTCAATCGGTGCCGACCAGCCTCAGTGCAGTCCTGCGCTTGTTCGCCTCGAAGGGATCGGAGGCCGCCCCACACCCCGGAAATCTCTCTAAACACTCACTCGTCGGTCGCCAGGAATTCCCGGATGAGACTGCGCGAGCGGAACATTTCGCAGCCGGGAATGCCGTGGCCGCAATCATTATTGAAAACGATCAGCGTGGCTTTGTCGCCGAGGTGTTCGGCGAAGGCTTCGGCCGGGCCCAGGGTGACCACGTGGTCGCTGGATCCGACAATGATCAGCAGGTCTGCCTTGACCGCGTCCGCCGTCGCCGTCCAGTCGCCGTCGAAGGCTCGCGTGACATCGGTTGCCATCATGGCATCGGCCTGCCAGATCAGATTGGTCGCTATTCCCTCATCAATCCGGTTGCTGGCGGCCTCCTTGATCTGCTCGTGGGCCGTTTCGCCCAGCATCTCGGCACCGGCCTGATCGCTAGTGGTGTCGTTCAGCAGTCTGGCCGCAGCAATTGCCTCGGCGGCCTCATTGCAGGCGCAGTCCGCGTTCCACTGCAATAGCCGCTTGTAGAGCTCCCATAGGGCCACGTCGTGCCCCGCGAGATCGGGTGATCCTGCGATGGGGACCAGCTTTGACATGAAGTCGGGATAGAGCACGCCCCACTCGAAGGTCTGCATGCCCCCCATGGAAATGCCCATGACCGCATGCAGCCGCTCCAGACCCAGCACTTCGGTGGCCAGCCGGTGCTGGCTGCGGACCATGTCGCGGGTGGTGAAGCGCGGAAAGGCGTCGAGCGCTTGATCTTCGCTGTTGGACGGTGAAATGGAGATTCCGTTTCCGATCGCCTCGACCAGGATGACGAAATACTCATGATCTTTCCCCAGGAGTTCCGCCTGGAGTTCCAGCCAGGCTTCGGTGTTACCGCCGTACCAGGTCGGAATCAGCACGGCGTTGTCGCCCTCGGCGTTCAGCTCGCCAATGGTTCGGTAGCCGATGCGGCAGGCCTGGAGGGTCTCGCCGCTTTCCAGCGCACAGCTGCCCAGATCGGCGAACAGCAGCTCCTGGCCGCGGGCCACGTCGCTAAACAGAAACAAGAGCAGCAAGGCCAGGAAAGAGTTACGCATGGGTAATGTCCAGTAGACCGTCGGAGGATCAATCATAGGCCATAAGGGCAGGCGGCCGAGACGGGTTTAGCGCCCGACTGGATACATGGTTCCGTCGCTCGGCCGCAATGCATCGAACTCGACGTTGCCTGGGGCCACGTTTGAGCGTGGCTGTTCACGTACTCGAACGGCTTCTGCTGGCCTTCTGCCCCTATCCCTCTGGCCAGGCACGCCCACGTAGGAGCCTGCTCGCAGGCGAACGCCAGCTGGCTGGCCGGCCTGTATCCAGCTGCGGGCGCAAAAAGTGCCTGTCCCGGAAATCTCCCTCTCGGAAATTTGCGCCAGGATTGAGCATGCTGCAATCGAATTGCACCATTGCGGGGCGGAGTTGGCTGTATGCCCTTTTACGCTCAACCCGGGCACTGAAGCAGCCATCTGGTTCTGCGGCATCCACCGCGAAGTGATTGGCCTGCACGGGAATGGGCTCTTCGAACGCCCGGATCTCCAGCCGGATCAGAAAAGAATTCGAAGAATCTGCATCCAAAATCGATCCCGCCCCGAATAACAGAGTGAACGTTCGATTTCATCCACTCAATTTCGTCCACTCAAATTCGAGGAAACCCCATGAATAATTTCACCAAACTGATCGCCTCCGCAGTGCTGGCTGCACTCGCGATGTTGGCCACTTTGTCTGCCTCGGCCCACGACCATGACCGGATGCAGGCCAACAACATCGTCGAGACGGCGGCGCAAGCCGGGCAGTTCGAAACCCTGCTGGCCGCCGCCACCGCGGCCGGTCTGGCCCCCGCCCTCAGCGGCGAAGGGCCCTTCACCGTTTTTGCGCCGACCGACGAGGCCTTTGGCGTGCTGCCGGCCGGCACGGTTGCGAACCTGCTGAAGGAAGAAAACCGTGATCAGCTGGCCAATATCCTGAAATTCCACGTGGTGGCCGGTCGCGTCGGTAGCGAGGCTCTGGCCGATGGCGCGACGCTCGAGACTCTGGCGGGCCCGCGCGTGACCTTCACGGAGACCGAGCAGGGCTTCTTTGACGATCGAGAACGCACGGATCGTGGCTACCGATATCGACGCCTCCAACGGCGTGGTGCATGTGATCGACCGCGTCATCCTGCCGCCGGAACAGATCAGCCGCCGCCAGGCCGAGCGCTCGATCTCTCGCGCCATCGCTCGCGGGGTGCCGATGTTCAACCACGGCAACGCCAACGGCACGGTCAGCGTCTATACGGACGTTGCGCGCATGCTGGTAAGCTCGGCAGCGCTGAACACAGCGGAGCGCAATCGCCTGGAGCGCGGCCTGAACGCCAGCGATCCTTCGGGCTCGGCGCGTGAAAGCGCCTGGCAGTTGCGCTATGCGCTGGACGACGTACTGGCTTCGCTGCGCAATGCCGGCGACATGATGGCCAGCAATGCGGCCATGGTGCGTTGAGTCTAGCGACGACTTGATCGATGACGCATTCTTACGTCGAGTCGATCAGGCATCCATCCGTCGGCGGCGGCCCGGAGGACCCGGCCGCCGTCCGACGTTTTTCGAGATCGGCCGCGGCGGCCCTTGATCGGAATCGGGAGATGATGACCGAAAGCCACTCATTGCTTGAACGCATTGCCCGGGGGGATCGCGCCGCCGTCGCGCTGTGCATCAAGCAGTATTCGGGGCTGGTCTGGTCCCTGGCTCGGCGCTACATTGCCAACGAGGCCGATGCGGAAGAGGCGGTGCAGGACGTGTTCATGGAGCTGTGGTCACGGGCCGCGCGCTTCGATGCCGCGAAGGCCTCCGAGCCCACCTGGGTTTCCCTGATCGCGCGGCGACGCCTGATCGATCGCCTGCGCAGCGAGCAACGCGAGCCGGATCGTGAGCCGCTGGCTAACGTCGAGCAGCAGCTGACCCGTGACGGACAGGCCGCCATCGAGGCCAGTGCCGAATCCCGTCGCGTCATGGACCTCATCGATCGTATGAACCCGGAACAGCGCCAGGTCATCCGCATGTCGGCCTGGCTGGGTATGAGCCATGCCGCCATCGCCGATCGCACCAAACTGCCGCTCGGCACGGTCAAAAACCATCTGCGCCGCGTGGCCCAGCTCAAATTCGCGAACAGCTCGGCATCGACACCGTGACCCCAGGCGGGGGTACAAGACAATGAATATGAATCAGATCAACGACGAATTGCTGGACCTGCTGACCGAGCGCGCGCTGGGCCAGCTGTCCGTGTCCGACGAGAAGCGGCTGGCCAGGCTGCTGGCAGATGCCGGTCTCGAAGACAACGACGATGTCGAGCTGGCGCTCGCCGCAGCGATGAACGCCTACGCCAGCCGCGAGGCCTCGGCCGTCGACGCCGCGATCCCGGAAGCGCTCGAAGCCCGGCTGCTGGCCGATGCCGATGCCTTCTTCGGCCCCGCGCCCGCCGCCGTGACCGACCTGGACGCCGAACGTCGCCGCCGCGAGGCGCAAGCAGGGCAGGGCGTGCAAACACAGACGCCGCCGTCAAGACTCGGCCAGATGGGCTGGGCGCTCGCCGCCATGCTGGCCCTGGTCGTCGTCTTCGCCCTGCAGCCGGACTCGCTGCCCGAGCCACTCGACCCGGCCAGCGCGCGACAGGCGCTGGTTGCCGAGGCCAATACTTCTGTCATCGAATGGGGCGCGTCGGCGATTCCGGCCTACAACCGGGTCAGCGGCGACGTCGTCTGGAACGATGCCTTACAGCAGG
The DNA here is from genome assembly GCA_942491245.1 of uncultured Pseudomonadota bacterium. Classification (GTDB taxonomy): domain Bacteria; phylum Pseudomonadota; class Gammaproteobacteria; order Xanthomonadales; family Wenzhouxiangellaceae; genus Wenzhouxiangella. The sequence continues at coordinate 129,130 of CALNZT010000017.1, forward strand.
GCTATCTGCGCCTGACCGGAATGCCGGCCAACGACCCCACGATCTCGCAGTATCAGCTCTGGATCGTCGACCCGGCGCGCGACGCCAACCCGGTCGACGGCGGTGTGTTCGACGTGCCCGCGGGCAGTGATGAAGTGATCATTCCCATCAACGCCAAGCTTGCGGTCGCCAATCCTGCTGCCTTCGCCATCACCCGCGAACAGCCGGGTGGGGTCGTGGTCTCGGATGGGCCGCTGTTGGTGGTGGCGTCGACTTGATGTTGTGATGTTGTATGAGGAGGACTTCAGGTTCGATTACGCTCACATACCGAAGGCAATTCAGATGACGGACTGTCTTACAGTGAAAATTGTGGACATCCAAACGATTGCTGCGGCAATCGACGCCGCTGCCGCCGCCGACCGCAGCATCGTGATCACGCCGAGCATTGAAGACGCCATTAAGCTGCACCCCGCTTTACCGGGGGTGATGCTCTCCGTCGGCATCGACGAACTCGGCGATCTGGAACGATTGCCCTAAGCCGGCGCCGATCTGAGCCGGGCTTGATCCAATACGCTTGATTGACGAATCAGCCACCCCGCGACACCGATAGCGCCCGCAAGCTCGATCAAGCGCCTGACTGAATGCCCTCATTCCGTCATTTCCCGAAGCACTCCCCCGTAGGAGCCTGCTTGCAGGCGAACGCCAGCCGGCGGGATGGCTGGTAGCCAGCGGCGGGCACAGAAAGTGTCTGTCCCGGAAATTCCCGCTTTTCCCGAAGCAAGCCCCCGTAGGAGCCTGCTTGCAGGCGAACGCCAGCCGGCAGGATGCCTGGTAGCCAGCGGCGGGCGCAAAAAGTGCCTGCCCCGGAAATTCGCGCTGGTCAGCCTGGGCGCTTGAGCCAGGTCAGCGCGATCTCTACTTGCTTATCGGCGTTGCTGACGTAGAGCACGTCGTCGGTGATCATCAGGCCCCAATGGATGGTGCGCGGCAGGTCAACCGCCAGCTCATTCATCGGCGGCTGGGGCAGTGACGCGATGGCCAGGTTGTCCAGGCCTGCCACTTTAGGCAGGACCTGGCTGGCCCAGACATCCTGGCTGCCGTAGGCCAGAACGGTCAATCGATCCGTCTGACGCGAACACCGCTTCATGCGATCGGCATCAGGCCGGCCCACTTCGATCCAGTGCTCGGTTTGCCCTTCCAGGCTCTTGGACCACAAGGCGGCCTCGTCGACGTCCGAACCGCGCCCGAACTCCATGCGCGGGTCCCAGAACAGCCCAAAAGCCAGAATTCGGGCCGTCATCCGCTCTTCGGTTTCCGAGGGATGGCGAGCGATGGTATGCCGAAGCTCTTCATAGACGCCTCGGTCAGTATCAGACAGGTTGAGGTGCATCTTGTAAGTCGTCGCACTCAAGGCCATGGGATTCTCGGAAGTAAGGATTCGGCGCGCAGTCTACGCAACCCCTTCATTTTTGTCATCCCGGCCCTTCCATCCCCGTCATCCCGGCCCTTCCATTCCCGTCATCCCGGCCGAAGAGCCGGGACCCAGCGGCTTATCGGTTCTGGAGGGTCAATAGAGGGTCAAGACAGACACTGGGACAGGCATCAACTAGAGAATTCCCTGGCTCTTGGAAGAGAAGAATTGGCCGGTAGTAACTTCGTGCCTCTCCCGGAAATTCTCCTCGATCTGGCCCGCGACCGAGTTACAAGCATCAGGAGAGCCAGTCAGAAAGCCATTGATCCCAGCCGAGGGCGGCAAGGAGGACCCCGAGAACAAGGCCCACGGGCAGGCTGAGGCGTCGGAACGAGGGTGTTTTACGAACCCGTTTGGGTTTGCGGGCCGGGCGTATCCCGCTCGGAAAGAGCTTTTCGCCCAGACGATCATGCAGCCACACGATCAGAAACAGCGCAGCAGATAGGGCCAGCAAGGTGAACACCGCAACCCAGGCGCCTGAAAGCATCAAGCGAGCCAATCCGTTGATCGCCACGCCAAGCAAGACACCAATAACGAAGTTGACTGATGCCATGGCCCAATGGCCGATCTGGGCAAGAAGCGTGGCCGTCCGCTGATCACGCAACTTGGAATCGTGCGAGTCACTTGTGTCATTCGGTTTGACCCGCAGCCACACGACCATGGCGATAACAAGGCAGGCAAAGGTCGAGGCAATGACAAGATCGAACGGGCTGAAGATCTGATCAAACATTTATGGGTCCGCTGTTCAAGTGATCGATTGGATTGTGCAGGGTTACTAGCAGTGAATAGTGGCTGTCCCGAACTTACTGCCCCGAACTGACTTGCCTTCGTTCACTTCCGATCGCGTGACCGAGCCGCCAGGCCTTATGTGCCATCCTGAATCTGGCCGGCTTGACCGGAAAACGGGTTGACAACGCGAACCCCCTCGTAGGTCTGGCCCTCGCTCAAGTCCTCGCTGAACAGCGTCCTGGCACCGGCTCGAAGCGCGGCGGCAATGATCGCAGCATCCCAATAACTGATCCGATACTGTTCGCTGATTTCTACACCGATCTTCACCATTGCGGCGTCGACAGGCATGCAGGGAAACGCCTCAAGCTGCTCTAGCCACTCCATGGCTTGAAGGGCTGTCATCGGCCGCGCCATCTTGCGCGTTACCATCACGTAGAATTCCTGCAGCACCTGCGCTGAGAGCGCGAATTCTTCGCGCTCAATCAGCTGCAGGGCAGCCTCACGTTTGCCGGCTTCAGAAGGATCAGAGGCGGCCGCGTACACGAGAACATTCGTGTCAAGAAAGCTGTCAGCGCGCACTCATCATCTCTCGTACAGCTCGTCGCGACGCCAACGGCTCGTGCCAATGCGGGCCTCCGATGCAGCACTAAGTTCACGCAGTTTGCGTCGAGCCTGCGCCGCGCGGTCTGAATGCTGAGCGAGGCGGGTCAGATGCTC
>CALNZT010000018.1:0-17477 GCA_942491245.1 uncultured Pseudomonadota bacterium
TGGCCATCTCTAATTCTCCTTACCGGGCCCGGAACGGAAAGCCGAAGGCTTCCAGCAGAGCCAGAGCTTCTTCATCCGTTTTGGCGCTGGTGGTGAAGGCAATATCCATTCCTCTGATCGCATCGATCTGATCGTAATTGATCTCTGGGAAAATGATCTGCTCTTTCACACCGAGGTTGTAATTTCCAGAACCGTCGAAAGCCTTGCGCGACACTCCACGAAAATCCCGAACTCGTGGGAGCGCGATGGCAACCAGGCGGTCGAGAAACTCATACATCCTATCTCGTCGCAGCGTTACCTTCGCCCCGATCGGGTAGTCATCGCGAATCTTGAAGCTTGCAACTGATTTGCGCGCCTTTGTCACCACGGGCTGTTGGCCGGCGATCTTGGCCATGTCGCCAACCGCCTTCTCGATAACCTTTTTGTCACCGACGGCCTCACCCAGGCCCATATTGATGGTGATTTTTTCAAGACGCGGCACCTGCATGACGTTCTCATACCCAAATTTTTCCTTGAGTTGAGCAACGACGGTGTCGCGATAGTAGTCCTGCAACCTAGCCATTTCTTTAAGCCTCAGATATCTACGACTTCACCGGTAGAGCGGAAAAACCGCACCTTCCGGCCGTCTTCGAAAACTTGAATCCCACGCGATCACCTTTGTCGGTCGCGAGGTTGTACAGCATCACATTCGATGCCTGAATCGGGGCTTCACGCTCAATGATGCCGCCCGGTTTCTGGTTCTGCGGATCAGGCTTCTGATGACGCTTGACCATATTCACGTTTTCAACCAGAAAACGATTGTCACCGAGTACTTTGAGCACATGACCGCGCTGACCCCGGCTGCGGCCGGCAATCACGATCACTTCATCACCCTTGCGAATACGTTCCATCATGCGCTCCTTACAAAACTTCTGGTGCCAGTGAGACGATCTTCATGAATCGCTCTGATCGCAGTTCACGGGTCACCGGTCCGAAGATACGCGTTCCAATCGGCTCGAGCTTCTGGTTCAGAAGAACCGCAGCATTGCCATCAAATCGGATCAGTGATCCATCGCGGCGACGAACGCCTTTACGAGTCCGTACCACAACGGCGTTGTACACCTCGCCCTTCTTGACCTTTCCGCGAGGTATCGCATCCTTGACGGTGACCTTGATGACATCGCCAATGTTTGCATACCGACGCTTTGATCCGCCGAGAACCTTGATACACATGAGCTCGCGTGCGCCGCTGTTATCGGCCGCCGCCAGTCGTGATTGCATCTGAATCATGCTGCTTCGCTCCGCTGTTGCTTACTGGGCGCGTTCAACGATTTCCACAACCTGCCAGCTCTTTGTCTTCGAGAGCGGACGGGTCTGGGAAATGCGAACGGTATCGCCTTCATTGCAGTCGTTGTTTGCGTCATGCGCGTGCACCTTGCTGGATCGGCGGATGTACTTGCCATACAGCGGATGCTTTACCAGACGCTCCAGGCGCACGGTGACGGTCTTGTCCATCTTGTTGCTCACAACGCGACCAACCTGGCTACGCTGAATTTTTTCTTCGGTACTCATGCGGTTTCACCCTGAATCTGGTTCATCACGGTCTTGACCCGAGCGATATCGCGTCGTACCAGCTTCAGCTGGTGGCGACCGTCCAGGCTGCCATTGCCATGCTGCATGCGCAGGCTGAACTGCTCCTTCCGCAACTCAAGCAGCAGGTCCTTGAGCTCACCGGCATCCTTGCCGCGAAGTTCACTGGCCTTCATTACAACGTCCTCACTACGAATGCAGTCTTGACGCTGAGCTTGGCGGCGGCACGGCGAAAGGCTTCGCGTGCGACGTCTTCACTCACGCCCTGAATTTCATAAATCATACGACCGGGCTGAATCGGAGCAACCCAGTACTCAACATTACCCTTACCCTTACCCATTCGAACTTCGACCGGCTTCTTGGTAACTGGCTTGTCTGGAAAAACACGGATCCAAAGCTTACCGCCACGTTTAACGTGACGAGTAATCGCCCGTCGGGCTGATTCGATCTGGCGGGCCGTCAGAAAACCACGCGTGGTTGCCTGCAGGCCGAATTCACCGAAACTGACCTTGTTTCCAACCTGAGACAGTCCGCGGTTCCGCCCCTTCTGGGTTTTTCTGAATTTTGTACGCTTCGGCTGCAGCATGATCAGTTCTCCTTGCGTGAGCCCTTGTTCTGGGCTTTTTCGCCGGCGTTCTCAGCGTAGAGGTCGAAAACATCGCCCTTGTACACCCACACCTTGATTCCAATAACGCCGTAGGTCGTCGCCGCTTCAGCGGTTCCATAGTCGACATCGGCACGCAGCGTGTGCAGCGGAACGCGACCTTCGCGATACCATTCAGTACGCGCGATATCGGCACCATTCAGGCGTCCGCCGACCTGCACCTTGATACCCAGGGCACCCAGACGCATGGCGTTGCCAACGGCCCGCTTCATCGCCCGACGGAACATGACCCGTCGCTCGAGCTGCTGAGCAATGGACTCCGCGACCAAACGCGCATCGAGCTCCGGCTTCCGAATCTCGGTCACGCGAATGTGCGTCGGGACGCCCATGATCTTCGAGACCTTCTGCTTCAGCTTCTCGATGTCCTCGCCTTTCTTGCCGATCACGATACCCGGGCGCGCCGTATGTACCGTTATTTCAGCTGACTTGGCCGGACGCTCGATCTGGATGTGACTGACCGCGGCATGTGCCAATTCCTTTTCCAGGAACGCGCGCGCCTTCAGATCCGTAAGCAGATATTCTGCAAAGGTCTCGCCTTCGGCGTACCACTTGGCGCGCCAATCCTTGGCGATTCCAAGGCGAATTCCAGTTGGATGTACCTTCTGACCCATGGTTAGTCCTTAGTCCTCTGCCACGACAACGGTGATGTGGCTTGTCCGCTTGAGAATCCGGGTGTAGCGACCTTTTGCCCGAGCACGCCCGCGTTTCAGCGTCGGGCCTTCATCGACAAAGATTCGAGAAACTTTCAGTTCATCGATATCCGCACCAAGATTGTTTTCCGCGTTCGCGACCGCCGAGAGCAGCACCTTGCGGACGATATGCGCGCCCTTCTTGGAGCTGAAATTCAGCAGCTCATCAGCGCGATCGACCGACATTCCACGAACCTGATCAGCGACCAACCGAGCCTTCTGGGCTGAGATTCGGGCGCCTTTGAGTTTTGCAGTAGCTTCCATCACCGTTAAGTCCTGATTACTTGGTCTTGCGATCGGCCACGTGACCCTTGAAGGTCCGTGTCGGTGCAAATTCGCCGAGCTTGTGCCCGACCATATTTTCGTTGATCAGTATGGGCACGTGCTGGCGACCGTTGTGTACGGCGATGGTCAGGCCAACCATTTCAGGCATAACCATGGACCGACGTGACCAAGTCTTGATCGGACGCTTACTATTGGTTTCTAGGGCCGTTTCCACTTTGGCTTCCAAGTGGTAATCGATGAACGGGCCTTTTTTGATCGAACGTGGCATTGCGATTTCCTACGTTTATTTACGCTTGCGCGAACGAGTAATGAACTGGCTGGTCCGCTTGTTACTGCGAGTGCGCTTACCTTTGGTCTGCACACCCCATGGCGTTACGGGATGGCGACCGCCAGAGGTACGACCTTCACCACCACCATGTGGGTGATCGACCGGGTTCATGGCCACACCACGAACGGTCGGGCGAACACCACGCCAGCGCTTGGCGCCAGCCTTGCCGAGCTTCTCGAGGTTATGCTCGGTATTTGATACCTGTCCGATGGTCGCGCGGCAGTGCGTATGCACCTTGCGCATCTCACCGGAGCGCAGCAGAAGCGTCGCATATTGTCCGTCGCGAGCAACCAGCTGGACAACGGCACCAGCAGTCCGAGCAATCTGACCACCCTTGCCTGGCTTCAGCTCCACGTTGTGGATCTGGGTGCCGACCGGAATCGAGCGAATCTGCATGGCATTACCAGGCTTGATCGGCGCTTCTGAACCGCTGAGCACCTCGTCGCCTGCGAATACGTTGCGCGGCGCGAGAATATAGCGCCATTCACCATCGCTGTACTTGACCAAAGCGATGTGAGCGCTGCGGTTGGGATCATATTCGACCCGCTCAACCACACCTTTGATGCCGTCCTTGTCACGCTTGAAATCAACAATGCGGTAATGATGCTTATGCCCACCACCCTTGTGCCGCGTTGTGATGCGACCGTTATTGTTGCGACCGCCGGTAGAGTTCTGCGACTCGGTCAGCGGAGCGTGAGGCTTTCCTTTCCACAGGTGATCGTGCTTGACGCGTACTACGCCGCGACGTCCCGGTGAAGTCGGTTTTGCTTTGACAATTGCCATAACCGTATCCTGGCCCTAAATCAGTCTGCTTGGAGATCTTCAATCGTCTGGCCAGCGGCCACACGCACGTAGGCTTTTTTCCAGCTCTTCTGGACGCCTGCGCGGAAGCGGAAAGTCTTGCGCTTGCCCTTTTGGTTCAGCACCTGGACACCCTCGACCTTCACATCGAACAGGCCTTCAACGGCCTTGCGAATTTCGTCCTTGGTGGCATCCCGGCGGACATCGAACACATACTGGTTCGAATCAGCCTGCAAACGCGCGGTTTTCTCCGAAACGTGCGGGAAGCGCACGATCTGATACATGCGTTCGTTACTCATGCCAGCCACTCCTGAATCTTTTCAACGGCGGAGCGAGTCATTACCACCTTTTCTGCACCCACCAGACTTACCGGATCGATACGATCGGCAGCAAGGGTATGAATATTTGGAATGTTGCGGCTGCCCAGATAAAGGTTGTTACCCAACTCAGCATCCACCAACAAACCACGGCCGATACCCAACTCGGCAAGACGTGCCTTGACCAGGCTGGTCTTGGGCTCATCGAAGTCAAGTGACTCGACGACAATCAATCGATCCTGGCGAATCAACTCGGAAAGTATCGACTTCATCGCTGCACGGTACTGCTTGCGATTGACTTTCTGGCTGAAATCGCGCGGCTGTGCGGCAAAGGTCACGCCACCACTACGCCATAGCGGGCTACGGATCGTTCCGGCGCGTGCATTACCAGTTCCCTTCTGACGCCACGGCTTGCGGCCGCCGCCGGAAACCGCAGCGCGGTTCTTCTGTGCTTTGGTTCCAGCACGCCCCGCCGGCCAGATAGGCCGTAACGACCTGGTGAACCAGTGCCTCTGAAAAATCACGGCCAAAGATGGCGTCAGAAACTTCGACGCTCTTGCCGCCTTGAATTGAAAGTTCCATCATTCGCTCCTTCAGGCCTTGATCGTCGGACGAACGAACACGTGTCCGCCGGGTGCACCGGGACCGCTCCGCGAATCAGAATGAGGTTCCGCTCTGCATCCACGCGAACCACTTCAAGATTCATCGTGGTGACACGCTCATCACCCATTTGTCCAGCCATCTTCTTGCCCTTGAAAACGCGACCGGGAGTCTGACACTGGCCAATAGAGCCGGGGGCACGGTGGGACAGCGAGTTGCCGTGGGTTGCATCCTGCATACGGAAGTTGTGGCGCTTGATGACACCAGCAAAGCCTTTGCCCTTGCTCGTTCCCGTCACGTCCACTTTCTGGCCGGCCTCGAAACGCTCAACGGTGATCTCCGAACCCACTTCGAGGTCAGAGCCTTCGTTGTCTTCGAGGCGGAATTCCCACAGTCCTTCGCCGGCTTCTACACCAGCTTTGGCGAAATGCCCTGCTGCGGGACGATTAACCAAAGACGTACGTCGAGAGCCGCAGGTCACCTGGATGGCTGAATAGCCATCGTTTTCGACACTGCGAATCTGCGTAATGCGGTTCGGGCTCACCTCGACCACGGTTACAGGAATGGAGTTTCCCTCTTCCGTGAATACGCGGGTCATGCCACGTTTGCGTCCTACCAATCCGATCGTCATTGTTCTGAACTCACTTCGTTCGTTTCTCGATCGCGGTGAATCTCATGCTCTTCAGCGAAGAACGCGAGGGCCGCCAGTCATCAATAAAGTTTGATCTGCACGTCCACGCCCGCAGCCAAATCCAGCTTCATCAGGGCATCGACAGTCTTGTCGTTGGGGTCCACGATATCCAGCAACCGTTTATGGGTGCGGATTTCGTACTGGTCTCGCGCGTCTTTGTTAACGTGCGGGGAAATCAGGACCGTGTAACGCTCCTTGCGGGTGGGCAGCGGGATCGGGCCGCGCACCTGCGCGCCGGTTCTCTTCGCTGTATCCACGATTTCCTGGGTTGACCGATCGATCAAACGATGGTCAAAACCCTTCAAACGAATACGGATTTTCTGCTCGGCCATTGCCGTACGCCTTTAGTCTGTAAAAGATCAAAAACTCAAAACCGCCCTTTCGGGGGGCTTTTGTGCGTGATCCGAAGATCAGGGCCCCGCCAACCGAGGTCGAAGGGGCCCTTGAAACCTGAGCCGAGCATTATAGCAGCGGCTCGTTTCAAATTACCATTATTTATTTGTGGATTTTTGCCACGACGCCAGCACCAACGGTGCGGCCGCCTTCACGAATGGCAAAGCGCAGACCTTCTTCCATCGCGATCGGCGCAATCAGCTCGACCTGCATCTGCACGTTGTCACCCGGCATCACCATTTCCACACCTTCCGGCAGCTCGACCGCACCAGTCACGTCCGTCGTACGGAAGTAGAACTGCGGGCGGTAACCCTTGAAGAACGGCGTGTGACGACCACCTTCGTCCTTGCTCAGGATATAAACCTCAGCTTCGAAATTGGTGTGCGGCGTGATCGTGCCCGGCTTGGCCAGTACCTGACCACGCTCAACGTCGTCACGCTTGGTGCCACGCAGCAGTACGCCAACGTTGTCACCGGCCTGACCCTGATCCAGCAGCTTGCGGAACATTTCCACACCCGTGCAGATCGTCTTGGTCGTGTCCTTGATGCCGACAATCTCGATCTCGTCACCCACGTTCACAATGCCGCGCTCAACGCGACCCGTCACTACCGTACCGCGACCCGAAATCGAGAACACGTCCTCAATCGGCATCAGGAACGGCTTGTCCAGGGCACGCTCGGGCTCCGGAATGTACTCGTCCATGGCCTGGACCAGACGCATGATCGCCGGTACGCCGATTTCGCTCTCGTCACCTTCCAGCGCCTTCAGCGCAGAACCGGTGATGATCGGGGTGTCGTCGCCCGGGAAGTCGTAGTCGCTCAGCAGCTCGCGAACTTCCATCTCGACCAGTTCCAGCAGCTCGGCGTCATCCACCATGTCCGCCTTGTTCAGGAAGACCAGAATGTAGGGAACACCAACCTGACGCGCCAGCAGAATGTGCTCGCGGGTTTGTGGCATCGGACCGTCATCGGCCGCCACAGACCAGAATCGCGCCGTCCATCTGGGCAGCACCGGTGATCATGTTCTTGACGTAGTCAGCGTGTCCCGGGCAGTCGACGTGCGCGTAATGGCGCGCGTCCGACTCGTATTCGACGTGGGCCGTCGCGATCGTGATGCCGCGTTCGCGCTCTTCCGGCGCGTTGTCAATCTGATCGTAAGGCACGTAGTCAGCACCGCCCCTCTTCAGCACAGCACCTTCGGTAATCGCCGCCGTCAGCGTCGTCTTGCCATGGTCAACGTGACCAATCGTGCCGACGTTTACGTGCGGCTTGCTACGTTCAAATTTTGCCTTGGACATTGCCTTCGATCCTTAAAAACTTGTAAAAAAAAATCAATATAGATGAACGCCGACCTGTCAGGCCGATCGCTTCATCACTTCTTCCGCAACATTATTCGGAGCCTCTGCGTATTGCAGGAACTCCATGGAATACGTTGCACGGCCCTGGCTCATGGAGCGCAGGTCAGTCGCATAGCCAAACATTTCGGCCAGGGGGACATTAGCCCGGATAACCTTGCCGGCCGGCACGTCTTCCATACCCTGGACCAGACCACGACGACGGTTCAGGTCACCCATCACGTCACCCATATAATCTTCAGGGGTAACGGCTTCGACTTTCATTATCGGCTCAAGCAGCACAGGCTTGGCTTTCAGTGCGCCATCTCTGAACGCCATCGACCCGGCGATCTTGAACGCCAGTTCGTTGGAGTCGACCTCATGGTAAGACCCATCGAACAGAATCGCTCTGACGTCTACCATCGGGAAGCCGGCGAGCACGCCGTTGTTCATCTGCTCTTCGATACCCTTACCGACCGCCCCAATGTATTCGCGGGGAACAACGCCACCGACGATCTCATCGACGAATTCGTATCCGCCACCCTCATCCATCGGCTCCAGGCGAATCCTGACGTGACCATATTGACCACGGCCACCGGACTGGCGTACGAATTTTCCTTCGGCTTCCACGCCCTGTCGAATCGTCTCGCGGTAGGCCACTTGAGGCTTGCCGACGTTGGCTTCGACGCTGAATTCACGGCGCATGCGATCAACGATGATGTCCAGGTGGAGTTCGCCCATACCGGAAATGATCGTTTGACCCGACTCTTCATCGGTATGCACGCGGAATGACGGATCTTCCTGGGCGAGCTTGGACAGCGCCATACCCATTTTTTCCTGGTCACTCTTGGTCTTCGGCTCGACCGCTACGGAGATCACGGGTTCCGGGAAATCCATGCGCTCGAGCGTGATGACATGCGACGGATCGCACAGGGTTTCCCCAGTAGTGACGTCTTTCAGCCCAACGGCGGCAGCGATATCACCAGCACGAACTTCTTTCAATTCTTCACGCGAATTGGCGTGCATCTGAAGAATACGCCCAACCCGCTCTTTCTTGCCTTTGATCGGGTTGAAAACCGTGTCACCTGACTGCAGGACGCCGGAGTAAACGCGGATAAAGGTCAAGCTACCCACATAAGGGTCAGTGGCGATCTTGAATGCGAGCGCCGCAAACGGCGCATCATCATCTGACGGGCGCGTTTCTTCAGCATCGTTCTCGTTCACGCCGTTGATGGCCTTCACTTCAGTGGGGGCGGGCATGTAGTGGACGACAGCATCAAGCAGCGCCTGGACGCCCTTGTTCTTGAAAGCCGTGCCGCACAACACCGGAACCAGCTCGTTCTTGAGCGTGCCAGCGCGCAGACCCTTCATGATCTCTTCTTCGTTCAGCGCCTCGCCTTCGAGGTACTTTTCCATCAATTCTTCGACGGCTTCAGCCGCCGACTCGATCATGACTTCGCGGGCGACTTCGGCGTCATCGAGCAGCTCGGCGGGGATATCACGGGCGTCATACGTCGTGCCCATGTTTTCCTGATTCCAGTAGATCGCCCGCATCTTGACCAGGTCGATCACGCCTTCGAAATCTTCTTCAGCACCGATCGGCAGCTGAATGGGAACCGCATTGGCACCCAGCCGGGTTTTGATCTGGCCAACCACGCGCTGGAAATTCGCGCCGGTTCGGTCCATCTTGTTGACGAAGCACATGCGCGGAACGGCGTATTTGGTCGCCTGCCGCCACACGGTTTCGGACTGTGGCTCTACGCCGCCAACAGCGCAGAACACAGCGACCGCGCCGTCAAGCACGCGCAGCGACCGCTCGACTTCGATGGTGAAGTCAACGTGTCCCGGGGTGTCGATGATATTGATGCGATATTCCGGCCAACTCCTGCTCCATGCCTGCCCAGAAACAGGTGGTCGCCGCGGAGGTAATCGTGATACCGCGCTCCTGCTCCTGCTCCATCCAGTCCATCACGGCATTGCCGTCATGGACTTCACCGATCTTGTGTGAAACGCCGGTGTAGAACAGGATGCGCTCGGTCGTGGTCGTCTTGCCGGCGTCAATGTGCGCCATGATCCCGATATTTCGGTAGCGCTCAATGGATACTTTGCGAGCCACGATGCAAACCCCAAACCTCAGATCATCAAAGGGGCAAGACAACCCCTACCATTTTCGCCCGCCAGAAAGGTTACCAGCGGTAGTGCGAGAACGCCTTGTTGGCTTCTGCCATACGGTGAACGTCTTCGCGCTTCCTGACGGCTGAACCACGCTCTTCCATGGCATCCATCAATTCACCCGCCAGGCGGCGCGGCATGGAAGACTCGCCGCGCTTGCGCGCCGCGTCGATGAGCCAGCGCATGGCCAGGGTCTGGCGCCGCTTCGGGCGCACTTCAACGGGCACCTGGTAAGTCGCACCACCAACGCGCCGAGACTTGACCTCAACGGCGGGGGCAACGTGGTCCAGAGCTTTTTCAATCACATCCACCGGATCAGCATGGCCACGGCTTTCGATCTCATCGATCGCGCCATAGACAATCTTTTCAGCGACAGACTTCTTGCCGCTCTGCATCACCATGTTGATGAAACGCGCGATCATCTCGTTGCCGAATTTGGGATCCGGCAGGATGTCGCGTTCAAAATTCGTGTTCTTGCGAGACATTTCAGATCACCTATCCATCAACTCTTGGGACGCTTGGCGCCGTACTTGGAACGGCCTTTACGACGATCGCTAACGCCGGCAGTATCGAGGCTTCCGCGCACGGTGTGATAACGCACACCCGGCAGATCCTTGACACGACCACCGCGAATCAGGACCACCGAGTGCTCCTGCAGGTTATGGCCTTCACCGCCGATGTAGCTGGTGACTTCAAAACCATTGGTCAGGCGCACACGAGCAACCTTGCGAAGGGCCGAGTTCGGCTTCTTCGGCGTCGTCGTGTAGACACGGGTGCACACGCCGCGCTTCTGCGGAGAGGCTTCCAGCGCCGGAACGTTGGACTTGTACTGCTTCGGCCGCCTTGGCTTGCGGACCAGTTGATTGATCGTCGACATAAGAATTCGTTTTTCAGACCTTCAGAAAATAAACGACAGACACGCACGAAGCGGTCTGCCGAAGAACGGGAATTTTAAGGGGTCAATCGAGGACTGTCAAGGACCGCCAATCGCTTCCAGGGCAAGTCCCTAAATCGCGCGGCTTTTCACTCACAAACGACCACGGGTGCGCGCGAACCTGATCGGGATCATAGCCGAGGACTTCCGCCTCGGCCAGCCCAACACGCGGTTATGCCGGTCTTTGCGCCGTCAGCATCGCCGGCCCGAAACGGCTCGGACCGGGATTATTGCCCCGCCCTGCCGATGATTCCGACCTTTCAATCGCTACAGATCGAACCGGAACCCAGCGAACACCGTGCGCTCGCCGGCCGGCTCGATGCCGTCATTGCGGACCCGGCTGTAGTAGTCCTCGTCGAGCAGGTTATTCACCCCGCCGAACAGCGTCCAGGCCTCGGAGAGACGGTATTGACCACTTAAATCAATCACTTCGTAGGACGGTATCCGCGCATCGATCTGATCGGTGCCCGAACCACGTGGGGCATTGGAGTCCTGCCAGAACTGCGCATCGACCAGGGTTGCGGTGAGCGCAAGCTTCAGGCGCGTGTTGTCATAGATCAGACCGGCCCGCAGCAGATAGTCCGGTGCAAAAGCCGGCGTATTGCCGTTCAGGGCGCCGTCCACGCTGTCGGTGATCTCTGCATCCAGCAGCGAGCCATTGACGAAGCCCAGCAACTGGCTGACCGACTGGGTGCCGGTCAGAAAGTCATATTCAGCGCTGAACTCCAGGCCCTGATGGCGCGAGTCGCCAGAGTTCACCCGCAGCACATCGCTGACATTAAGCTGAATCTGCTCGATCTTGTCAGTGAAATCGATCCGGAACACGCTCGCATGTCGAACACCAGCCCTCGGACCGGCTTGCTACGCAGCCCGATCTCGTAGTTCATGGCCCGCGAAATATCCGGGCCATTGTCACCTGCCAACTCGGCATTCGGATTGGCCAGGTCGTCGAAGCGCTGCGGACGATACGATTCTGAAACGTTGGCATAGATTTCCGAGACGGTCCCCAGCCTGATAGATCAGGCCCAGACCGAACAACAGCGCGTTTTCGTTGGTGCTGTCGACGTCGATCGGCGTCGCGTTCGAGGCTGGCGCTCTTGAGGTTTTCGAACAAATCATAGTTGACCCGTTCGAAGCGCAGCGCCGGTGCCAGGCTCAATCGACCGAAGCGGAACAGGTTCTCGACAAACAGGCGCTGTAAGTGATCTCGCGATCCTGATCGAACAGCAGGTCTTCGCTGCGCTGCCTGTTGGAGCGAATATCCGGACTGACATGACGGGTGCGCGGACTGTCAGCCGAGATAGCCGGTGGTACCGATCGTCAGGACATGGTTCTCGCCCCAGAAGAGTGCGTAACGCAGGTCGAAGCCCCAGTTTTTGAACTCCTGCTGGTCGATATTCGTGGACGCCGGTTCATCGGCTGGATCAATGAACGCAGCCGAACGACGGCTGAAGCGATCCTGATAGGAATACCAGAGGCGACCATTCAGCGTTGCGCCGTCGCGAATCTGCTGGTCATAGGTCAGGGTTGCGATCAGGCGCTCGATCTCGATCCGATTGAATGGGGTCTTGCTCAGGTCACGATTGGCAGCGAACTCGGCCGAGCTCAGGCGCCCGGCTTCACCAGAATCGGATTCGTACAGATCAACATCGAAGCCGATGCGCACATCCTTGATTCCTACATAAGACAAGCCGATGTAGCCAGCGTTGACCTCGTAGTCTTCGTTGACGGCGCGGACCATCGGCCTGGCGGCGATCGTAGATGGCCATGAATACCGACATCGTTGCCTCCAGCGCACCTCGTTGTAGGTGCTGTAGAAGCCATCACTGCCGAAGCTGTGCTCGGTAGATCCGCCCAATTCGGCCCGGGCGTCGGCGCGACGCGTGACAAAGTTGAGGGTCGGACCGATCTGCGGGCCATACAACAGGCCAGAGCCACCGCGCACGAATTCCACGCGCTCAACGCGTTGCGGTGGCGGCAGGTAGTAAATCGTCGGGTAGCCGAACAGATCCGATGCCAGCGGCACGGCATTCTGGAAGAAACCGACAAACTCCGACTCATGTGGGTTCCCCAGACCTCGATAATTCACGTTGTAGATGCTGGGAATCTTCTGGTCGGAGACGAACAGGCCCGGAAGGCGCGCAAAAACCTGGCGCAGATTGGGCTCGACAAAGATCGGCTGCTCGTCCAGATTTACTGCGGTGGTTTTCTTGCCGGCGAACACCTTGCCATCATCAACCGAGCGCAGATTGACCGGCAGCAGCGGGTCCATCTGGCTCTCGCCTCTGATTTCGATATCGTCCAGCTGAGCCGGTGATTCCGCATCTTCTCGCTCGGCCTGCACCGTTCCTGACAACGAAAACCCCAGCGCCAGACTGGCCGCAAGAAACTTGAAATGAAGCATCAATCATGGTCCTGTCGTAAATTCGATGATAATTATAATGATTCTCATTTAGTTTTGTGGAGTTTGCTGCGTGAATTTCAATTTAAAGACGTGGGGTGATGGCCTCAGGCGCGCCGCCAGGCCATGCTGGCATCGATTCATCTGGAGCTGCCCCGAGCACCATTTTCCGGTGTTTCGATACTCGAACCCGCAAGACTGAGCCGCAGAAGCCCCGATTGCAGCGCATGCTCAAGCCATGTCTGTGGCGTGTCCTCGAAGGATCATGCCGGTCGACTCTGCATCCACAGGACACCATAGATCGCTACTGACCCGAGGATGTACAGGGTGTCGATCACACGTCGCCTGGCCGGATTGTCACGCGAACGCGTGATGTCCAGGAGCATCTGATGAAGCAGGAACGTGTACAGCACGTAGTAGAAGAATGGAATCGCGTGGACAAACACCGAGAAGTCCGAGGCCTGCTTGCCGAACCAGGACAGGATCAGATCGATCTGGGCATAAATACCGAATAGCCCCAGTGCCGCGTTGATGAACATCCAGCGCACCCGATCCGGCCCGAAGATCGCCAGATAGAAAATCACGTACACCAGACAGGCAAATCCGCCATGCAGATACAGGAAAAACAGGCCCGGCCCGTCTTCCATGTAGGCCATTGCGAATCCCGACAGCCCGAAGCCTCCCATATGGACCAGGAAAAAGGGGTAGACGAAATACCAGGGCACCACATCGCCCTTGCGATATTTCTTGCCGTTGATGGTCAAGTCACTGTGCAGATTCATGCAGAAGACTCAAGAGGAATGCAGAGAGGACAGTGTAACCAACGCCCAGTGGGCTGCCCTGATCAAGATTTCCGTACTGCGAGCCGCCGGGAAACAGGCAAGCAGACAGATGCTTGGCGATAGGCGCAGCTCAGCTGCTGCTGCTGCTAGTCGACGCCTGCTCCATTGCAGGTATTGATGCCCTGACGTGGCTTGATCAGCCGCGCCCTTACTCCTGCCCTGCCACCGTCATCCGATCGACCAGCAGCGAGCCAGTTCGCAGGTTATAGCGTGGATCGATGTCATCGCCAGCCGCGATCAGCCCCTTGAGCATCTGGCGAAGGTTGCCGGCGATCGTGATCTCTTCCACGGGCCAGGCAATCTGGCCGTTTTCGATCCAGAAGCCGGCAGCGCCTCGCGAGTAATCCCCGTTGACCAGGTTGACGCCCTGGCCCATCACTTCCGTGACCAGCAAGCCGGTGCCGACCTGCGCGAGCAGCTCATCGCGGCTACTCAAGGGGGCGTCCAGGTGAAGATTGCGAACGCCGCCGGCGTTGGCGGTGGATTCCAGGCCAAGCCGACGAGCGGAATATGCGCTGAGCACGTAGCGGGTCAGCGTGCCGTTTTCGACCAGCGGCTGCTCCCGGGTCGCCACACCGTCGCCATCGAAGGCCGCGCTTCCAGGAGCGCCGAGCAGGCGTGGAGATTCAATCAGGCTGAAGGTCTCGGGCAAGATGGTTTGGCCCACGGCATCGAGCAGAAAGCTGGACCGGCGATACAGGCTGCCACCAGAAACCGCACTGACCAGGTGGCCGAGCAGGCCCTTGGCAACCGATGGTGCGAACAGCACCGGCACGGGGCCGGTCGGCACCCGGCGAGCGCCGAGTCGACGCACGGTGCGCTCGGCGGCGTGGCGGCCGGTCTGCTCGGGCCTGTTCAGATCGGTCCAGCGACGCGCGCTGTCCCAGTCGGAGTCGCGCTGCATGCCCTTGTCGTCAGCAGCGATCAGAACACAACTCTGCGAAAAATGGGTGGATCTTTTCCGGGCCAATAAAGCCGTGCGTGTTGGCGTATACCGACAGACTGGCCTCGCAGGACACGCTGGCACCTTCGGAGTTGGCGATGCGCTCATCGGCCTCCAGACCGGCTTGCTCGATCGCCTTGGCGCGATCGGCCAGCTGATCAAGCTCGACATCGCGCGGATGCCACAGGTCAAGATCGGGCAGGTCGCGTGCCATCAAATCGGCATCGGCCAGACCGGCCGCGCGATCACGCTGGGTGTGCCGGGCGATGTCGAGCGCGCGCTGCACGCACTGATCTATCACTTCCGGGCGCAAATCGCCGGTCGAGGCCGTGCCGCTGCACTGACCCGCATACACAGTCACGCGCAAGCCACTATCACGCGTGTTCTTCAAGGTCTCACTTCGCCCATGCGCACTGTCCGGAGGCCGGCTCTCCGGCATTACACGGCGCCGCTGCGCTGGCGCCCTTGTCTTTGGCCTCGATCAACATCTCCGGCCACCAGTGGCTCGAGGCTGTTTCAAGCGTTCTTTGGTCTTGCGTTGCTCGTGATGAAAGTTCAAGCCGTTAAAACGTCGCTAGGACAAACGTATTTTGGACCGACGCAACTCGAGGAAACGGTCTTGACACGTCTTGAACGGCTGAGCGCCTATCACGCGCTGGTGCCTCCAACCGTCAGCCCGTCGATCTTCAGCGTCGGTTGCCCTACACCCACCGGCACCCGATTGCCCTTCTTTGCCGCAGACTGCCCACGCCGTTCGTCGAGCGCCAGATCCGTTGCCGACCATCGACACGCGGGTCATCACCTCCGGACCGTTGCCGATCAGTGTCGCACCCTTGACCGGCGCGGTTACCTTGCCGTCTTCGATCAGGTAGGCCTCGCTGGCGGAGAACACGAACTTGCCGGAGGTGATATCGACCTGGCCGCCACCGAAATTGACCGCGTACAGGCCATTCTTGACTGAGCGCAGGATTTCTTCGGGGTCGCTCTGGCCTGCCAGCATGTAGGTATTGGTCATGCGCGGCATGGGCAGATGCGCGTAGGACTCGCGCCGGCCGTTGCCGGTGGGCGCATCTTCATCAAACGGGCGTTGAGCTTGTCCTGCAGATAGCCCTTGAGCACGCCGTTTTCGATCAGCACGGTGCTCTGGCTGGGTGCCCTTCGTCATCGATAGTCAACGAGCCGCGGCGATCGGCCAGAGTGCCATCATCCACGACCGTGCATGCCGAGCGGCGACCCGCTCGCCGATGCGGCCGGTGAAAGCGGAGTGCCCTTGCGGTTGAAATCACCCTCGAGACCGTGGCCAACGGCCTCGTGCAGCAGTACGCCGGGCCAGCCCGAACCGAGCACTACGGTCATGTGCCCGGCCGGCGCATCGGCAGCGTCAAGATTGACAATCGCCTGGCGCACGGCTTCCCTGGCTTGCTCCTGCCAGAACTCCGGCGCCATCAGATTGGCGATTCGATAGCGGCCACCGCCGCCAGAAAAGCCCTGTTCACGGCGATCGCCCTCTTCCAGCAAGACGCGAATATCCAGGCGAACCAGCGGCCTGACGTCACCGGCCAGAGTGCCATCGCTTGCCGCAACCAGAATCGATTCATGGCTGCTGGAAATATTCACGCTGACCTGGCTGACGCGGGCATCCAGCGAGCGCACGTAGGCATCGATGGTGCGCAGTAGTTCGACGCGATCGGCAGATTGGCCCTCACGGGTCGGGTCAGCACCGAGGTAGCGCTCGGGGTCCACGCTGAGCCAGGCGTATTCACATCCGCCACGGTGCGGCTGATGGCCCGTGCGCTGTCGGCGGCATCGATCAGCGCCGGCAGCGTAATCGCGTCGGCGTAGGCAAAGCCGGTGCCGGCACCGGCAATCGCGCGTACCCCCACGCCCTGGTCCACGTCCCAGCTTCCGCTCTTGACCGCCCCATCCTCCAGGCCCCAGGCCTCGCGCACGCGGCGTTGAGCAGAGTTCGCCGAAATCGATCGCACCGCCGGCCAGGCGGCCAATTGCCATTTCAATGTCGGACTGATCGAACTGCGGGCCACAGCTGCGCGCGGGCAAGTTCAAACATGAATTCAGGGGTTCCGGATGTAAAGAAAACGTTCAGGGCGGATTGGGTATCAGGCCTCCCACCACTAGAGGTTAAGATATTCGGTCAGTGGCGACCGATTCAATTGGGTGGCGGTGGATCTTCAGCGGCACGATCGCTGGCATCCTGATTCGAAGTCTCGCCGGATTCGCCGACCGTGTCGTCGGACGCGCGCGCGCTGACCAGCTCCATGTGCGGATCACTCCAGGACCCGGTGACGGTGTAGCGCGCCTCGGCCAGTCCGCGCATCGGCCGTTCGAGGATCGACTGCAGCACCAGACCCGCTGCAGCACCCACCGGGCCGCCAGCCAGAACGCCAATCACCGGCAGGGTACCGCCCAGTTGCCCACACGAACGACCTGATCATCGGCGAGCGGCCATATCGGTATCCCCGCTGATGATGATGCGCACCGCCGGCGAGTAGATGGT
>CALNZT010000019.1:0-58028 GCA_942491245.1 uncultured Pseudomonadota bacterium
GAAATCGCGCTCAACAGCGAACCGATCCGCATCGAGGGCAACGACCACATTCAGTTCGACAATGATCTTGGTCCGATCGATAACGTGGTCCAGGGCAGCGACTTCAACGGCGTGGTGCTGCTCGGAGACGACAACATCGTGCAAAACAATATCATCGGCGGCATGGGCGATGACGGTATCGATGTGGTCTCGGGTCGCCGCAACCAGATCGTGGGGAATCAGATCGGGACCCGCAGCGATGGTGCCAGTATTGCCAATCAGGGCAAGGGAATTCGGGTGCGAGGCGCGGCGGAGCTGACTCTGATCGATGACAACTGGATCGGGTACAACAACGACGGCATCCTTCTGGAGGGTGCCTTTACCGACGTCTGCGGCACTCGGATCGGTCCGGAGAGGAAGATCAGCCGGCCGGTAATCGGGTCGAAGGGATCCGGATCGAGGGCGACAACAACCGCATCGGCGACGGTGATTTCGTGCCCTGGTCACGTGATCGGCAACAACGCTTTCAGGACGGGGTTCAGATCACCGCAAGCGATCAGAACGTTGTTTCGAGCAATACGATTGGCGGGATACCGGGGATCCTGGCCGCCAACGGAAATTCCGGTGTCTTCCTGAATGCCGGCGGTGATGACAGTTTTGTTCTGAACAACCTGGTGTTCAATAATGGCAATGATGGTATCTGGATCGCTGCAGGCGCCAGTCTGAGGAACTGCTTCATCGCCAATAGCCTTTGCGCCAACGGTGACCAGTCCATCGATCTGGGCGACAACGTGATCACGCCCAACGATCCGGGCGATGGCGATACCGGAACCAACAATCTGCAGAACTTCCCGGTGATTACCAGCGTGGTCGATGTGGGCGGTGCCCTGGAAGTGACCTACCGGGTCGATAGCGCGACCTCGAACTCGGCCTATCCCTTGAACATTGATGTCTACCTGAACAGCAACGGGCAGCGCGAGGGGTATCGCGCCTTCGAAGACGTCTACAACCAGGCGCCGAATACGCTCAGGAGCTTCACGTTTACGCCCGGCATCAGCGGTGGTCACGTGCTGCTGATGGCGCGCGATGCTCAAAACAACAGCTCGGAGCTCGGCGCAGCGGTGAGTTTCACCGTTTCACCGCCACCCGATCAGATTTTCAACGATCGCTTTGAGTCGCCCTGAATCACAATGCGTTGCGCTTGACGATCGGCCTGATGGGCGGTGGCGAACCCAGACGCGACTCGGCCTGGTCCATCAGGTCGAGCCGCCGAGAGCTATGCCGGCCTGGGTGCGATTGCGTACTTCGAGCTTGCTGAAGATTTCGCTCATGTGCGCCTTGACGGTGCGTTCCTGAATGTTGAGCGCATCGGCAATCTGTTTATTGAGCTGGCCTTCGGCGACCAGCTTGAGCACGCGGAACTGCTGCGGCGTGAGCTGGGCGATGCGACCGGCCAGCGTTCGATCTTCACTGTCACTTTGCTGGTTGGCCACGGCTTGCTCCAGGCGCGGCGGTATCCATTCCTTGTAGTCGAGTACGGTGTTCGGCGCCACGGCTGGCCTCATTCAGGCCTGCGCTTCGGAATAAACCCTGCCGCGCCGTGGTCCAGGCGCGGTGGATGACCTGCTGATCTTCACTGGCTGAAACCACCACCACGGCAACGGCCGGGAAGTGACAGCGAATGGCGGCCAGCCCGGCCAGCCCCTGATTGCCGGGCATGTGCAGATCGAGCAGCACCAGATCGATGTCCTCATGCTGTTCAAGTGGCTCAGGGTTTCTGGCAGATCCTGGGCCTGAATCTCCGGCTTTCATCCAGGCAGCCACCGAGGGCCTGCACCATCGCCCCTCGAAACAGGGGATGATCGTCGGCGATAAGGACACGGACACCCATCAACTCAAGCAGGCCCAAGGGCGGGAAGGGCGGGGAGCTCGATCACTGAACGGTCCAGCCGCCGTCGACAACGATGGCCTGGCCGGTGATGTTTCTGGCCGCCGGCGATATCAGAAACGCCGTGATGCCGGCCAGCTCTTCCAGGCTGATGAACACGCCTTTGGGCATGGGTTTGAGCATGATGTCCTGCACCACCGCCTGTTCACTGATGCCATGGTTCCTGGCCTGATCGGCGATCTGCTTCTCGACCAGGGGTGTCTTGACGTAGGTCGGGCAGATCGTGTTGATGGTGATGTCGGTATCGGCCGTCTCCAGCGCCATGACCTTGGAGAACCCCATCAAACCGTGCTTGGCCGCCACATAGGCTGATTTGTAGGGGCTGGCGACCAGCGAGTGAATCGAGCCGATGTTGACGATGCGCCCGAAGCCTTGCTCGCGCATGCCGGGCAGGAGCGCCTGGGTGACTTTGGCGACACCCACAAGCATGACCTGAACCAGCAAGACCCATTTAGTCATCGGGAATTCCTCGAGCCCGCGATGTCTTGCAGGCCGGCATTGCTGACCAGCACATCGATCGGCGCGGAAAGGCCGTCGGCCATGCGCCCGGACCGAATCGTCCGAGGCCACGCTCCAGCGCCATGGCGTTCTGCCTTGCCCCCGGCGGCGGTGATGCGCTCGGCCACCTGCCGGGCAGAGGCAAGCGCCAGGCCAGCAGGACACCAGACGTGGTGGCCCTGGGGCTGCCTGAACGTTCGGGCACTGCCTGCGCCGATCCTGCTGCTGGCACCGGGGTATCCAGCATGCGCATAGTCTGTTTCCTGGGGGTTTGATTCATGGCTGATAGTCCTGAGGTGGAGCTTGTCTTGAGGTAGCGTCTTTTATGCAAGCGTCAGTCTTCAAACTCGACTCGTTGCCGCCACGGTGCCAGAGACTAGCAAACAAACGCGGTGTGCTTGGCGCTTGTACTAAGTCCATTCTCCGCCGTGCGGCAAACAACTCGCTAACCTTGCAGACCCCTCGTCTTACTGACGGTTCGAGGAGTCCTGCGTTGACCAATCCGTCTGCTGCCCTCCCTGGCGTTGCTAATTGGCCTGACCGCCTCGTGGTCTGGGCCTGAGCGATCCGCCAGCGCTGGAGCCTACCGCGGCAACGGCCGATCCAGCCGAAGCTGATCCTGTGCGCATGAGCACGAATCGTGATGGCGATGACCTAGTCACCGCCGGCTCGACCCGGAAGGCTTGACGTCTGCCTGGGCGTCCGCGCTGCGACTGGTTCGCCAGCCCCGAAGCGCCGCGCCGCCTGGCGTTCTATTCGGCCTGGACGGGGCTGGCGGCACTCAATCCGGCCGGTGGGCTGGGTGCGATATTCGACGAGCTGCCAACGGTGACCGGGCGTGAATTCATGAGTTTTCGCCAGTTGCCGGGTCGCAACAGCCCGGCTCGCGTACTGGTTCAGCTGCCCGACAACTTTGATCCGGCCCGGGCCTGCCTGGTGGTCGCGCCAGCCTCCGGTTCGCGGGGCGTCTATGGCGCTGTGCCGCTGGTCGCTCCCTGGGCCCTGCCGAAGGGCTGCGCGGTGGCCTACACCGACAAGGGTGCAGGCACCGATATCCATCGCTATGACGACGATACCGGCGTGGCACTGGACGGTCGTCGAGTGGCGGCGGAAGGTGCCGAGACCGGTCTCAGGGCGCCGGCACTGCCTGCTGATGCGCCGGAGGGGACGGTTGCCGTTTCCCACGCCCACTCTGGCGATCATCCGGAAGCCGATTGGGGTCTGTATGTGCTGGATGCCGCCAGCTTTGCGCTGGCGCTGCTTGATGCTGAATTCGATGTCGAGCTGGATGGCGACAATGTTCGCGTTATCGCCGCCGGGCTGTCCAACGGCGGTGGTGCGGTCCTGCGCGCGGCCGAGCAGGATGCGCATGGTCTGATCGACGGGGTCATGGCGCTGATGCCGAACATTACCGCGCCCGACGCGCCGCATCTGTTTGAATATGCAACTGAAGCGGCCCTGCTTCAGCCCTGCGCCCTGGGTGACCTGAACGCCACCATGGCGATGGTGCTGGGTAACCCGCTGGTGGCTGCAGCTGGCCAGCAGCGCTGCTCGGGCCTTGCCATCGCGGGCCTGATCGATGCGCCTGAACCTGCGCTGGCGCGCGAGCGCCTGGTCAAGATGGGCTTTGATGATGCGGCGCTGAGCCTCGGAGCGGTCAATGTGATTCTTGACGTGTGGCGATCGGTGGCCGTGACTCCATGCTTCGTCTTACCTGCGATCCGGGCCGCTGGAGCATGCCGTGCGGCTTCCTTGGCCTCCGGTGCAAGCGCGACGAGGCGATCGCGGCCTGGTGGAGCCTTCGGCATTCCGTGATTCCGCCTCGGGGTGGTTTCGAGATCGTTGACGGGCTGGCTGACGGTCGTGATCTGGCCCTGCCGGGACTGCTTTGTCTGCACCAGCTTCTCGAGGAAGACGGCGAGCGCGGCGAGCGACTTCGATCGGCTATCGAGGCCACGCGAGCCAGCGCGCAGCTCGGTTCCCGTCCCGTACTGATCATTCATGGTCGGCATGACGGATTGATTCCCGCGGCCATGAGCTCCTCGGCCCTATGTCGAGCAAGCCCGAGCCAACGGGGCTGATATTGCGTATTGGGAGGTCGCCAACGCGCAGCATTTCGACGCACTGTTGGCCGCCCCTGCGGCCGCTGAGCGACTGGTGCCGAATCTACCGTATGGCTGGGCCGGACTGGATCATCTGCTGGCAGTGCTCGATGGCCGCGAGGCACTGGGCGAGGATCGCAGTATCGACGCCTCACCCGCACCCCCGGGTCAGGTGCTGCAAAAGGCCAATCTCGGGCTGGAGTAGCGCGCCTGGCGATGGGCATCGCCGGTGACCGATCAGCCCTGGGCGTGATCGGGCACGAGGGGAGGTCGAACAAACGCGGTTTCGCCGCGCTCGAATCGGTCTCGTGACTGCTCGTCCTCCAGCGCTTCACTCAAGGCGGTGACCAGCTCGAACTGGCGAGCGTCCTGACGATGGGCCTGCAGCGCGCGCTGGAAGCCGGCTTGAGCGCACACATGAACCGCAGCCACCGCGCGCAGCTGCGGGTGACCGCGCTCCAGATCATCCGGATGTCTGAACGAGTCTTCGCAGGCCTCCCGTGATAGCGAGTGGTAGCTGCGGCAGTTCAGCGGTCGCCCGGCGTAGCCCGAGCACTGGCCGTCGATCAGCGCGGGGCAGGGCAGGCTGGTCGTGAGCACGTCGCCCGCCGGCAGCGCCTGGAGCTTCTGGCTGCTGTCGTACGCGCTGGACTGGAAGGCTTTCGACGTGTTCCGGGCGAGTCGCTGCTTCGAGAAATTCCAGCAGGGCGAAGACTTCGACCAGGACGGCCATGACCTGGCAGGCGGCAGCAGAAATCACAGCTTGCGCGATAGCCACGGCCCGCGCTCGTGCACTGGAAGCCGTTTGAGCTCGTCTTCGATCGTGCGCTGGACCTGGCGCAGAATTTTGAACGGACCACCTGAAGCCGCGCGCTCGCTGCTGTTGTTGGTGGTCTCCAGCACTCGAAGTCGGAGCGCCGGGTAATTCAGCGCGGGGGGCTTGGCTTGAGTCATTGGCTGCAACCATGGTGTCGGGCCGCACCGGATGCGTGATTGCTCTGGCGCGATAAACAGCAGGAGATTAGCAGATTCAGCGCTGCTGCCCGATACGCCAGTCACCCGAAACCCGGTAGAATCCCGGGCCTCATGAAATTGATCCGAACACTCGACAGCGCGCGAGCTCCAGCAGGCGACACGGCCCTGGCCATCGGCAACTTTGACGGCCTGCATCGTGGTCATCAGGCTTTGATTGATCAGGTCCGCCGCCAGGCGCCAGTCTTGCGCCCGGCGCTGATGTGCTTCGAACCGCTGCCGAGAACGCTGTTTCAGCCCGACAATCCCGTGCCACGCCTGCACTCGGTGCGCGACCGCTTGCTGCTGAGTCGTGAGCTGGGCCTGGCGCGGGTCTACATGATGCGTTTCAACCGCGTGTTTGCCGCGCTGAGTGCAGAGGAATTCGTCGAACGCGCTGTCGTCGGGCTGGCCCACGCCCGGCACGTGGTGGTCGGTTCGGATTTCCGTCGGTGCCCGGGCGGCCGGCGATCCTGATCTGCTTATCCTGGTCGTCAAGCACGGCTTCGATGTCTGCGCCATTCCCCCGGTGGTTCTGGACGGCGAACGCATTTCGTCGTCGCGCCTGCGAAACGCCCTGGCCGAGGGCCGGATGGAGCAGGTTCGTCGCATGCTGGGCCGGCCCTATGCCGTGCACGGGCGCGTGCTGCGGGGGCAGCAGCTGGGCCGCACCCTGGGCTATCCGACCGCCAATATCCGCCCGCCGCTGCCGCCGGCCGCGCACGGCATATTTGCCGCCCGCGTCCAGGGTCCGGGTCTGGTGGACCATCCTGCGGTGCTCAGTCTTGGGTATCGTCCGACGGTGGCCGGTAAAAGCTGCTTACTGGAAGTCCACCTGTTCGATTACGATGGTGACCTGTACGGTCAGCATCTGAGCGTTGAGTTGCTCGAACGCTTGCGCGGCGAAGAAAAATTCGACAGTCTGGACGCCATGCAGATTCAGATGAATGAGGATGCGGCCCAGGCGCGCCGTATTCTCGATGCTTGACGGACAGCTGCACGACCCCAATACGACATCAATAGAACCCTAGAACAGTTGAAGCCGGGCCCCATGGACTACAAAGACACGATCAACCTGCCCAAGACCGATTTTCCGATGAAGGCCTCGCTGGCCACTCGGGAACCGGCAATGCTCAAGCAGTGGTATGAGCAAGGGCTGTATCAGAAGCTTCAAGAGGCCACGGCCGACCGTGACAGCTTCGTGCTGCACGACGGACCGCCCTACGCCAACGGTGACATCCACATCGGTCACGCTGTCAACAAGATTCTGAAGGACATCGTGGTGCGTTCGGCCCTGCTGTCGGGCTACCGGGCGCCGTATATTCCGGGTTGGGATTGCCACGGCCTGCCGATCGAGCTGCAGGTGGAGAAGAAAGTGGGCAAGGTCGGCCACAAGGTCGACGCACGCACGTTTCGCCACAAGTGCCGCGAGTATGCCGGCAAGCAGATCGATCGCCAGCGCGAGGACTTCAAACGACTGGGTGGGCTGGCGGATTGGGCGCATCCCTATGCCACGCGCGATTTCAGCTACGAGGCCGACATGCTGCGGGCGCTGGCAAAAATCGTAGAGAACGGCCACCTCAAGCGCGGCGTCAAGCCGGTCCACTGGTGCTTCGACTGCGGCTCGGCGCTGGCCGAAGCCGAGATCGAATACCAGGACAAGACCTCGACCGCCATCGATGTGCTGTTTCCGGCGGTTGATCCCGCGCGCCTGGCGTCGATCTTCGGCGTCGAAGGTCTGGGTGATCGCGCGGGTGTGGTGATCTGGACGACCACCCCCTGGACCATTCCGGCCAACCAGGCGGTCTGCCTGAACGCCGAGCTCGACTATGAGCTGCTGCGCGGGCAGCGCCACGGCAAGACCCTGGAAATCGTGATTGCATCGCAACTGCGAGACGAGGTCTGCGCCCGAATCGGGCTCGAAGACGTCGATGTTCTTGGCGTGGTCAAGGGTCAGGCCCTGGATCTGCTGGCACTGCATCACCCGTACAACGGACTGCAGGTACCGGTCATCCTCGGCGAGCATGTCACGACCGAAACGGGAACCGGTGCGGTCCACACCGCACCCGGCCACGGACAGGAAGATTTCGACGTCGGCCGCCTGTACGACATTCCGGTCGTCAACCCGGTCGACAGCCGCGGCATATTCATCGACGGTACGCCCGTGGTCGAGGGTGAATTCGTCTGGAAAGCCAACGCTACCCTGGTCGAACACATGCGCGCCAACGGCACGCTGCTTGCTGATGCGGCCTTCGACCACAGCTATCCGCACTGCTGGCGTCACAAATCGCCGACCGCATTCCGGACCACGCCGCAGTGGTTCATCGCCATGGAGCAGGCCGGTTTGCGTCAGCAGGCGCTGGACGCCATCGGCAAGGTTCGGTGGGTGCCAGAGTGGGGCGAGGCGCGTATTCGCGGCATGATCGAATCTCGCCCTGACTGGTGCATTTCGCGCCAGCGCACCTGGGGTGTGCCGCTGGGTCTTTTTGTCCATCGCGAAACCCAGGAACCGCATCCCGACACGCCGGTACTGCTGGGCAAGCTTGCCGCGCTGGTCGAGCAGGATGGTGTCGATGTCTGGTACGAAGACGATATTGCCCAGCGCCTCGGCGTTGATGGCGAGCACTATGAAATCGTCCCGGACATTCTTGATGTCTGGTTCGACTCCGGCGTGACCCACTACTGCGTGCTGGATCAGCGCGATGAACTGTCGCGCCCGGCCGATCTGTATCTGGAAGGCTCGGATCAGCACCGCGGCTGGTTTCAGTCTTCGCTGCTGGAGAGTTGCGGTACGCGCGGTCGCGCCCCCTTCGACTGCGTTCTGACCCACGGCTTCGTCGTCGACTCCGACGGCCGCAAGATGTCGAAGTCGCAAGGGAACGTCATGGCACCCCAGCAGGTCATGAATTCGCTCGGCGCAGACATCCTCCGTCTATGGGTGGCAGCGGCCGACTATCGTCAGGAAATGACCGTTTCAGACGAAATTCTCAAGCGCGTCGCTGACGCCTATCGGCGGATCCGCAACACCGCGCGCTTCCTGCTTGGCAATCTGCACGGCTTCGAGCCGAGCGAACACGCGGTGGCAATGGATGATCTGCTGCCGCTGGACCGTTACGTGGTCGACCTGGCGGCACAGCTCGATGAGGAGATTCAGCGCTCGTTCAAGGATTACCGATTCCTGACCATTTACCAGCGTCTGCATCATTTCTGCTGTATCGATCTCGGCTCGTTCTATCTCGACGTGATCAAGGATCGGCTCTACACGCTGCCGGAAAACCACCCGGCGCGGCGCTCGGCCCAGACCGCCATGCAGCATATTCTCGAGGCTCTGGTTCGCTGGCTGGCGCCGATCTGCAGCTTCACGGGCGAAGAAATCTGGTCCGAGATGGGCGGTGATCGTGAAGCCTCGGTCATGCTCTCGACCTGGTATCCGGGCCTGGAAACCGGGTCTGAGGAACAGCGTGCATTCTGGACCGCTCTGCGCGAGGTCCGCGAAGCTGTGGGTCCGCATCTGGAGGCGCTGCGCCGGGCCAAGGAAATCGGGTCATCACTGGCCGCCGAAATCACCCTGGAAGCCGACGGTGCCCTGGCCGAGATTCTGGCCACGGTCGGAGACGAGCTGCGCTTTGTGTTCATCACCTCCGATGTCCATCTGGGGCCGGCAGGCGATGGGGCGCATCAGGCCGAGATTGCAGGGCAGACGCTGCGTTTCTCGGTCCGGCCGAGCACGCATGGCAAGTGCGTACGCTGCTGGCATCATCGTGATTCGGTCGGTGCGGATGCCGAGCATCCGGAACTGTGCGGACGGTGCGTGGAAAACGTTGCAGGCGCGGGTGAAACCCGCCACTGGGGCTGAGCCGCAATGACACCGATGCGACCGCAGAAGTACGCGCTCTGGCTGGGCCTGGCGCTGCTGCTGGTGATCCTGGACTACGGGACCAAGCATATGGCGACCCAGAATCTGGTGCTGTATCAGCCCGTGCCGATCACTGACTGGTTCAATCTCACGCTGGCCCACAACGAGGGCGCCGCTTTCAGTCTGCTGGCCGATGCCGGAGGCTGGCAGCGCTGGTTCTTTACCACCGTGGCGGTGATCATCAGCGCCGTGCTGTTGATCTGGTTGTGGCGCTTGCCCAATCGATCGCGTCTGCTGCCCTCGGCCCTGATGCTGGTGCTCGGTGGCGCGATCGGGAATGTGATCGACCGGCTTCGCTTCGGCTACGTTGTTGATTTCATTGACGTCCACTATCAGGGTTGGCATTGGCCGGCCTTCAATATTGCTGATAGCGCCATCGTGCTCGGCGTCATCCTGCTGCTGATTGACGGCTTTCTGCCTCGGGGCGCCCCGCAATCCGCGAATACGTGAGCGCGCGAGCGGATTTTATCGTTGTCGGGGCCGGGGTCAGCGGCCTGTTTACCGCGCTGAGTCTGTTCGAGGCGGGGTTGCAACCCGTCGTGATCCCGGCACCCCAGCGCCACCATCTTCTGCCCCAGCTCGATACCTCGCTGCTGCCGCCCTGGCAGCGGTCCCGGGTGCTCAACCAGCTTGAAGCTCGAGCCCTGCAGCTTTTGCCCGAACTGACCACCCGCCTGGCCCTGGAAACCGGCGTGGATCTGTCTCTGGAGACCCAGCCACTGGTCGCGCTGGAGTCGGCCATGGACGACGCGCCGGCCTGGGGTGCCGCGCATCCGGGTGAGCTTTTAGCGGGGTCATTGGTCGATTTCGAACCGCAGATGGCCGAAGGCCAGCGCGCGGCCGTGTGCTTGCCAGCTCGCCACAGCCTCAGGTCGGATCGCCTGGCGCGGGCCCTGAGTCTGGCGCTGATCCGCCGTGGCGTGGAGATTCGAACGCGCAGCGCGGTCAAGCGGTTGGACGTGGCGGGCAATATCGTGCTTGGCGTAGTGCTGGTTGACGATGCCCAGCTCCGGGCTGATGCCACGGTGCTGGCGGCCGACCAGTCCAGTGGGCCGCTGCTGCATGCCTCCGGGCTTGAAATCATCGCCGGTGCAGCGATTCTGGCGCCGGCGCTGCAATTTGCCCCGTCGAGCACGGCTTTGCGCGGTGCTGTGGTTGACGCGGCCATGCGGCTGGTGCCGCACCAGGATGGCCGTCTGATTGCGATCAGCAATCTGGAGTCGGATCAGCGTGCCATGCTGGCGGCCGGCCAGTTGCGGCAACGGGTCCACGCCTGTCTCCCAGGTCTGGGGCGCCATGACCTTGAGTTGTATGGGCGACTGGCTGTGCCCAGCCCAGAGCTCCGGGCCACTGTGGGCGCCTACCCGGGTGTGCGCGGCTTGTGGCTGAATATCGGGCATGATCCCTTCGGGCCGATCATTGCGCCGGCAGCTGCAGAATTCCTGTCTGAGCAGCTCGCCGGCGGACCGGCCGTGCGAGAGCTCGCTGCAAGCTTCTCTTGATTCATGCAACCTTCCTGCTAGAATCTGGTCCCAGTTGGTAATTCGAATGATTCGCATTCGGATCTTTTTTGATTTTTCGGAGGCTTGAGACAACACCATGAACCAGCCGTATCGTGCTACTTCCATACCTGCTTCCCCGTCCGTTGAAATCGACGAGGGTGCCCGTCGAGTGTTGCGCAATACCTGGACACTCCTGGCCATGACGCTGGCCTTCAGTGCCGTGATGGCCTACGTGGCCATGGCCATGAATTGGCCACCTATCGGTCTGCTCGCGCTGGTCGGCTACTTTGGCCTGCTGTTCGCAACGATGGCCCTTCGAAATTCTGCTTGGGGTCTGGTTGCCGTGTTTGCCTTGACCGGCTTCATGGGTGCGACCGTGGGCCCGATCATCAATATTTATATGAACGCGCTGGGCAACGGTAGCCAGATCGTCATGGCTGCCTTCGGCACGACAGCGGTAGCGTTTGTCGGCTTGTCCGGCTTTGCCCTGGTGACCAAAAAGGACTTCAGCTTCATGGGTCCGTTCCTGTTCGTCGGCATTCTGGTCGCCTTTGTCGCCAGCCTTGTGGCCTATTTCGTGCAGATGCCTGCGCTGAGTCTGGCGGTGTCTGCAATGTTCGCACTCCTGATGAGCGGCTTGATCCTGTTCCAGACCCAGCAGATCATCCGCGGCGGCGAGCGCAATTACATCATGGCTACGGTGACCCTTTTCGTGTCGATCTACAACATGTTCATGAGCCTGCTGCATCTGTTCGGGTTCGCCTTCGGTGAGGAATGATGCCGCCGACTAGGTAGCAGCCACGAGTATCGAAGAAGGCGGCCCCCGGGCCGCCTTTTTTGATGCGGAAGCGGATTTCAGAGAGCACGGCTCAAGGGCGCGCCTGCTCACAATGCACTGGAACTGAGGGGCCTCTGAGGTCCGGCGGGGCTGCGTCCGGGGTGCTTATGTGCGGTCGGTCGGGATTCCAGTCATCCATTCTGCAGCCTGCCCTTGTCGGTCAGACGAATCGCGTCATCGATCTTCTTTCTGTGGCTTTTTCCCGTTATACTGCTCGGCTTGCTCCGGCTGCGTGGTCGCGTGCGGTCGGTCGTTCAACCCTGAAAAGACATCAAGAGAAACCATCATGTCCAAACAATTCAAGATTCCGGCGGAACTGCGCACGGATGTAGGGAAAGGTGCGAGCCGCCGCCTGCGTCGTGCCGGTCGTGTTCCTGCCGTTGTTTACGGTGCCAACCGTGATCCGGCCACCATTACGGTGGACCATGACTCCGTGCTTCACATGGCCAACGAAGAAGCGTTCCACTCGTCCATTCTGGAGCTGAACGTCGGCGAAGACCGCCGTCAGAAAGTGGTCATTCGTGATTTGCAGCGTCATCCGTTCAGACCGCTGCTGACCCATATCGATTTCCTTCGGGTGTCTGACGATCAGCTGGTTCGCATCAACGTGCCGATCCACTTCGTCAATGAAAACGTTTCACCGGCAGGCAAGAAGGCGGGTGTGGTCATTTCGCATCAGACCATCGAAGTGGAAGTCGACGCACTGCCGAAGAATCTGCCTGAGTATCTGGAAGTGGATCTGGCCGGACTCGAGCCTGGCGGCAGCGTGATGCTGAGTGAAATCGACCTTCCGGAAGGCGTGACCATTCCGGCGTTGGAGATCAACAATGATGTTGATCACCCGATTGTGACGGCCCTCTTTATTCGTGCCTCTCAGGGCACCGGTGAGGCTGCGGCTGAATCGGATGCCGCGCTGGGTGAAGGCGCTGAAGTCGATACGATCGCCGAATCCGATGCGGATGATGACGAGTCTTCCGATGAAGACGGCGACGACGAAGGCAAGTCGGACGACTGAGTCTGACCATGCTTGGTCCATGGCTGATTGCTGGCCTGGGAAATCCAGGCCAGAAGTACGAAAGAACCCGGCATAACGCCGGGTTCTGGTTTCTGGATGCCATGGATCGTGAGGATCGATTGACGTTCAAGACCAGTCGCAAGCTTCACGGTGACTTGAGCAAGCAGTCCTGGCGGGAGTCGAGCGTGGTCGTGTTGCGGCCTGACACCTTCATGAACCATTCCGGCCAGGCCATTCGCGCCGCGTCGGACTACTACTCGATTCCGGCCGAGCGCATTCTCATCGCCTACGACGATCTTGATCTGCCGCCGGGCACCATCCGCTTGAAGCAGGGCGGCGGCCACGGCGGCCACAATGGTTTGAGAAGTATTTTTCAGCATCTGAACAGTCAGGCGTTCTGGCGCTTGCGGATTGGTATCGGGCATCCCGGTACTCGCGAGGCGGTTCTGGCCTGGGTGCTGGGTCGGGCTCGTGAGCAGGAGGAGCAGGCCATTGAGGAGGCCATCAGGCGTTCAGTGCGCGTGCTTCCTGATCTGCTGGCCGGGCGTTGCGAGCGTGCCCAGCAGGACTTGCACAGCGTCGGAAGCCCCTGAGCAGCCGTTCGTTTCAATTATTTTCTAGTCGGATCGGAGAACAGCATGGGTTTCAAATGTGGAATTGTCGGCTTGCCCAATGTTGGGAAGTCCACGCTATTCAAATGTCTGACCAAGGCGGATATCGCGGCAGAAAATTATCCGTTCTGCACCATCGAGCCCAACGTGGGCATGGTGCCTGTGCCGGATCTTCGCCTCAATGAGCTGGCCGCCATCGTCAGTCCGGACAAGATCGTGCCTACCATGATGCAGTTTGTTGATATTGCAGGTCTTGTTGCCGGTGCGTCGAAAGGTGAAGGTCTGGGCAACAAGTTCCTCTCGCATATCCGCGAAACCGATGCCATCGCGCACATCGTGCGCTGCTTCGTCGATGACGACGTGACCCACGTGGCCGGCAAGGTCGACCCGATTTCCGACATCGATACGATCGATACCGAACTGGTGCTGGCCGACCTCGAAACCGCCGAGCGAGCTCTGGATCGAAGCCAGCGTCAGGCCAAGTCCGGCGACAAGGACACCAAGCGTCTGGTCGTCATTCTTGAGAAGGTTGTTGCGCACCTTGGTGAAGGTGAGCCGCTTCGCACCCTGGAGCTGGACGCTGATGATCGGGCCCTGTTGTCGACCTGGCAGTTCATTACCTCCAAGCCCGTGCTTTACGTGGCCAACGTGGATGACTCAGCCGCCGAAGACAACGCCATGGTCGGTCAGGTGCGCGAGCGCGCCAAGCGTGAAAATGCAGAGGTCGTGGTGCTCTGTGCGGCGATGGAAGCCGAGCTGGCTGAACTCACCCCGGAAGAGCAGGCCGAGTTTCTGGAAGAGTTGGGTCAGACCGAGCCGGGTCTGAATCGTCTGATCCGTGCCGGCTACGAGCTGCTTGATCTGTTGACCTTCTTTACTGCCGGGCCCAAGGAAGTGCGAGCATGGACGGTGCGCCGAGGCTCCACTGCGCCGCAGGCGGCCGGTCGTATCCACACCGATTTCGAGAAAGGCTTCATTCGGGCCGAAACCACGGCATACGCCGATTACCTTGCCTGCAAGGGCGAGGCCGGCGCCAAGGCGGCTGGAAAGCTGCGCCTTGAAGGCCGCGATTACATCGTTCAAGAGGCAGATGTGATGCACTTTCGCTTCAACGTCTGACGGTCGGGTGATGATTGTCGGCAGGGCCGATATGAGCACAAAATTCGAGGTTTGAAACAGGCCATTGCCCGTGGCTTTGGCGATCCTGGTGCCAAGCGTCTTGCGTCGCAATTTGCTTGATTGCATTCATTTTCCGTTTTTCAGCCAAAGCGCTTGACTCCCGAATGGGTCTGCGCGACAATTGCGGGCTTCGTCCGGAATCCGGTCGGTTTTCGGGTGTTCGACGAAAAGTGTGAGAGGTTCGGTCCGGTCGGTTGGCCGGTGAGCTGGAGGGGTACTCAAGCGGTCAACGAGGGCAGACTGTAAATCTGCTGGCTATGCCTTCGCAGGTTCGAATCCTGCCCCCTCCACCACTTCGGAAGATCTGCGGCAACGGCGTACGACGATACGGCGAGGCGGGTGTAGTTCAACGGTAGAACCTCAGCCTTCCAAGCTGATGATGTGGGTTCGATTCCCATCACCCGCTCCAGACAATGGGGCTCATGAACTAATTTAAGCCCGCGTAGCTCAGGCGGTAGAGCACTCCCTTGGTAAGGGAGAGGTCACTGGTTCGATTCCAGTCGTGGGCACCATGTTCCAGCGCTGCGTTCGAAAGTATAGAAACGCTGCTGTAGCTTTTTAATTTAACAACTAAAGGAAACGGAGTTCCAGACTCATGTCCAAGGCAAAATTTGAACGTAGCAAGCCGCACGTAAACGTCGGCACGATTGGTCACGTTGACCATGGCAAGACGACGCTGACGGCGGCGCTGACGAAGGTGTGTGCTGAAGCCCGCGGTGGTGAATTCAAGGCCTACGATCAGATTGACAACGCGCCGGAAGAGCGCGCTCGTGGTATCACGATCGCGACGGCCCACGTTGAATACGAGTCTGACCTGCGCCATTACGGCCACGTTGACTGCCCGGGGCATGCTGACTACGTCAAGAACATGATCACCGGTGCTGCCCAGATGGACGGCGCGATTCTGGTCTGTTCTGCGGCTGACGGCCCGATGCCCCAGACCCGCGAGCACATTCTGCTGGCGCGTCAGGTTGGTGTTCCCTACATTCTGGTCTTCCTGAACAAGGCAGACATGGTGGATGACGCCGAGCTGCTGGAACTGGTCGAGATGGAAGTTCGCGAGCTGCTGAGCGACTACGACTTCCCGGGTGACGACACCCCGATCATCACCGGTTCGGCGCTGAAGGCGCTGGAAGGTGACGAGAGCGAGATCGGCGTACCGGCGATCATGCGTCTGGTCCAGGCCATGGACGAGTACATTCCGGAGCCCGAGCGTGCCCTGGACAAGCCGTTCCTGATGCCGATTGAGGACGTGTTCTCGATTTCGGGTCGCGGTACGGTAGTGACGGGTCGCGTTGAGCGCGGCATCGTGAACGTGGGTGACGAGATCGAGATTGTCGGCATCAAGGACACGACCAAGACGATCTGCACGGGTGTGGAAATGTTCCGCAAGCTGCTGGATCAGGGTCAGGCCGGTGACAACGTTGGCGTACTGCTGCGTGGCACCAAGCGTGACGACGTTGAGCGCGGTCAGGTACTGGCCAAGCCGGGCACGATCACGCCGCACACCAATTTCGAAGCTGAGGTTTATATCCTGAGCAAGGACGAAGGTGGTCGTCACACGCCGTTCTTCAAGGGTTACCGCCCGCAGTTCTACTTCCGTACGACGGACGTGACTGGTGCGGTCGAGCTGCCGGAAGGTGTGGAAATGGTGATGCCGGGTGACAACGTGCAGATGCAGGTCGAGCTGATTGCGCCGATCGCGATGGAAGAAGGTCTGCGCTTTGCCATTCGTGAAGGCGGCCGCACCGTTGGTGCTGGCGTCGTGGCAAAAATCCACAAATAAGCGAGACCGAATAGAACGTCAGGAGTCAGTGCCGGGCTTTGCCGGGCACTGACTTTGCCTTCTAAGGAAGAAGGTGCCGGACTGACGCGGATTACAAGACGACGTTTTTAGAGATAGGCGAGTAGCTCAACTGGCAGAGCAGCGGTCTCCAAAACCGCAGGTTGGGGGTTCGAGTCCCTCCTCGCCTGCCATCTCATTACCTTAGGCAAAGCATTCGATTTATGGCAGCCGAAAAGACAACAGCACGCGATAACGTCATGTGGGCTCTGGGCCTCCTGGTTCTGCTGGCCGGCGTGTTCGGGTTCTTCCGTTACTCTGGTGAAGTCATGACCCTGATTCGGGTCGTGGGTCTGCTGGTGTCCGCCGGCATCGCCGTGGCGCTGGTCGCCAAGACCGAACGCGGCCGGGACATGGTCTCGTTTCTTCGAGAAACCGACGTTGAACGTCGCAAAGTGGTCTGGCCGACACGCCAGGAGACCTTGCAGACAACCTTGATGGTGCTGGTGATCACGGTCATCGTGGCCATTCTGCTATTCATCATGGACACGGTTTTCGGTTGGGTCGTGCGTCGCCTGATCGGTGCCTCGGGAGGCAACTGATGTCCAAGCAGTGGTACGTCGTACACGCCTACTCGGGATTCGAGAAGTCGGTCAAGCGCTCCATGGAAGAGCGCATTCGTCGTGCCGAAATGGAAGATCAGTTC
Organism: uncultured Pseudomonadota bacterium; assembly: GCA_942491245.1. Taxonomy (GTDB): domain Bacteria; phylum Pseudomonadota; class Gammaproteobacteria; order Xanthomonadales; family Wenzhouxiangellaceae; genus Wenzhouxiangella. The sequence continues at coordinate 17,089 of CALNZT010000019.1, forward strand.
GGCGACATCCTGGTCCCCACCGAAGAAGTGGTGGAGATGAAAAAGGGTGTGAAGCGCCGCAGCGAGCGCAAGTTCTTCCCGGGCTACGTATTGGTCGAGATGGAAATGAACGACGACACCTGGCATTTGGTGAAGGACGTTCCCAAGGTTCTCGGCTTTATCGGTGGGCGCCAGGATCGGCCCGCACCGATCAGTCAGCGTGAGGCTGACGCCATTCTCCAGCGTGTACAGGACGGCGTGGACAAACCACGTCCCAAGGTCTTGTTCGAACCGGGCGAGATGGTCCGCGTTACCGACGGGCCGTTCAACGATTTCAGCGGTGTGGTCGAAGAGATCAACTACGAAAAGAGCCGACTGCGTGTGGCGGTGTCCATTTTTGGACGCTCGACCCCGGTCGAACTCGATTTCCAGCAGGTGGAAAAGCTCTAAGTCATCAAGGATTTCATCCCGGACGCGCGCAGCGCGATTCGGGAACCGGCGTCGATCGACCGATGCTGGGGTACAGCCAGTTATTTGACGCGCAGCTTGCGTCGATTTTGAGAGTGAACGGCCGGTTTGGCCGTGAATTAGGAACCCATAGACGGGGAGCCGCTGATCCTTGAGTGATCCGGCGTTTGAACCCGAGGAGAAAATACAGCATGGCTAAGAAAGTCTCTAGCTATATCAAGCTTCAGGTGCCTGCCGGTCAGGCCAATCCGAGCCCACCCGTGGGTCCGGCCCTGGGCCAGCATGGCGTCAACATCATGGAATTCTGCAAGGCCTTCAACGCGTCCACGCAGTCGCTTGAAGCTGGCATGCCGATTCCGGTGGTCATCACGGTCTACAGCGATCGCAGCTTCACGTTTGTCACCAAGACCCCGCCGGCCGCAGTTCTTCTGCTCAAGGCTGCCAAGATCAAGAAGGGCAGCGGCGAGCCGAACACGCGCAAGGTGGGCACTGTGACCCGCGCCCAGCTGGAAGAAATTGCCAAGACTAAAGAGCCCGATCTGACGGCCTCCAGCATGGACGCCGCCGTGCGCACCATCGCTGGTAGCGCGCGCAGCATGGGTCTGAACGTGGAAGGAGTCGAATAATGGCCAGAGGAAAGCGTATTCGCGCCGCGCGCGAACAGGTTGAAGCCGGCAAGGCCTACGCGATCGGTGAAGCACTGGAACTGGTGAAGTCCCTCAGCAAGGTCAAGTTCGCTGAAAGCGTGGACGTCGCCATCCGCCTGGGCATTGACCCGCGCAAGTCCGACCAGGTCGTGCGTGGAGCCATCGTCATGCCCAACGGCACTGGCAAGAGCGTCCGCGTGGCCGTTTTTGCACAGGGCGAAAACGCCGACAAGGCACTGGCTGCTGGCGCTGACATCGTCGGTTTCGAAGATCTGGCTGACACCATCAAAGGCGGCACGATTGACTTCGACGTCTGCATCGCAACCCCGGACGCCATGCGCGTGGTCGGTCGTCTCGGAACGGTGCTCGGCCCGCGTGGCCTGATGCCGAACCCGAAAGTGGGCACCGTGACTCCGGACGTGGAAACCGCCGTCAAGAACGCGAAGGCCGGCCAGGTTCAGTTCCGTGCTGACAAGGCGGGCATCATTCACGCCACCATCGGCAAGGCAGAGTTCGACGTCGACAAGCTGCAGGGCAATCTGCACGCGCTGGTCACGGAGCTGATCAAGGTCAAGCCGCCGGCTGCCAAGGGTCAGTACCTGCGGAAGCTTGCAGTCTCGACCACCATGGGTCCGGGCGTCATCGTCGACGCGGGCTCGCTGGGTATCTGATTTCCGGTTGCACGTTCGATGCCTGCGGACAACCGCAGTCATCGTCAGAAAGGATTTGAATTGAGAGGTCTGGCAGAGCATTGCTTCTGCGTGGTTTGTCAGACCGATTGATCGGGCGAGTGCTTCGAAATCTGAAGTGTCCGTCCAAGACCGTGGGTCGCTGACGGGTCTGTAAGACCGTCTCGGTAATGGATTTTCCGCCCACGCAGATGGTGACGCCCGATCCTGAGTTTCAGGAAACGGCCACCGAAGGGTCCGTGCGTTTGCGACGTTTGCAAGCCTCGGAATGTGACCGGATCGTTCGGCATTTGCCGGCGATTCTTCAAGAAAGTTGGAGGTAGCCAATGGCGCTCACTCTTGAGCAGAAAAAGGTAGTAGTGGCGGAAGTGTCCGATGTGGCGCAGTCAGCCCATTCTGCCGTAGCTGCTGAGTACCGTGGTCTGACCGTCGGGCAAATGACTGAACTGCGTGCCAAGGCACGTGCGGAAGGCGTTTATCTGAAGGTTGCCAAGAATACTCTGGTGCGCCGAGCCGTTGAGGGTACCGACTTCGAATGCATGAGCGAAGGCCTGACCGGTCCGCTGCTGTTCGCATTTTCCCTGGAAGATCCAGGCGCGGCAGCACGGTTGATCAAGGACTTTGCAAAAGGAAACGATCGTCTGATTGCCAAGTTGGTTGCCGTAGGCGCCCAACTGCATGACGCGAGCGAGCTGGAGCGCTTGTCGAAACTGCCGACTCGCGATCAGGCTATTTCCATGCTGATGGGCGTTATGAAAGCGCCGATCGAGAAGTTCGTTCGTACACTTGCGGAGCCGCATACCAAGCTGGTTCGTACCGTTGCTGCGGTGCGTGACAGCAAGCAAGCTGCCTGAGTTTGACTACACAAGTTCTGAGGCTGGAAGCAAAGCCTCAATCACATTTTGGAGAGTAAGAAAATGGCCGTTTCAAAAGACGATATTCTGGAAACCATCTCTGGCATGAGCGTGTTGGAGGTTGTTGACCTCATTGAAGCCATGGAAGAGAAGTTCGGTGTTTCTGCTGCTGCTCCTGTCGCTGCTGCTGCTCCTGCAGCTGGTGGTGAAGCTGCTGCAGCTGAAGAAAAGACCGAGTTCGATGTCATCCTGGCGAGCTTTGGCTCAAACAAGGTTGGCGTTATCAAGGCTGTTCGCGGCATCACCGGTCTGGGCCTGAAAGAAGCCAAGGATCTGGTCGAAGGCGCTCCGGCACCGCTCAAAGAAGGCGTGTCCAAGGACGAAGCCGAAGACGTCAAGAAGCAGTTGGAAGAAGCGGGCGCGACCGTCGAGGTCAAGTAAGCCCATCGCTGCTTTGCAAAACAGCAACACCTGGGCTGGGTGCCAATCAGGCGCCCGGCCCGTTGCCGTTTTTGAAACAGCCGTTGCTGTTTCAACGCATCAGCAAGAACGACGGACTGATCTGGCTTGAACCGGGTGCCAGGATCAGCACGGTACGACAAACCCGGCCGAAGCATATTTAAGTGGGTAAGATGCTCATGAGTTACTCCTTCACCGAAAAGAAGCGCATTCGCAAGAACTTTGGCAAGCACCCTCAGGTGCTCGAGGTTCCTTTTCTGCTGTCCACGCAAATCGATTCCTATCGGCAGTTTCTGCAAGTTGACCGGCCGGTGCAAGAGCGCGAAGAGATCGGCTTGCATGGCGCGCTGTCATCGGTGTTTCCGATCAGCAGCTATTCAGGCAACGCAGCGCTGGAGTATGTGAGCTACAAGCTCGGCGAGCCCGAATTTGACGTCACTGAGTGCAAGCTGCGCGGCATGAGCTATGGCGCGCCATTGCGGGTTACGGTTCGTCTGATCATCTATGACAAGGACAGCCCGGCACGCAACAAGAAGGTGAAAGAGGTCAAGGAGCAGGACGTCTATATGGGCGATCTGCCGTTGATGACCGACACCGGCACCTTCATTGTCAACGGTACCGAGCGTGTCATCGTCAATCAGATGCACCGCTCTCCGGGCGTATTCTTCGATCACGATCGAGGCAAGACCCACTCATCAGGCAAGCTGCTGTTCTCGGCTCGCGTGATTCCCTATCGCGGCTCCTGGTTGGATTTCGAATTCGATCCCAAGGACTGCATCTTTACCCGCATCGATCGTCGCCGCAAACTGCCGGTGACCATTCTGCTGCGCGCACTGGGCATGGAAGAAGAACAGATCCTCGATTACTTCTTCGAAAAGACCAAAGTTACGCTGCGCAAGGGCGATGCCAAGGTTGATCTGGTCCCGCAGCGTCTGCGCGGTGAGAATGCCTTGTTCGACATCGTTGACGCCAAGGGCGATGTCATCGTCGCCAAGGATCGTCGGATCACTGCACGCCACGTCAAGCTGATCGCCGAAGCCGGCGTCACCACCCTGGACGTGCCCGATGACTACCTGATCGGCAAGATTCTCGCCCACAACATCGCCGATGGCGATACCGGTGAGCTGGTCGCTCGCGCCAATGACGAGATCACGGCAGAGGCGCTCGAGGCGATGCGCGAAGCCAAGGTCAAGAAGTTCGAGATTCTCTACGTCAACGACCTCGACCAGGGCCCCTATATTTCCAACACCCTGCGCATTGATTCGACCGCCAGCGAGCTCGAAGCACTGTGGGAAATCTACAAGATGATGCGTCCCGGCGAGCCACCGACCAAGGAAGCGGCTCAGAACCTGTTCAAGAACCTGTTCTTTGCCGAAGAGCGCTATGACCTGTCATCGGTCGGTCGCATGAAGTTCAACCGCCGCGTCGGTCGTCAGGAAATCACTGGTCCGGGCGTGCTGGATCAGGACGACATCCTGTCCGTTCTCAAAGTACTGATCGATATACGTAACGGTAACGGCACGGTGGATGATATCGACCACCTCGGTAACCGTCGCGTTCGTTCAGTTGGCGAGATGGCCGAAAACGTGTTCCGGATCGGTCTGGTCCGCGTCGAGCGTGCCGTGCGCGAACGACTGAGCGTGGCTGAAAGTGAAGGGCTGGCGCCACAGGATCTGATCAATGCCAAGCCGGTTGCTGCTGCCGTGAAGGAATTCTTCGGGTCCTCGCAGCTGTCGCAGTTCATGGATCAGAACAACCCGCTGTCGGAAGTCACCCACAAGCGCCGCGTCTCCGCACTCGGCCCGGGCGGTCTGACCCGCGAACGCGCCGGCTTCGAAGTCCGCGACGTGCATCCGACGCATTACGGCCGGCTGTGCCCGATCGAGACGCCGGAAGGACCGAACATCGGTCTGATCAACTCGCTGGCGGTTTACTCGCGCACCAATCAGTACGGTTTTCTTGAAACTGCCTACCGCAAGGTAGTCGACGGTGAGGTGACCAACGAGGTCGAATACCTCTCGGCAATTGAAGAAGGTGACTACGTAATCGCCCAGGCCAATGCTGACCTGGACGAGAACAAGCGCTTCAAGGAAGAGCTGATTCCGTGTCGTTACCAGGGTGAGTTCACGCTCAAGGCCACCTCTGAGGTGACCTACATGGACGTGTCACCGCGCCAGATCGTGTCGGTAGCCGCCTCGCTGGTTCCATTCCTCGAGCACGATGATGCCAACCGCGCATTGATGGGCTCGAACATGCAGCGTCAGGCTGTTCCGACCCTGCGGGTCGACAAGCCGCTGGTCGGCACCGGCATGGAGCGCGTGGTCGCCACTGACTCCGGGGTGACTACGGTTGCTCTGCGTGGCGGGGTGGTTGATCAGGTCGATGCGGGCCGAATTGTTGTCCGCGCCAACGAAGATGAAGTGGGTGAAGACGATCCGGGCGTCGATATCTACAATCTGGTCAAGTACCAGCGCTCCAACCAGAACACCTGCATGAACCAGCGTCCGCTGGTCAAAGTCGGCGATGCTGTGGCGGGACGTGACGTTCTGGCCGACGGCCCGTCGACCGATCTGGGTGAACTGGCGCTGGGCCAGAACATGCTGGTCGCGTTCATGCCCTGGAATGGCTACAACTTCGAGGATTCCATCCTTATTTCCGAACGTGTGGTGCAGGAAGATCGCTTCACCTCGATCCACATTGAAGAGCTGACCTGTGTCGCGCGCGACACCAAGCTCGGCCCCGAGGAGATCACGGCCGACATCCCGAACGTCGGTGAGTCGCACGCTCGGCCAAGCTCGACGACGCGGGCATCGTCTTCATCGGCGCCGAGGTCAAGGCCGGCGACATTCTGGTCGGCAAGGTCACGCCGAAGGGCGAGACCCAGCTTACGCCGGAAGAAAAACTGCTGCGAGCCATCTTTGGCGAGAAGGCGTCTGACGTCAAGGATACGAGCTTGCGCGTGCCGACCGGCATGGATGGCACCGTAATCGACGTTCAGGTCTTCACCCGCGAGGGCGTGGACAAGGATGCGCGTGCGATTGCGATCGAAAAAGAAGAGCTGCGTCAGGTTCGCAAGGATCTCGACGATCAGCTGCGTATCATGGAAGACGCGATCTTCGCTCGTCTGCACACGGCCGTGGTCGGCAAGGTTGCCGACAAGGGTCCTGCGGGTATCAAGAAGGGCGACAAGGTCACGGCGACCTACCTGGCCGATCTCAAGCGCGATGACTGGTTCAAGCTGCGCATGCGCAGTGACGATACCCAGGATCTGCTCGAGAAGGCGGCACGCCAGATCGAGAAACAGCGCAAGCTGTTCGACGCCCGCTTCGAAGAAAAGAAAGGCAAGATCACGCGTGGCGACGACCTCGCCCCGGGCGTGCTCAAGATGGTCAAGGTCTACATGGCGGTCAAGCGCCGCATGCAGCCGGGTGACAAGATGGCCGGGCGGCATGGTAACAAGGGTGTGATTTCGACCATCGTGCCGGTTGAAGACATGCCGTTCCAGGCCGACGGGACGCCGGTCGACATCGTGCTGAATCCGCTGGGCGTGCCGTCGCGCATGAACATCGGTCAGGTTCTGGAGACTCACCTGGGCTGGGCTGCACGCGGTCTGGGCCACAAGATCCAGAAGATGATCGAAGCCAACGAGTCGACTGCCAAGGTGCGCAAGTTCCTCGGTGAGGTCTACAACTCGGATGCCGAGCGAGTCGACATGAGCCAGTTCAGCGATGCTGAAGTCGATGAAATGGCCGACAACCTTCAGGGTGGCGTGCCGATGGGAACGCCAGTCTTCGACGGTGCCGACGAGAAGGAAATCAAGAACCTGCTGAAGATGGCCGATCTGCCCGAATCCGGTCAGACCACGCTGTTTGACGGCCGGACCGGCGATGCCTTCGACCGACCGGTAACCGTGGGTTACATGTACATGCTCAAACTCAACCACCTGGTGGATGACAAGATGCATGCGCGCTCCACCGGCCCTTACAGCCTGGTTACCCAGCAGCCGCTGGGTGGCAAGGCCCAGTTCGGCGGTCAGCGCTTCGGGGAAATGGAGGTCTGGGCACTGGAAGCGTATGGTGCTGCCTACACCCTGCAGGAAATGCTGACGGTCAAGTCCGACGATGTCGCCGGTCGAAACCAGATGTACAAGTCCATCGTTGATGGCAACAATCAGATGACGGCGGGAATGCCGGAATCCTTCAACGTACTCGTGAAGGAAATCCGCTCGCTCGGCATCAACATCGAACTCGAAGAGTCCTGAGTCCAGGAGGAGTCTGAAAATGCGTGATCTATTCAATCTCTACAAGCGTCAGAATCAGATTTCTGATTTCGACGCCATTCGCATCGGACTGGCGCCGCCTGAGCTGATCCGCTCCTGGTCGTTTGGTGAAGTCAAGAAGCCCGAGACCATCAACTACCGGACCTTCAAGCCGGAACGCGAAGGCCTGTTCTGTGCCGCCATTTTTGGTCCGATCAAGGACTATGAGTGCCTCTGCGGCAAGTACAAGCGCATGAAGCATCGCGGCGTGAAGTGCGAGAAGTGCGGCACCGAGGTCACCTTGACCAAAGTGCGCCGCGAGCGCATGGGTCATATCGATCTGGCCTCACCGGTGGCGCACATCTGGTTCCTGAAGTCGCTGCCTAGCCGCATCGGCCTGATGCTGGACATGACCCTGCGCGACATCGAACGGGTTCTGTACTTCGAGGCCTATCGTCGTCGTCGAACCGGGCATGACCCCGCTCGAGCGCGGGCAGCTGCTGACCGACGAACAGTATCTGGAAGCCCTGGAAGAATACGGCGATGAATTCGATGCCAAGATGGGCGCCGAAGCCGTCTTCCATCTGCTCAAGAACATCGATCTGAAAGGCGAGCTGACTCAGCTGCGCGAAGATATCTCGGCGACCAACTCCGAAACAAAGATCAAGCGGCTGACCAAACGCATCAAGCTGATGGAAGCGTTCATTGAATCGGGCAATCGTCCCGAGTACATGATCCTTACCGTTCTGCCGGTGCTGCCGCCGGACCTGCGCCCGCTGGTGCCGCTGGACGGTGGTCGATTCGCGACCTCTGATCTCAACGACCTCTACCGTCGCGTGATCAACCGCAACAACCGCCTGCGTCGACTGCTTGACCTCAATGCGCCCGATATCATCGTGCGCAACGAAAAGCGCATGCTCCAGGAATCGGTTGATGCGCTGCTTGACAACGGTCGTCGCGGTCGTGCCATCACCGGCACCAACAAGCGTCCGCTGAAATCACTCGCCGATATGATCAAGGGCAAGCAGGGTCGTTTCCGTCAGAACCTGCTGGGCAAACGCGTCGATTACTCTGGCCGTTCGGTCATCGTGGTCGGCCCGACCCTGAAGCTGCACGAATGTGGTCTGCCGAAGAAGATGGCGCTGGAGCTGTTCAAGCCGTTCATCTTCTCCAAGCTGCAGCGTCGTGGCCTGGCGATGACGATCAAGGCCGCCAAGAAGCTGGTCGAGCGCGAAGAAGGCGAGGTCTGGGATATTCTCGAGGAAGTCATCCGCGAGCATCCAGTCATGCTCAATCGGGCACCGACTCTTCACCGTCTGGGTATTCAGGCGTTCGAGCCGGTTCTCATCGAAGGCAAGGCTATCCAGCTGCATCCGCTGGTCTGTACCGCCTTCAACGCCGACTTCGACGGCGATCAGATGGCCGTGCACGTCCCCTTGAGCCTGGAAGCCCAGCTTGAAGCCCGCGCGCTGATGATGTCATCGAACAACATCCTGTCGCCGGCCAACGGTGAACCGATCATCGTTCCGACCCAGGACGTGGTGCTGGGCCTGTACTACATGACCCGCCACCTGCCGGGCGCGAAGGGTGAAGGCATGTCGTTCTCCAGCGTCGGTGAGGTGCATCGCGCCTACGCCAACCGCCAGGTTGAACTGCAGGCCGCAGCGACGGTTCGCATTCGCGAGCTGAAGATCGACGAAGACGGCAATCGTGAAGAAGTCATCAGCCGCTACGAGACCACCATCGGTCGCGCGCTGCTGTGGGAGATCGTTCCGCCTGGCATGCCGTTCTCGGCGGTCAACGAGGTGCTGAAGAAAAAGCAGATCTCCAAGCTGATCGATGAGTGCTACCGCAAGCTGGGCCTCAAGCACACGGTCGTGTTTGCTGATCAGCTGATGTATACCGGCTTTGCCTACTCTACCCGTGCGGGTGTTTCCATCGGTCTGGACGATCTTCAGGTTCCACCGGAGAAGGTCGAGATTCTGGAGCGTGCCGAGGCCGAGATTCTCGACATCCAGCATCAGTATGCTTCAGGTGTCGTGACCGCCGGCGAGCGCTACAACAAGGTTGTCGACATCTGGTCGCGTACCAATGAAGAAGTCGCACGCGCCATGATGAAGCGCATCGGCAAGGAAAAGCGGATCGATGCTGAAGGCAATGAGGTCATTGAAGATTCGATGAACTCGATCTTCATCATGGCCGACTCCGGCGCGCGTGGTTCTGCTGCGCAGATCCGCCAGCTGGCTGGTATGCGCGGCCTGATGGCCAAGCCAGATGGCTCGATCATCGAAACTCCGATTACCGCCAACTTCCGCGAAGGTCTGAACGTACTGCAGTACTTCATCTCCACTCACGGCGCGCGTAAAGGTTTGGCTGATACCGCGCTGAAAACCGCCAACTCCGGTTACCTGACTCGCCGTCTCGTCGACGTTGCTCAGGATCTGGTTGTCATCGAAGATGACTGCGGAACCGAGCAGGGCCTGGAAATGCTGCCGATCGTTGAAGGCGGCGATGTGGTCGAGCCACTCAGCGAGCGTATCCTTGGTCGCGTCGTGGCCGAAGACATCTATCTGGCCGACAGCGATGAAGCCCTGTGTGAACGCGGCACGCTGCTGGACGAGAAGTGGGTGGCCGAGCTGGAAGAGAACGGGATTGATCGCGTGCTCGTTCGTTCGGCGATCACCTGCGAAACCAAGCACGGTATCTGTGCCACCTGCTACGGCCGCGATCTGGCACGCGGTACGCTGGTCAACCAGGGTGAAGCGGTTGGCGTTGTCGCGGCCCAGTCGATCGGGGAGCCGGGTACCCAGCTGACCATGCGGACCTTCCATATCGGGGGCGCCGCGTCACGTTCCGTGGCCATTGACCATATCGAGGTCAAGTCAACCGGCTCGATCCGTTTCTACAACCTGAAGTCGGTCGAAAACGCCGACGGCAAGCTGGTCGCGGTATCGCGTTCGGGCGAGCTGTCAGTGATCGACAGTCACGGTCGGGAACGTGAGCGCTACAAGATTCCTTACGGTGCCATCGTCAGCGTCAAGGAAGGTGACAAGGTCGAGATTGGCGAAAACGTGGCCAACTGGGATCCGCATACCCATCCCATCGTCTCCGAAGTGGCCGGTCAGGCCAGCTTCCAGGACTTCATCTCGGGTGTCACCGTAACCGAAGAGATCGATGACGTTACGGGCTTGAGCTCGATGGTCGTGACCGATCCGAAGAAACGCGGAAGCGAAGGCAAGGACCTGCGTCCGATCATTCGCCTGATCGACAAGAAGGGCAAGCCGCTCAATATCCCGAACACCGAGCAGCTCGCTCAGTACTTCCTGCCTGCCGGCGCGGTCATCAACGTCACCGATGGCCAGGAAATTCGAGTCGGAGACATCATTGCGCGTATTCCGCAGGAGTCATCCAAGACGCGTGACATCACCGGTGGTCTGCCGCGTGTTGCCGACCTGTTCGAAGCGCGCAAGCCGAAGGAAGGTGCGATTCTGGCCGAAGCCTCCGGCGTGGTCAGCTTCGGCAAGGAAACCAAGGGCAAGCAGCGTCTGGTCATCACCGACGAGACCGGCGAAGCCCATGAGGAGCTGATTCCGAAATGGCGTCAGGTAATGGTGTTCGAGGGTGAGCATGTGGAGAAGGGCGAAACCGTTGTCGACGGCGAGCCGAACCCGCATGACATCCTGCGCCTGCTGGGCGTTGAGCGTCTGGCCGACTATCTGGTTCAGGAAATCCAGGACGTCTACCGACTCCAGGGTGTGAAGATCAACGACAAGCACATCGAGGTGATCATTCGCCAGATGCTGCGCAAGGTCGAGATCCTTGACGGTGGCGACAGCAAGTTCCTGCGCGGCGAACAGCTCGACGGCATCCGGGTCCTCGAAGAGAACCAGCGCCTCGAGGCCGACAAGCTTCGTCCAGCGCGCATCCTCAACGTGCTGCTCGGGATCACCAAGGCTTCGCTGGCTACCGAGTCGTTCATCTCGGCCGCGTCCTTCCAGGAGACCACGCGAGTTCTCACCGACGCCGCAGTACGCGGCACGGTCGACAACCTGCGCGGACTGAAGGAAAACGTGATCGTCGGGCGTCTGATCCCGGCCGGTACCGGCCGCGTCGCCATGGCTCGTCGCAAGGTCCGCGGCGACGTCCACCACGACTCCGAAGCTGAGTTAAGTGCATTGCTGCGCGCTTCCGACGCCGAAAAGCCTGAAACCACCCCGGCTGCCGACGCCGAGTAGGTCAAGGCCCTGATACGGTCCAGCCACTGGCTGGAGCGTTGGAGCAGATCCAGCCACCGCAGGGCTTCCTGCGGTGGTTTTTTTTGGTCTGCATTTGACCCGGAAAAGTTTTGTTGCTGTTGGGCGATGGTCGCTTGAGCTCAGATGCGCTCTGTGGCGGACGCGATGGTTATTGTCATGCGACCAGCGGAAGGCGCCTGATCAACGGGTGTCAGGGTCCATGGCGCAAGCTATAATCAGGAGATCATGCTGGCACAGCAGGTTCAACGCAAAGCGCTGGGCTGCTGCTTGGCGAAACCCGCTATCAAGATACCTATTGGAAGGGCCTGTTCACCCATGAGCTTGTATACCGACTACCTTGCTGAAATTGAAAAACGCAAACTGCAGGATCTGCACCCGAAGCCCATCGACGATGGCGCGCTGACCAAAGAGATCATCGCCCAGATCATGGACGTGAACCACCCCTATCGGGTCGACTCGCTCCATTTCTTCATCTACAACACGCTGCCGGGAACAACCAGCGCCGCGGTCGAGAAAGCGGCGTTCCTGAAAGCGATCATTCTGGGCGAGGCGAACGTTGACGAAATTTCGGTTGATTTCGCTTTCGAATTGCTGTCGCACATGAAAGGCGGGCCGTCAGTCGAAGTCCTGCTGGATCTGGCCTTGGGCTCTGATCAGCCGATTGCCGAAAAGGCCGCCAGCGTGCTCAAGACGCAGGTTTTTCTCTACGAGGCCGACATGGAGCGGCTCAAAGTCGCCCATAACGACGGCAACCCGATCGCGAGCGACATTCTCGAAAGCTACGCCAGGGCAGAGTTCTTCACCCGGCTTCCCGAGCTCGAAGAAGAAATCAAGGTCGTAACTTACATTGCCGCTGAGGGCGATATCTCGACCGATCTGCTCTCGCCCGGCAATCAGGCGCATTCGCGTTCGGACCGCGAGTTGCACGGCAAATGCATGATTTCGCCAGACGCCCAGGCAGAGATTCAGGCCCTGCAGGCTCGTCATCCCGACGCGCGGGTGATGCTGATTGCCGAGAAGGGGACGATGGGCGTGGGATCGTCACGCATGTCCGGCGTCAATAACGTGGCCCTGTGGACGGGTAAGCAGGCCAGCCCCTACGTGCCGTTCGTCAACATCGCGCCTGTCGTGGCCGGCACCAATGGCATATCACCCATTTTCCTGACCACGGTTGACGTCACGGGCGGCATTGGCATCGATCTGAATAACTGGGTGCGCAAGGTCGACGCCGACGGCATTCCGGTGCTTGATGAGGAAGGCAATGCGCTGCTGGAACAGACCTATTCGGTTGAGACGGGTACGGTGCTGACGATCAATACCCGGTTGAAGAAACTGATGGATGAGCGTGGTCAGACCGAGCTGGTCGACATCGCCTCATCCTTCACGCCGCAGAAAATCGAGTTCATGAAGGCTGGCGGCTCCTATGCCATCGTGTTTGGCAAGAAGCTGCAGACTTTCGCAGCCGAGACGCTGGGCATCGAGCCTCCTGCCGTATTTGCGGCCTCCAGGCTGATTAGGAACGACGATCAAGGTCTGACCGCGGTGGAGAAAATCTTCAACCGCAACGCCCTGGGCGTGCCCGAGGGTGCTCCATTGCACGCGGGCTCGGATGTGCGGGTCAAGGTCAATATCGTCGGTTCGCAGGACACCACCGGACTGATGACCTCCCAGGAACTCGAAGCGATGGCGGCGACAGTGATTTCTCCGACCGTGGACGGGGCATTCCAGTCAGGTTGTCACACGGCCTCGGTCTGGGATCTGAAGGCGCAGAAGAATACGCCGAAGCTGATGGCGTTCATGAACAAGTTCGGTCTGATCACCGCGCGTGACCCCAAAGGCGTGTATCACGCGATGACCGACGTGATCCACAAGGTTCTGAATGACATCACCGTGGATGATCGCGCGATCATCATCGGCGGGGATTCGCATACCCGGATGTCCAAGGGCGTGGCGTTTGGCGCGGACTCGGGTACGGTGGCGCTGGCGCTGGCCACCGGTGAGGTGTCAATGCCCATCCCCGAGTCGGTCAAGGTGACGTTCAAAGGTGCCATGGCCGATTACATGGACTTCCGCGACGTGGTCCACGCTACTCAGGCGCAGATGCTGCAGGCCTTTGGCGAAAACGTCTTCCAGGGTCGTATCATCGAGGTGCATATCGGTACGCTGCTGGCCGATCAGGCTTTCACGTTCACTGATTGGACGGCTGAAATGAAGGCCAAAGCCTCGATCTGTATTTCTGAAGACCAGACCCTGATCGAATCGCTGGAGATCGCCAAGTCGCGGATCCAGACCATGATCGACAAGGGCATGGACAATGAGAAGCAGATGCTCAAGGGCTTGATCGAGATTGCAGACCAGCGCATCGAGGGCTGCGGTCAGGGAGAACGCCAGCCCTGCAGGCCCGATGACAACGCCAAGTATTTCGCCGAAGTGGTCGTCGACCTCGATGCAATCAATGAGCCGATGATTGCTGACCCGGATGTCCACAACGCGGATGTCTCCAAGCGTTACACCCACGACACCATTCGCCCGATCTCCTATTACCGGGCCGAGAAGAAGGATGAACTCGGTTACGTGGGCTCATGCATGGTCCACAAGGGCGACATTAAAATCGTCGCCCAGATGCTTCGGAATCTGGAAGAAGCCAACGGTGAGGTGGCCTTCAAAGCGCCGCTGGTGGTGGCGGCTCCGACCTACAACATCATCGATGAGTTGAAGGAAGAGGGCGATTGGGACGTATTGCAGAAATACTCGGGATTCGAATTCGACGATGCCGCACCCAAGAACGAGGCTCGCACCGAGTATGACAATATCCTGTATCTGGAGCGCCCGGGCTGCAACCTGTGCATGGGTAATCAGGAAAAGGCGGCCAAGGGCGATACCGTGCTGGCCACCTCAACGCGCTTGTTCAAGGGTCGTGTGGTCGAGGATTCCGAAGACAAGACCGGTGAGTCTCTGCTCGCGTCAACTCCGGTGGTCGTGCTGTCTGCGATTCTCGGGCGGACGCCGACCCTGGAGGAGTATCGGGCAGCGGTCAAGGGGATCGATCTGACCCGGTTCTCGCCGCCGAAACAGAAGCCGCTGGATCCCAAGTCGGTGCACTTTTGAGTCCTGAAATCCTGCTTCCAGACATAGAGAAAGGGCGCTCGAAACGAGCGCCCTTTTTTTCTTTCAGCTGGAGCAAACGCGGGTAGCTGCTAGTCCTGCAAAATCCCTTCGATGTCCAGAATCATCTCGACCACGCGTGAATCCGGACCCAGGTTGTAGTTGATGCCGAAGTCAGCGAGGGTCAGTTCGGTCCGTGCCGCTGAAGCCGCGTCGGAAGCCGCCCCAGGGGTCTTCTCCGGCGCCAAAGTGCTCAACGTCGATCTGGACTTCCCGGGTCTGGCCAAGCAGGGTCAGATCCCCCGTCAGGTGTAATTATCATCGCCTGTTGGCGTAAATGCCGTCGAGCGGAAGTGGGCTTCGGGGAAGGCTGCGACGTTGAGGAAGTCTTCGTTGCGCAGATGGTTGTCGCGGCGCTCATGGTTGGAGTCGACGCTGGTC
The DNA here is from genome assembly GCA_942491245.1 of uncultured Pseudomonadota bacterium. Taxonomy (GTDB): domain Bacteria; phylum Pseudomonadota; class Gammaproteobacteria; order Xanthomonadales; family Wenzhouxiangellaceae; genus Wenzhouxiangella. Next base: position 32,245 of record CALNZT010000019.1, read on the forward strand.
GTCTGGACGGTGACATCGACGCTCGAATTGGCCGGGTTCTCCGGGTCGAAGGTGAAATGGCCCGCAAAATTGTTGAAGCGCCCATACAGCCACGAGTAGCCCAGATGTGGGATGCGGAACTGAACGAAGGCGTGGGCACCGCGAGTGTCGATCAGATAGTGTTCTGCGGTGTCTGACTGGGCGCCTGGTTCGCGGCTGTCCTGTGCCGAGACCGCGCTGGCCAGCAGTCCAAACGCCAGCAAACTGAGCCAACAGCCTGTTTTTATTGGTTGAGTCATGGTAAGGTTTCTCCTGCAGATCCAGGATCTGAATAGTTCCCTTGAATTGCATGATTATGGTTCGCGAAGAGCGATTTTCGGGTGAAGATCGGTGCGTGAAGGATTCGACGCAGATCGGGGAATTCCTGCGCTGGGTGGCTCGTACCCTTGGCGCGCTGTATCCTCGGAGCCGCGCTAACAAAACCGACCAAGGGGAGATGACCCGTGCGAACCCGACTGATTGCTGGAAACTGGAAGATGAACGGCTCCAAGCCAATGGTCCGGGAGCTGGTATCCGGCGTGCTGGCGCGCCTGGAAGCCGAGCGAACGATCGGCCGAGGTGCTGCTGATTCCGCCCGCACCCTACATCCCCAGGTCCAATCGCTGACTGAATCCACGCCGGTCCTGCTTGGCGGCCAGGATCTGAGTGCCCATGCTTCGGGCGCCTATACCGGCGAGGTGTCCGGCGAGATGCTCTCCGAGGTAGGTTGCGGCTACGTGCTGGTCGGTCATTCCGAACGTCGCAGTCTGCATGCAGAAGATGATGTTCAGGTGGCGGCGAAGTTTGTTGCCGCGCAGGCTGCGGGTCTTCAGCCGATCTTGTGCGTTGGCGAGACGCTGGAGCAGCGTGAGGCCGGTGAGACGGAGTCCGTGGTCAAGCGGCAGGTTTCAGCCGTCATCGAGGTGGCTGGCATTGCGGCGTTCTCGCGCGCGGTGGTGGCCTATGAACCGGTCTGGGCGATCGGAACCGGGCAGACGGCATCGCCTGATCAGGCGCAGTCCGTTCATGCATATATTCGAGCACAGATTGCCGAAGAGGATGCTACAATAGCCGGCCGGCTCCGGATCCTTTACGGAGGCAGCGTCAAAGCGGACAATGCCTCGGATTTGTTTGCGCGGGAAGACATCGACGGCGGCCTGATTGGCGGCGCGTCCCTGACTGCAGAGTCCTTCATGGCCATCTATCAGGCGGCCTGAAGCATAAATTTATTGGTTTGAATACATGCTTTACACAATTCTGATCGTTTTCCACGTAGTGCTTGCAGCATCGCTGATCGCCATCGTGCTGGTCCAGCGCGGACCGGGTGCGACCATGGGCGCCGCTTTTGGTGCCGGAGCATCCGGGACAGTGTTCGGCTCACGTGGCTCAGCAAGCTTTCTGACCCGCACCACGACCTGGATGGGCATCGGCTTTTTCGCCATCAGCTTGTCCATGGCAGTGATTCTCGCCCGCTCGGTCGGTGCGGGTTCACCAGCTGACGACCTGGGCGTGGCCTCTTCGCTCGCGGGCGCCAGCAGCGCCGAGACGACGACTACGCCGACGACAGGCGACGACGAATTCCTGACCTTGCCGATCGAGGGCAGCGATGCGCCCATGGTGGAACAGCCAGTGGTCGAGCAGGCGGAGCAGATGATCGATGAAGCGGCCGAGGCCGTAGAATCCGAAGTGGACGAGACGGTGGATGCCGTTGAGCCTCCGCCCGAATCCTGATCATAGATAGCAACAGCTTTTTAGAAATGCCGAAGTGGTGGAATTGGTAGACACGCTGTCTTGAGGGGGCAGTGGCCGAAAGCCGTGCCGGTTCGAGTCCGGCCTTCGGCACCATTTTTGTAATTGAAGACAGTAAATTAAGGAGTCGGTCGACTCCAGCGCGAACTGCAAGGCTTGCGAGGCCTGAAATCCGGCAGTTCGCCGGGCGTTATTCTTGCGCTCAGGCCGGTTCCCCGCTAGGAGAGAAGACGACAGCATGCTGGCTGAATATTTTCCGATCTTGATCTTCCTGGGCGTTGCCGCCGGCATGGGCGCGGTCCTGCTGCTGGTTGGCGGCATTCTCGGGCCACGCAATCCGAGCAGTGAAAAACTCTCTCCCTATGAATGTGGCTTCGAGGCCTTCGAGGATTCGCGCATGAAGTTCGATGTGCGCTTCTACCTGGTTGCCATCCTGTTCATTATTTTCGATCTCGAGATCGCCTTCCTGTTTCCCTGGGCAGTGGTGCTGGACGATATCGGCATGACCGGTCTGATCGCGATGGGCGTATTTCTGCTCATCCTGGTGATCGGCTTCATTTACGAATGGAAAAAGGGTGCGCTGGAATGGGAATAAGCAATGTGATGCACAACCCGGTGCCGGACGGAGAGGTCGATGACATCCTGCGTCCGGACGGCGAGAACCCGCTGCTCGAGAAAGGCTTTGTCACCACCAGTGCCGACGCCCTGATCAACTGGGCGCGGACTGGATCGATGTGGCCGATGACCTTTGGCCTGGCGTGTTGCGCGGTTGAAATGATGCATGCCGGCGCATCTCGCTACGACATGGACCACTTCGGGGTGATTTTTCGCCCCAGTCCGCGCCAGTCGGACGTGATGATCGTCGCCGGCACGCTGACCAACAAGATGGCCCCGGCCCTGCGCAAGGTCTATGACCAGATGCCCGATCCCAAATGGGTCATTTCCATGGGTTCCTGCGCCAACGGCGGCGGTTACTACCACTATTCCTACGCGGTGACGCGAGGCTGCGATCGAATTGTCCCGGTCGACGTCTACGTGCCGGGCTGCCCGCCCACGGCTGAAGCCCTGGTCTACGGCATCCTGCAGCTGCAGAAGAAAATCCGTCGCACGAACACGATTGCGCGCGCATGAGTCAATTTTCCAAAACAAACAGTAAGCTGGCTCAATCCCTCAAGGATATCCTGGGCGAGAAGCTGCTCGAGCTCGTTGAGTATCGCGGTCAGCTGACGGCGGTCGTCAAAGCCGAGTCCTGGCTGGATGTCGCATTCCAGCTGCGCGACGAGCCCGAACTGGGTTTTGAGCAGCTGCTGGACTTATGCGGCGTTGATTATCTGGGTTTTGGCGATGACGAGTGGGAGACGGCGGAGGCTACCGGTAGCGGATTCTCTCGCGGTGTCGATGCCCTCGGGGCCCGGCCGTTTCTCCTGGGGATGAGCGTCCGGAAGCGGAAGAGATTTCAAAACCGCTTTGCCGTGGTCGTGCATCTGCTTTCGCAGAAGCACAATCGACGTTTTCGCTTGCGCTGTTTTGCACCGGATGATGAATTGCCGATGGTCGCCTCGCTGACCGAGGTCTGGAATTCGGTCAACTGGTATGAGCGCGAAGCATTTGATCTGTTCGGGATCGTCTTTGAGGGCCACCCCGACCTTCGCCGCATTCTGACCGATTATGGCTTTGTCGGACATCCGTTCCGTAAGGATTTTCCGCTGATTGGCAACGTGTCGGATCGCTACGACGAAGAAAAGCGGCGTGTGGTCTACGAGCCGGTCGACATCGAGCCGCGCGTGCTCGTGCCGCGCGTGGTCAGACGCGATAGCCGCTACGTCGATGAAAAGCTGGAAGGACGTGAAGCATCATGAGTGAAATTCGCAACTACACAATGAATTTCGGGCCGCAGCATCCGGCCGCTCACGGCGTGCTGCGTCTGATCCTCGAACTCAACGGCGAAATGGTCGAGCGAGCTGATCCGCACGTCGGGCTGCTGCATCGCGCCACGGAGAAGTTTGCCGAATCCAAGCCCTACAACCAGTCGATCGGCTATATGGATCGTCTGGATTATGTCTCGATGATGTGCAACGAGCACGCTTACGTACGCGCCATCGAGCAGCTGCTCGGGATCGAAGCGCCGGAGCGCGCCCAGTACATCCGCACCATGTTCGATGAGATTACCCGCATCCTCAATCACCTGATGTGGATCGGCTCCAACGGGCTGGATCTCGGGGCGATGACCGTGTTCCTCTACGCCTTCCGCGAGCGCGAGAACCTGATGGACTGCTACGAAGCCGTTTCAGGTGTGCGCCTGCACGCCACTTACTACCGCCCGGGTGGTGTCTATCGCGATCTGCCGGATTACATGCCGGAAGTGGCCGAGACCCGCTGGCGCAAAGGTAAGGATCTGGCCCGCATGAACCGCTGGCGCGGAGGGTCCCTGCTGGATTTCCTTGAAGCCTTCATGGAAGACTTCTTTGATCGGGTTGATGAATACGAAACGCTGCTGACCGATAACCGCATCTGGAAGCAGCGAACCGTCGGCATTGGTGCCGTATCGGGCGAGCGCGCCCTGCAGATGGGCTTTACCGGCCCGATGCTGCGAGGGTCGGGTATAGCCTGGGATCTGCGCAAGAAACAACCCTATGCCAAGTACGCCGCAATGGATTTCGATATTCCAGTGGGCACGAACGGCGATTGCTATGACCGCTATCTGGTCCGCGTCGAAGAGATGCGACAGTCGGCCCGGATCGTGCAGCAGTGCATTGCCTGGCTGCGCGAAAATTCCGGCCCGGTGATGCTGCGCAACTTCAAGGTCATTCCGCCGACCCGCGCGGAAATGAAAGATGACATGGAAGCGCTGATTCACCACTTCAAACTGTTCACTGAAGGCTACTGCGTGCCCGAAGGTGAGACCTACGCCGCTGTCGAGGCGCCCAAGGGCGAGTTCGGCTGCTATCTGATTTCGGATGGTGCCAACAAGCCGTTCAGGGTGCACCTGCGCGCCCCGGGCTTCGCGCACCTGTCGGCCATGCATGAGATGGCCAAGGGCCACATGCTGGCCGATATTGCCGCCTTGATCGCAACCCAGGACATCGTATTCGGAGAAATCGACCGATGAGTATTCAGGCTGCTGATGGTGTTGCTGACGGCAAGGCCGAGCTGCTGACCGAGCAGACGCGCACCACCATTGATCACTGGTTGACCAAGTTCCCGGAAGGTCTGCAAGGCCGCCGTTCGGCGATCATCCAGGCCCTGTACGCGGCTCAGGTCCAGAATCAGGGCTGGCTCAAACCGGATCTGATGGACGCTGTCGCCGATTACCTCGACGTGCCCCCGGTCTGGGTTTACGAGGTCGCCAGTTTCTATTCGATGCTGGAGACGCGTGAGGTTGGTCGTCACTCGGTTTCGATCTGCACCAACATCTCCTGCATGTTGTGCGGCGCCAACAAGGTGGTCGAGCAGGTCGAGAACAAACTGGGCATCATAATGGGCCAGACCACGGAAGACGGTCGCATCTTCCTGAAGATCGAAGAAGAGTGCGTGGCCGCTTGCGTCGGCGCGCCGATGATGATTGTGGACGGCCACTATCACGAGAATCTGACGCCCGAAAAGATCGACGAGATTCTGGATTCATTGGACTGAACCAGGCCTCAGGGTGAACGGCCAGGCACGCAAAGCCGGCCAACACGTGCAGGACAACGCAACACAGACTGAGTAACAGGCAGGACGTATGCTGGAACGAAACAACGGAAAAGTTCGGATCGCGCAGGCTGTCTGGCCTGGAGCGAATCCATGTCCGGTTTCTGGTTCCCAACGTCTCGCCGCCAATGGAGGCCAAGCCTGATGGCTGGACACAACGTCGTATTTACGCATCTTGATGAGGACCAGTGCTGGTCGCTGGACGCGTATCGCAAGCACGGGGGCTGGGAAGCCTGGGAAAAAATCGTGCGCGAAAAGACGCCTCAGGAAGAGATCATCGAGACGGTCAAGAAATCAGCGCTGCGTGGGCGCGGTGGAGCCGGTTTCCCGACCGGGTTGAAATGGTCGTTCATGCCGCGTTCGGCGCCCGGCCAGAAATACCTGCTCTGCAACTCGGATGAATCCGAGCCCGGCACCTGCCATGACCGGGACATTCTGCGCTTCAACCCGCACGCGGTGCTGGAAGGCATGGCGATTGGGGCCTACAGCATGGGCGCGACCGTGGCCTACAACTATCTGCGTGGCGAGTTTCACCATGAGCCGTTCGAGCGCATCGAACAAGCCTTGAAAGAAGCCTATGAGGCTGGATTCCTGGGCAAGAACGTGATGGGCTCGGGCATCGATATCGACATCTACAACCTGCTCGGCGCGGGCGCTTACATCTGCGGCGAAGAGACCGCCTTGATGGAGTCGTTGGAAGGCAAGAAAGGCCAGCCGCGCTTCAAGCCGCCCTTTCCGGCGAATTTCGGGATCTACGGCAAGCCAACCACGATCAACAACACCGAAACCCTGGCGTCGGTGCCGGCCATCATGCGCAACGGCGCCGAGTGGTTTCTCGAGTTGGGCAAGCCGAACAACGGTGGTCCCAAAGTGTTCTCGGTCTCCGGGCACGTGGCCAGACCGGGCAATTTCGAAATTCCGCTGGGCACTCCGTTCGCCGAGCTGCTGGAGATGGCCGGTGGTGTGCGCAATGGCCATGCGCTCAAGGGCGTGATTCCCGGTGGCTCCTCGATGCCGATCCTGCCGGCTGACGTGATGATGGATATCACCATGGACTACGACGCGCTGCAGAAGGCGGGTTCGGGTCTGGGTTCGGGCGCGGTTATCGTGATGGATGAGACCACCTGCATGGTTGCTGCCTGTCGACGGATTGCACGTTTCTATTACGCCGAGTCCTGCGGTCAATGCACGCCGTGCCGCGAAGGCACGGGCTGGATGTATCGGGTGCTCGAGCGCATCGAATCCGGCAAGGGCCGGATGGAAGATATCGGCCTGCTGGAATCGGCAGCCGGTCAGATCGAAGGCCACACGATTTGCGCCTTTGGTGAAGCGGCGGCCTGGCCGGTACAGGGATTCCTGCGCCAGTTCCGCCATGAATTCGAATATTTCGTTGAGCATGGCCGCTCGATCGTGTCGGAAAAGATGGGCACGGCGGCGTGAGGCCGGACATCAAGACACTCGCGATCTCAACGAACTGATGAGCTGATATGGCAACGATAGAGAAACCGCAAATTGATCTGGTCACCCTGGAAGTCGATGGCCAGGAAGTGCAGGCCCCGAAGGGCTCGATGATCATCGAGGCGACCGATCGCATGGGTATCGATATCCCACGCTTCTGTTACCACTCGAAGCTGTCGATCGCGGCCAACTGCCGGATGTGCCTGGTGGACGTTGAAAAGGCGCCCAAGCCGCTGCCGGCCTGCGCGACCCCGGTCGCCGAAGGCATGAAGGTCTTCACCGAATCGCGGCGGGCGGTCGAGGCCCAGCGCGGCGTCATGGAATTTCTGCTGATCAACCACCCGCTGGACTGCCCGATCTGTGATCAGGGCGGTGAGTGTGAGCTGCAGGACCTGGCCATGGGCTATGGCCGTTCGGTATCGCGCTTCACCGAGCGCAAGCGCGTGGTCAAGGACAAGAATCTGGGCCCGCTGGTTGCCACTGACATGACCCGCTGCATCCATTGCACCCGCTGCGTTCGTTTTCTTGAAGAAATCGCGGGCACGGCAGAGCTGGGTGGCATTGGCCGTGGCGAGAAGACCGAAATCTCGACCTTTGTCGAGCGCAACATCAATTCCGAGCTGTCGGGCAACATCATCGATCTGTGCCCGGTTGGTGCCCTGACCAACAAACCGTTCCGATTCTCGGCGCGACCCTGGGAAATGCGCGCGCGCCCGGCCGTGGCCGGCCACGACTGCGTCGGTTCGAACCTGTTCTATCACGTGCGCGGAAAGCAGATCATGCGTTCGGTGCCGCGCGATAATGAAGCGATCAACGAGTGCTGGTTGGCCGATCGCGATCGCTACAGTCATTTCGGCCTGGAGTCCAATGATCGCTTGACCAGCCCGCGCATCAAGGTCAACGGTCAATGGCAGGAAGCCAGCTGGGATGACGCCCTGAAGGCCGCCATGCGGGCGCTCAAGGGCACCGTGGAGACGCACGGGAAAAACGAATTGGCGGCACTGGTTTCCCCGCGCGCCACGAGCGAAGAACACTACTTGCTCCAGGCCATGATTCGTGGGCTGGGCAGCGAGAATATTGATCACCGTACGCGGCTCAATGACTTTCGTCATCCGCAGGCCGGTCGCGGGCGCATGGACATTCCCAGCCGGGAGCTGGCCACGCGTGATGCGATCTTCCTGGTCGGCAGCAATATCCGCCAGGACCAGCCGATCCTGGGTCATCGGGTTCGCACCGCTTGGCGCAAGGGCGGGGCTCGCGTGATGGACCTGAATCCGGTCACCTACGACTTCCATTTCGATCTGAGCGAGCGGCTGATCGTGCCGCCGCAGGCCATGGTCGATACCCTGGCTCGCGTCCTTCGCGCGGCGCTGGATCGTTGCAACAAGGCCTTACCGGAGGGTGAGCTGGGCGATTACCTCAAGGCGCGCGAACCTGATCAGTCCGCGCGTGATGTGGCCGAAACACTGGCCTCGGCAGAGCGCGCGGCCATCGTCCTGGGTGACGGTGCCCTGGCCCACACTGATGGCGCCTGGCTGCGTGAACTGGCAACGCTGCTGGCCGATTCAGTCGACTGCGCCCTGTGCGTGCTGCCGGCGGCGGCCAATAGCCAGGGGGCCTGGCGTGCCGGGGCCGTGCCGAGCAAGGACGGCCTGAATGCCCGGACCATGTTCGAACAACCCCGCCAGGGCTACCTGCTCTGGGATCTGGAGCCGGGTCTGGATCTGGCCAACCCCGCGCAGGCTCGCGCGGCCTTGAGCGCTGCCAGCTCGGTGGTTGTGGTCAGTGCCTTTGTCAGCGACGAACTTTCCGAGCTGGCGGATGTGTTGCTGCCGCTGGCGCCGGTGCCGGAAACCGACGGCAGCTATGAGAATCTGGATGGCTTGATGCAGGTCTTCGGAGCCGCGCTGAAACCACCGGGCGAGACCCGTGCAGGCTGGAAGATTCTGCGCCGCCTCGGTGAAATGCTCGAAGTCGATGGCTTCGATTTCGTCGACCTGGCGCCGGTGCGAGCCGCGATCGAGGCCGCCGAACCGCTGGCGACTGGAACGGCCGTCGCCGGAGCGCCTGAGTCGGTCACGCAGGAAACGTTGTGGCGGGTGGGTGATGTTGGCATCTTTGCCAATGACTCGCTGGTTCGCCGCTCACCCGCGCTGCAGAGCACCGACCACGCCAAACACAACGATTTACGCCTGCATCCGGCGACAGCTGAACGCCTGGGGCTGGGTGATGCTGAAACGGTCACGGTTTCTCAGGGTGAGGGCCGCGTGCAGCTGGCCTGGGAGACCGACGAGCGAATTGCGCCGAATACCGTCTGGTTGCCATCGGCCACCAGCCTTGTCGTTGAGTTGGGTCCGAGCATGGGCCCGATCAGCGTGGAGGCCTCGGCATGATCGAGCAAGTCACGACGCTGCTCTGGACCGTGGCCAAGGTGCTGGCCATCGTGATTCCGGTCACCATCAGCGTGGCCTATTTCACCTATTTCGAGCGCAAGGTGATCGGCCATATGCAGTCGCGTCGTGGCCCCAACCGGATTGGCCCGCTGGGACTGCTGCAGCCTTTTGCCGACGTGTTCAAGATGCTGTTCAAGGAACTCATCATCCCGACCAACGCCAACCGCTTCCTGTTCCTGCTGGCGCCTGTGCTGGCGCTGGCGCCCGCTCTGGCGGCCTGGGCCGTTGTGCCGTTCGACGACTGGCTGGTGCTGGCCGATATCGATGCCGGTTTGCTGTTCGTGCTGGCCATGACCTCGATGGGCGTCTACGGCATTCTGATCGGCGGCTGGGCCTCGAATTCCAAGTACGCATTGCTCGGCGGTCTTCGTTCGGCGGCTCAGACGGTGAGCTATGAAATCGCCATGGGGTTTGCCCTGGTCGGTGTGATCGTGTTGTCCGGCACCCTCAATCTGAGCGGCATCGTCGAGCAGCAAAGCGGCAGTATCCTGAGCTGGTTCTGGCTGCCGCTGTTCCCGCTGTTCGTGATCTACTTCATATCGGGCGTGGCCGAAACCAACCGCGCGCCTTTCGACGTGGCAGAAGGCGAGTCGGAGATCGTCGCTGGTTTCCACGTCGAGTACTCGGGGTCGGCGTTCGCGGTGTTCTTTCTGGCTGAATACGCCAACATGATTCTGATCTCGGCACTGTGCGCCATCCTCTTCATGGGCGGCTGGCTTAGCCCCTTTCAGGGCGTGCCGGGTTTGGGCGAGACCTTCCTGGGCGAGGGGGGAATCCACTGGTTCCTGCTCAAGACCGTCGTCTTCTGTTTTTTCTATCTCTGGTTCCGCGCCACCTTCCCACGCTACCGCTACGACCAGATCATGCGTCTGGGCTGGAAGGTATTCATTCCGATCACCATCGTCTGGATCATGGTGGCCGGCGTGTTCCGCGTGATGGGCTGGTACGGAGGTTGATGCCATGCAAGCCGTAAGCCGTTATTTCAAATCACTGATGCTGCTGGAGTTGCTCCAGGGCCTCAAGCTGACCTTCCGCTACTGGCGTTCTCCGAAGGAGACGCTCAATTACCCGGAAGAGAAGAACCCGAAGTCAGCGCGTTTTCGCGGTCTCCACGCGCTGCGGCGCTATCCCAACGGTGAGGAGCGCTGCATTGCCTGCAAATTGTGCGAGGCCGTGTGCCCGGCGCTGGCGATCACCATCGATTCGCATCAGCGCGAGGATGGTTCACGTCGAACGACGCGCTATGACATTGATCTGTTCAAGTGCATCTACTGCGGGTTCTGCGAAGAATCCTGCCCGGTCGATTCGATCGTCGAGACCGACATCAATGAATATCACTTTGAAAACCGTGGTGAGAACATTGTCACCAAGCAGCAGTTGCTGGCCATTGGTGATCGTTTCGAGGACCGGATTGCAGCGGCTCGTCAGAAAGACGCCGCGTATCGATAGTTGATTCAGGTTGGTGGGAGCCCGGGTTTCGAAGCCGATGCTTCGCTGCCCTGGAGGCCAACACGAACCCGAACCCTGGAAGGAATTGAGAGTCAGGCATGCCCATAGTTGAAATCGCCTTTTACCTGTTCGGTGGGGTTCTGATTGGATCAGCGCTCAGCGTTGTGACGGTCGGAAACCCGATTTATGCCGTGCTGTTCCTGGTCCTGTCGTTTTTCTCTGCGGCCTGCATCTGGATGCTGCTTCAGGCCGAGTTTCTTGCCATCGTGCTCGTGCTGGTCTACGTCGGCGCCGTGATGGTGCTGTTCCTGTTCGTCGTCATGATGCTGGATGTCAACGTGAACCCGGTCAAGGAAGGCTTTGCCCGCTATCTGCCGATCGGTTTGCTGGTGGCGTTGGGCATGGCTGCGCAGATGTTCATGGTGATCTGGACGCAGGGCATGGAAACTCAGGTGCTACCGAGTGGCAAGCCGCGGGGCTACAGCCACACCCGGCCGTTGGGAAGTGCTCGCCAGGACCTACCTGTATGCCTTCGAGGTTGCTGCCGTGATCTTGCTCGTCGCGATTATTGCGGCTATCGCGCTGACCCATCGTCGCCGGCCGGAGACCAAGTATCAGGATCCGAGCCAGCAGGTTCGGATCAAGCGTTCTGAACGCGTTCGTCTGGTCAAGATGGCGTCAGAAGGGGAGGACGCGTAAATGTTGACGCTGGCTCATTTCCTAAGCCTCGGCGCTGCGCTGTTCTGCATCAGCGTGGCCGGCATCTTTCTGAACCGGAAGAATGTGTTGATCTTGCCTGAGTGTGTATCGAGCTGAGCGGTCCCTTGCCGTCGACATGAATTTCGTCGCTTTCTCGCTTTTTCTGGACTCTATCGATGGTCAGGTTTTCGTCTTCTTCATTCTGACCGTGGCTGCGGCGGAAGCCGCTATCGGGCTTGCGATTCTGGTCGTGCTGTTCCGCAACCGCAGCTCGATCAGCGTTGAAGACATTGCGGATCTGAAGGGTTAATTGACGTGACTAGTGCTGTGACAATCGAAACCATTCTTCTGCTGATTCCGCTGCTGCCGCTGTTTGGCTGCCTGGTCGCTGGCCTGCTCCGTCATCAGGTCGGTCGGGCCGGGGCGCACTGGGTCACGATTCTTGCGGTCGCCGGGTCTTTCCTGCTGTCGACCTATGTGGCCTGGGAAGTGTTCTTCAACGACTTGCCGGTGCTGAACTATTCGGTCTACACCTGGGCGGTCACCGATGGTCTGCGCTTCGAGATCGGATTCCTGGTCGACAGCCTGACCGCGCTGATGATGGTGGTCGTGACCTTTGTGTCGTTCATGGTGCATGTCTACACCATCGGCTACATGCACGATGATCCGGGCTATCAGCGATTTTTCGCCTACATCAACCTGTTCACCTTCGCCATGCTGATGCTGGTCACCGCCGACAATCTGGTGCAGCTGTTCTTCGGCTGGGAAGCGGTCGGTGTGGTGTCGTACCTCTTGATCGGTTTCTGGTTCAAGAAGGACTCGGCGGTCAAGGCCAATCTCAAGGCCTTTCTGGTCAACCGGGTCGGTGACTTCGGTTTCCTGCTCGGCATTGCCGCCGTGGTCTATTACATGGGCACGCTGGATTATGCCGAGGCCTTTGCTGCCGCACCTGCGGTCGAAGGCATGACGATCAGTCTGTTCGGCCAGACCGAATGGCAGGTCATGACAGTCATCTGTATTTGCCTGTTCATCGGTGCCATGGGCAAATCCGCGCAGGTACCGCTGCACGTCTGGCTGCCTGATTCGATGGAAGGTCCGACCCCGATTTCAGCGCTGATCCATGCCGCGACCATGGTCACTGCCGGCATCTTCATGGTGGCTCGCCTGTCGCCGATGTTCGAAATGTCGGTCACGGCCTTGAGCTTCATCCTGATCATCGGTGCCATTACCGCCCTGTTCATGGGCCTGGTCGGCATTGTTCAGAACGATATCAAGCGCGTGGTGGCCTACTCCACGCTGTCGCAACTGGGCTACATGACGGTTGCGCTGGGTGCCTCGGCCTATTCAGCCGCAATCTTTCATCTGATGACCCACGCCTTCTTCAAGGCCCTGCTGTTCCTGGGCGCCGGCTCGGTGATCATCGCGCTGCATCACAAGCAGGACATGCGCGATATGGGCGGCTTGCGCAAGTACATGCCGATTACGGCCGCTACCGCCTGGATCGGATCGCTGGCGCTGATCGGCTTTCCGTTTTTCTCGGGTTTCTACTCCAAGGACATGATCATCGAGGCGGTCAAGCTGGTGGACCGTCCGGGTGCTGCTTTCGCGGTGTTTGCGGTCTATGCCGGCGTGTTCATCACGGCCCTGTATTCCTTCCGCATGCTGTATCTGGCTTTCCATGGCCCGACCCGCATGGATGCCGAGACGGCCAGCCACGCCCATGAGTCAGCCTGGGTGGTGACCATCCCCCTGATTCTGCTTGCTATCCCGTCGGTCTTCATCGGCTATTTCACGATCGAGCCCCTGCTCTTCGGTGGTGCGTTGTCCGATGCCATCTACGTGCGTGAATCGCATGATGTCGTGGCCGAGCTTGGTCACCATTTCCACGGGCCATTTGCCTTCGGGCTGCATGGCTTCGTGACGCCGGTGTTCTGGCTGGCCATGGCCGGCGTGGCGGTCTCGACCTATATCTATCTTTTTCAATCCGGGCATTGCAGCACCATCAAGCAGCGTGCGCACCTGATCTGGGTTGTTCTGGACAAGAAGTACGGCTTCGACGAGCTCTACCAGAAGGTCTTTGCCAATGGCGGGCTGAAGCTGGCCTCCGCACTGTCCAGAGGCGGTGACCGCTTCCTGATCGACGGGGTGATCGTCAACGGCTCGGCCAAGGCGGTCGGCTTCATGTCCGGCCTGCTGCGCCGCACCCAGTCGGGTTTCCTGTTCCACTACGCGTTCGCGATGATCATTGGCCTGGTGGCCCTGCTCGCGTCCTTCGTACTGCTCCGCTAAGGGGATGATGATTCATGTTTGATTGGCCCCTACTCAGCCTGCTGGTCTGGACTCCGGTCCTTGCCGGCGCACTGCTGATCGCTTTCGGTAATCGTTTTGCAGACCTGGTTCGCCCCTTCGCGCTGTTGACGGCGGTGGTCTGCCTGTTGCTCTCGGTGGTGTTGTATGCCGGCTTCGATGTGACCACTGCGGCCATGCAGTTCGAAGAAAAGGTGGTCTGGATTCAGGCCTTCAATATCCACTATCACCTCGGCGTGGACGGGCTTTCCTTGCCCTTGATCCTGCTCACCACCTTGATCGGTGTGCTGGTGGTTATCGGCGGCTGGACGATTTCGGATCGGCCGCATCAGTATCTGGCCGCCTTCCTGATGCTTCAGGGTCTGATGGTCGGCATGTTCGGTGCGCTGGACGCGCTGTTGTTCTACGTATTTTTCGAAGCCATGCTGGTACCGATGTTCCTGATCATCGGCATCTGGGGTGGGCCCAACCGGATCTACGCCACCATCAAATTCTTCCTGTTCACCTTCTTCGGCTCGGTGTTCATGCTGGTTGCACTGATCTGGATGTACCTGCAGGGCGGGAGCTTCGCCATTGCCGATCTGCATCAGATGCCGATCCCGATGACCGCCCAGATCTGGATCTTCCTCGCCTTCCTGATCGCTTTCGCGGTCAAGGTGCCGATGTGGCCGGTTCACACCTGGCTGCCGGATGCGCACGTCGAAGCGCCGACCGGCGGCTCGGTGGTGCTGGCCGCGGTCATGCTCAAGATCGGTGGCTATGGCCTGGTTCGATTCTCGCTGCCGATCGTGCCGGATGCCTCGGCCGAGCTTGACTGGCTGGTAATCGGTCTCTCGCTGGTCGCCATCACCTACATCGGCTTTGTGGCCCTGGCCCAGTCGGACATGAAAAAGCTGATCGCCTACAGCTCGATTTCACACATGGGTTTCGTGACCCTGGGCCTGTTTCTGAGTTTTGCCATTCTTCGCAACACCGGCGAGCTGACCGGTGCCGGGCTGGGCATCAGCGGTGCCATGGTCCAGATGATCTCGCATGGCTTCATCTCCGGCGCGATGTTCCTTGCGGTAGGCGTGCTGTACGATCGCATGCACAGCCGAGAGATTTCATCCTACGGCGGGGTCGCCAACACCATGCCGTGGTTTGCCATGTTTGCCGTGCTCTTTTTCATGGCCAACTCGGGCCTGCCCGGCACCTCGGGCTTTGTCGGTGAGTTCATGGTGATCCTGGCGGCTTTTCACGCCAATTTCTGGTTTGCCTTCATTGCCGCGACAACGCTGTTGCTGGGTGCGGCCTACAGCCTGTGGCTGGTCAAGCGCGTGTTCTATGGTGAGGTCAGCAACGACGGTGTGGCGGCTCTCCAGGACCTCGGTACCCGCGAATGGATCATGCTGACGACCCTGGCGGTTTTCGTACTGGGCGTTGGTATCTGGCCTTATCCCTTGATCGAGATGATGGAAGTCTCGATCCAGAGTCTGGTCGAACATATCGTTCAGTCCAAAATCGGTTGACGACTGGAAAGTGTCTTTTGAAATTGAAATCAACCACGAAGCACACAAGGCGCGCAAAGCAACCCGTTCGGGTTTCGCCGCGCCCATGCTGGCCTTCGTGGTTCATCGGATCTGAATCATGACGATTGCTGAACTACAACTGGCGCTTCCCGAAATCTTCGTGCTGACCATGGCCTGCGTGGTGCTGCTCGCAGATCTGTTCATTTCGGATGAGCGCCGTGGGCTGACCCACATGCTGGCCCTGCTGACGCTGGTCTTCGCCGCCATCCTTACGCTGCGCGTGATGTTGCCGGCGGGTGAGGTGGCCTATGCCTTTTCCGATACCTTTGTGCGCGATCGTTTTGGCGACCTGCTGAAGGTCTTCAGTTACGTTGTTCTGGGCGCGGTATTTGTCTATGCCAAGCACTCCTTGCGTCAGTTCAAACTGTTCAAGGGCGAGTTCTACACCCTGAGTCTGTTCGCCCTGTTCGGCGTCATGGTCATGATTTCGGCCTCGAATCTGATCACCGTCTATCTGGGGCTGGAGTTACTGGCCCTGTCGACCTACGCGCTGGTCGCCTTTGATCGTGACTCACGCCATGGCTCGGAAGCAGCCATGAAGTATTTCGTGCTCGGCTCACTCGCCTCGGGCATGTTGCTCTACGGCATGAGTCTGATCTACGGTGCGACCGGCTCGCTGGATCTGGCCACGATCAACCAGAACATGGCCGGTGGTGCCGGAGATTCGATGATTCTGACCTTTGGCCTGGTCTTCGTCGTCATCGGTATTGCATTCAAGATCGGGGTCGTGCCGTTCCATATGTGGGTGCCTGACGTCTATCATGGCGCCCCACTGGCCATCACCACGCTGATTTCTTCGCTGCCCAAGCTGGCCTATCTGGCCCTGGCGATTCGCCTGCTCGACAACGGCCTGATCGGGCTGCATGACGACTGGAAGAACATGCTGGCCATCCTGGTCGCGCTGTCGCTGATGGTCGGTAACATCGTCGCGATTGCCCAGACCAACATCAAGCGCATGCTGGCCTATTCGACCATCTCGCACATGGGCTTCATGCTGATGGGGGTGATTGCCGGGACGCCGGAGGGCTATGCGGCGGCGATGTTCTATGCGATTTCCTATGCCATCATGTCGGCCGGCGCGTTTGCGGTGGTCATCATGGTGTCGACGAGTGATCGCGAAGCCGATCAGCTGGATGACTACAAGGGCCTGGCCAAGCGCGACCCCTGGCACGCGCTGCTGATGCTGATGATCATGTTCTCGCTGGCCGGCGTGCCGGTGTTCCTCGGATTCTTCGCCAAGTGGCAGGTGATTGCTGCTGCGCTATCGGCTGACTTCGTCTGGCTGGCGGTGCTGGCGGTCATTACCTCGGTCATCGGCGCGTTCTACTATCTCCGGATCGTCAAGTTGATGTACTTCGATGAGCCTGAAGAGCGCAGGGAGATCGCTGTGCCGGTCGATTTTCGCGCGATGCTGGCCGTTAACGGCGTTGCTGTGCTGGCGCTCGGGGTCTTCTCGGGTGGTTTGATCAGCCTCTGCGTCAGCGCGTTCGTCTAAGGGAGTCTCTAAGTGAGTCTGCGCGGTCGTGTAGGGCCCTTGCGGGGCCTCCGCTTCGTTTGGACTCACTTATTTGGAATCACCAAACTGCGTTCCTCCAAACCGAAGCGGCGGCTCCCGCCATTGCACCTACCCAACCGCACAGACTCAATCAGAGGCTCCTGTGATGTCAGATCCAGCTCCGGTCGCGGCGCGGCCGGTGCCCCGTCCGGCATTCTGCTGCTGGACAAACCCTCCGGTATCACCTCGAACTCGGCCCTGGGCCGGGCCAAGCGAGTTCTGGGTATTCGCAAGGCGGGCCACACCGGCACGCTGGATCCAATGGCCTCCGGCCTGTTGGTGCTGTGTTTCGGTGAGGCGACCAAGATGTCGGGCTTTCTGCTTGATGCTGACAAAGCCTATGAGGCGCAAGCGACACTCGGGATCACCACGGATAGCGAAGACGCCGAGGGTGAGGTGCTTGAGCACCGCCAGGTGCCCGATCTTGAACCCGAGGATATCGAGCGCGTCCTTGAGCAATTTCGCGGCCCCATCGAGCAGATTCCGCCGATGTTCTCGGCGCTGAAGCATCAGGGCAAGCGCTTGTATGAACTGGCGCGCCAGGGCGAGGTTGTCGATCGGCCTGCGCGCTCGGTGGTCATCCATTCACTGGAACTGGCCGGCTGGTTGTCCCCGTGCCTGCAACTCCGGGTTTCTTGCTCGAAAGGCACCTATATCCGATCCCTGGTCCGTGATCTGGGTGAAGCATTGGGTTGTGGCGCTCATTTGAGCGCACTGCGCCGGACCAGAAGCGCTCCCTTCGACATTGCCGATGCAATCACGCTGGATGCGCTCTCGGATCTCGATGTCGAGGCCGCTCGAGCCCGGCTGCTGCCGCCCGATCAAGCCGTGCGCCATCTGCCCGCCGTTCAACTCGACGCCGCCTTCGCACAGCGCCTGCAGCAGGGCCAGACCTTGCCGGGCATCAAGGGAGAAGCGGGTCTTGTGCGGGCTTATCACGAGGGTGCCTTCCTCGGCCTGGGTACACTGGACGAGGGCGGCTTGTTGCGCGCCAAGCGGTTGCTGGCGACGAACTGAACAATTGGGGGCAAGCGACCGCCCCCCCGCTTAGATACTTGGGAGAAGGCCAGGACGGACCTCAGGCACAGCGGCACAAGAAAGATCAAGCCAGCTTCTGGGCTCTCTCCATACTCTTGGTTACTCCTTCGTTTTCCTTCATGACGTGAGCTATTACGGGTCGATTTACCCGGTCACCTGATCACGCAGATAAGTCGGAGTGATCTCGTGCCCGCCGACGGCGGGCACTGCATCGGCCAGCCGAAGCAGCGCGCTGGCCATGGGCCAGACCGTGTCGCAGTCGGACTTCGGCAAAAGCAACGCTGCGCCAAGGCTGGAACGCAGCGTGTCACGGAATGTCGTCACGCCAGGACCGATCGCAAACCAGGGCTGATCATCCGGCGCTTGCAGGGCCTCCGGTGCGCAGAGCAGTTCATCCCCGATCCGTGTTCGTCCTGCACCCGACTGCTCATACCAGGCGGCATAGACCTCGCCCATGCGGGCGTCAAACAGGGCCAGCATGCGGGGATGCGTCTTTTCCGGATCAACAGTCTCGGCGAGCGTCTCCAGGCTGGAGACCGCATGGACCGGCAGATCATGGGCCAGGGCCTGGCCCTGCACGATTGCCAGCCCGATGCGCAGGCTGGTAAAGCCCCCGGGTCCGCGGCTGACGACCAGGCGATCCAGCTGCGCGTAGCTCAGCCCCGCTTCGGCCAACAGCTCGCCGGCCCAGGGCAGGATGGTCTTCGCATGGCCCTGGGTCTGCACGACCCAGCGCTCCAGCACCTGTTCGCCCGCCTGCAGGGCAACCGAGCAGCTCTCGGTTGAGGATTCGATGGCCAAAGAATTCATGATTGGATTCTAGCTGGTCCGGCCAAGAGCATGGGCGACCGATCTACGAAACAAGGTTTTCCTGTCTGCGTTTGTTGGCGTGCATGATCGACTCCTGTGCGAAATGCAGTAAGACGGGTCACCCTGGCACCCACTTTCCAGACGACGCGCTCGTTCGCGATGCCCAGGAGGGCGCCGGCCTGGCGCGCAAAGCCCTGCAGGGTTTGTCGCCGTTCAAGGTCGACAAAGGCATGACTGTCAATCTGAATGCCTCTGATCATTACTTGGAGCGATCGCGGCCGCATGACCGAGGCTCGGCTGTTGATCAAAAGCCAGCTTGTCGAACTGTCCCTATGGTCTGCTCATTGACCGATCTTAAGTGCTCATCTACAGTTAAAGCCCTGTTTGGCGCAAGGCAAGATTTGCAAGGAATAGTTCAATGAACCCTCAGTGCTAAAGCGATCGCTCTGATCATTGGTCTGTTGGGTGCTGGGGTTTGTCGTCCTGTTGCTGTTGCAGGGCCCGTACGAAGGCGAGGACCGCGAGCGGGCGGAGGCCTTTCGGGAGGGTGTCGGTGATCTGATCGATGCGGCGAGCCGCCGCGTTATCCCGATGACGGGATTCGCCGGACCGGCGGCAGCGAGCGGATTCGGATACCAGTGAATGTGACTGGAAAAACCTGAGCGTGGATCAGATGATCCGACGCGGTTTGCGGGAAGGATTCTGGAGTATCCCTGTACCGCGCGTCCGAGAGGTCGGTGGAGTGCAGCGATCGCACCGAGCGGTGAGGTCATTGAAGAGAGTTTTTCTCTTACCCTGTCACTTCAGTTCAATTTTGTTGATGGGCAATCGACAATCTGGCCTCTTCCGCGCGCCCAGTGGTAAAATGAGCCAGAAGGTGCCCAGATTGGCCTTCGATCTCTTGTCGATTCACAGTCATCTGAACTGCTGTCCGAGCCCATACCCTCGTCGACCTCTTTATCGGCGATATCGAGGAACTTGATCTAAAGCTTCTTTCGTCGCTCTACCATTTTCTGTATGCCGTTGTCAAAAGTGAGTTCGAAAATCCCTGGGCGCTTTGTTTACTTAGCTTGTCTCTGGGCGGGAGAAGGTGATCCTTTCAGATTTTTCGCTCCGTCGGAATTCAACGACGAGTCTCTGCAATGTAATGGCTTCTGGGTATGGGATGGTTCTGTTCGAATTCGCTGGGCTCCTTTTAGCGATCACAACCTTCGCCGATTTAGCGAGCTCTACTACTTGATCAAGCATGACTTCAATGAAATGAAAAATAGGGGAATACGCGCCAACTACGAACTGGAGTAAGGCAATGACAACGTACACCTTTTCTTCTGCAGAACAACAGCAGATCACCGATGCCTACAACCTCGGTCCTGACGCGGAAGGTCTGCCCGGCACTCACCCGTGAATTACTATTCAGAGGTTGCAGAAATCCTCTCCGACGACACCGGGGTCGGGTGCGCCTGATGATGACCCCCTTGGTTTGCGCCGGTCCGCCTGTGGTTTGACGGCGCATCCAAAGTCAACGCCGGAGAAGGGGCATTTTCTTTTCTGATTAGAGAATACACCGAAAACCAAGGAATCCTGCATTGGGGGCAACGTTTTGGAGTTTTCCAACCCTCGGGCGCATTGTCGGAGATTCAGGAGGCTTCCAATGCGCTAGCGCGGTCGACTTTACACTGCGTTATCAGGTGAGCAGAGTTGGCTACTTTCTCCCATACAAGATGTTGCCAATTTTGATGCTGATGAAATCAGCAAGTTCTATTTGACCGCATTACTCCAGACACCGTAACTCCAGTGATAAACGGCCAGAGCGCCGCCTGGTCGGCGTCCTACTCTTTTCTTCTTTCGATCAGCCCGATGTCGTTGATGGTGCCGTCGACGAAACTGGCCGCCTCATCTCGACAGCGAATCCCGACATCGCCGACACGCTGGACGACTGGCGCAACGTGCTCTACGCCAACTACTCCTACACCAACGGCGTACTTTCCGCGGGCCTGCAAGGGGCATCCGAACTGCTCTCGGCCGAGGAGCTGGGCTCATTGCTTGAAGACGGTCGAACCTTCTTCGAGGTCTGTCTGCCTGTCCGGGCGTTGCAGGGCTCGGTGGCGAATGCAGTGCGTGATCAGGCCGCTGAAGCAGCCTTCTGCCAGTGCTGCTCTGGTGGCGTGGATACGCTGAACCTATGAAGAGCGGTGCCGGGGGCGTTGTCAATCAGTCTGAGCTCTGCCGTCGTCTCAACCAGGGTCTGTCGCTGGAGTTTTCCACCAACTTTGCCCAGCAGGGTCGGGCTCTGTTTGGTTCGCCCGGTGCTCCGCAGCTCGACTCCCGCTCCCTGCATCCTGTTGATGCGCTCATTCGCGATGCCCAGGCCGGCGACGGCCTGGCGCGTAAAGCCCTGCAGGGCTTGTCGCCGTTCAAGGTCGACAATGGTGTCAGCGTCAATATCAATGACTCCGATCAGTACTGGAGGGATCGCGGCCGCATGACCGAGGCTCGGCTGTTGGTCGAAAGTCAGCTTGTCGAGCTGCCGAACATCACCTCGGATGCATTCGAGGATGCCTTCATCTTCACCGATCTGGACTCTGGCCTGGTCTACCAGGTTGACAACAACGCCCTGCCGTTTTCCAGCTTTCGCGAGATCACCTTTGGCAGCGCGGCCCCGGATGGGTTTACGGGCGGTGATGCTGATGACAGTCTCTATGGCGCTGGTGGCGACGATACGCTTGATGGCAGCGAGGGCGATGACTTTCTGTCCGGCGGCTCGGGGGTCGACAGCTACACTATTTCCGAAGGCCGCGACCGCATCTTCGATTCGGATGGTCAGGGCACGGTCCAGCTGAATGGGGCGCTGCTAGACGGTGGCGAGCGTCTCGCGAGCGATATCTGGCAGAGCGTGGACGGGCGGTTCCGGTATCAGTTGCTGGAAATGATGGGTAGCGACCAGCTGCGCGTGATTGATCTGGACGATGACAGCGCGGAGCTGATCATCGAACAGTTCGCCGATGGCGACCTTGGGATCACCCTGGAGGGGGCCGCCAACCCCCTGCCGCCGATCGACAGTGCTGCGCCGTCGGATCTGACGCCGGCCGGGCGTCGTGATCAGTATTTCGGCGGTCCGAACGAAACGGTCTTGTTCGAAGCCGGCCTGCAATACGACCTGGTGCAGTCCGGTGGGGGTGACGATCTGGTCTTTCTCGGGCCCAGTGGCCCCAATGGCCTGGCCGATCGAGCGCTGACGGGATTCGGGCGCGATATGGTGATGGGGCAGGCTGGGCGGGACTATATTCGGGCCGGCATCGGTTCTGACAACGCAGCCAACGGCCTCAGCGATGCCGATATGGTCTCGGGGGGTAGCGATGTCGATCTGATCTGGACCGGCGTGGGTGACGATTTTCTCTATGCCGGCGAGCCCGGCGACGACATCAACGCGGCCAGCCTGGCCGAGCAGGGTGACTGGTTGGTGGCCGACGAAGGCGACGATGTGGTCTTCGGCAGCATTCGCGAGGATTTTATTTCGGCGGGCGAAGGCGCGGATGTCGTCTTTGCCGGCGGCGGCTTCGATGTGGTCCTGGGCGATGGGCACTATGACTTTCGCGTCAATACCTCGCCGATCACGGGCCCGGATGCAACGTCGTTCGAGCATCAGTGGACGGGCAGTGCCTGGCAGACCAGCAGCATTGCCTCGGCCCTGGTTACACCGGAATTACCTCGATTTCTCGACCTCGGTGCTCGCCGGCGATTTCGTGCTGACCGGGACGGCGATCAATACGAGCGAGCGCGTGCAGCAGTAAACTGCGGCCAGCGACAGCGACACGATCTTCGGCGGACCAGGCGATGACTGGCTGGCCGGCGGTGCCGATTCCGATGTCGTTCATGGTGATGAAGGCGATGACCTGATCTACGGTGACGATGCGGTTCCTCTGCCAATGGGCGCGATGGCGGGCAACGACCAGCTGTTCGGCGGTGACGGCGCAGACGAGATTTTCGGCAACGACGGGGATGACGAGCTGTATGGCGGCCCCGGCAACGACATGCTCTTTGGCGATGACTCGAGTGCTGGCATCGGTAACGACCGCTTGTTCGGGGAGGGCGGCGTCGACGAGCTCTATGGACTCGATGGCGATGACTACCTCTCCGGGGGCGCCGGCGATGATCTGGTGCTCGAGGGCGGTGCCGGCAATGACACGATCGACGGCGGCGAGGGCAATGACACGCTCACCGGGGGTGGCGACGATGATGTGCTGCTCGGCGGCCCAGGGGCGGATACGCTGCTGGGCGGCACGGAAAACGATCGCCTGTCGGGCGGTGAGGGCGACGATCCCAGCTATTCGGAGAGGCCGGCAACGACGTGCTCGAAGGCGGTGCCGGTCTGGATCAACTCGACGGCGGTGATGGGGATGACGTGTATCTGGCCATCATCAACAGCTCGCCCATTGACTCACCGGATGTGATTTCGGACAGCTCGGGAATGGACCGGATTGAGTTCACCGAGTTTGTTTACCCCAACCGGATCACGATTACGAGCCAGTCCGGCGATGCGCTGGTGGCCTACTCGCCTAACGATGCCTTGTTGATCACCGGCGGTGCCGGCAGCAGCGATCATCGAGGAACTCGCGTTCGCGGACGGACGGGTATTCAGCTTCAATGACCTAATGGGCCATGCGGATAATAAGGTAACGTTCAGCCGTCGCACAATCGTCGTTGGCAAGGCGCGCGAGTGCAGGACTGGCCGTCGCCAATTCAAGCGAGCGGAACGCAGCCCACGGTGATTGTGCGGCGGCCCTTCGGGAGCCACTGTGCTGGCGCGACTCGGCGTTGCGTTCCTTGGCAAGGACGCTGCCATTCCCGGCGGAACGCGCCTTGATTCGCGCCAGCACAGTGGCTCTGAACGTTTCCTAATTAACCGCATGGCCCACTAGCCACGGCCGTCAAAGTCAATCGCGGTAGCACCAATGACATCACGGCCTTCAATGACTGGTATGAGGGCGACGACACCAACGAGACCATCGATTTGCTTGCGGGTGACGATGCTGCCCTGATGGATGCGGGCGATGATCAGGCCGATGGCGGGCCGGGCAATGACTTCTTGGACGGTGGGCCGGGTATCGACGCGCTCAATGGCCAGGACGGAGACGATCGCATCTTCGGCGGTCCGGGTGCAGACGTTTTGAGCGGTGGACTTGACGAGGACCTCCTGGCCGGGGGGGATGGAAATGACGCGTTGGACGGCGGCGATGGTGTCGATGTGCTGAGGGGCGGCGATGGCGACGACCATCTGACCGGCGGCGCGGGCGATGATTTTCTCCAGGGGGATCGTGGCGCGGACACGCTCGAAGGCGGGCCCGGCAAGGATGTGTATCTATTCAATTTTCAGGACGACCCGGCCCCGGGCGAAACGCCGCGAACCGAGATTCTGGACGATGCGGTTGGCGGCAATACCATTGTCTTTCTCGGCGGGCTGAGTGCCGATGACATCACCCTGATCAACGATGTGATGACAGGCGATCTGGAAATCCAGTATGGCTATGAGGAGCAGTCGATCCGCTCCTCGATTTACGTCCCGAACGGTGCTGGCGGCCTGGTGATTCGTGATTTCCAGTTTACGGATGGAACGTCGCTGCCGTTCATCAAACTCTGCGCCCAGCAGCCGCTGACCTGCGAAAACAGCTTCCAGCTCTTTAGGGATCGCTTCGAGTTGAGTGCGATCAGTAACGCCCCGGATTGGCAGACGGAGGGTGTTCTCCTGGCGGGCATGGATGCCACGCCGCAGGCCCCCGATGTCTTGTTCGCGCTGGGGCTCGTGGCGTTGATCGCGATTCGGGGCCGTCTGTTACGGCGGTAGGTGTCGGGCTGCTGATGTCGCTCAGTTCTGGGTGACCAGCAATCGATCGCGCAGGAAGCGGGCGGCCTCGTTGCCGGTCTTTACGCGGGTCATCTTCGGTAGGCTGCTTAAGAAAAGCCTGCCGTAAGGGCGGGTGATCAGGCGGGGGTCGCCGAGGATGAGGACGCCGAAGTCCTCGCTCTGGCGGATCAGGCGGCCGGCGCCCTGTTTCAGGGACAGCACGGCCTGCGGCAGCTGGACCTGGGTGAATGGGTTCTCGCCGGCCTCGCGAACGGCCTTCAGGGTGGCTTCGAGTACGGGATCGTCCGGCGCGGCGAAGGGCAGCTTGTCGATCACGACCAGGGTCAGATCGCGACCCGGCACGTCAACGCCCTCCCAGAAGCTGGCCGCACCCAGGAGCACGCTGCGTGGTGTGCTGATGAAACGCTCCAGCAGCACCGGGCGCGGTGCTTCTTCCTGAACCAGCAGGTTGAAGTCGCTATTGGCGCGCATCCAGTCGGCCGCGCGATTCAGGGCCCGATGCGAGGTGAACAGCAGGAAGGCGCGACCGCCGTTGGCACGCAGCACCGGCAAGGTCGCTTCCAGCAAGGCCTCGGTATGGTTCGGATGGTTGGGCTCCGGCAGACCTTCGGGGACCCACAAGCGGGTCTGCGTGGCGTAATCGAAGGGACTGTCGACGACCAGAGTGCGCGCCTCTTCCAGGCCCAGGCGGCGGGTGAAGTGGTCGAATCGTTTGGCCACGGCCAGCGTCGCTGAGGTCATGATCCAGGTGGCGGGATGGCTCTCGCGCAGCGCCTTCAATGGTGTCGCAACATCCAGCGGGGTCAGGTTCAGGGTGAAGCGTCCGCGCCGGCTGCTGAACCAGCGCACGTGCTGGTCCTGGCCAGCGAGGAAGCCGGCCAGACCATCCTGCAGCAGCTCGGCGCGGTCCGAGCAGTTGCTCAGATCACGACTCCGCTCAGCCAGCGGCAGGAGCACCTCGGACAGCCGCGCCAGCTGCACGGCAAGCTGGCGAAAGCTGTCGAGCTGGTGCGTGAGCCGGGCAAATTCGCCGCGTGCTGGCAGATCGACGCAGGCGCTGATGGTCTGGTCCAGTACCGCCTTGAATTGACTCAAGGGCTCCTGCAGCAGCTTGAGGCTGCCGGGCG